>CAVVRO010000008.1:0-974871 GCA_963750645.1 uncultured Microthrixaceae bacterium | reverse complement strand
ATCGGAATGCCGTCGTGATGTTCGGCTCTTATGCCCGCGGGAGAGTCGGCCTTTGCAGCGTCGGTTTGGGCCTCCCAGTCGGGATCGGACACGCCTGGGCCCTTTCGGCCGCCTCGGGCGTAGGGTCGAGGGGTGGCGCGGGGCCGGACGTTGACGGTGCTGATGGCCGATGTCGTCGGTTCGACAGAGCTGTTCGGCCGGCTCGGCGTCGATCGCGCCGATGATGCGCGGCGGGCCGTTGTTCGCCGCGTTCTCCGACCGCGGTCGGTGCCGGCGATGGGCGTGTTGATCAAGACGATGGGCGACGGGTGCTTGGCGTCGTTCGACAGTGCGGCCGACGCGGTGACCGCAGCAGTCGCGCTCCAGCGACGCGGCTGGCCGGCCTCCATGAACACAAGGTGCCGGGCCTCGAGTCTGCGGGTCGGGGTGGCGGTCGGCGACGTGACCGAGGAAGACGGCGACGTGTTCGGGCCCGCGGTCGTGACCGCCGGACGGCTGTGCGATGCCGCGGGTGAGCATCAGATCCTGGCACCGACATGGTGCGGATGCTCGCCGGGGACCGCGGTGGCCATCAATACGAGGCGGTCGGCGAGCTCATCCTGAAGGGCATCGCAGAACCCGTGCCCGCGTGCACGATCCGCGTCGACGCCGCGGCGAGCACGACGCGTACCCTTGCCGCCGGCGCTGGCTGCGACGCCGGCGGAGCGGCTCGTCGGCCGGAGCACCGCAGCTCGACATCTTGAGTGTCGCGTGCAACGCGGCGGCCGCGGGTGCGCGCCGCGGAGTGCTCGTCGCCGGTGAACCGGGCGTGGGCAAGACCCGCCTGGTGGCGGCGTCGGCTCGGCGCGCGCACGACGAGGGCGCGCTCGTTCTGTTCGGTCGCTGCGAGGAAGACCTCGCAGTGGCCTACCAGCCCTTCGCCGAAGCCCTGCGCGCGGCCTTGACCGGTTTCGACGCCGACGTTGTCGACGCGCATGTGGCCGAACACGGCGGCGAGATCCGACGCCTCGTCCCGGTCGTCGAGGCGGCCGATCCGGTCCGGGCCGAGCCGGGGCTCGAGCAGGCACGGCTCTTCGACGCGGTCACGGATCTGTTGCACCGCGCCGCGGAGGACCGAACGGTGGTGCTGGTCCTCGACGATCTGCACTGGGCGGCGCCGTCGACCGATCGCGCTGCTGCGCCACCTCCTCGGCGCGGATCCCAACCACGGTCTGTGCGTCCTCGGCACCTACCGGGACACCGAGGTCGACCGTTCTCCACGCGCTCGGCGGGCTGCTCGCCGACATGCACCGCATCGAAGGCGTCGAGCGTCTCGCGCTGCGCGGCCTCGACGGACAAGGCGATCGAGGACCTGCTGGCGGCCGCGTCGGGCGATGACGCTCGACGACGACACCCGCGCGCTCGCCGCGGCCCTCGTCGAGCGCACCGACGGCAACCCGTTCTTCGCCAACCAGGTGCTGCGCCACCTCGTCGAGCGCGGCGTCGCTCGTGCAGGACGACGACGCTGGACCATCAGCGGTTCGCTCGACGACGTCGACCTGCCCGAAGGTGTGCTCGATGTCGTCGGCCGTCGCTTGTCACACCTGTCGCCCGACGCCAACCAGGCCCTGGCCGTCGCCGCGCTGTGCGGGCTCGAGTTCGGTGTGCGGGTGCTGCGTGCGGTGCCCGAAGCTGGAGATCCCGACGCGGTCGTCGACGGTCTCGACGACGCCGTCCGCGCGCGTCTGCTGGTCGAGACCGGCCCCGGACGCTTCGCCTTCACTCACGCCATCGTGCGCGACGCGCTCACCCGAGAGCTCACCCTCGCCAAGCGGGCCCGGCTGCACCGCGGCGCTCGGGGAGGCGATCCTCGCCGTCTACCGCGACGCGCCCGGCATTCCGCTCGCCGAGCTGGCCCGACACTTCACCGAGGCGGCCGTGCTCGGCGACAGCGCCGCCGCGGCACGATGGGCGACCGCCGCTGCTCGCGCCGCCGCCGACCAGGCCGATCACCGCGGCGCCATCACCGTGCTGGAACGGGCGCTGGCCGTCATCGAGGTCGTCGAACCCGTCGACCAAACCGCCCGGTTCGATGTCGCCGTCGCGCTCGCCGAACGTCACTACGCGGTCGCGGAGACCGACCGGCCTCGGTCGAGTCGGCGGTCGACGCCGCTCGTCGGCTGCGCTCCGGTGCGCGCATGCTCCGCATCGCCACGGCCCGCTACAACCGGGGCACAGGAGTGATCGATCCGGAAGGGATCGACCTCTTCGACGAGGCGGTCGAGCTCCTCGACCCCGAGGCGGTACCCCTGCGCGCCCTCGCCATCGCGTCCGTCGCCTGGCTCGCTCGACACAGGTCGACCCCGAGTTCACCGACGACGTCGAGCGGCGAACGCAGTTGCTTGCCGACATCGAGTCGAGCGCACCCAAGGTCGCGGCCGCGGTCGCGCTGGCTCCTCCCTTCGGCCACCTTGGGTCTTCCCGGCGCCGCGCACCGGCTCCGCCTGTGCGACGAGGCCCTCGCGGTCGCCCCCGAGGCCGAGGACCCGTGGTGGGACCAGCTCGCCTACCGGCCTCGACAGCACCGCGGCGCTGCTCCACTGTTGCCGGGGCACTCGCTGCTGGCGCTCGGCCGGCGAGCCGAGTTCGAGACCAACCTCGCCCAGGTCACGAAGCTCGGCGAGACCACCGGCAACCTGAGGCCTTCCGGCCGTGGCCCACACCGCGTCGCGCTCCTCGGCCTGCTCGACGGGCGCTTTCGCTGACGTGCCCAGCAGCGCCGCCCGAATGCGCGAAGCGGCACGCGCGTTCTCCCCTCGTACCTCGCGTTCATGGTGCGGCTTGCCGTCGAGGAAGGCCGCTTCGACGAGCTGCTCCCGATGATGGACGCGCGCCCTCGCCCACCGCCTCCCGCTGGACCCGAGCCATGGTGGGTCGGTTCCGCCTCGAGACCGGTGATCTCACCGGCGCGATCGAGGCGCTCGACCATCTGGCCGGGGCCTGGGACGGGATGGCGCGCGAGATTGGAGCTGGTCCCTCGCGCTCGCCGAGACCACAGAGATCGTCGCCGGCCTGGGGGCGACCGAACACGCCGGGCTGCTCGTCGACGAGCTCGAGCCCTACGCGGGCGAGCTGGTCGTCGGCGGACCGGGCATCGTCTGCGCAGGCGCCGCACCGCTACCGGGGCATGCTGCTCAGCCTGCTCGGTCGCCACGACGAGGCCGTCGCCGCGCTCACCGCCGCCCTCGCGTTGGAGGAGTCCGTCGAGTCCCCCACCTTCACCGCTCGCACCCGCTACTGGCTCGCCCGCGCCCTGCTCCAGCGCGACGGGCCCGGCGACCGGGAACGGGCCGGCGGTGAGATCGATCGCTCCATGGAGACCGCGGCGAGGATAGGAATGTCGGCCTTGCTCATCGCCGATCGGAACCTCGCTCCGAGCTCACGCCTGAGACCCGCGCCGTCGTGCGTGCCAGCCCATGGCGGGGAATGACCGGTACACATTGCCTGATAGAGGCTGCGGTGCAGGCGTTGCGGGTTCGCTCGTAGCGTTCGAGGGCCTGGTGGGCGGTCTCGATATTGCCCTGCCGCCGGTTCGGTTGGCTTCCTATCGATCTGGCCGCCCACCGGGTTCTCGCTGCGGCGTGGCTCGAAACAGGCGAGACGCAAACGACCCTCATCAGGACTGCCCGCCGTGGCTTCACCACCGGACACCATGAGGAGGACGTTGTGTTCATCATCGGGATCGACCCGCACAAGGGGTCCCACACCGCGGCGGTGCTCGACGAGCAAGAAGTCGTTGTCGGCGAGGTCCGTGTTACCGCGGATCGACGGCAACGCGATCGGCTGCTCGAGTTCGCGGCACCGTTCGAACCGCGAACGTGGGCGGTCGAAGCCGCTGCCGGTCTCGGGGCGTTGTTGGCCCAGCAGCTCGTCGCGGCCGGCGAGACCGTGCTCGATGTGCCGCCGTCGCTGTCGGCTCGGGCTCGACTGTTGGACTCCGGGCGCACGGACAAGACCGACCCGCATGACGCCCGCTCCGCGGCGGTCGTGGCGTTGCGCCATGACTCGTTGCAGCTGGTTCGGCCGGTCGATCACACCGCGGTGCTGCGCCTGCTCGCCGATCGGCGTCACGACCTGGTCGCGTTGCGGACCCGCACGGTCTGCCGGCTCCACGCCCTGTTGTGCCTGCTCACCCCGGGTGGGTTCGGCCAGCGGCTCGGCGCTGATCAGGCCGCCAAGGTCCTGCGGAACATCCGACCTGTCGAGGCAGTCGCCACCGAACGCAAGCACATGGCCCTCGAGCTCCTCGCTGACCTCCGCCGTCTCGACCAGCAGATCGCCGCCGTCAGTGACCGCACCGCCGATGCCGTGGCCGCGTCGGGGACCTCCGTCACCGACGTGTACGGGATCGGCCCGATCCTGGCCGCGATCATCGTCGGGCACACCGGTCACGTCGGCCGGTTCCCGACCGCTGGGCACTACGCCCGCTACAACGCGACCGCGCCGATCGAAGCGTCATCCGGACCGAAGGTCCGGCACCGGCTCAACCCTCGCGGGAACCGGCACCTCAACCACGCTCTGCACATCGCGGCGGTCACCCAGATCCGCAACGACACCCCCGGCCGCGCGTACCTCGATCGCAAGGTCGCCGAGGGCAAGACACGCAAAGAAGCGATCCGCGCCCTCAAGCGCCGCATCAGCGACGCCGTCTACCGCCAGCTCCTCGCCGACACCCGCCGCTGAACCAGAGGGCCCGGGAGGGCAGACGGGACGACTCTTAGCCAGCGTGGCCGGCTCGACACCCTGAGGCCGGCTCTTCGGACAAGCCACTCCCGGACCCACACCAACGCTACGTCGCTCTACTTCAGCGCGCCCTCGAACAGCTCCTTGACACAAACACGCGGTGCTGGATCAAGGGACACTCGCTGCTCGTTGAGGCACGCTCCGCGCTCGACTGCAGCGATGATCGTTACTCCCACCACAGTTCTTGCCCGTCCCGACCAGTTCGGTCGCACTCGAGCGGAGACGCACGCGCTGGCGTTCCTGGCCCGGTACCGGGTAGCCCAGACTCGCGCCTCCTACGGGTTGTCGCTGCGGCAGTGGTTCGGCTGGTGTGCCGAGCGTGGGATCGACCCGCTCGAGGCGACCCGCTCGCAGATCGAGATCTTCGCCCGCGAGCTCGAGGTCCACCGGACGCACGCTCGCCACCGTGGCCAGCAAGCTCAACGCGCTGGCCGGCTACTACCGCTACGCCGTCATCGACGAGGTCCTCGACCGGGATCCGATGCTCAACGTGCGCCGGCCCCGCGTCGAACGGGTCTCCACCACCAAGGGCCTCACCCGCACCGAGTTCGCCGACATGCTCCGCGTCGTCGAAACGATGACCGGCGCGTGACCACGCGCTCATCTGCCTCCTCGGGCTCAACGGCCTCCGCGTCTCGGAGACCTGCGCGCTCGACATCGACGACCTCGGCCACCACAAGGGCCAGCGGACCGCCTACCTCATCGCGCAAAGGCGGCAAGGTCCAGACCATCCCCATGTCCCATCGCACCGCCTGGGCCGTGAGCTCTGCCATCGGTGACCGCACCAGCGGACCTGTGCTCCTCACCCGCAACGGCGACCGGCTCGAACGGCGCGGCGCCGCCCGCATCGTCGCCCGCGTCGCCCGCCGGGCCGG
Organism: uncultured Microthrixaceae bacterium; assembly: GCA_963750645.1. Classification (GTDB taxonomy): domain Bacteria; phylum Actinomycetota; class Acidimicrobiia; order Acidimicrobiales; family VFJN01; genus VFJN01. Next base: position 969,214 of record CAVVRO010000008.1, on the reverse strand, counting down.
GATCACCAAGCACATCACCCCGCACTCGCTTCGCCACACCTTCGTGACCATGGCCCTCGACGCCGGCCAGGCCGAACGAGACATCGCCATCTCCACCGGTCACTCCGACACCCGGATGGTGGCCTACTACGACCGAGGACGCGACAACATCAGCCGCAACAGCACCCACGCCGTCTCCGCCTGGGTCGAAGGCGCCATCTAGACGCGCGGTGCAGTCCTGTCCCTTAATCGAGCACCGCGCGTTGCATAACGGGCACTATGACGCGGTGTCAGCGCAGTCGAGCGTGGTGCCTCACCCACCTCGGTCAAGCACGCGCCTCGTAGTCGCGTTGGTGACTGAGAGCGTCCTCTTGGCGCTTGGATGTCTGTTCTTCCTCGAAGGCGTCATCGCGCCCGACGGCTTCGATGAGTCGTCGGGGCTGGACACGAGCCACCCGTCGTTCCTGCTGGCGACGGCCTGCTTCGCGCTTGGCGGTTCGATGGCGTTCGCGATCAGCCGTCGCCTCTGGACCGTTCTGCCCGGGTTCCCCTCCTGCTCTGGATGGCGGCGCTGACGACCTCGCCGTAGCGACGGACGATCCTGTCGTCTCCTGTCAGTCGGGGCCCGCTCGGCAAGCACTCCGAACGCGATCGCCGCCGCGGATCGCGAGGACCGCCCCGACCACGACCGCCACGCGGCGCCTCCCGACCATCTGCCCGACGGTATGCCATCGACAGGCGGGCATACCTGCCGGAGTGCACCATCTGCTGTCTGGTGCTGGGCGGCGACTCCGGGGAGACTGGCCGTCGTGAATGATCGCCAACAATTCCGATCGTGATCCTCCTCTGGATGGTCCCGGGCGCCGTGATGCTGTGGTTCGTTTGGCGCGATCTCAATCGCCGCCTGCAACTGGAGCATTGGCCGGACTCGCGAGCCGCTCTCGTCCGATCTTGTGCAGTTCGTCTCCGCGCCGCTGGTGATTGTGGTCCTGATGGTCGCGTGGCCGGTCGTTCTGGTTCGCCGGACTGCCACCGTCAACTGGCTGTCAAGCCGAACGCATCTCTGGTGGCCGGGACCGACCCCGATCCGTAGGGACGACACGACCGTTTAGTGCGCCAGCCGCGCCGCGGGATGCCGGAGTGCCGGTCGATGCCGAGGATCTGACCCGGGCATAACTGCCGGAGTGGGACGTACGCCGGGGCGCATCGGGCAGAGTGTCCGGGTGCTGCCGAAGGTGATCATCCTCCAGTGCGACTACGGGGCTGACTGGCCGACATGGGTCCCGGGGGTCCACGAGCCTCCTGACTCGGGGGGCACCGAGTACTACCCCCTGGACCACGTCCCCCTGTCGGAAGGCCTTCGCGGGCGGCTTCGCAGTTGGCAGTCGACGTGGGAGGACCTCACGTGGCCGCCCGAGGAGGAGGAGCGCCAGATCGACGCGGCGCAGTGGGCCTCGTTCGTAGCGGACGGACAGGCGCTCGCTGCGGCGTTGCAGGAGGAGATCGGTTCCGACGTGGAGGTTCGCTTCGGCTTCGCGTGAGGCGGGCATGACTGCCGGTATGCCGCCGGTCTAGGGCACAGTTGGGGTGATGGGCGTACGTGACCGGGTGATGCGGTGGCTGGCACGAGGCGAGGTGGAAGTCGCTGACCCGTGTGCCGAGATCGAAGTCGCGGAGGTGATGCTCCACGAAGGCCCGATGCTGGTGAGCGCTCTAGAGCGAGCCGGTATCCCTGCCCGGGGCGTCGAAGCATGGAACCTTGCTGCGAGGTCCAACAACCGGATGCGCATCGTCGTTCAAGTCGCGGATGAATCCGTGGCGATGGACGTGATCAGGCAGTCGAATGTCCGGCTCAGACGGAAGCTGTATTGAGGGGCGAGTCGAGACCGCCCGAAGGCATAACTGCCGAACATCGACACGGCAGCGGGCTCAGCGGGGCAGGATGACGCGAGTGCTTCAGGCCGCCGCAACCATCGTGTGGGTCCTCGGCGGCATCGCCTTCGTGCTGGCCCTCGTTCGACCGGCAGCGGAGGGCAGCCCGCCCTACTGGCGACGTCCGTGGGTCATCGCCGCCGCCTCGGTCGGGCTCGTCGTAGTCGTCGCGGCCGACCTCGCGAACTGAGGGCATAGCTGCCGGACTGACGCGCACCGGCTGGTGCGAGGATGAGATCGTGCCCCTCGGCCCTCATCCGGACTCCAGCGATGACGCTCTCGAAGGCATCGCCGCCGTCCTTGATCCGATCCTGATCCCACTGGGCTTCGCGCCGGGTCAAACAGACGCTGCGGATGGCCACGGCCAGGTGATCTTCTGTCGCGGTCTCGTGGACAGCGTCGACGATGGGTGCGTCGACCTCGTCGTCGACCTCGAAGCGTCACCTGACTGGCGCATCACAGATGTTCGCTACTGGGGATACCCGAGCGACCGGTGGCACCTGGCCTTCGATCGAGGGACGGATCTCGCAGCGCAGCTCCGCGGACTCGCGGACTCGCTCCCCGTCGAGTTGTCCTGAGTCAACGCGGAGACGGGCCCATCTGCCGGGCAGTCGCAGACGCTCCCGCGCCATCGAGACCTCGGCTCCCCTAGCTGACCTCCTGACCGTCAGCGACCGCCATCGTCCGGTCATCTGAAGGCGCTTTCCAGCCCTCCAGATCCGGCGCGACAAGGGCAACGATGGCGAACACGGTTGCAACCTCCGGTTGTGGGACCTCCGCCGGGACCTCCGCTCGGGTCCCCGTCGGCTGATGGCGTGGTTTCGGCCGATGGGGGCTGCCGAGGTCGCGTATCACGAGGCGACGGTGGTCTGCCGGGAGGACGATCATCCCGGGCGCGCCCTCGGGTACTACGGCTCTCGGGGGGAGACGCCGTTGCGGTGGGGTGGTGCTGGCGCTCGAGCGTTCGGCTTGTCCGGTGAGGTGTCGCCGGAGGCTTACGGGTTGGCGTTCGGGCCGGGCGGGTTCCGGCATCCGTCGACGGGCGGTCAGCTGGTGACGACGTGCCGGCCCGGTTTCGAGCTGGTCGTGAGCGCGCACAAGTCGGTCGCTGTGCTCGGTGTGGTCGGCCACGCGGAGGAGATGCACTCGATCCTCGATGTCGAGTCGCAGGCGACCATGGTCTGGTTGGACGGTTGGTTCCAGGAGAGAGGTGGCCGGCGAGGTCGGGCTCAGGCCCGCACCGCCACGGCCGGGCTGACCTACGCGGTGACCCGTCATGCCACCTCCCGGGCGGGCGACCCGTCGCCGCACGATCACGTGCTCGTCGCCAACGTCGTCGACATGCTCGACCTGGGCGGCGAGTACAAGGCGTTGGACTCGGCGGCACTGCGTGACACGGTGGAGGCCGCCACGATGGTCGGTCGGCTGCACTCGGCGTGGCGGGCGATGGAGCTGGGCTTTCGGATCGAACGGGACGACGGACCATCCGGCAGGTTGCGGCATTGGCGGATCGAGGGCGTGCCCGTCGGGGTGTGCGAGCTGTTCTCGAAGCGATCCGACGAGATCGCCGAGCACCTGGCCGCCACCGGACAGGACTCCTACCGGGCCCGTGGCATCGCCGCCCGGGCGTCGCGCTCCCGCAAGCGCCACACCGGTCCCGATGAGCTGATAGCCGGATGGCACGCTGAGCTCGCGGCGGCCGGCTGGCCACTCGAACGTCTCAGCGCCCACCTCGCTACGCACTCTCAGCGGGACGCTGAGACAGTCGCAGCGCCCTGCCCGCTGACCACCCACGAGATCGACGCGCTGGCTGCTGAGATCATCGACATCGACGGGGACCTGTTGCGCCGGCACAAGCTGTTCACCCGCACCCACCTCGCCGCCGAGGTCGCGCCCCGCCTCTACGGACGGGATCCGGCGGACCTCGACCGGGTCCTCGACCGCATCTGCGGAGCCCGCGCCGTGGTCCCGCTGATCGGCGTCGAGGGCAACCGCGAGCAGGCGTACACCACTGTCCAAGTGCTGGAGGCCGAGCAAACGATCGCCCGCATGATCGAGGCCCTCGCGGACCGGCCCGGTCCCGATGTCACCGACGACGAGGTCATCCGAGCCGTGGCCGCCAAGGAACACGCCATCGGCCACGCCCTCACTGCCGGCCAGCGCCGCGTCGTCGGGCAGCTCTGCCAGGCGACCGGAGCCGCCACGGTCGTCGTCGGCGTCGCCGGATCCGGCAAGACAACCGCGCTTGATGCCGCCTCGACCGCCCTCGAGACCGCCGGGTACCGGGTGCTCGGCAGCTCCACCAGCGGCCAGGCCGCTCGCACCCTCGGCGCCGAGGCGAAGATCGAGTCCCGAACCCTCGCCTCCCTCCTCACCCGCCTCGACCGTGGAACCGAGCGACTTGACGAGCGCACCGTGGTGGTCGTCGACGAAGCCGGCATGGCCGACGACGCTGACCTCGCCCGCCTCACCCTCGCCATCCACCGGGCCCGAGCGAACCTCGTCCTCGTCGGTGACCACCGCCAGCTCGCCGCCGTCGGCCCCGGCGGAGCCCTCGCCGCCCTCCTCGACCGTCGCCCTGGCATCGTCACCTCGCTCGCAGACAACGTCCGCCAACGCGACCCCGCCGAGCGACGAGCCCTCGCCGAGCTCCGCGAGGGGTCGGTCCCCGAGGCGGTCTCCTGGTACGCCCGCAACGACCGCATCCGCACCCAACCCACCCGCGTCGAGACCCTCGAGACCATGGTCGACGCGTGGGCTGCCGACACCGCGCAACGGAACGACGCGGCCCTGCTTGCCTGGCGGCGGGCCGACGTCGAGGCCCTCAACCAGCTCGCCCGCCACCGCTGGGACCAAGCCGGCCACCTCACCGGCCCCGACGTCACGATGCCCGGCGGCCGCCGCTACGCCGTCGGCGACCCGATCGTCGCGCTCGCCCCCGACCCGATCGCCGGCATCGTGACCAGCGAACGGTTCACCGTCGCAGCCATCCGACCCGACGCCATCCTCGCTCAGGCCAGTGACGACGGCCGACAGGTCGTGCTCGTCGGCGAGTCGCTCGACGCCAAGCACCTCGACCATGCGTACGCAGTCACGGTGCACCGCTCCCAGGGAGCCACCTACGACCGCGCCCACATCCTTGCTGCCGGCGGTGGCCGTGAGCTCGCCTACGTCGCACTCTCCCGAGCACGCGACGGCACCACGATCCACACAACCGCCGACGACCTCGACCAAGCCGTGGACGACCTCCAAGCCGACTGGGGTGTGGAGCGCCACCAGCGATGGGTGTCGGAGACCCGGGCTGAGGTCGGGTACGAGGCTGAGCCAATGCACGGCGGGATGCAGCGGGAGGTCGGGTCGGATCGAGAGGCAATCCGGACTGTGGAATGGGAGCCACCGGGCATGGAGCTCGGCTGGTGACGGCTCGCGGGAGCGCCTCCCCGTGGAGGCGTCAGCCCTCCGCGGTGAGGACGCCGAGGATCTCCTGACCCCGCCACCGGATCTGGCCGCGAGGGCCTCCGGGCACCTCAACGAGTATCCCGAGGTCAGCGAGCTGACGGAGAGCAGTGAGCGCGGCTGGACGACTGATGTGCAGCCGTTGTTCCACTGCCCGGGAGGTCAACACCGGTTGTTCGAAGGCGAGATCGACGAGCTGGTTGGCGGCGCCGTGGGTGGAGGCCTGAACCTCGACTCGATACCGCTCGCGCAGATCGGTCAGGCGCTCCGCTCGCACGACAGCGTCGGCTGCCTGCGTGCAGACGCCGTCGAGAAACAGCGCAAGCCACGCGTCCACATCGCCCCGTTCACGAACCCCCTGGAGGGCGTCGTAGTACTGCTCGCGGCGCGCCTCGAGGAACGGCGACAGGTACAGCAGAGGTTCAGGCAGGCGCTCCCGCACGACGAGGAAGAACACCACGAGCAGGCGTCCGAGTCGGCCGTTGCCGTCGAGGAACGGGTGGATCGTCTCGAACTGGTAGTGCAGAAGCGCTGCCTGTACCAGCGGGGGGACACGCGGCTCCTCGTGGATGAACAGCTCCAGGTCGTCCAGGAGCTTCCCCAGCTCGGCCGGCGGAGGAGGAACGAAGGTCGCGGTCTCGATCGTCGCACCGGGAGCGCCGATCCAGTTCTGCGTCGTGCGCAGCTCGCCGGGCTGACGCTCGCGTCCACGCACGCCGGCGAGGATCACGGCGTGCATCTCACGGATGAGGCGGGTGCTGACCGGGAGGCTCTGCAGCCGCTGGAGCCCCGTCTCCATCGCTCGTACGTAGTTGATGACCTCCTCGACGTCGGGTCCGAGTGGCAGGTCACTGGCTTCTGCGTCGAATACTTCGGCGAGCGAGGCCTGGGTGCCCTCGATCCGCGTCGAGGCCACGGCCTCGCGACGGAGATAGGGACCGACGATGAGCTGGGGGTGCGGGAGCAGGCGGCCGGCTCCGGCGAGACGACCGAGTGCCGCTTCGGCGTCGGCCACCCGCATGAGGTTGTCCGGCGAGATCGAGACTGCTCTGGGGATCGGCCGAGGGAAGTAGGCGACGTAACCGTGCTGACCCGGCGTTCGGCGCGCGATGCCGAACTGGGTCTCCGCGTACCGGTCTGCGTCCATGCCGGAATGGTAACCCGACCCTAAAGAAACTGGCGGTTACCTTTAGGGTCGACCCTCGACCGGCAACGATGCGCAATGGTCGCCGATCGCGGTTCGTGCCCTCCGCGTGCCCTAACGGAGGGCACGGGGCGGTCATTCACGGTTCATCGCGGTCACCGGATTGTGGTCTTGACCTGGGCTTTCGCGACTTATCCCCAGGTCCCGAATCCGGCCGATCCTGCTTTGCAAGCAGGGGGTCGTGGGTTCGAGTCCCATCGCCTCCACCAGAAAAGTCCTGGTACCGGCTCGCCCGCCACCGCTGGGACCAAGCCGGGCACTTGTACGGCCCCGACGTGACCATGCCCGGCGGCCGCCGCTACGCCGTCGGCGACCGGATCGTCGCGCTCGCCCCCGACCCAATCGCGGGCATCGTGACCAGCGAACGGTTCACCATCGCAGCCATCCGACCCGACGTCATCCTCGCCCAAGCCGCCGATGACGGGCGCCAAGTCATGCTGCTCGGAGAGTCGCTCGACGCCAAACACGTCGACCACGCCTACGCAGTCACAGTTCACCGCTCCCAAGGTGCCACCTACGACCGGGCCCACGTCCTCGCCGCCGGCGGCGGCCGCGAACTCGCCTACGTCGCACTCTCCCGAGCACGCGACGGCACCGCCATCCACACCACCGCCGACGACTTCGACCAAGCCGTCGACGACCTCCAAGCCGACTGGGGCGTGGAGCGCCACCAGCGATGGGTGTCGGAGACCCGGGCTGAGGTCGGGTTCGAAGCGGAGCCAACGCACGCGAGCGTGCACGAGGCCGAGCTGCGACTGTCCTCTCGCCGTCATCAGCTCGCCCAGTTGCGGGCTGGAGCCGGTCCGTGGAAGGACTCCCCTGTCGGGAAGGTCGCAAGGGAGCTGGCCCAAGCTCGTGCCGATCTTGAGTCAGCCCAGGGCAGCGTCGCCGACGCGGGGCGCTGGGCGCGCCGGTCGGTGGATCGTGGGCTGAGCCGCTGCCGGCTCGAGGTCGACGAGGCCACGGTCATCTGGAACCGCGTCGCCGAGCCACATGAACAGCGGCTCGAGGGCGCGATCGAGGCGAGCGAGGAAGAGGTCCGTCTCGCCCGAGTCGAAGCACTCCGAGTCCGGCTCGACGCGTCCCGCGGCACTCGACAGCGGGAGGTCGGCTGGAATCGAGAGGCCCTCCGATCGTCGGAACCAGAGCCGCCGGGCATGGAGCTCAGCTGGTGACGTCCAGCGGAGGACAGCCCGCTCGTGGCGGGCGCGTCAGCCCTCCGCGGTGAGGACGCCGAGGATCTCCTGGCCACGCCACCGGATCTGACCTCGCGGGCCTCCGGGCACCTCGGCAAGTATCCCGAGGTCAGCGAGCTGACGGAGGGCTGTGAGCGCCGCTGGACGGCTGATGTGCAGCCGTTGCTCCACGGCCCGGGAGGTCAGCACGGGCTGCTCGAAGGCCAGATCTACGAGCTGGTTGGCGGCGCCGCGGGTGGAGGCCTGAACCTCGACTCGGTACCGCTCGCGCAGATCGGTGAGGCGTTCCGCTCGCACGACAGCATCGACGGCCTGGATGCGGACACCTTCGAGGAACAGTGTGAGCCACGTGTCGACATCACCCCGCTCGCGAACTCCCTGGAGCGCTTCGTAGTACTGCTCTCGGCGAGTCTCGAGGAACGGTGACAGGTACAGCAGTGGTTCGGGCAACCGGTCGCGAACAACCAGGAAGAACACGACGAGCAGGCGTCCGAGCCGGCCGTTGCCGTCGAGGAACGGGTGGATGGTCTCGAACTGGTAGTGCAGAAGCGCCGCCTGTACGAGCGGAGGGACACGAGGCTCTTCATGGACAAACAGCTCGAGGTCGTCCAGGAGCTTGCCCAGCTCGGCAGGCGGAGGAGGGACGAAGGTCGCAGTCTCGATCGTCGCACCGGGCGCGCCGATCCAGTTCTGCGTCGTGCGCAGCTCACCGGGCTGGCGCTCGCGCCCACGCACGCCTGCGAGGATCACGGCGTGCATTTCACGGATGAGGCGCGTGCTGACCGGGAGGCTCTGCAGCCGCTGCAGCCCGGCCTCCATCGCCCTCACGTAGTTGATGACTTCCTCGACGTCGGGTCCGAGTGGCAGGTCACTCGCCTCTGCGTCGAAGACCTCGGCGAGCGAGGCCTGGGTGCCCTCGATGCGGGTCGAGGCGACCGCCTCGCGGCGGAGGTAGGGACCAACGATGAGCTGGGGGTGAGGGAGCAGTCGCCCAGCGCCCGCGAGACGGCCAAGCGCGGCCTCGGCGTCGGCCAGCCTCAGGAGGCTGTCTGGCGAGATCGAGACAGCCCGCGGGAGCGGCCGGGGGAAGTAGGCGACGTAACCATGGGAGCCTCGCGTTCGGCGGGCGACGCCGAACTGGGTCTCGGCATACCGGGCCACATCCATATCCAGGAGAGTACCCGACCCTAAAGAAACTTGCGGTTACCTTTAGGGTCGAGCCTTGACCGGCAACGATCGGCAATGGTCACGAATCGTGGTTCGTGCCCTCTGCGTGCCCTAAATGAGGGCACGGGGCGGTCATTCACGGATCGTGGCGGTCACCGGATTATGGCCTTGACCTGGGCTTACGCGACTTATCCCCAGGTCCCGGATCCGGCGGATCCTGCTTTGCAGGCAGGGGGTCGTGGGTTCGAGTCCCATCGTCTCCACCAACCAACCAACCAACCACCACCGACAACAACCGACGACCGACCACCGACCTGGTCAGCCGAGCCGAACGCTCGGTGCATCGAGGGTGGTGGCCTCGGGCAGCTTGGCCCCGCTGCGGAGCGTCCACTCCTCTTCGAGGAGTTCTCTGGCCGCCTGCTCGAAGAACTCGGGGGCGGCCCAGTCGTGGACGTCGAAGTCGTTCTGGATGTAGCCGTGGCTCACCATGAAGTCCTTGCCGATCTCGATGGAGGCGAGGTTCTGCGGCGACAGGTTGGGGACCATGTCGATGTGCTTGATGCCCTCGTAGGTGTCCTCGACGTCGAGGTAGAAGGTCTGCTTGTTGAGGATGGCGGCGGCGGCGTGCTTGTGCTCGTTGGCCCAGCGGCCGACCTTGATCATGCCCTTCATGAAGGTGAGGACCAGCTCGGGGTGCTGTTCGGCCATCTCGACGGTGCAGGTGATCACGGCGGGGATGTTGGCGACCTGCAGGGTCCAGTCCGGGTACCGCGACAGGTCCTCGATGGACTTGAACTTGCCGGTCGCTTCCTGCAGGTGCTGGAAGGGCTTGCTCTGCGTGTAGATGGCGTCGACCGTGCCGTCCGCCAGCGCCGTCTCGAGGGGACGGAAGGCCAGATCGCGCTTGTGGTCTCGCTTGAGCCACAGCTCCGAGGGATTCTCCATCGGGTCGAGCATCGCCGGGTTGTCGTACCAGTCGTCCGCGTAGGGGAACTCCACGATCTCCACGTCGTCCATGGTCATCCCGTTCACCCGGAGCATCAGCTCGATGCCCTGGTGCTCCTGGATGCGCCACCAGTCGTTCTTGATCGTGTTGAGGCTCTTCGTGAGACCGACCTTCTTCCCCTTGAGCTCGGTCATCCGGTAGACGTCATCCCTGGCTCGCACCAGCATGCAGCCGCCCTCGTGCGGAGCATGGGTGGCCCCCAGGAGCTTGGTGCGGCGGATGTCGGCGTGCACGTGGACGGGCGGGAACAGCCCGCCGAACCGGATGAGGTTGTCCATGTTGTGGACGTAGTGCGGGTACCAGTTGTTCTCCCGCACGGAGCGCAAGAACGCGTACTTGACGCCGATCTTCTTGTACTCCTCCCGCGTCCAACCCAGCTCCTGGTCGACGTTGCTGGCCGACACCAGCGGGCAGTTCGTGTAGTACACCTCGTCCCAGCTCAGCGGAACGGTGCTGGATTCCTTCTGCTCAGTCATGGCTGACCGACTCCTTCATGGTGGTAGAGATCGAACGGTGCATCGGGTGGCTCGCTACGGCTGCCGGTACCGCATGCGCTCCGGGTCCACGTCGTAGGTCCACGGGAGCCCGGCGTTCGTCCAGCCGTTCCGCCGTCGCTTGCCGTGATCCGGGCTGGTCGGGTCGTCGACCTTGTCACCCTCGAACCCGTCGATGATGTTGTACGCGTTGGTGAACCCGGCGGCGGCGAGCGCATTGACCGCCATGGCGCTGCGACCACCGGAGCGGCAGGTGACGAGGATTCGCTCGGTCGGGTCGGCCCACTCGGCGACCTGTTCGACGAAGCGTGGGTTCGGCACCCACGGCAGCGACCCACTGCCGGGGTCCACCTCATCGGCCACCGTCGCCAGCGGGATGTTCACCGCCATCTCGGCGTGACCGACGAACACGTACTCCTGAGGAGTGCGGACGTCGAGGAGCCTGACGGTGTCATCCGAATTCAACACGCCATAGGCCTCTGCTGAGGTGACGTAAAGACCGAGCTGTGTCTTGCGGGCGTCCGACACTTCGTGCGCTGTCCGTGTCATCACTGCCCTCCGCATAGTGTTATCGAGTGTGAACAATCTCCCCTCAGAGTGCCGGAGTCAGGACGAGCCCCTCCAGGGCCGAAGGTCACTTACGACGCAGTCGTTGGGTGGGGGATGATCCAGCGGTGCCGCCCACCCCAGCAGAGCCCCAGCCGACGCCCGGCTCTCGATACCCCGGCCCCAAGCGATCGGGATCCGCGCCGGTCGGGCCACAGGCGGTGCGCGAGGCCGTGCTCGAGGCGGCCGCCCGGCTCTTCGCCGAGCTCGGGGTCGATCGCGTCTCGCTGCGCGACATCGCACAAGCCGCTGATGTGCAGCTCCCCCTGATCAGGCGCTACGTGGGGCGACGTCGGGAGCTCATCGACGCCGTGTTCCAACGGCTGAACGATCAGGTGGCCGACTACGTCGAGACCCACCCGCTCGAGCAGCTCGAGTACGGACGAGACTCCCCATTGGGTCGCTGGCTGGCGATGTCCACCCACTACGCGTTGAGCGGCCAGGTTCCCCCGCCAGGTGAGATGAACCCGGTCCACTCCCTAGCGGACGTCTTCGAGGGGTCCTTCGGCATCGACCATCGGACGGCGCGGCTCCGTGCCGCGCAGGTGACGGCGATCAGCATGGGTTGGCGGCTCTTCGAGACCTACCTGGTCGCCGCGCCTGAGCTCGATGAGATCGGCATCGATCGACTGCGACGCGATCTGAACGCGATCCAGCGTCAGATCGGATCGACCCCGTGGCCGACGCCGCTCAACCAACCACCACCCTGAGGTCGCGAGAGCTCAGAAGCGCGTCGGGACGTAGCGCAGGGGGAGGTTCGGCTCCCGGTAGTCGCCGGCCGGCTGTCGCTTGGGCAGCTCGACATCTCGATGCTCGAGCGGCTCGTAGGGGACCTGGCTCAGGAGGTGGGTGATCACGTTGAGCCGGGTGCGCTTCTTGTCGTCGGAGTTGATGACGTACCACGGTGCCCAGGCGGTGTCAGTGGCCGCGAACATGTCGTCGCGGGCACGCGCGTAGTCGAACCAGCGGCTGTACGAGTGGAGATCCATGTCGGTCAGCTTCCACACCTTGCGCGGGTCGTCGACTCTGCTCTCGAGGCGTCGCGTCTGCTCGTCAGGGCTCACCTCGAGCCAGTACTTGATGAGGATGATGCCGGAGTCGACCATGGCCCGCTCGACGTCCGGAAGGGCCTTCAGGAAGCCCCTGGTCTGCTCCTCGGTGCAGAACCCCATCACGCGCTCGACGCCGGCGCGGTTGTACCAGCTGCGATCCCAGATCACGACCTCGCCCGCCGCGGGGAAGTGTGTGATGTAGCGCTGGACGTACATCTGCGTCTTCTCGCGCTCGGTGGGCGCAGGGAGAGCGACGACCCGGAACGTCCGCGGGCTGACCCGCTCGGTGATCGCCTTGATCGTGCCGCCCTTGCCGGCCGTGTCCCGCCCTTCGAAGACGACGCAGACCTTGGCCCCCGTGGTCTTCACCCACTCCTGCATCGCCACGAGCTCGCCGTGCAGCAGGCGGAGCTCGCGCTCGTACTCCTTTCGCTTCATCTTCGGCGTCGGGGAGTCCTCGGACCCCGCTGGGGTCGCAACCGGGATCGGGAGGGTGCCGTCGTCCTGGTGCTTCTTGTTCTTGCTCTTGTTCTTGCTCTTGTTCTTCTTCTTGCCCATTGGTCGCTCGCTTCTTGGTCGGTCCGGTCAGGAGGTGGTGGTGCGGGCTCGTTCGGGGGTGACGGCCCGTTGCACGTCGGTGGCGGTCACGTGCGGTACCTGTCGGCGGCGGATCCACTTGCTCCCCTCGATGACCACCGGGAGGAGCAGGGCCAGGCCGACGCTGGCGACCCACTGTGCGCCGGTGAGCGAGGTGGTCAGCAGGGCCGCCTGCAGACGGGGCAGCTCGGTGGCGAGCGCGATCAGGGAGACGGGGACGAGCGAGATGACCACTGGCCGGAGGATCGGTGCGGCGAGCCCGCTGACGAGCTCGCGCCGGTTCGTCAATGCGTTGAACACCGTGCCGAGACCCATCACCACGAAGGTCATCGTCAGCGATGCGCTCGCGTGGTCGGTGCTCGGCTCATCCGGACCGGCGAAGAGCGGGATCAGCGCTCCGAGGAACAGCGCCGCGCCATAGATGACCCAGAACATCACGGCGGTGCGGTTGGTGATCGGGAGGGACGGATCTCGTGGTGGTCGGTGCATGACATCGGGGTTGCCCGGATCCACCGCGATCACCACGACGCCAGCCGCCGTCACGAAGAAGAGCAGGAACAGCACCATCGACGGCGTGAGAGCAACGCCCTCGTTGAGGTTGAAGGCCGTGGCGGCGACGAAGAGCATCACCAACGACAAGAGCTGGGTCATCTGGTAGCGGACATAGGAGACCACCTTCTCGTAGACCCTGCGACCGATCTCCACCGCGTGGACGAGCGTGCCGAAGTTGTCGTCGGTGAGGATCATCCGGGCCGCCTGCTTGGTGACCTCGCTGCCCGAGCCCATCGCCACGCCGATGTCGGCCTGCTTCAGCGCAGCGGCGTCGTTGACCGCATCGCCGGTCATCGCCACGATCAGCCCCTGCTCCTGCATCAGCCGGGCGAGGCGGAGCTTGTCCTGCGGGGTGACCCGGCCGAACACGTGCAGCTCCGGGAGTCGAGCGACGACCTCCTCGTCGGACATCGCCTGCAGCTCGCTACCGCTGACTGCGCCGGGTCCCAGGCCGAGCGACGCGCCGATCGCACCCGCGGTCACGGCGTTGTCACCGGTGATCATGCGGACGTCGATCCCCGCCCCCAGCGCCACCTGGACGGCGTCCCTGGCTTCGGCGCGCAGGGGGTCGATCATCCCCACCAGGCCGACGAACCCGAGGTCGGTCGTCAGCGACATCGGGTCGTCGGTCATGGCCGGCAGCTCGTGGTCCTCCACGAAGCGGGCCGCGAAGGCGAGCACACGCAGGCCCTGCTCGGCGAGCCGCTCGTTGGCGGCGTCTATGCCGGGGCGGGCCTCTTCGATCGGCACCTGTGCGTCGGCCATCGGGCCGCCGGACCGGCTGCAGCGGGTCAGCACCACGTCGGGTCCGCCCTTGACCAGCTCGATGATCCGTTCGCCGTCGTCCCCGGCCACGCGGTGGAACGTGGCCATGAACTTGTAGTCGGAGTCGAAGGGCACCTCGGCGAGGCGCGGGTACGCGCGACGGGTCTCCTCGGCGTCGACACCGAGCTTGGCGGCGAGAACGACGAGCGCGGCCTCGGTCGGGTCTCCGACCACGTCGCCGTCGTCGGTGACCGTCGCATCGCTGTCGAGGACCAGTCCGAGCGCCAGCCGCGTGAAGTCCGGCACTGGCGTGCCGGCGGCCGCGGTGATGGCACCGGCCTTGCGGTATCCCTCGCCCTCGACGTTGAACCACGATCCGTTGGCGTAGATGACCGAGACCATCATCTCGTTCATCGTCAGGGTGCCGGTCTTGTCGGTGTTGATGGCGCTCGTCGCGCCGAGGGTCTCGACGTCGGTGAGGTTCTTCACCACAGCCTTCGCCTCGGCGAGCTGCTTGGCCCCCATCGAGAGGAGGCCGGAGACGAACGCTGGGAGACCGGTGGGGATGGCGGAGATCGCCATCGCGGTGCCGAGCAGCAGGAGCTCGTCCGCTTCCATCCCTCGTGCGAGGCCGACGACCACGATGAACGCCACCGCACCCCAGGCGATGATGCCCAGCACCGCGGTCAGGGAGTCGAGCTCCCTCTGCAGCGGCGACCGGGTGCGGGTGACCGAGGTCAGCATCGTGGCGATCTCGCCCATCTGCGTCTGCATCCCCGTCGCGGTCACGACCATCGTGGCGGTGCCCCGAGTGACTGCGGTGTTCTGGAACAACATGTTCGTGCGGTCGCCGAGGGCGACGTCGGTCGTGGCGAGCACGGCCGCGTCCTTCGCGACCGGCGCGCTCTCGCCGGTGAGGGCCGCCTCCTGCGTCTCGAGCGTGGCGGACCGGATGATCCGGCCGTCCGCAGGCACGATGTCGCCGGCTTCGAGCGAGACGATGTCGCCGGGGACGATCTCGACCGCGGGGACCAGGGCGACGCTGCCGTCGCGCAAGACCTTCGCCTGCGGCACCTGGAGGTTCGACAGCGCGTCCACGCTGGCACGGGCCTTCAGCTCCTGCCGGGCACCGAGGACGACGTTGAGGGCGATGAGCAGCGCCACGATGACCGCGGTGGACGTCTCGCCGATCAGGAGGCTGACGACGGTGACGGCGACCAGCATGATGTTCATCGGGTCGCGCAGCTGCTGCAGAGCCACCGCCCAGACCGACGGCGGCGTCTCGGCCGTGATCTCGTTCGCGCCCCACCGGGAGCGTCGGTTCGCCGCCTCGGAGCTGGTCAGGCCTGCGGTCACGTCAGACGCCAACGTCTCCACGACATCAGCGGCCTCGCGTGTGAAGGGAGGCGCCGAGCCCAGCCCACCGACCTCGACGGGGCTCATGCGCGATCGAGGGCGTTGAGGGCGGCAAGCGACGGGTGCGGATGGTGCTCATGCATCGGAGCGCCAGCGTATTGCCGTCGTTGCGCTCTTGGGCTGGGACCGTGAGTGGGTGGCATCGAATCCGGGCGACGATCGCTACCGCTGGGAGTCCTCGATGGGGCTTGGCCGCCCGGCGGCCGCACGCAGCAGCGCACCGAGGGTCCACCAGGGGGACGGTGGCTTGAGGGCGGCCGGGGAATAGCCCGGCGCCGAGTGGGGGATGCGGATCCGCACCGCGCCCGGCAGAGCTCGGAACACCAGGGGTGGGTCGAGCTGTAGTGCTTCGCCGTCGACGCCGGCTTCGACGGGGTGTCCCGACTCCACGGTGAAGGTGGGGGCCGTCCACTCGCTCCACCCGGCGAAGCGTTCGAGACGCCCGGCTGACTCGGCCGCGACGAACGTGGTGATGTCCGTGGCACCGTTGATCTCCGCGGTGGCGATGCCGAGCTCTCCGGTGTCGAGGCGAGCGCGACTGCCGAACCCGGCCAGCGACGTCAGCACGTAGGGGTTGTTCGAGACCTGGATGATCTGAGCGCCGTCGTGCCGGCTTCCATCGGGGCCGACGAAGTGCAGGTCGAAGGGCTCGGCGTCCGGGCCGAGGAGCTCCGGGAGCATCGCGGCGGTCGTCTGGCGCTTGGCCTCGCGGTAGTCGGGCGACTGGACGATCTTGGCGTAGACACCGAGTGACACGTTGTTGACGAAGACGCGCCCGCCGACCTCGGCGAGGTCGATGCGCCGCTCCACGGCCTCGTCGAAGGCATCGAGCGCTCCCACGACGTCGTCGCGATCGAGCCCGAGGTCGAGGGCGAAGTGGTTCCGGGTACCGGCGGGGATGCACACGAGGGGGACGTCGGCGCGCATGGCCACTGACGCCACCAACGCCTGTGAGCCGTCACCGCCGGCCATGCCGATGACGTCGGCGCCGCGGTCGATCGCGGCCTGGGCGAGCTCGAGCAGGTCGTCGCCGGGCTGGAGCACCACGGGCTCGATGCCGCGCCGCTGGCACTCGTCGGCCAGCCCGAACTGCTCGGCCTTCCCGCCCCCGGACTTCAGGTTCATGATGAGGACGCCCTGACGGGCCGCGCCGACCGGCGTGCCCGGCACCCGGAGCGCCTTGAGCGCGTTGGCGTCCCGCCGGAGCGCGTAGCGGCCGAGTGCAGTGGATCCGGCCAGGAGCGCCACCACGACGACGAGTCCAAGGCCCTGCCCCTCGGCTGTGAGCACGATGGCGGCGACCAGGACGAGCGCGGCGACTGCGACGAGGGAAGCCGCGAGGCGGAGTGAGCCCTTGCGGGTGGCGGCGACCCACGCCGCCGCCACCGCCACCAGCAGCAGCAGCGGCGCGGCGAAGACGCGCCCGACGTCGCCCACCAGCCCGACGACGGCCACAACCAGTGCGGTCACGGCCAGCAGCAGTGCGCCGACCGCCGCGGCGCGCCGCCTCGGCTCGAGTGGATCGGCGTGGCTGGTGGTGCCGGGTGTCGTCATCGATGCTCCTCGGGGGGCGCCCCATGTTGGGTCATGAACGCCTCGACGGCCTCATCGATCGTGTGGAAGAAGTGGGCGGGGTCGATGGTCCGGGTGAGCCCGTAGCGCTCGATCTTCTGCTGCACGGGCGTCTTCATCTCGGCGAACACCAGCGAGATGCCCGCCGCGTTCAGCTCCTCGTCGAGGTCCTCGAGCATGTCGGCGGCGGTGGTGTCGACGTCGGTGACAGGCTCCGCGGCGACGAGGATCCACTTGGGGGCCGGCTCACCGGCCGCCAGCAGCCGGATCTCGTCGCGGAACGTCCGTGAGTTGGCGAACACCAGCGGCGCATCGAACCGGAAGATGACGAGCCCGTCCGTCGTCTCGCCGTCCGGGTGCGCCCGGAGGTCGTGGTAGCCCTCGAGGCCGTCGACCCGGCCGAGCTCGACCCGGTACGGCATCCACATCCGCCGAAAGACGTTCAGGATCGAGATGACCACGGCGATGGCGATGCCGGGCAGGACGCCCAGCAGCGCCACGCCGAGGAAGGCCGCCATCGACACACCGAACTCCATCCGGCGCTGCTTCCAGAGGCGAACGGTGGCGGGGACGTCGGCCAGCGACAACGACGCGGCGATGACCACGGAGGCCAGCACCGGCTGGGGCAGGTTGCGGAACAGCCCCGGAGCGAACAGGAGCATGGCCGCGATCAGGAGCGCACCGACCACGCCGGTCAGCTGCGTCTTGGCCCCGGCCTGCTCGGCCACCGCGGTGCGGGAGCCGCTGGTGCTCACCGGGAAGCCCTGGAAGAAGCCCGACGCGAGGTTGGCGGTGCCGATGCCGATCATCTCCTGGTTGGCGTCGACCTCTTGCCCCGTGCGAGCGGCGAAGGCCGACGAGGTGGAGATGGTGTCGGTGAGCGACACGAGCGTGATGCCGAGCGCGCCCGCCACCAGCAGGGACAGGTCGCCAGCTCGATGTTCGGCACGGTGAACGGCGGGAAGCCCTGAGGCAGCTCGCCGACCAGCGACACGCCTTCGCTGCCGAGGTCGAACAGCACGACGGCCGCGATGCCAGCAACCACGGCCACGAGCACGCCGGGGATCTTGGGGGCCACCCGGCCGAGCACCAGGATGATCGCCAGGCCGCTGAGGCCGATGAGCAGCGCGGCCGCAACCGTCTCGCCGTCGGCCAGGCCCTCCAGGAAGCCGCTCAGCTCCTCGATGAACGAGTCGGCGTCCACGGAGAAGCCGAACAGCTTGGGGAGCTGCCCCACCATGATCGTGAGGGCCAGCCCGTTCATGTAGCCGATCTGGGTGGGCTTGGAGAACAGGTCGGCGACGAAGCCGAGCTTGCCGATGCCGGCGCCGATCATGCAGACGGCGACGAGGATGGCCAGCATCGATGCGAGGGCGATCGCCTTGGCCGGATCCCCATCCGCGCCGACCAACGGGAGGATCGTCGCCGCGATCATCGGCCCGAGCGACGAGTCGGGGCCGAGGACCAGGATGCGTGACGGGCCCGAACACGGCGTAGCCGAGCAGGCACATGATCGAGGTGTAGAGGCCGGTGATCGCCGGCAGGCCGGCCAGCTCGGCGTAGGCCATGCCCTGGGGGACGAGCAGCGCGGTCAGCACGAGGCCGGCCACCACGT
The DNA here is from genome assembly GCA_963750645.1 of uncultured Microthrixaceae bacterium. Taxonomy (GTDB): domain Bacteria; phylum Actinomycetota; class Acidimicrobiia; order Acidimicrobiales; family VFJN01; genus VFJN01. Next base: position 950,605 of record CAVVRO010000008.1, on the reverse strand, counting down.
CCTTGGGAAGCCAGGCGCGGTGGTACGAGCGCAGCGCGGCGACACCCGGGACGTGTTGTTGCACACCCGTCACGGCATCGTCATGGTCGGGTGGCACGGCGGATCACCATACGGCCTTCGGTCAGGGCTGTGACGGCCATGTAGCCACGGAACCGGGAGCGCCTGCCAGGGACCTTGGTCTTTGTTGCGCAGGCTGTTGGTGAGGCAGGATGCCCCCTTTCCGCAACAGGAGGCAGCACGGTGTCCGAACCAGGTCCGGAGGCCACCGAGGAGGCAACGGGCAGCTCGCGGCTCTCGCTGCTGCTGGCGATGGCGATGTTCGTCCTGGTCGTCGACACGTCGATCATGAACGTGTCGATCACGGCCGTGGCGCGTGATCTCGACACGACCGTCAGCAGCATCCAGTCGGCCATCGCGCTCGAGGCGCTGGTCTCGGCGGCGTTCATCCTGATCAGCAGCAAGGTCGGCGATCTCATCGGGCGCAAGCGCGCCTACACGTTGGGTCTCCTCGCCTACGCCATCGGTGCCCTGGCGATGACGCTCACCCAGAGCCTGACCGCCGTCATCATCTTCTGGGCGATCATCGGTGGCCTCGGTGCGTCCCTCCTGCTGCCCGCCATGCAGTCGCTGATCCACGGCAACTTCGAAGGCGCGGCGCAGAAGAAGACGTACGCGCTCGTCGGCGCTTCGGCCGCGGTCGGTGCCGCGATCGGACCGCTGCTCGGCGGTTTCGTCACCACGTACCTGTCGTGGCGCGTGGGCTTCTTCCTCGAGGTCGTGATCATCGCCATCGTGCTGGCCAACCTCAAGCTGGTCGTCGACGTGGAGTTCACGGGAGAGCGCAAGATCGACCTCGTTGGCGCCGCGCTCTCCATCGTCGGGATGGGCGGTGTCGTGCTGGGCATCCTCGTCTGGCAAGAGGGCGGGGAGTTCGTCCTGCTGATCATGGCGATCGGCGCCGTCGCCCTGGCCCTCCTGGCCCGCTGGCTGGTACGGCGCCAGCGGGCGGGAGAGGTCACGCTGCTCGATCCGAACCTGTTCAAGCTCCCGAACTTCCGCGTCGGCGCCTCCCAGATGGTGCTCCAGCAGATCACCCTCGGCGGCGCGATGATCGCCCTGCCCCTCTACCTCCAGGTGACGCTCGAGTACAACGCGATGCAGGCGGGCCTGTCGCTCGCACCGCTCTCGCTCACCATGTTCGCCGTCGCTCTCTTGGCGGGGAAGAAGGCCGGAGATCGACGCCCGGCGAGCATCATCCGGATGGGCTTCGGGCTGGCGCTCGTCGGGATGGTGCTGATCATCCCGGTGATCCCACGCGGCGAGTCCGGCTGGGCCCTGCTGATCCCGCTCCTGATCGCCGGAGCAGGCCTGGGTCTCCTGGTCTCGCAGCTCAACAACTACATCCTGGCCCCGATCGAGGAGGAGCGGGTCAGCGAGGCGGCGGGCGTCAACTCCGCCGGTCAGTCCTTCGGGTTGTCGTTCGGGTTGGCGATGGCCGGCGGCATCCTCCTGGCGGCCCTGTCAGTGAGCTTCATCAACAAGACGGAAGCGAGCGACGTGATCCCGCCGGCGGATCAGGAGCGGATCGCCGAGGTGCTGGAGGACAACGCCCAGCTCGTGAGCACGACGCAGCTCGAGGAGCTCCTCGCCGAGCAACCCGATGAGATCCAGGACGAGATCCTCCGCATCAACACCGACGCCGGCGACGTCGCCCTGCAAGTGGCGATGCTCGTGCCGGTCCTCGCCTGCCTGCTCGGGTTCCTCAACTCGTTCCGCCTGATGCGCCTCCCCGACTACAAGCCGTCGGCCGCCGTCGAAGGACTTCTCGGCGGCTGACCCACGTCAGGAGATGGGCTCCAGGAACACGAGCGGGATCTCGCGGGTGGTCTTGGTCTGGTAGCTCGCGTAGCCCTTGTACTCGGCCGTGACCTCGGGCCAGAGGCGCGCGCGCTCGTCCGCGTTCGCGATCCGGGCCCGCATCGGGCGCCGGGGTCGGCCGCCGGTGGCGACCTCCACCACGGGGTTGTCCCGGAGGTTGAGGAACCAGGCCGGGTGCTGGTCGTCGCCGCCCCGGGACGCGACCACCACGTAGGTGTCGCCCTCCTGCACGGGTGACGTCAGCAGCACCGTGCGAGGCTGCCCGCTCTTGCGGCCCGTGGTGGTCAGCTCGACGACCGGCATCCGGCCCGCCTGCCACCCGAGCTTCCCGAAGGTGACTTGCTGCACCACCCGGTGCACGGTGTTCATGGTCTTGAGGACGAGGTCGCTGGGCACGCCCTGCAGGGTAACGGGCAGGTCGTAACGTGACCGGATGGACAGCGATCCCCAGAAGCGCCAGCGCGGCCTCGAGGTGATGGCGTCGGTGTACGGCTGGCCCGAGGTGGGCGACGGTCCCGGCGACTTCTTCAGCTACACCGTCGAGCATCTCTTCGCCGAGATCTGGGAGCGAGAGGGTCTGTCGTACCGTGACCGGCGACTGCTCCTGATCGGGCTGCTCGTAGGTCGGGGGATGGACGACGTGCTCGGGCTGCAGCTCGAGGCCGCGCTCGGCAACGAGGAGCTGAGCGCCGAGGAGCTGCGCGAGATCGTCATCTTCCTGACGCACTACGCGGGCTGGCCCAGCGGCGCCAAGATGAACAGCCAGGTGGAGACGCTGATCGCCAAGGCCCCGCCCGGCTGACGAGCGTCAGCGGGCGGTGTGGAGGCCGTCGACGTCGTTGGAGGTGGCGATGCCCAACGCGGCGAGGGCCAGCTCGAGCTTGGCGGAGCCGCTGGTGGTGGTTCCGAAGGTGCCGGTGAAGCGGTTGATGTCCTCGTCCTTGGTGACTGGGACCGTGTTGTCACCGGAGGTGGAGTAGAGCAGGTCGGCATTGTCGAGGGCGATGGCGTCGAGGTCGTCGTTCCCGGACGTGAGGCCGACGTCGGAGCCGTCGAAGTACAGCGTCCACGTACCGGCGGTGATCGCGCCCGTGGTGGTGGGGCTGAACCTGAGGATGTCCTCGTCGGCGCCGCTGAGGCTGGTCGTGGGGCCGGTGGGCACGCTCGCCGAGCCGGTGGTGGACACCAGCAGGCTGCCGTCCGGGAGCACATCGAACCCGTCCAGTCGCTCGTTGCTGGTCTCGAGCCCGACATCGGATCCGTCGAAGTAGAAGCTGAACGTGCCGCTCGTCGTGGCACCCGTGGTGACGGGCGTGAACAGGATGACGTCGGAGTCATCGATCAGGGTGCCGTCGGGTCCCCCGGTCATCCCTGGAACGTTGAACGACGACGAGAAGGACATGAGGATGCTCCCGTCGCCGCGGATGGCGAAGTCCTCGAGATCGCTCGTGCTGATGCCAACGTCGGAGGCGTCGAAGTACATCGCCCATCCGCTCGTGGCGCGGTTGTAGACGATGATGTCCTCGTCGCGGACGCTGCCGGCACCCGTCACGGTCGCGTTGCTGTCGAGCGAGACGTAGTAGCGGTTGACGCCGCCGACGGTGAGGGTGACGTTGGCGGTGGCGCACAGGCTGGTCGTGTCGCAGACCTGGTAGGTGAAGGCGTCGGGGCCCTGGTAGCTCGTGGCGGGTGTGTAGGTGACGGTGCCGTTCCCGTTGGGGGTGGCGGTGCCGTTGGCCGGCTGGGCGGTGACCGTGACGCTGGCTAGGTCGAGGTTGCCGTCCGGGTCCGTGTCGTTGGCCGCCACGTTGACGACGACCGAGCCGTTCTGCGGCGATGTCCCGGTGTCCGCGGTGGCAACCGGCGGGTCAGCGACCGCGGTCACGGTGACGGTGCCGGTGGCCGTCGCGCAGAGGCTGGTGGTGTCGCAGATTCGGTAGGTGAAGCTGTTGCTGCCGTTGAAGTTCGTGGCGGGTGTGTAGGTGACGGTGCCGTTCCCGTTGGGGGTGGCGGTGCCGTTGGCCGGCTGGGCGGTGACCGTGACGCTGGCCGGATTCAGGTTGTTGTCCGGGTCCGTGTCGTTGGCGGCCACATTGACGCTCACCGCGGTGTCCTCCGCCGTCGTCTCGGTGTCCGCGTTGGCGACGGGCGGGTCGGGGAGATCGGACACGGCCATCGTGGCGTTGGCGGTGGCGCACAGGCTGGTCGTGTCGCAGACCTGGTAGGTGAAGGCGTCGGGGCCCTGGTAGCTCGTGGCGGGTGTGTAGGTGACGGTGCCGTTCCCGTTGGGGGTGGCGGTGCCGTTGGCCGGCTGGGCGGTGACCGTGACGCTGGCCGGGTCGAGGTTGCCGTCGGGGTCCGTGTCGTTGGCCGCCACGTTGACGATGACTGGGCTGTCGGTGTTGGTGGAGGCGGTGTCCGCGTTGGCGACCGGCGGGTCAGCGACCGCGGTCACGGTGACGGCCGCGGTGGCGGTGGCGCACAGGCTGGTCGTGTCGCAGATCTGGTACGTGAAGCTGTTGCTGCCGTTGAAGTTCGTGGCGGGTGTGTAGGTGACGGTGCCGTTCCCGTTGGGGGTGGCGGTGCCGTTGGCCGGCTGGGCGGTGACCGTGACGCTGGCCGGATTCAGGTTGTTGTCCGGGTCCGTGTCGTTGGCGGCCACATTGACGCTCACCGCGGTGTCCTCCGCCGTGGTAGCTGTGTCCGCGACGGCCAGGGGCGACCCCGCGGGTGTGTTGATCCGGAGCTCGAAGATCCTGCCGTCGTTCTCCGACGAGCTCGCACCGTTGTCGACCGCGCGGTCGACGGTCCAGTAGTTGTTGCTGCCAGAGCCGTCGCTGGCGGGGCCGTACGCGAGGCCCGACAGATACCGCATGCTCGAGATGCCCGACGCGTTGATGATCCGCACCAGCTCGCCGGTCTTCGTGTACTCGAAGATCTGTCGCAGGTTGCGATCACCGACGAGCAGCGTCCCGCGACCGGGGTCCGAGGAAAGGCCCTCGGTGTCACGCATGCCGTCCTTGGCGGTGTCGAAGTGGGTCATCACATCGTTCCCGTCGCCGAACACGCCGTTCACCGGATCGACCTCGTACACCTCGAGGTTCGTGCCGTCGATGAAGAAGATGTGCCCCGTGGCAGGGTCGTACTCGGGGTCCTCGGTGTCATCGCTGCCGTAGGCGCCGGCGTTGATCCAGCTGAGCGCGTCGTCGGCGGTGCCGTGCCGTCCATCGAGCCCTGGACGATCGAGCCACACCCGGTCCGCGGTGTCGTCCGAGACAAGCAGCGTGTTCGTGGCGGGGATGAAGCCCAGGCCCGTGGGTTCCCGGGAGTACCCGGCGCCGCCAGTCCAGGTGCTGCCGGTGTCCGTCACGCTGCCGGTGCGGGTGACCTGCCACAGGTTGACGTTGTGGTAGCCCGCGCCGGTGGTCTCATCGACCTCGGAGTCGACGATCTGCATCCGGTCGGTGCCGGGCAGGTGCACGATCCCGGCCGGGTCGGGGCTGGCGGGGCTGAACTGCGAGGTGTCGATCGTCCGCACCAGCTGCGCGGTGACGACGGGCGGCGTGGCGGCGAGCGTGAGCCCGGGTTCCAGCGACACCTCGGTGATGCCGCCGGCCGAGACGCCGTCCCCGGCATCGGCGATGTACAGGTGCTGCTCGGTGGGATCATCGGTCTTGTCGGCGCTGGGAGCGAACGTCATCCCCCTGGGGTCGACCAGGTCGAGGTCGGCCAAGCGGTAGGTGGCGTGGGGGGTGCCGTCCGCGTCCCGCTCGAGGAGCAGGTCATCGTCGGGGCTGAGGACGTACTGCCGGCCTGTCGCGGGATGCCGCGCGGTCAGGTCCGAAGCGTGGGCGCCCGGCCGCGCGCCGCCAGTGGTGAAGCCCACTCGATCGCCGCCCGTCGTCATGTGCAGCAGCGTGGTGCCTTCCCCCTGGACCAGCAGCGAGCCGTCGCCCGGCATGAAGGTGATCCCGCGGGGGCTGGGGACCCCCAGGTCGGCTGTGTCGACCGTGCGCACGTAGCGCGCGCTCAGCAGCGTCGCCTCGGTCGTCGCCACCTCGATCCGCGCGACCATGCCCGTGAGGACCGCCACGACTGCTGCGAACCCGATCGATCGCGTCAGCACGCGGCGCATCGTTGATCCAACCATGCCCATTGGTTCTTCGCCCTATCGTCGCCTAGCTCCCTACCTGCGGGGCGACCCTAGCCTCCCCCAGCGGGTCCTGCTCGGCCTCAGCAGAAATATCGGTAGAGCACGTTCCCGGCCTCCTCGGACACCGGGTCCGGCACGTCGGGTCGGGTGAAGAGCGACGTGAGCTGGGGGAGGAGCACCCGGAGGTCTGCTTCCCGTCGGCTCGGCGCGTGCGGGACGTTCTGGAGGCTGTGGATCGTCCTCTCCTCCGTCGCGTACTTCCGCTTGAACCGCAGGAGCCCTTCCTGGTCCCAGTCGCTCAAGCCGAAGTCGAGGCGCTCCAGGCCGGTGCGCACGCCGTGCTGGATCGCTTCCCAGATCACCAGGTCGTTCGGACGAGCGCCCAGGAGGTCGGGTCGCGAGGCGTTGAACTTGTAGTAGATGGTCCGACCCCACTCGAGGAACAGCACGCCCCCGAGCACCTGTCCGTCCAGCTCGGCGAGCAGCACCCGCCCGCGGCCCTGGCTGAGGAGGTGGGCCCAGAGGTGCTCGAAGAACGGCCACGGCTGGGCGAGCAGCTGGTACTTGTGCTTCCTGACCTGCAGGTGGAGCTCGAAGAAGGTGCGGACGTCGTCGATGCTCTCGCCGACCCGGACCTGGACCCCCTCGTCCCGCGCCTTTCGGATCGACCGCCGCGCCGACGATGCGATGCTCTGCCAGATGTCGTCGGGATCGCGGGTCAGGTCCACCCCGTGCCACCGGGCCCGACCCGAGGGGGTGAGCAGGGGCTCGCTCAGGGGGAGATCCGAGTGCAGGCAGCGGAGGTGGAAGCGGTGATCAGGGGTGAGGACGCCGGCGGTGACGGCTGACCACTCCGTCGGTGTGGACACCAGCGGGTCGCAGAAGTCCGAGAACGGAAGGCTGACGACGCGTGGGTCCATGATGTCGTCGATCCGGGCGTAGACGAAGCCGGCGACCGGGTGGTCGTCGTCGGCGAGGAGCACCTGGCCCTCGATGGGGAGGTCGTAGGTGTCCCGGAGGACGCGCAGCCACGGCGGGGAGTGGAAGATGTCCGCGTCCCGCGTGGCGAGCAGCTGCTCCCATCGGGGGTCCGCGGTGGGGTCGAGCGTGACGGTGCGGGTTGTCTCAGCCACGCCGACCCGCCTCGCGCACGAGCGCACAGTACGCGTCGGCCTCGGCGGTCCAGTGATGGCGAGCCGAGAACTCGGCGGCGGCCCCGCTGAGCTGGTTGAGCCTGGCCCGTTCTCGATGAAGGGATCGGAGGCAGTCGGCCAGGGAGTCCGCGTCGCCGGGGGTGAAGAAGGCGACCGAGCTGTCGTCGAACTCGGCTCGGATACCGCTCGTGCGCGCGGCCACGACGGGGGTGCCGACGGCGACGTACTCGAGGAGCTTGGTCGGAAGCAGGCCATCGGTGAAGACGTCGTCACGGTTCGGCACGACGCCGATGTCCGCGTCGCAGATGGCCTGGCTGAGGGCGGTCACCGCGAGCATCCCCTCGCTGAAGGAGACCTTGTCGTCCAGCCCGAGTGCCGTCGTCAGGCGGAGCAGCTCCTCGCGGGCGTCTCCGTCGCCGAGGAGGTCGACGTGGACCTCGGGGATCTCGTCGGTCACGGCGTGCGCCGCTTGGAGCAGCAGGTCGACCCCGTAGCGGTGGGTGAGCGTGCCGTGGTACACGATCCGCCAGGTGTCGCGCACCTCGGTCCGGTCCCGCGGCGACCAGGCGAAGAACCGGGGATCGGCCAGGTTCATCACCACCCCGACCTTCTCGATCGAGGTGGACCGGCCCGCCAGCGTGTGCCGCCAGGTGTCGGTGACGGTGATCACGCGATCGGCGAAGCGGCAGGAGAGCCGCTCCTGCCAGGCCACGAGTCGGACGAGTCGATCGTCCAGGCCGCGACCTCGCTTCGCGGCCATGAACTCGGGCATCAGGTCATGGAGGTCCAGCAGCACGCCTGCCCCGGTCAGCTTGGGCACCAGCGCGCAGAACACCAGGAAGTCGGGGAGGTTGTGGACCTGGACGGTCCGATAGCGGCGACGGAGGTGCAAGGCCGTGAGCGTCGCACCGGCCAGCATGAAGAAGGCGAGGTACTCGAGCATCTGCCACGCGAGGCCCCGACCCCGGTGACGTCCGATCGGCAACCGGTGGACGGTGACACCGTCCACCACCTCTCGCGCCGGCTCGCTCGGGCCCCGGAGGCACAGCACGTCGACGTCGATGCCCCGATCCTTCAGCGCCAGCGCCTCGCGCTGCACCCGTGTCTCGCCCACGGGGTACTGCGCGTGCACGACCATGCAATGACGGTGGCCGGCCATCACGCCGAGATCGACGTCTGGGCGCGACGAGCGATGCCGCGGGAGGACAGGATCGTGTCGATCAGGGCATCCCTGGATCGGTCCCACTCGGCATCAACCTCGGTGCGCAGCTGCACGATCTCCTCGCGGTATCGCTCGAGGTCGTCGCGCAGCCGCTCGATGCCATCCTGGATCCCGGTCGCCGAGTTGTCGACGTGCACCGTGCCCTTGCAGAAGTAGTCGCGGAGGAGGGCCCAGTCAGAAGTGATGATCGGCGTGCCGAGGGAGAGGGCCTCGCACGCGCCGCGCTGCATCGTGTGGTCGCGGGTGGTGAGCACCATGACCGCGTCGCTGCCGCGCAGCAACCCGTAGTACTCGTCGAGGGGGAGGAACCCGGTGAGCTCGACGTTGGCGGGGAGGTCTGAGGGGATCGCGGCGCCCTCACGACGGGTGTCGCCGGTGATCCGGAGACGGACGTCTGGAAGCGACCGGGCGGCATCCACGACCGCGTCGAGTGGCTCGTCGGGCGCGAAGGTGGCGACGACGGCAATGTTCAGCTCAGGGCCCAGTGCGTATGGCCCGGCCTCGAACCGCGTGGGGATGTCCCGCACGACGGAGGCGTGGGCGCCATCGCCCAGGAGCTGATCGGCGAAGTGGTCGTTGGTGACGATCGTGGTGATCGCCTGGCGGGCGACTCGCCGCTGGAGCCACCGGGGCCGGGTCCACCACGGGGAGTCGAACGCGTCGCTGTGGGCATCGACCACGAATGACGCACCCGTGAGCGCGGCGTACCCCGCAGCGACCATGGCCGCGAAGCTCGGCGGGTGCTGGACGAACACCAGCGCCGGTCGTCGGCGGAGCAGGTACCAGGTGGTTGCGACCGCCTGATACGGGTACTTGACCACGGCGGCCAGTGCCCCTCGGCGTCGTGTCGAGTAGACGTGGCGGACCTCGATGCCGAGTGCGGCCGCGAGCAGCCGGGTGCGGTTGGTGTACGCCGGCGGGCCCCAGGCGATGAACACCGACTCGTCGGCCAGCGCACGTGGCAGTGCCGTTGCGTCGGTCACCGGACGCTCCCCGCGGACGCGACGCGATCCCCGCTGAAGCGGTCCCACAGCGCGCGGACGTTGTGCTCGACGTCGAAGCGCTCGAGGACGACGGCTCGGCCCTGCGCGCCCATCTCTTCGCCGGCGGCGGGGTCCTCGAGCACCTGCGACAGCGCGTCGGCCAGCTGGGTCGAGTCCGCTGGCGGCACCAGCAAGCCGGTTGCCCCGTGCTCGACGACCTCGGGGATGCCGGAGTGGCGGGTCGACACCACGGGCAGGCTCATGGCCATGGCTTCCAGGATCACGTTGGGGATGCCGTCCCGGTCGCCGTCATCGCCGACGACGCAGGGGAGCACGAACAGCCGCGCTCGACGGTACGCATCGATGACCTCGTCGTGGCTCTGGGCGCCGAGGAAGGCCACGTGGTGCTCGAGCCCGAGGTCCTGCACCGCGCGCTCGAGGTCGGCGCGCTGCGGGCCCTCGCCGATGATCTCGCAACGGAAGGCCATCCCGCGGTCGGCGAGGTCGCGACACGCGTGCAACAGGTGGATGAAGCCCTTCTTCTCGCGCAGCTGCCCGACCGCGAGCATCGTGGGGACGGTGGACGGGAACCGGGACGTGGGGTCGTACCGTTCCAGATCGAGACCGTGGTAGGCGAGGACGATCCTCCCGGACGCCTCCGGCGCCACCTCGGCGAGGTGCGACCTGTTGTAGCCGGTGCACGTGGTGACGAAGTCGCCGGCGGCGAGCTTCGTGCGCAGCAGCAGGGGGGAGACGTAGATGTCGGCGGCGTGCGCCGTGACGCTGTAGGGGACGTCCAGCAACCGCGCCGCGACGAGTGCGACGGTGGCGGCGCGATCGATGAAGTGAGCGTGCACGCGGTCGTAGTGGCCGTTCTCGCGCAGCTGACCTGCCACGCTCACGCCGAGGCCGAAGTGGGCGACCGTCCGCAGCCGGTCGCGAATCGAGAGCCCTCGACTCGAAGCCAACATGAGCAGCGTGCGCGCGTAGGCGCGCGGTCGTCGACGGAGGAAGTGGGCGTGGCGCCGCACGAGCTGCGACGAGGTGACGGGCCGGGCGTACGACGTCGAGGCCGCCAGCGCCGCCTGCTCGGGCGACACCGTCGCGGTGGGGCGACGGAGGGAGACGATGTCCACCGTCGCACCCCATGAGCGGAGCAGGCGGACCTCCCGGTCGATGAAGGTGGTGGTCAACGACGGGTACGTCCCGATCACGTACGCGACCACAGGGCTGGGCGCCACGATCACTCGGCGTCGACGAGGCGGGTGGCGGGTGGGCGCTCCTCGGCCTGATGGCGTCGCTGGTTCAGCGACCAGTAGGCGAGCCGGCAGCTGTCGCGCGGGGCGGTGACGGCCGCGAACCGCCAGCGTTCGGCGCCGTGCAGATCGACGGCGTCGATGGCGTACCCATGGCGACGCATCGGTCCGCCGGCGACCAGCTGGATGAAGGCGATGTCGGCGGGGCGCAGCTTGGTGCGGTACCGGCCCATCGGTGCCGTGGAGATGCTCGTGGGGGCCAGGTCCCCGAACGAGCTGTTCCCGTGCGAGTGCTCGGGCGCGCCCGACATCTTCATCATCTCCGGGTCGAACGCCTCGCCGATGAACGCGCACGTCTGGGAGGTCACCGCGACGGGATCCTCCAGCAGGTCCTCGAAGCGCACGACGGCGTACCGGTCGGGGTAGCGAGACAGGTTCACCTCCCCCGTCCTGACGGACGCCAGCCAGCGACCGGTGGCCGAAGCGATCCCCTTGGAACCGTGCTCGTACCGATTGGCGATCGACGCGTACCGGTCGCGCGGGTCGCGCACCATGTGGATCACCCGGGCATCCGGGAACTCGGTGAAGATCTGGTTCGCGAAGTACTCGCTGTGCAGCGACTTGTCGCCCCAGCGCGCCCGTCCGATGCGCTCGGCGTGGTGGCGATGGGGCAGGTCGAAGAGCCGGCCGTAGGTGGGTGGCCCCTCGGCGAACTCGCGGCGGACGCGTTCCCAGTCCGCTTCGAGCGGCGCCAGCCGCTTGTACCGCATGAGCGCGTCGATGGCATCGTCCAGGTTCTCGGGATCACCGAGGTCACCGAACTTCCCGTGGAACCACCGCCACATGTTGGCCCGCCGGATCATCGAGAGCTGCGGGTGCGACGCGAGCAGCGCGTACATGAGGCTCGTGCCGCTCCGCTCGGCGCCACAGATGAACACCGGTCCGTCGACGCTGCTGCTCACGCTGGGCCCTCGACGATCCGATAGCCGGGGACGGGAGTGGCGCGCCGCGTGCTGACGGCGTCGCGGGCCCGCCAGGCCGCCATGACCACCCGATGATACGGCTGGTCGGCGGCCGAGAAGCGCAGCCGCTCGCCGGTGGTCATCACCACGGGGTCCAGCTCGTAGCCGTGCGCGGACAGCTCGCGACCGGCGGCCGCCTGGATGAAGGCGATCTGGCGAGGCGCCAGGACCTCCTTGTACTTGCCGATCGAGTCGGTGGAGATGGCGCCGACCGCTCGTGCCCCATAGGAGCTGTTCGAGCCGCTCTCCCTGAAGCGGCCCGCCCCCTCCATCGTGAGCATCTCGTCGGAGTACGGCTCGCCGATGAACTCGCAGATCTCACGCATGGCGGCCTCCGGGGCCTCGACCAGCCACTCGTATCGAACGACCTTGTAGTTGTCGGGTCGGGCGGCCGCGTGATGGGCGCCGAGACGGGCCGACCAGAGCCAGGCCGCGGTGCCCGCGCCGATGTCACCGCGGCGAACCCGCCAGCGGGCGAGCACCGAGGCGAGGCGATCCCGTGGATCCCGGATCATGTGGAGGATGCGAGCGTCGGGGAAGTCGGCGAGGAGGCGGTCCGTGTAGCGCTCGATGTTCAGGGACTTGTCGCCCCACCGCTGCTTGCCGCGTCGCTCGGCGACCTGGGCCTGGAGCAGCGCGTACAGGCGCCCGTAGGTGCGGGGGCCCTCGATGAGCTCGCGCCGCAACCGCTCGAAGTCGAGCTCGAGCACCACCAGGCGCTTGTAGGTGCGCATCGACTCGAGGCAGGCGTCGAGGTTGTCGTCGCGAGCGAGGTCGCCGTACTGGTCGACGAAGTAGCGCCAGAAGTTGGTGCGGCGGGTCATCGAGATGTTCGGATGGGAGGCCAGGAGCGCGTACATGAGGCTCGTGCCGCTCCGCTCGAGGCCCGCCACGAACACGGGGTTCTCCATCACGTCTCGGCGGCGATCTGCTTGGCGATCGCCCTGGTGCCGACCCGGCGCCAGGCCATGAGCGCGATCCGGTCGGCCGTCCGCTCGACGAACCGTTGGCGAGCAGGATCGGCGGGCTGCGGCTGTGGCGGTGGGCTCGCGACCAGCATCGACGGTTCCAGCTCCTCGCCGAGGAAGGCGCAGACCTCGCCGAGCGTCGTCCCCTCGTCCGCGAGGAGGTCTTCGTGACGCACGACGAGGTAGCGGTCCCCGTACCGGCGGGCGTTGCGTTCCGCGAGCTCCATCGAGGTCAGCCACTTGCCGACGGCCCACCCGGACGCGCCCGGCGTGCGCTTGGTGGGCGCGCTCCCGGGCGGGTCCCCGACCATGTGGATGAAGCGCGCCGAGGGGAACGCCTCGAAGATCGGATCGGCATAGGCCTCGACCAGGCCGAGCTGATCGCACCAGCGGGCCTTGCCCAGCGCCTCGGCGTGGAGTCGATGGATGACGTCGAACAGGTTGGCGTAGGTGGGAGGCCGCTCGGCCATCCGGGCCACCACCACGTCACGATCGAGGTGCAGTGCTTGCACGCCGGGGGTGGCGAGGGTCGTCCCGATGCACCGGTCGAGGGCACCAGGCTCGGACAGGTCGCCGTGGCGGCCGTACACGTCGCGCCACAGGTACGTCTTCCTCGTGACCGCCAGCCGCGAGTGGCGGCCGAGCAGCCAGCCCAGCCGGGTCTTGCCCGTGCCGGCGACTCCTCCGAGGAACACCGGGGGTTCGAGGTCGTCGCTCACAGCGCCGCCACGAGCTCTGCGGCCCTGCCCCCGCCGTTGAAGCGGTCCTGGTACTTGCACGACTGCACCTCGACGGCCGCGTCCTTCCCGTAGTGGCGGCAGAGCCGATCGGTCGCCGCGTCACGCAGCCGGGAGGCGAGCTGCGCCGCCTCCTCGTCTGAACGGCCGGGCGCGATGACGACGAAGGTCCCGGGTTCGGTCTGGTCGAGGTGGCCCAGGCGATCCTCCTCGCGGAGCAAGGGCGCGACGGCCCGCGCCATCGCAGGCGCGTGCAGCTGGTGCCCCGGATCGTTCGGTTGGAGCACGAGCACGTGGAAGGGGAGCCCGTTGCTGGCTGTTCGCGCGCGCTCCTCCTGGATCCGTTGGTGGGTGTACCGCTCGTTCTCGATGTCGGTGTCGAGCTCGGGTGCCGCGTCGACGCCCTCCTCGGTCAGTAGCTGCCGTCGGGCGAACCGGTGCGTTGCGGCGCCCAAGGCGAGGCCCACGAAGCCGGCCGCGATCAGCTCACCGGGGGCCAGGTCGGTGGACGACGACGGGCTCGCATCTGTGGGCGGGTCGAGGACGGTGAGCTCGTAGAGATCGTCGAGATCGTCGATGTAGCGGGCGGTCTCCGTGCCGACGGCAGTGGCGAGATCGCGCGAGACGCTCTCTTGGCTCGTGCGCGCGGAGATCGACAGGATGTTCGCGCTCGGGGTGACGCTGGCGTGCACCTCGTCGCTGATGGTGGACCCGTCAGACCCGAGCGACGCCCAGGCTCGGTCCACGATGAGATCGCTCTCGGCGATGCGAGCGATCGTCTTGTCGATCTGCGCAGTGTCGTTGAGGTTGGCGGTCGCCTGGATGGTGCCGTTGGCGGTGTCGGTCCGGGGGCGCACGATGTACGTGCCGGTCGACTCGTACATCGGTGAGATGCGACCGGCTCCAACCTCGATCAACGCGACGCCGACGACGGCGACGCCGGCCACGATCCACGGCCAGAACCGAGCGCACCAGCGACGCAGCGCACCCGGCCCGCTGGCCCTTCGTTGGTCGGGAGCCCCCGTGTCAACCTGCATGGGGAGGCGGTGCGCCCGGAAGGCTGGCAGCGACCTGTCCCCCGCCGCCGGACACCCCAACCGGGTGGACTCGGTCGCCCTGCGACCGGCGGATCGCCCGCGCCACGAGGTCGACGTCGTCCCGCGTCATGGCCGGGTGCATCGGAAGCGACAGGATGCGGTCGGCCAGCGCTTCGCTCTCCGGGAAGCTGCCCTTCGCGTACCCGAGCGAGCGGAACGCCGGCTGCAGGTGGATCGGCACCGGGTAGTGGATGCCGGTCTGGATGCTGTGGTCCTGGAGGTCACGAGCCAGGGCATCTCGGCGCTCGGACTCGATGACGTAGAGGTGGAAGACGGGCTCCGCCCAGTCGGCGATCTCGGGCCGCGTGACGGCGAGGCCGTCGAGCGCCTCCTCGTACCAGCCGGCGACCCGCCGGCGGGCTTGGTTGGTCTCGTCGAGGCGCCGCAGCTTCACCCGCAGGATCGCGGCCTGAAGCGTGTCGAGGCGCCGATTGAACCCACGCTCGTCATGCTGGTTCTTGATCTTCGAACCGAGGTTGCGCAGCGAACGGATGCGGTCGTCGACCTCGGCGTGACGGGTGACCACCATGCCGGCGTCACCGAAGGCTCCGAGGTTCTTGGTGGGGTAGAAGCTGAAGGCCGCCGCATCGCTGAGCGAGCCGGCTCGCTCACCGCGGTGACGGCTCCCGTGGGCCTGGCACGCGTCCTCGAAGACCAGCAGCCCGTGCGCGTCGGCCACCTCGGTGATGGCTGCCATGTCGGCCGGGTGCCCGTAGAGGTGGACCGGAAGGATGGCGCGCGTCGCGTCGGTGACCGCGCGCTCGAGCAGCGATGGATCGAGGTTGCGGGAGACGGGGTCGCAATCGACCAGCACTGGTCGGGCGCCGCATGTCTCGATGGCCCGCACAGTCGAGTGGAAGGTGTTGGCGGAGGTGATGACCTCGTCCCCTGGGCCCACGTCGAAGGCCAGGAGGATCAGCTCGAGCGCCGAGAACCCCGAGTCGACGCCGATGGCATGGGACGAGCCGCAGTAGCTCGCGAACTCCTGTTCGAAGCGCTCGACGTCATCGCCCAGGACGAAGTCGCCCCGATTGATGACGCCGAGCATCGCCACGACGATCTCGTCGCGGATGTCGCCGTCGGCGGCCACCAGATCGACGAAGGGCACGCCGCCGGCGGCGTAGGCCGGCGCGTCGAGATGCTCCCGCAGGTCGATGATGAGGTCGTCGTCCGTCGGGGGCTCCGTGACACCCCAGATCTTGTGCGCGCGGGCCTCGCTCATGACAGCAGGGAGCGCTCGAGCTCGTGAGCATCCAGCGCCGAAGCGGACGTCCCGTTGAGGGTCACCGGCCGTCCCGGATCCCGCAGTGACTTCTGCAGGGCCTCGATGACGCGAACGACCTGGAGGCCGGCATGGCCGTCCGTGATGGGCTGAGCCCCTGTCCGCACGCAGTCGATGAAGTGCTCGGCCTCGACCCGGAGCGGCTCGTGGAACTCGATGAAGGGGGCGACGATGTCGCCGTACCGGTAGTTGAACTGGAACTCGCCAAAGCTGTCGGAAGGCTTCAGTGCCACCACGCCCTTGTCGTAGATCTTGATCTTCTCATTCGGCTCGACGTCGTCGTAGGTGACCATCTTCTCGCTTCCCACGACGGTGATCCGACGCGTCTTCGACGGATCGAGCCAGCTCACCCGGACGTGGGTCAGGATGCCGTCCGGGAACATCAGGGTGAGGTACGCGACGTCCTCGACCGAAGGCTGCACGCAAGCCGCCGCCTCGGCGCTCACCAGCACCGGGGTGGCGTCCAGCAGGTACATCAGGATCGACACGTCGTGGGGCGCCAGGTCCCACACGACGTTCACCGTCGGGTGGTAGAGGCCGAGCCCGACGCGGACCGCATCGATGTAGTGGATGTCCCCGAGGCTGCCACCGGACATCATCTGCTTCAGCGCCTGGACCGCAGAGTTGTAGATGAAGGTGTGGCCGACCATCAGCACGCGGTCGTGCTCCTCCGCCACGTCGATCAGGTCCTGGGCGTCGGCGCTGTTGGTGGCCATCGGCTTCTCGACCAGGACGTGCAGGCCGTGCTGGAGGCAGTCCTTGGCGATCTGGTGGTGGGTGTGCGGCGGGGTGCAGATCACCACCGCGTCGAGATCCATGTCGAACAGCGTTCGGTAGTCCGTCGTGGTCTCGATGTGCGGGTAGCGGGCTCGCATCGCCTCCAGCCGCGCCGGCGAGAGATCGGCGATCGCCCGCAGGTCGCAGTGGGGGATCTCGACGAAGTTGCGAATGAGGTTGGGGCCCCAGTAGCCAGACCCGATGGCAGCGACTTGAAGCAGCCTGTCCATGTCAGCGCGCTCCTTGTCTTGCCACCACCGCACCGAGCGTCCTCAGCATGATCGTGAGGTCGAGCAGCAATGATTGACGGCTCAGGTACGAGGTGTCGAGGTCGACCATCTGGTCGAAGGTGAGGGTGGAGCGTCCGTTGACCTGCCACGAGCCCGTGAGGCCGGCGGGGCCGGCGAGGCGCCGCAGCTGGCTTGGCGTGTAGCGGGTGACCTCGTAGTCGATGGGGGGCCGGGGGCCCACCAGGCTCATGTCCCCTTTGAGGACGTTCCACAGCTGGGGGAGCTCATCCAGGCTGAACCTCCGCAGGGTGGCTCCCAGGCGGGTGACCCGGGGGTCGCATGCGATCTTGTACGACCCTTCCGCCAGGTCTCCATTGACGTGTTGCATCGCCGCTTCGTCACCTGCGATATAGGCGTCGAGGTAGGTGCGGTGCAGGGTGGGATCCGCGTCAGCGGCCATCGTGCGCAGCTTGTAGAAGCTGAACGGACGCAGCTCCCAGACCCAGCGGCCGTCCCGGCGGACCCGGCGAGACCCGAGTCGCTGCTGGGCGAAGATGGCCGGTCCGGCCGAGTCCATGCGGACGAGGAGGCCCAGCACGACGGTGATCGGCAGCGCGATCGGTGCGGTGGCCAGGACGAGGACGACGTCGAGGATCCGCTTCGTGACGAAGTATCGGTCCCGGCCGTCGCCCGGCGGATCCAGGACGATGAGGTCGCCCTGATCCGCTGAGCGCCCTCGGGCGCCCGCATCGGCGCTCGGACTGCCTCGCTGGCTCCGGGCCCTCGTGGACTTGGGAGTCCCATGGCGCGACCGACGCGGTGACGCGCGGCGCGTTGAGTTCGCCTTGACCGACCGCCTTGTGTTCATGACCGCCCTGTCTTCACTTGATGCCCCGTCCGCCACGTACCACTCTGACCGCGCCGTGTGATTGAATCACCACGCACGGTTAGGTGTGAGCGGTTTGTAGCCTGTCATCAGGCGCAAATGCAAGGGCCAAATCTCGGGTCCTACGCTCCGTAGCATCGCCACCTCGAAGCGGAGGGAGTCGGTGCAGAAACAGTGAACGAAGGGGAGCAGGCGGGCCAGTGGGAATCGAGAGATGAAGGCGCTCGTGACGGGTGCGGCGGGCTTCGTCGGCAGCCATGTCGTCGACGCGCTGCTGCGTGACGAGTGGGACGTGATCGGCGTGGACCGGTTCTCGGACTACTACGCCGCGACGCTGAAGCGAGCGAACCTGACGGCGGCGTCTGCCGACCCGCGGTTCGAGCTGCACGAGGCCGACCTGGCGACGATGGAGGTGGCCCCGCCGCTCGACGGCGTCGACGTGGTGTTCCACCTCGCGGCGCAGGCCGGCGTGCGCGCGTCCTGGGGCTCGGAGTTCGACGCCTACCTCCACGACAACCTCATGGCGACCCAGCGGCTGTTGGAGGCGGTGGCAGGCGCGGCGCACCCGCCACGGGTCGTGTACTCGTCGTCGTCGTCCGTGTACGGCAACGCCGAGCGGTACCCGACGTCGGAGGACGACCTCCCCGCGCCGCACAGCCCGTACGGCGTCACCAAGCTGGCGGCCGAGCACCTGTGTCGCCTCTACGGGGCCAACCTCGGGATCCACACCGTCTCGTTGCGGTATTTCACGGTGTATGGCCCCCGTCAGCGCCCGGACATGGCGTTCCATCGGCTGTGCCAGGCGGCGTTGGGAGGAGATCCATTCCCCATGCTCGGGGACGGCTCACAGATCCGCGACTTCACCTTCGTCGGCGATGTCGTGCGCGCCAACCTGGCGGCGGCCACTGCCGATGTGGCGGCGGGCTCGTGCGTCAACGTCGCCGGGGGTACGCAGATCTCCTTGCGCGAGGTCATCGACCTGATCGGATCGCTTGCCGGTCACCCGGTTCCGGTCATCCCGCTCGGAAGCCAGCTGGGCGACGTCCGCCGAACGGGCGGCTCGACCGAGCGGGCTCGCGCCCTGCTCGGCTGGGAACCGGAGGTGCAGATCGAGGCCGGGGTCGCCAGCCAGCTCGAGCACCACGCGAGCCTCGCGAGCTCAGGGGTCGAGGAACCCGCGTGAGCCCAGGGCGGTGAAGACGAGCTGTGCACCCTGCTCCGGAGAGCACGAGGCCGCGTCGATGGTGACCTCCGCGTCGAGCGGCGGTTCGTAGCCGCCGCCGGACCGTCCGGGGAGTCGGGCGGTGACTCCGCCGAGGGCTCGCTTCACCCGCTTGCGGATCGATCGGCGGCTTCCACGCTGCACGCGCCTGGCGTCGGCGAGGTCGACCGGGAGGTCGAAGTAGACCTCGAGGAAGCGGTCGGGTCCGACGATCTCGCGCGCCTCGGCCCGCACGGCCCGGGTCGCGCTGACGGTCACGCAGATGACGATCCCACCGTGGCGAACGACCTCCGAGGCGACGAACGCTTTGCGCAACAGCTTGCCCCGGCTGCCGTGCTCGCCCGGCACCTTGGCGAGCAGGGGCACGGTGTCGAGCACGGTGACGGTGCGACCCGCCGACTCGAGGAGCGGCAGGAGCGCGCGCGTGACGGTGGTCTTGCCCGCCCCGCTCGGTCCTGTCAGCCAGATGCACACGCCGGCGCGCGGTCCTCCCGCCGGGCGGGTGGGTGCAGGTGCGGGTCCTGTGTCAGTCACCGGGTCCGTTCTCTCCTTGCTCGTCCGGCTGCAGGCGCCGGGCAGATGGTCCTTGCTGCTGGGGGTGAACCGCGTTCGTCGCCGTCCACAGCAGGGCTCTCGTCGAGTTGACCGGGAGGGTACGAGCCCAGAACGCGACCGTCGCCGGCGCGGTCAGGTCGACCGGCTCGGGTGCGTACCCCCATCGGCGCATGCCGGAAGCCAGCACCAGCTGCAGGTACTTGCGCTCCGTGTCGCTGAGGTCGCGTCGGTGACGACCGATCGAGGCCGTCGTGAGCGGCGTCGCCTCGATCGTCACGGCCGGCGGGTCGAGGCCGAGGAGGTCCTGGACCGACGCGAGGCACCGATCGGGATCGGACACGAGGTCCTCGTACCGCACGACGAGATACCTACCTGCGAACGCCCGGGCGTTCCGACGCGCGAGCCGCTCGGACCACCGCCACAGGGCGGCACCGCGACCGGCGCCGCTCCGGCGCGGCTGGCGGTGGCGGTCGTGAGACGCGTATCGGTCACGAGGATCTCGCAGCACGTGGACCATCGCAGCGGCCGGGTACGCCGAGAGGATCGTCGGCGCGAAGCGCTCGGCCCCGAGCGACTTGTCGCCCCAACGGGTGCACCCGCGACGCTCCATCAGCTGCAGCTGGAGGAGCTCGAACAACCGCTCGTAGGTGGGTGCTCCCTGCGCGAGGTCGGCCCGCAGGCGAGCGCGATCGGGCTCGAGGATCCGCATGCGAGCGTTGCGCATCATCTCGTCGAGGCACCGGTCGACGGCGGCCGCGTCGGTGAGGCTCCCGAAACGGCCCGCGTAGAACGCCCAGAAGTTCGTTCGCCGGGTCATCGAGACCGCAGGGTGGCACTCGAGCACCTCCCCCAGGAGCCCGATGCCCGATCGATCGACCCCGGCCAGGAAGATCGGGCCGGACGCCCCGGAGCTCAGCGGTGACATCGTGGCGCACGATAGGCGGTGCCCGGCCAGGCCATGGTGACGTAGCGTGCGGGGGGTCCCGCGTTACCCTCTCTCTCCGCGGTCGTGTACGGTTCCTGGCCTCAGCGCATGGCACGGGGCGAGGGACGATCCGTCGGGAGACAGGGCAGGCGGCACGGTGCGGCATGAGAGAGCGACGGTGCCCGGATGAGGGTGCGGCAGATCGGCTGGCTGCTCCGCCGGCGGTGGTGGCTGATTCTCGCGCCCGCAGTGGTGGGGATCGCGCTCTCTGCGGTCATCGTCCAGCAACGGCCGGCGCACTACGTGGCGGAGGGCTCCTACGTGGTGCGGGTGAGCGTGGCGGACGACTCGGACCGTGTCCGAGCGGCGGCCACGCTGTCCAGCACGGACCAGATCATGTCGACCTACGCCGGCATCGCCCGGAGCAGCCTCGTCGCTGCTCGCGCCCGGGAGAACCTCGAGCTGTCCGAACGTGAGGCCGACGCCGTGGAGGTCACCAGCTCGGTGGTGCCGGGCTCGAACATCGTCCTCATCGGCGCTCGCAGCCAGGATCCCGGTCTGGCCCTCGACATGGCCGCCGTGGCCGGTGACCTGACCGCAAGCTACGTTCGCGCGCAGGACTACGAGTTCCTCCTCACGCCGCTCGATGAGCCGACGCTGCCGCAGGAGCCGACCGGTTCGGGAGGTGCGGAGCTGATCACGAAGTGGGGGCTGATCGGCCTCGCCCTCGGTGTCGGGCTCGCCGTCGCGACGGAGCTCGGGCTGCCCTCCGGGCCACCGCGACGCCGGCTCCGGCGGATCATCGACGAGCGGTCGTCGGCGTACACGCGCCGGTACTTCCAGATGCGGCTCCATGAGGAGCTCTCGAGGAGCCGGGGCGCCGGTCGCACCTTCAGCGTCGGCGTGCTGCAGGTGCTGCGACGCCGCCCGCAGGGCGTGGAGGTCGAGGAGCCGGCCCGGCTCACCGATGAGGAGCTCGTCGGGATCAGTGCTGGCATCCGCCAGACCCTTCGGCAGCAGGACATCCTCGGTCACCTCGGCCGTGGCCGCTTTGCCGCCATCCTCCCGGACGTCGGCCTCGATGACGCGCGTGACCTCGTGGTGCAGTGGCGGAGGTCCACCTCGCCCAGACTCCTGCCCGATCCCTTGGGACGGGACTTCACGGTCAGCGTCTCCGCCTGTGAGTTCCAGTCGACGAGCTTCGTCGGCGATCCCGAGGCCGAGCTCGTCGTGAGCGCGCTGTGACCGCCACGGTTCCCCGTGGCGACGGTGACGTGGTCGCGGTGGCGAAGGGCGCTGGGTTCCTCGTCGCCGGCCGATCCTTCTCCTCCGTCGTCCGTCTCATCGCGGCGGTGCTCCTCGCCCGCTGGTTGGGCGCTTCGAACTACGGCCTCTACGTCCTGGCGGTCAGCGTGGCGTTCGCCGCGTCGAGCATCGCCTCGCTCGGTCTCGACGTGGCCATGGAGCGCTTCATCGCCGTGTTCACCCGTCGAGGCGACGCAGCGGGCGCGAAGGGCACGCTCCAGGTCGGGGTGATCGGCACCCTCGTCCCTGGGTTGCTGGTGGCCAGTGGGCTCGTGGTCTTCGCCGACCAGATCGCCGTCGAGGTCTTCAACGAGCAGGACCTCATCCCCTTGTTCGGCCTCGCGGCCGCCCTGGCGTTGGTGATCGGCATGAGCACGCTGCTGCTCGCCGTCCTCGTGGGCTGCAAGCGGATCGATCAGTCCGCCTTGTCGGATCACGTGATCCAGCCCGTCAGCCGGCTCGTCTTCCTTCTGGCGCTGGCACCCCTCGGCATGACGCCGTTGCTCGCGGGTGTGGCCCTCCTGTTGTCGTACTTCGTGTCGGTCGGGGCCATGGTCGCCTTCATCGGCCGCAAGATCCCATTGATCGGGCTGCCACGCGCTCGTCACGACGTCCGGGAGATCGGGGCGTTCGCCTTCCCGTTCTGGTTCACCGGGTTCCTCCGCATCATCCGCACCCGCATCAACTCACTGCTGCTCGGCGTGGTGGGGACCGCCGCCAACGTCGGCGTCTTCGCGGTCGTCACGAGCGCGAGCACGCTGGGCCGGCTCGCCAACGCGTCGATCAACACCGCGCTGCGCCCGACGCTCGCCGAGCTGCACGACATCGGTGACGCCAAGGAGGTCGGGCGTCTCTACGCCACCACGACCCGCTGGACGCTCGCCGTCAGCCTGCCGGTCTTCGTGTTCATGGTGCTCGTGCCGTCGTCGGTGCTCAGTCTCTTCGGGGAGAGCTTCGAGACAGGCGTGACCGCGCTCGTGATCGCCTCTGCGGCCGAGGTCGTCAACGGGGCGACGGGGATGTGCGGGCCGATCATCGCCATGTCTGCCTACAACAAGCTCAAGGTCGCGAACGCCACCGCGTGGATGGTCATCTCGCTGGTCGCCAACGTGATCATGATCCCGCTGTGGGGCGTCGTCGGCGCCGCGCTGGCCATCCTCGCCTCCACCACGCTGATCAACGTGATCCGGGTGGTAGAGCTGTGGGTGATCATGCGCATCCTCCCCTGGGATCGCCACATCTGGAAGCCGTTCGCGGCGGCCGCCGGCACTGCGGCGGTGGCCCTGCCGGTGGTGGCTGCCCTCCCCGAGCCGCTCGGGTTCCCCCTCCTCGTCGCGCTGGCCCTCGGCATCGGCGTCGTCTTCGTGGCCCTCGTCGCCCTGCTGGGCCTGGAGCCCGACGATCGACAGGTGCTCGACCGGTTGCTGGGGCGCGCCAGGGAGCTCGTGGATCGAATGAAGCATCGGTCGGCCAAGGGCCGAGAGGATCGAGAGGACACTGTTCCGTGGAGCTGAAGCGCTACCTGCGGGCGATCATGCGGCGTTGGTGGATCGTGGTCGGCGTCGCGTTCGTGACCGTCCTGGCGTTGTCCTTCCTCTGGCCGCAGTCGTCGTTGTACGAGACCAGCGGCTCGTACGTCGTGCGCCCACGAACGGACCCGGGCGACGACCCGGTGCGAGCGGCCGAAGCGCAGACTCGAGGTGTCGAGATCAACGCCACCTACGCGCGCATCGCGCGCAGCGAGGCCGTCAAGGACCGAGCCCTCGCGCAGCTCTCCGAGCAGGGGGTCTCCACCGAGGGGCTGCAGGTCCGCAGCCAGGTGGTGCCCGGGACGAACATCCTGGAGATCGGTGCGAGCGGGTCCGACCCCGAGGCCGTCGCCGCCTACGCAGAGGCCCTCGGGACGGCCGCCGCCAACTTCCTCGATGACCAAGGCGAGGTGTACGTGCTGCGGGAGCTCGATCCGCCGGGCGATCCGAAGGCGGCCGCCTCCAGCCGCTTGCTGACCGTGCTCGTCGGCCTGACCTTCGGCATCCTCGCGGGTGCAGTGCTCGCGTTCGTCGTCGAGTACCTGAAGGAGGAGGACGAGCCCACCACCCAGGGCATGTGGGACCGCGTGACGGGTCTCTACAGCCAGGAGTACTTCAGCTCGCGCCTGAGCCAGGAGCTGAGCCGGTGCCAGGTGCCCCCCGACCTGCCCGCCCGGGTCGACCCGCCCCTCGCGCCGGGGCAGCGTCCCCGGCGTCGTCGCGCCGGCTCGCCGCTGGTCACCGTGGGACGGATCACCTTGAGCGCCGGAGACCCGTCCACGAACGGTGCCGCGCCCGCGGTGCTCGACCGGCGCGACGTGGCCCAGGCGCTCCTGGGCCGGCTGCGTCCACAGGACGTCCTCGCCTACGTGGGAGACGACAGCTTTGGGGTCCTCTTCCCGGACATGCGGATCGACGGCGCGAACGACGTGCTCGGATCGTGGGTGGAGCACCTTGCGGTGAGGGAGGGGACGGAGGGCGGCCCGGTGCACGCCACCGTGCGGACATGCGAGTGCAGTGCGGATGGGCTCGCCGGGGACGGGGAGGTCGTGCGACTTGCCGTTGCCCCTTGAGCGCGTGACGTCGCCCGGCGATCGCAAGGGCGCCCCGACCGCACCGATCTACGTCGGCGGTCTCGATCGCTGCGGCAAGACGACGATGAGCGCGTACCTCACCTCGCACTCTCGGATCGCGATCCCTGCCGTGGGTTCGAACATGTGGACGTACTTCTACGGCCAGTTCGGCGATCTCGCCGACCCGACCAACTTCGAGCGCTGCCTCACGGCCATGCTCTCCTACAAGCACGTGAAGTTCCTGAAGCCCGACCCGGAGCGGATCCGCGCGGAGTTCTGGCAGGGTGCGCCCACCTACGCCCGACTGTTCGACCTGTTCCTCCTCCACTTCGCCGAGCGTGAGGGCAAGCCTCGTCGGGGAGCACAGACCGGCCTGATCGAGCGGTACGTGGACGAGCTGATCGAGGCCTACGACGGCGTCAAGATCGTGCACATGGTGCGCGACCCGCGGGACCGCTACCTCGCGTCGATCGAGCTCTGGCCGAAGGGCCGGGGTCGGGCCGGTGGGGCGACCGCTCGCTGGCAGTACTCGACGCGGCTGGCGGAGCGCCACATGGACCGATATCCGGACCAGTTCCTCATCGTCCGCTTCGAAGACCTGATCAACAGCACCGAGCCGACGCTGTCCGCGGTGTGCGCGTTCCTCGGCGAGGACTTCGAGTCGGCGATGCTGGGCATGCCCGAAGCGCCACGGCACCGCGATCGACTCACGGGCGGAGCGCCGTCACGAGCCGAGGACGATTTGCTCTCCTCCGAGCACATCGGTCGCTACCGAGGAAGGGTGCCCCCCGCCGAGATCGCCTTCATCCAGCAGCAGGCCGGTCGCCGCATGCAGCGCTACGGGTACGCACTCGACCCGGTGGAGCTCTCGGTGTCGGAGCGCACGCGGTTCTGGCTCGTCGACTGGCCCGGTCAGATGGGCCGCAGGCTGGCGTGGCGAGGGGTGGAGGAGCTCCAGCAGCGGTTCCCGGGTCGATTGGGCCGCAAGCCGGGACGTCGCATGATCGTGGAGCCGGGATGAGCGTGGTCGTCCTGGGGAGCACCCCCGGGGCGAGCGCCCGCGGCACGCGGGCGGTGGTCCGAGGGGTCGTCCTGTGGTCGTCGGTCGTCCTCACGGGGTTGACGGTGGCCTTCCTGCTGTCCGCGGGCCTCTGGTACGCGGCGGTCGCGCTCATGGTCGCGGTGCCCGGCTTCGTGCTGCTGAACCGAGCGCCCCTGTCGGCGGTGGCGATCTGGCTCCTCTTCGTCCCGTACCTCCTCCAGAGCAGCGGCACCCCCAGGTATGCGTACTGGGTCGTGCACCGCACGCTGCCGCTCGTCGTCCTCCTGCTGCTCATCGCGTCGAGGATGCTCCGCATCCGATCGCGGCCGTTGGGGCGCCTCGGGGTGCCGGAGCTGTTGATGGGCGCCTACGTGCTGGCCTCGTTGCTGTCGATCGGGTACACGTCCAGTGCGTTCGGGACCTCCGTCATCAACCTCTACGACAGGGTCGTCGTGCCGATGTGCCTGTACCTCATCGTGCGGCTGGCCCGACCGACCGAGGCGTCGTTGCGCTGGCTGGTGCCGATCGCCGCGATCACCGTGACCATGCAGACGTTGATCGGCGCCCTCTCGTGGCTCGCGCCGGGGACGCTTCCCACGGAGTGGCTGGGACGGGCAGGGTCCCGCACCATCGGCTCCCTCGGATCGCCGAGCGTGTACGGGGTGGCGGTGCTCGCGGCGGGGGCCTTCGCTCTGCACGCCGCCGCCACCGAGCCTCGACGCGAGGTGCGGATCGCGCTGCGCCTCCTGTTCGGTGCCTCCGTCGTCATGGCGGTGCTCACCTTCTCTCGGGGCGTCTGGCTGGCCGCCGTCGTCGTGGTGGTCGCGATGGTCCTGGTTCACCCCCGCCAGGTCCGCCGCGTTGCGGTGATGGCCGTTCCTCTGCTGATCGTGCTCTCGTTCACCGGGGCCGTGTCCGGACAGATCGAGACGATCCAGAACCGCCTTCAGTCCGAGGAGACGGCGCTGGAGCGCCTGCCCATCGCGCTGGCGTCCTGGCGGATGTTCGAGCAGAAGCCGCTCACCGGTTGGGGCTTCGACAACTTCGACAGGTACGACCGTGAGTTCCAGAGCGAGGTCGGCGACTTCATCCCCGAGAAGGACCACGCATCGCACAACGTGTACCTCACGCTGCTGGCGGAGCAGGGCCTCGTGGGGTGGCTGCTGTTCCTCGGGCCGGCGGCGTGGCTGCTGGTCCGCACGGTGCGCGTGTTCTCCTCCCTCCCTCGTACGGGGCTCGCGAGCCGCAAGCTCGTGGTGCTGTTGTGGGCTGTGCTCGCCGCGCACGTGACCGTGAACAACTTCTCGAACATGCGGGTCGTGTTCGGCCTCGGTCAATGGTGGCTGGTGCTCGGGCTCATCGCGACGCTTGTGTCGGTGCAGGCCACGCACGACCCTGAGCAGCTGTCGACGCCTCGGGAGAAAGCGTATTGGTGACGCCATGAGCGGCGGCCTCGAGGCTCGCTGGGTGCAGCTGCTGGACTCGGGTCGATGGCGACGCCTGCTGGGCTCGACGACCGGAGCGCGCGTCCAGTCCAGCCAGGCCTTCCGATCGGTCGACCTGGCCCGCCGCTCGGCCCTCACGAGGTACGAGGCACGGCGCGATCGCGACCGCTTCTCGGAGGTCGAGACGCTGGTCGTCTTCATCGGCCACGTGAAGAGCGGCGGGTCGCTCATCGGTGCGATGGTCGACGCCCACCCGGACGCGCTCGTCTCCGACGAGGTCGACCTGCTCCGCTACCTCCAGGCGGGCTTCCGGCGCGAGCAGCTGTTCCAGCTGGTGGCGAGGGGGTCGCGGCGCGAAGCGATGAAGGGCCGGGTCACCGCTCGGCGCCTCGATCCGTACTCACTGGCCGTCACCGGCGCATTCCAGGGCGTCTCCACGCGCCCGCGGGTGCTGGGCGACGTCCGGTCGGGGCCAACGACGCGACGACTCGGCGAGCGCCTCGAGCTGCTCACCGAGCTCGACGACGCCATGGCGCCGACCGAGCCCCGCTACCTGCACGTCGTCCGGAACCCGTTCGATCCGATATCCGCCATGGTGCGACGGGGGCAACGGACGTTCGAGAACGCGATCCAGGACTACACCGACCAGTGCGAGCGGCTCCTCCGCATCCGCGAGGTGCTCCCACGAGAGCGGCTGCTGACCGTCCGCTACGAGGCGTTCACCCACGACCCGACAGCGCAGCTCGCGGCGGTGTGTGCCTTCCTTGGTCTGGCCGCCACCACGGAGTTCCTCGCCGGATGTGCGGAGGTCGTCCAGCCCGACCGGCCCGGGGAGCGCACGGCGCTCGACTGGGGCAAGGAGTCGATCTCGTCGGTGCAGCACCTCATCGACTCGGTGCCGTTCCTGAGCGGCTACACGTGGGAGTGATCATCGAGATGCTCGGTGCACCGGGCGCGGGGAAGACGACGATGATCGACGCCGTCGAGGCGGGGTGCCGCGACGCGGGACGGACGCCGTTCACGATCGAGCACGCCGCGCGCTGCTTCGCCGCGCGCACCATCCCCGGGCGGTTCGCGACCCGTGTGCTGCCTGACCGGTTCGATCGGCGAGCCCAGTGGGCGGTCTTTCGACTCGTCAGCGGGTGGCACACCGTCCGGTTCGCGGTCCTGCACCGGCGGCTGACCCGCTACCTGTTCGATTCGCAACGTGGTCGTCCGTCGGCGGCGGATGCGAAGGGACGGCGGGTCGTCTACTGGTACCTGCGGATGATGGGCTCGTACGGGTTCCTCCGCTCGAAGGCAGCGCCTGACGAGGTGATCGTGATCGACGAGGGGTTCGTCCACCGCGCCGTGCAGCTCCATGCCTCCGCGGTGGAGTCGCCGACCGGGTCGCAGCTCGCCGAGTACGTGGCCGTCCTCCCCCGCCCTGACCTCGTGGTCCATGTGCACGCCTCGTCGGCCGCCTGCTGGGGACGGGTGCAGGCGCGTGGGGCGTGGACCCGGCTCAGCCACCGGTCGCCCGCTGAGATCGAGCGGTTCGTGCGGCACGCCCACGAGACCGTGACGCTCCTGCGGGCCGAGCTGGATCGCCAGGGATGGCCCGTGCTCGAGGTCGACAACGACGACGAGGACCCGACCGAGGCCGCCGCCGCCCTCACCCGAGCGCTGCCGCCCCTCCTGCTCGGGTCCGCCCGCGTCCCGGAGGGCCCGTCGAGATGACGCCGCCGGGCGGTTGGATCGTCCTGCCGAAGCCCAGGCTGGTCACGGGCTGGGTCGCGGCTCGGGTGCATGCCCCGCGCATCAGCGCGGCGGACGCGGCCCGCGTGGTGGCCATGTACGGCGAGCAGCTCACCGGCAAGCCCGCCAACCTGTCGCAGACCTGGCGCAACCACGTGGTCGTGGTCCGCACCTCCGCCGGCCGGAAGGTCCTCAAGGAGTACCGGGAGACCTCCACCCGCGAGACCATCGCCCACGAGCACTCGATCATCGACCACCTCGAGGCGTGCGACTTCCCCTCGACCCGGCTCGACCACACGCCGACGGGCAGCAGCGTCGTCGAGGTCGACGACCACCTCTACGCCTCGTTCGACTTCGAGCCGGGGCGCAACCTCACCTCGACGATCCGGTCGAGCGGCAGTCGCCGGGAGCTGGTCGAGCTCGCCGGTCGCACCCTGGCCCGGCTGCACCACGACCTGCGGGACTTCCAGCCCGCTGGCAGCCACCACCTCGGTGCTGACGCCGACTCTGGTGACCGAGAGCGGGATCTCGCCTGGCACGTGACGGCGCTGGACCGCCTGCGCGGCGAGCCGCTCCCATCCGGGAGCGAGGAAGCCGCGAACGACGTGCGATTTCTCCGTGAGGAGGCCGACGCGCTCCGGCGACACCTGGTGGAGGCCGCGGGCCGGGTGCAGGACGCCGACCTCCTGACGCTCCTGATCCACGGCGACTACGGCACGCACAACCTGCTGTTCCGGCGCGACGGGACGGCGGTGGTGCACGACTTCGAGCTGGCGCGGTACGACTGGCGACTGCTCGACATCGTGATCGCCTCGCTGCGGCTCCCCGCCGAGCTGCAGGCCGCGTTCATCGCCGGCTACCGCGGGGAGGGCGAGCTCCCCGATCGAGAGCTGGACCTCCTGCCGTGGCTCTGGCGGTACCACCTGCTCTCGGGAGCGGTCCGCTCCTGGCACGCCTACTCGGAGCTCGGGGGTGAGGCCCGCCTCTCGACCGCCAGGACGCGGCTGGTGCGCGCCGACGCGGGCCCCGGAGAGGCGCTGGCGCGATGAACCGGAGCGGTCGTGGGTTGCGCGTGGTGATGGTCGTGCGCCTGTTCCACCCCTGGGTGGGCGGCACCGAACGGCAGGCGCAGACGCTGGCGCGCCGGCTGGCCGATCAGGGCGTCGAGGTGCGCATCGTCACCGGCCGATGGTTCCGGGGGACGCCACGCCGCGAGGAGATCGACGGGATCCAGGTCTTCCGGAACCACACGCTCTGGGAGGTCTTCGGGATCCGCGGCCTCCGAACGCTGGGGGGCTACCTGTACATGGCCACCCTGGCCTGGCATCTCTGGCGGACGCGGTCGAGCTACGACGTCCTCCACGCCCACGGCATGAACTACCACAGCGCCGTTGCCGTGCAGACGGGCCACCTGTGCGGACGGCCGTCGATCACGAAGCTCGCCAACAGCGGGGAGGCGAGTGACGTCGACAAGATGCGTCACGACCGCCAGCTGCGCGGGGCACGGTTCCTCCTGCCGGCCGCGTTGCGAAGCGACCGGTTCGTCGCGCTGAACGCCGCCGTCGTCGACGAGCTCCGGGCCGTGGGGGTGCCCGAGCAGCGCATCTGCTCGCTTCCGAACGGCGTGGACCTCGACGGTGTCGTCCCGAGGACCGACCACTCGCTCGATGGCGCCGCCCACGCGGTGTTCGTCGGCCGCCTGCACCGGCAGAAGGGGCTGGCGACGCTCCTCGATGCCGTCGACGTGCTCAACCGCGATGCACCGGGCCTCCTGCGGGTGACCCTGATCGGTGAGGGCCCCGACCGGGCCTCGTTGGAGGCCCACGTTCGGCGGAGCAGGCTGGAAGGGTGCGTGGAGCTCGCGGGTGAGCGCGCCGACGTCCGAGCGGATCTTCGAGGGGCCGATCTGTTCGTGCTCCCGTCCCACGCCGAGGGGCTCTCGAACGCGTTGCTGGAGGCGATGGCCCATGGCCTCCCGGTCGTCGTCTCGAACGTTCCAGGCAACGTCGACGTCGTGCGCGACGATCACAACGGGGTCGTGTTCCCCGTCGGCGATGCCGTGGCGCTGGCCGACTGCCTGGCGCGGTTGGTGGCCGACGAGGCAACCCGGGCCCGGCTCGGGAAGGCTGCCAGAGCCACGGTGGAGGCCGAGTACGATCTCGACGTGGTGGTCGGCTCGTACGTGGCGCTGTACGAGGAGCTGACGTCACCGCTGGTCGGTCGTGCCTGAGGCACCCGACGGGCCCCGGGTGGAGCCGCTGCCGCTGGTCGCCGATCTCCTCCGGGCGCTCGACGGCGCCGATGTCGCGTACTGCCATTGGAAGAGCAACGAGGCCATCGACCGGACGTTGACGGCCGAGAACGATCTGGACCTGCTCGTCGCCCGCCGCGACGGCACCCGCTTCAACGCCGCGGTCCACGCCCTCGGCTTCCGCATCGCCCGACCGTCGCCCGAGCGCCATGTGCCCGGCCTGGTCGACTACTTCGGGCGTGACGAGGGCTCGGGTCGCATGGTGCACCTCCAAGCCCACTTCCAGCTCGTGCTGGGAGACGACATGACCAAGAACTTCCGATTGCCCCTCGAGGACGCGTACCTGGCCTCGCGCTTGCTCGATGGGCCGGTGGCGGTGCCGAACCGCGCGTTCGAGCTGCTCGTGTTCATCATGCGGATGGTCGTCAAGCACTGCCCCTGGGACGCGCAGCTCGCGCGGCAGGGCCGGCTGACGCCGTCCGAGCGTCGCGAACTCGCGTTCCTGGAGGCGCGGTCCGATGCCGAAGAGCTCGAGGCACTCCGCGCGGCGCACCTCCCGTTCGTCTCGGTCGAGCTGTTCGCGCGATGCCGCGGCGCCATCGACCGCGACGCCGGGCGGATCACGCGGGCCGCGGCCGGCCGTGACCTGCTCCGCGCCCTGGAGCCCTTCGGGCGTCGACCGCGACGCACCGACCTCCGCCTCCGGCTCTGGCGTCGTCTCAGGCGGGGCCGCCAGGACGGCCGCCCCGAGAGCAGGCGATCGCTGGACAGCGGCGGGCTGCTCGTCGGCGTCGTCGGTGGTGACGGCTCGGGCAAGTCGTCGGCTGTCGCGGCCGCGGTGGAGACGTTCGCCCAGCGGTTCCCCACGTACGGGATCCACCTCGGCAAGCCATCGGGGTCGACCGCGACCCGGTTGCTGGGGAAGACCATGCGCCGGCTCGGCGTCGCACGTGAGACGCGCGCCTTGCCGGCGTGGACGGACTGGGAGGCGACCGGGTTCCCAGGCCACGGGTTCATGCTCTTCCACGCGCTGACCGCTCGCGATCGTCGGCGCACGTACCGGCGCGCTCGTCGCGCCGCCGACTCGGGCGCCGTGGTCATCTCTGATCGGTTCCCGCTCGATGGCATCGAGCTGATGGATGCACCGCGCACGCTGTCCCTCCCCGGGCTCGAGCGCCGGACCGCCGCGCGCTGGCTCGCGGCCTTCGAGGCCGCCTGCTACCGCGCCATCGATCGCCCCGACTTGCTCCTCGTCCTCCGCGTCGACCCGGACCTCGCCGTGGCCAGGCGCCCGGAGCAGGACGCGGACTTCGTCCGACGGCGCGCGGCGGAGGTGTGGGACCACGACTGGAGCCGAACCGAGGCCGTGGTCGTGGACGCGTCGCTACCCCAGGAGGCCGTGATCGACCGGGTGCACGCGGCCATCTGGGACGCGCTCTGAGCCCCACTGCCCGCTGAGTCGCGCTCCATCGTGGGCCCCGGGCACGCGGTCGCCGGCTCAAGTGCCTCGCGCAGGGTGCCGATGTCGCGGAGGTCACGGACTCGCGCTGCTGCGTGACGTCCGGCCCGCTGACAAGGAGAGCTCTGATGATCCTGCGCGAACTGACCACGTTGACCGGGCGGCCAGGCGACGGATCGGAGGTGAGGGGACGCAGGCGTCGCGTCGTCGTGTCGCTTGCGCTCGGCGCCGTGATCTTGGCCGGCTGCCTGCCCGGTACCACGACCTCCGGGGCACAACCCAAGGGCGGGACCGGCGTGACGGCGCCCACCACCACGCCGACGACCGCCAGCACCGCGCCGCCCGTGACGGCCTCCCCACCGGTGACCGCCGCGCCGCCGGTGACCACCGCCCCGACGCCGACGGTCCCGCCGACCGTCCTACCCGTGACCACCGGCACGACGATGTGGCACGCCGATGCCGACCGGGAGTCCGACGCCGGCAGCCGGACCCTCTTCTGGAAGAAGGAGGCCTCCGACACGAGCCGTCTGGGCATCGTGGACGATCCGACCGGCCAGTTCGGCAAGGTGTACCGCGCGTACCTGACACCCAGTGACATCACGAGCGGTGCGAACCGGGCCGAGTTCTCCCAGGCGCTGCTCGGCGACGGGGACACCAAGCTGAGGTTGGCGAACGACGTCACCCCTCGAGGGTCGACCCAGAACATCTGGTTCGGCTGGCGCTCGTTGTTCGGCAGCGACATCGTCGTCGCCGACGGCCACAGCAATGACGGCAACTACATGCAGCTCAAGGGCGATTCGTCCTGCGGCGGTCCCGCGATCGGCATGACCATCAAGTACGGCCGGCTCACGCTGCGCTCCGAGCGGTACCTGACCGAGTACCGGAACATCGCGTGGAACGGCCCGAAGATGTCGACGATGCTGGGGTCGTGGCACAACTTCGTGCTGCACGTCCAGTTCTCCAAGGACGCCACCATCGGCTACCTCGAGGTGTGGCTCGACGGAGCGAGGCAGACCATGAGCAACGGCCAGCCTCGCATCTACTTCCCCACCGTGTGCCCGGACGACACCTACGTCTACCCGAAGCTGGGCGTCTACGGCATGGACGTCGCCGTCGGCAACGGTCCGGTGCACTGGATCGAGAGCCCACGCATCGGCACCAGCTACGACTCGGTGGCGCCTCGCTGACGAGGATCGCCTGCACCCACCTCGACCGGGGTGGCCGCAGGCGGCAGGTGCGGGGTGCCGTCGCGCATCGGCGGGAACCGAAACGTCGCTGCTGTCGTGCCGCGCGTCATCGTGGTGATCGGCGCCTCGTCGAGGGTCTCGTTGGCGTCGTCGATGGTGATCTCCCACCGACAGTGGGGCACGCGGTCGGCCGGCACGCGGGGCGGGCGGTGCACGTGGGCGACGTGGGCCTTCGGGTTCACCGCTTGAGCCGTGACGTCGAAGGTCGCGTCCTCGATGGTGTGGCACATGCCGGTGATGGCCCGCTCGCCCCAGGGCTCGACGTCCATCAGCGCCCCGCAGGAGGTGAGCTCGAAGTAGCCGTGGCGATCGTCGACGACCTCGTACTTCACGTCGAGGTAGTGGTGGGGGAACCCGGGGTCGAGCTGCAGCACCTTGAAGATCGCCTCCACGCCGTCTCCCTCGATCCCGAGCGCGGCCCGCAGCCGGGCGCCGTAGACCGGTGACGCGCCGCGCCACTCCTCGATCGCCAGCTCCTCCACCACCTCCTGGCCGTACTTCATCCCGATCGACGCGCACATCGAGCGATCCAGCAGGTGGACGATGAGGGCGTACTCGCGCACCAGGCGCACGAGTGCCTCCTTGGAGAGGTCCTCGTAGCGGAAGTCGGGGTCGAACGGCCCGGAGTAGTCCGGCCGGTCGTGCAGGGCCTCGTTGCCGTCGCTCATGGGTTCAGACTAGTGTCTGGACACATGTCCAGCACGTCGCTCTCGGTCCCGGCGCGGCGGGGCCCGGCCGAGCGGCGATCCGATCGGGTCGATCGCGCTCGTGGAGGCGACGGTCGCGGAGCTGCGCGCCAACGGGTACGAGGGCCTCACCGTGCGCAACGTGGCGCGACGTGCCGGGGTGGCGCCGGCCACCGCCTACACCTACTTCGCGTCGAAGGACCATCTGGTCGCCGAGGTGTTCTGGCGCCGGTTGCAGACCCTCGAGCCGGCGCCGGTCGATGGCCGGCACAACGCTCGCACGCGAGTCTCGAACGCACTGCGCGAGCTGGCCCTGCTGATCGCCGACGAGCCGGAGCTGGCGGCGGCCTCGACCACGGCGATCCTTGCCCCCGACCCCGACGTGCGACGCCTGCGCAACCGGATCGGGACTGCCTTCAACGAGCACCTGGCGTCGGCGCTCGGCGACGAGGCGGACCCGGCGGTGCTCCGCGCCCTGAACCTGGCGCTGGCCGGGGCGCTGCTGCAGGCCGGCATGGGCTACTTCAGCTACGCCGACCTGGCCGAGCGGATGGACGAGGTCGCCGGCCTCCTCCTCGGAGGAACCGGCCGATGACCGCCACGGACCTCGTCTACAGCCCGTACGCCTACGAGATCCACGAGGACCCGTACCCCACGTACCAGCGGCTGCGCGACGAAGCGCCGCTGTACCGCAACGACGAGCGCGACTTCTGGGCGCTCTCCCGCCACGCCGACGTGGTGGAGGGCTTCCGCGACAGCGACGCGCTTCTCGTCCGCGCACGGCGTGTCGCTCGACCCGGCGGCGTCGGGGCCCAACGCCCACCGCACGATGTCGTTCCTCGCCATGGACCCGCCGATGCACGGGCGCATGCGCGGTCTGGTCTCACGCGGCTTCACCCCGCGTCGGGTCGCCGAGCTCGAGCCGCGCATCCGGGAGCTGACCCGCGAGCACCTCGACGTCGCGCTCGAGCAGGGGCACGTTCGACTTCATCGGCGACCTGGCCGGGCAAGCTGCCGATGGACGTCATCTGCGAGCTGATCGGCGTGCCGGCCGCCGACCGCGACGAGCTCCGCCGGCTGTCCGACCTGCTCGTGCACCGCGAGGAGGGCGTGAACGACGTCCCGCCGGCGGGCGTCGAGGCCGCGTTCGACGCTGGTCGACCTACTACGCCGACATGCTCGCCCAGCGGCGGGCGCCGGCCCACCGACGACCTCACCTCGGCGCTGCTCGACGCCGAGATCGACGGCGACCGACTCAGCGACGACGAGATCATCGGCTTCCTGTTCCTCATGGTCGTGGCCGGCAACGAGACCACCACCAAGCTCCTCGGCAACGCCTGGTACTGGGCATGGCGCAACCCCGACGAGCGGGCCAAGCCCTTCGCCGACCCCGGCCGCATCCCCGACTGGGTGGAGGAGACGCTGCGCTACGACACGTCGAGCCAGATGCTGGCCCGCCTCACCACCGAGGACGTCGAGCTGCACGGCACCGTCATCCCCGCGGGCGAGCGGGTGGTCCTCCTCGTCGGATCGGCCAACCGCGACGAGCGCGTCTTCGCCCGACCCGACCGCTACGACCTCGACCGTCCCGAGCGCGAGCTGCAGCAGATCGCCAGCTTCGGCTTCGGCCGTCACTTCTGCCTGGGCGCGTCGCTCGCCCGCCTGGAGGCGCGTGTCTGCCTCGAGGAGCTCGTGGCCCGTGTGGCCAGCTACGAGATCGACCCCGACGGCGCCAGCCGCGTCCACTGCGTCAACGTCCGCGGCTTCGCGGCCCTGCCGACGACGGTGATCCTGCGATGAGCGCCCGACCCGCTGGCCCCCCCGTCGCATCTTGCGACACCGAGCGCCCGCTCCGGTCGCCGGCGGCCGCCGGTTCGTCGGCGAGGCATCGGGCGCGACAACTTGCGGCGCGCGACGCCCGGTCCGGGCGCTCGCTGCCGCATGTCCA
This sequence comes from uncultured Microthrixaceae bacterium, assembly GCA_963750645.1. Classification (GTDB taxonomy): domain Bacteria; phylum Actinomycetota; class Acidimicrobiia; order Acidimicrobiales; family VFJN01; genus VFJN01. The sequence goes on along the minus strand of CAVVRO010000008.1, from coordinate 914,536 downwards.
CGTGGGACGGCCTGGCTGATGCCGAAGTTCCCGCCGCACCCGGAGCGCCGCGCTGCCGTCGTCACGGGCGCGTCCGGGGGCATCGGCGCCGCGACCGCTGCCGCGCTGGCGGACGCCGGGCATCCGGTGGTCCTGGGTGCCCGCCGCCTCGACCGTCTCGAGGAGGCGGCCGCCAGGATCCAGGCCGACGGCGGTGAGGCGGTGGCCCTCGCGCTCGACCTCGCGGACGAGGGATCCATCGACGCGTTCGCGGCGGCGGCCGAGCGCGCTCGGGCCTGTCGAGGTGCTCGTCTCCAACGCTGGAGACGTGCTGCCTGCCGCGGCGCTCGAGGTCGACCCCGACGCGTTCGCCCGCCAGGTGCAGGTGAACCTGGTCGGCGCGCACAGGCTCGTGCGGGCGCTCGGTCCGGGCATGGTCGAGCGAGAGCGCGGTGACATCGTGTTCGTGACGTCGGATGTCGTGCGCGTCCCGCGCACGCGGATGGCTGCGTACGTCGCCTCGAAGAACGCGTTGGAGGGCCTGGCCCGCGCCATGCAGATGGAGCTCGAGGGCATCCGGGGTGCGCGTGGGGATCGTGCGGCCCGGTCCGTCGAGCACGGAGCAGGGCGCCACGTGGGACCCCGCCATCGTCGACGACCTCATGGCGGAGTGGCAGCAGTGGGGACTGATGCGCCATCCCGGCGTGCTCCGCCCGCAGGACGTCGCCCGAGCCGTGGTCACCGTCGTGTCCACCCCGCGCGGCACCCACCTCACGCTCGTCGAGGTGGAGCCCGAAGCCCCTGCTGGAGGCCGCTCATGACCATCTCTGACACCACGCTGCGTCCGCCCCCACGCGTCTCGGGTGAGGGTGATCCGGCCGGCACCGGGCACCTCGAGGAGCTGCGCGTCGACCCGATCGGGCTGATGGAGCGCACCCGCGCCGAGTGCGGCGACGTCGGCGACGTTCCGGCTGGCCGACAAGGACGTGGTGCTGCTCACCGGGCCGGAGGCGAACGAGATCTTCTTCCGGGCACCCGAGGAGGACCTCGACCAGGCCGAGGCCTACCCGTTCATGACACCGATCTTCGGCGAGGGCGTGGTGTTCGACGCCTCGCCCGAGGAGCGGCGCAAGGCCCTCCACAACCAGGCGCTGCGCGACAAGTTCATGCGCGGTCACGCCGAGACCATCGCCGCCGAGGTCGATCGCATGCTGGCGCAGGCGCCCGACGGTGGCGACATCGACCTGCTCGACTGGTTCGCGGAGCTCACGATCTACACGTCGTCCGCGTGCCTGATCGGCCGGCGGTTCCGCGAGCAGCTCGACGGGCGGTTCGCGGCCCTGTACCACGACCTCGAGCGTGGCACCGACGCCATCGCCTACGTCGACGCCTACGCCGACATCGAGAGCTTCCGCGCGCCGCGACGCGGCCCGCCTCGGCCTGGTGGCGCTGGTGCAGGCGATCATGGACGGCCGGGCGGCCGATCCGCCGCCTGCCAAGGACGACCGCGACCTGCTCGACGTCCTCATGTCGATCACGAACGAGGACGGCTCGCCGCACTTCAGCGCCGACATCATCACCGGCATGTTCATCTCGATGATGTTCGCCGGGCACCACACCACCTCGGGCACCGCGGCGTGGACGCTCATCGAGCTGCTGCGCCACCCCGACGTCCTGGCCGAGGTCGTCGACGAGCTCGACGGCCTCGCCGCGGAGGGCGGTCGAGGTCAGCTACCAGGCCCTGCGCGAGATGCCGAGGCTCGAGGCCGCCATCAAGGAGGCGCTCCGGCTGCACCCGCCGCTCATCCTCCTGCTGCGCGTCGCGAAGGTGCCGCTCGAGGTGGAGGGCTACCGCATCCCCGAGGGCACGCTGGTCGGCGGCCTCGCCGTCGGTGTCCAACCGCGATCCCCGAGGTCTTCGACGACGCCGAGGCGTTCGACCCCAGTCGGTACCTCGACGCCGCGCGAGGACGACCTCGCCAACCCGTGGAACTGGATCCCGTTCGGTGCCGGCCGCCACCGCTGCGTGGGCGCGGCCTTCGCCATGATGCAGCTCAAGGCGATCTTCTCGCGTGCTGCTGCAGCGACTGCACCTTCGAGCTGACCCAGCCCCCGACACCTACCGCAACGACCACTCCAAGATGGTCGTGCAGCTCGCCCAGCCCTGCGCCGCCCGGATGACCCCCCGATGAGCGCGAGCAGCGAGGACCCAGTGGGGTTCGGCGTGAGCAGCTGGCGGATCGTCGTCGACCGCGACCTGTGCCAGGGGCACGGCGTGTGCGAGAGCGAGGCGCCCGACGTGTTCGAGGTGTCGAAGGACGGCGTGCTCACCGTGCTCGACGAGTCGCCGCCCGACCGGCGACCGCAAGGCCGTCGACGCGGCCGTGAAGTACTGCCCGACCCATGCCCTGACGATCGTGGAGGACGAGACCTGATGCCTGCTTTCCCGCGGGAAGAGCTCGAGGAGATGGTGGAGCGTTGGCTGCAGGCCAACAAGGACGCCGAGGCGTCGGGCGACTGGACGGCGATGGCCCGCTGTTCACCGAGGACGCCACCTACGGCTGGAACTACGGGCCCGACGAACGAGTTCATGGCCGTCGGTCGCGACGAGATCCGCGACGTCGCCCTCGGGCTCGAGATGGGCGGGCTCGACGGGTGGGAGTACCCGTACCAGGAGATCCTCATCGACGAGCGGAAGGGCCAGGTCGTCGGCTTCTGGAAGCAGATCGCCCTCGCCACCCGCGCCGACGGCACCCGCTACGAGGTCGCCGGCATCGGCGGCTGCTGGTTCGGCTACGCCGGCGACTTCCAGTGGCGGTTCGCAGCGCGACTGGTTCGACTTCGGCAACGCCGCCGCCTGCTTCCTCGAGATGATCGGCGACGGCACGCTCTCCGAGGGCATGACGGCCCGCATGCACCGCTCGCTCGGCGGCGGGCTCCCCGGCCACTACGGCATCGGCCAGGCCCCTGCCCCCCTCTGGCCGAACCGATGAGGGCCACCTCCCTCACCACCCCCACTGCTTCTGTGTGCGCCGATCACCGGCATGCGGTTCTGGGCGCACAGAGAAGCTGTGTGGTGCAGTGCTGTGTGGTGCGGTCATGACGGCCGACTCCGGGGAGATCGGCGCGGTCGGGTTCATCGGGTTGGGGCAGATCGGTGGGCCGATGGCGGCCCGGCTGGCGGCGTGGCCCGGTGGGTTGCACGTGTTCGACCTCCGGTCGGAGGCCATGGTGCCGCTCGTCGAAGGGGGCGCGATCGCTGCCGCGAGCGTCCGGGACCTCGGGTCGAGCTGCGACGTGGTCTCCGTGATGGTGCTCGACGACGACCAGGTCCAGTCCGTCGTCGCCGACCTTCTCACCACCGCTGGGGCAGGCACCGTGATCGCAGTGCATTCGACCATCCGCCCGGAGACGGCCGAGCAGCTGGCGTCGACCGCCGCGGCGCAGGGCGTCGACCTGCTCGACGTGCCGGTGAGCGGCGGGTTCATGGGTGCCCACGAGGGCACGCTGGCCGCCATCGTGGGCGGCGACCGTGACGCCTACGAGCGCGCCAAGCCCGTGTTCGCCTGCTGGGCGAGCCTGTCGGTGCACATGGGGCCGGCCGGTGCGGGCACCCGCACGAAGCTGGCGCGCAACCTCATGCACTTCACGGCCTACACGGCCGCGGGTGAGGCCCAGCGGCTCGCCGAGGCGGCCGGGCTCGACCTCCAGAAGCTCGCCCGCGTCGTGCGGCACAGCGACTCGGTGACCGGTGGTCCCGGGGCGATCATGGTCCGGGACACGACGGCGCCTCTCGCTCGCGATGACGCCCTCTACGAGATCTTCACCCACACCCGCGCCCTCGGCGAGAAGGACCTCGCCCTCGCGCTCGAGCTGGCCGACCACCTCAGCGTGGATCTGCCGCTCGCCCGCCAGGCGCTGGAGGACTTCGGTCCGAGCCTCGGCCTCCCGCGTCAGGCGTAGAGCGCTTCGATCTCCTCGGCGTACTTGGCGTGGATGCCGCGCCGCTTGAGCTTCGACGTCGGCGTGAGCTCCTCCGAGTCCGGGAGCCACTCGTCGGCGAGGATCTTCACCTTCTTCACGCGCTCGGCATTGTTGAACCCGGCCATGGCCTCCTCGAGACCGCGATCCACCTCCGCGATGACGTCGGGGTTCTCGGCGAGCTCCGCCAGCGACGAGAACTCGATGCCGTGCTCCCGCGCCCACACCGGCGCGACCTCGCCGTCGAGCACCACCAGGGCGGACACGAACGGGCGCTGGTCGCCGATGGCGCACGCCTGGGCGACGATCGGGATCATCTTGAGCTCGGCCTCGAGGTTCGCCGGGCTGATGTTCTTCCCGCCTGCAGTGATGATCAGCTCCTTCTTGCGGTCGATGATGCGCAGGTAGCCGTCGTCGTCGAACTGCCCGATGTCGCCCGAGTGCAGCGTGCCGTCGAGGTCGAGCGCCTCGGCCGTCTTGGTCGGATCGTCGAGGTACCCGAGGAACACGTTCCCTCCCCGGATGCAGACCTCGCCGTCGTCGGCGAGGAAGCAGTCGGTGCCGGGGAACGCGATGCCGACGGTGCCCGCTCTCACCCGCATCGGCTCCCACGTCATCGGGCCGCTGCTCTCGGACATGCCGTAGATCTCGGACAGCGGCACACCGATGGCGCGGTACCAGCTGATCAGCTCGGGCGGGATGGGTGCCGCGCCCGTCACCGCGTACTCGACGGCGTCGAGGCCGACGAGCGCCCGTACGCCTGCGAAGGCGGCCTCGTCCAGGAACTGGTAGGTCGCCTCGTCCTCCGCGGTGGCCACGCCGAACGCGCGGCGCTCGGCGATGGGGATGGCCGCCGCCACGGCGTCGTCGAACTGCGCCTTCTTGTCGGGGTCGGCGGCCAGCGCCGCCTGCACGCCGGCGTAGATCTTCTCCCACACCCGCGGCACGCCGAACATGATCTGGGGCCGCACATCGCGCGCGTAGGCAGCGATCTGGCCAGGGTCGGGGCAGGTGGTGACCTCATAGCCCCCCACCGCCGCGAGGTAGTGCGTGGTCATGCGCTCCGCGATGTGGGCCATCGGCAGGTACGACACCGCTCGGAACCCCACGGGCTCGACGTCGAGCATGCGGAGGTATCCCTCTGCGGTCCACACGATGTTGTAGTGCGACAGCATCACGCCCTTGGGCGGCCCGGTGGTGCCCGACGTGTAGATCACGGTGGCGAGCGTGTCCGGCGTGCAGCTGCGGGCCTCGTCCGCGAGGTCGACCGAGCCGCCGTCGAACAGCTCCTCCCTCACGCCATCGCGTGAGAGGTTCACGATCGTCTCGAGGGCAGGGAGCTCCTCGCGGACCTTGAGGAAGCGCTCCTCGAACCCGTCGTCCTCCACCAGGGCGAGCCTCGCCTTGCAGTGACCCGTGAGGTAGCCGACCTGCTCGGGCGAGGACGAGTTGTAGATCGAGATCGACGTGGCGCCGAGGGCGGCGATGCCGAGGTCGACGAAGTGGAACTCGGGGATGTTCCGCATCATCAGAACCACGCGATCACCCGCGCCCACGCCGAGCGACTTGAGGTGGGAGGCGGCGGCCGCCACGCGCTCGGCGTACTGCGCGTAGGTCCACGCCGCATAGCTGCCGTCGGGCTGCTTGGCACGCAGCGCCACCTGCTGTGGGTGTGCCCGCACCGTCTCGAGGAAGCGATCGAGGATCGTCTGCCCTTCGACGGCCTGATCGAGCTCGGCCTTGGTGATCTGCGACATGTTGCCCCCTCGACGCGTTCGAACGCGAGCCACCATTCAACCCTCGGGTTGCGGGCCCTGGCCACCCCCGGCCACACTTGACCGTCCGGTCAAGTGATCCTGAGGAGCAACCCATGGCCACCGCCGTCATCGTCGACGCCGTCCGCACCGCCGGCGGCAAGCGCAACGGAAAGCTGTCGGGCTGGCACCCGGCCGACCTCGCCGGCGAGGTGCTCAAGCAGCTCGTCGAGCGCAACCAGCTCGACCCCGCGCTGATCGACGACGTGATCATGGGCTGCGTCATGCAGGTCGGCAACCAGGGCCTGAACATCGGGCGCAACGCCGTGCTCGCGGCCGGGTTCCCCGAGTCGGTGCCGGCGACGTCGGTGGACCGCCAGTGCGGCTCGTCCCAGCAGGCGGCTCACTTCGCGGCCCAAGGCGTCATCGCCGGGGCCTACGACATCGCCGTCGCCGCCGGCGTCGAGGTCATGACCACCACGCCGATGGGCGCCTCGATGACGCCGGGCTCGCTGCCGTTCGGGCACCGGGTCCTGGCCCGCTACACCGACCCGGGCTTGGTGCCCCAGGGCATCTCGGCCGAGATGATCGCTGACAAGTGGGGCCTGACCCGCGAGGAGCTCGACGCGTTCGGCGCTGAGTCCCAGCAGCGGGCCGAGCGGGCCACCGCCGAGGGTCGCTTCGACAACGAGATCGTCGGGGTCACCGAGAAGCGCCTCGACAAGGAGACCGGCAACATCGTCGAGAGCGACGAGCTGGTCACCAAGGACGAAGGCATCCGCCCCGGCACCACGGTGGAGACGCTCGCCAACCTGAAGCCTGCCTTCAAGCCTGACGGCAAGGTCACGGCCGGAAACTCGTCGCAGATCTCCGACGGTGCCTCCGCCCTGCTCATCATGAGCGAGGAGAAGGCCAAGGAGCTGGGCCTCACCCCGCGTGCGCGCTTCCACACGTTCGCGCTGGCGGGCGTCGACCCGGTGACGATGCTCACGGGCCCGATCCCGTCGACCGAGAAGGCCCTCGCCAAGGCGGGCATGACCGTGGACGACATCGACCTGTTCGAGGTCAACGAGGCCTTTGCCTCCGTCGTGCTGGCGTGGCAGAAGGAGCTCAAGACCGACCTGAGCAAGACCAACGTGAACGGCGGCGCCATCGCCCTCGGGCACCCGCTCGGCTGCTCCGGCGCCAAGCTCATGGCCACCCTCCTCAACGAGCTCGAACGCAGCGGCGGCCGCTTCGGCCTCCAGACCATGTGCGAAGGCGGCGGCCTCGCCAACGCCACCATCATCGAACGGCTGGGGTAGCGGCTGTGGGTCAAGGGGGGCTCCGCCCCCCTTCGCACAACCCCCCACGGGCCCTTAGCCTTTGGTCGTGACGCGACCGTCGATCTCCCGGACCACGGCGGTGCTCCTGCTGGCGTTCGTCATCGTGGCGTGGCTGCTGACGAAGGCGTCGCTCCTCGCGCTGCTCGTCGCTGCGCTGGCGGTCTGGGTGCTGTTCAAGATCGGCTTCGTCATGCTCGCGGGCCTGGCGCAGCCGGTGCCGGATCCGCCGCCACCCGGTGAGCTGCGGAAGGTGAGGATCATGTACCGCTGCACGGTCTGCGGCACCGAGGTGCGCATGACCACGGCGAACGACCAGATGCCCGAGCCGCCTCGCCACTGCATGGACGAGATGGAGCTCGTGACGGCCGTGGACGACCTCTGATCGACCGCGCACTTGTCCACAGGCTGTGGACAACGCTGGGGAGCGTCACATGGATGTAACTCGCCAGGTGTCGGCGAGATGCCGGCCGGCCACCTCTGCTACCGGTACTGGGTGGCGGTCATGATGCCGCCGAGAATGAACGCCAGGCCCACCAGGAGGTAGCTGTTCTTGGTGTCGCCAGGCAGCACCCCGAGGTAGTTGAGGAAGATCACCACGAGGCCCAGGCCCAGCAGGGTGAACATCAGCACAGGGACGTACCACGGGCTGACCTTGTACTCCTTGGGCACCGGCGGCGTGTAGCGACTCGACGGGTCGGGACGGGCGGCACCGGACGCGCCGCCCTTGGGGGTCACGCGCCCGCCCTTCACCTTGCGCTTCGGCGGCGGCTTGGTCGGCATGGCGAGCGAGACTACCCGGCACCACCCCGCGTCGCGACCAGACTGGACCCGTGGCCACTCCATCCGGCGCTCGCAGCGAGACGCTCGCGGCGGTCGACATCGGCACGAACTCGTTGCACGGTGTGGTCGCGCGGATGACGGCGGGAGAGGCTGGCCCTCGCTTCGAGATCCTCGAGCGCGAGAAGGAGATGGTGCGCCTCGGATCGAGCGCCGGCGACATGCGCGAGCTCACCGCCGATGCCATCGATCGGGCGGTCGAGGCGCTCGACCGGTTCCGGCAGGTCGCCGAGGTCCACGATGCGCCGATCACCGCCGTCGCGACCTCGGCGGTGCGCGAGGCCGAGAACCGGGACCTGCTCATCGATCGGGCGTGGGACGAGGCACGGGTCCACGTCAACGTCATCTCGGGTGTCGAGGAGGCCCGCCTCATCCACCTCGGCGTGCTTCAGGCCGTGCCTGTGTACGACCGTCGTCTGCTCCTGTGTGACATCGGAGGCGGGAGCACCGAGCTGCTCGTCGGTCTTCGCGGCGAGGTCCTGGCGTCGCGGTCGTTGAAGCTGGGCGCCATCCGTCTCACGCGCCGCTTCTTCGACGGGCGGCACACGCACCCCGGGGCGGTCGATGCGTGCCGCCGCCACATCCGCTCGACGCTCGCGCCGTTCGCGCGGGAGGTTCGGCAGCTGAGCGTCGAGGTGGGGGTCGGTTCGTCCGGCACGATCGCGACGCTGGCGGAGATGGCGGCGATGCGGGCGACCGGCGCTCGCCCGCGCTCGGTGAGCAACCTCACACTTGCGGCCGAGCAGCTCGACGAACTGGTGGCGGAGATCATCGCCGCCCCGACGCCGGACGCCCGCGCCGGCTTGGCTGGCCTCGATCCCGGCCGCGCCGACATCATCCTCGCCGGCGCGCTGATCCTCGAGCAGGTCGTGCACGAGCTCGGCCTCGACGAGCTCGTGGTGTCGGACTTCGCCCTCCGCGAGGGGGTGCTGCTCGACACCTGGCGTCGCCGGCACGGAGGTTCCCTGCACCACCTCTCCGACCTGCGGCGCCAGAGCGTGCTGAACCTCGCGGAGCTGATGGACGAGGACCAGCCGCACTCCGCCCAGGTCGCACGCCTGGCGCTGGATCTGTTCGACGCCAGCCAGGGGCACCACGGCCTCGGTGACGACTCACGCGAGATCCTCGAGGCCGCGGCGCTGCTGTGCAACGTGGGCATGTTCCTGTCGCACGCGCAGCATCACAAGCACAGCTACTACGTGATCCGGGGCACGGACCGCTTGACGGGGTTCAACGACGACGAGGTCGAGCGGATCGCCCTCGTGGCGCGGTACCACCGCAAGTCCGATCCGCGGCCCAAGCACCTCGAGTTCGACGCCCTCCGCGACGACACCAAGTACGAGGTCCGCGTGCTGGCAGGGTTGCTACGCGTGGCGATCGGCCTCGATCGCAACCACGCGGCCCGGGTCCGGTCACTGGCGGTCACCGACACGGCGAAGGGCTTCGTGGTCGAGGTGACGCCGTCGCCGGGAGAGGACATCAGCCTCGAGCTCTACGCGGCGGGGGCACGGGCGGGGCTGCTCGAGAGCACCCTCGACCTGAAGGTGGACGTCCGCGAGGCCTGAGCGGCGTCACTCGGCTACGCGCACCCACCCTGGACGGCCTCACCCGGCTGGTCCAGATCGATGCGGCGCTCGAGCCCGCTGGCCGTGCGCACCTGCACCGCCGGCTCGCCCAGGCTGGCCTCGCACTCGGGCACCACCCGGATGCCGATCCAGGCCGTCTCGCCCCCGTCGAGGGTGAACGGCTCGAACGGCCGCAGCACGTAGGAGACCGTGGTGCCATCCGGCGACTCGCTCGACGGGGCGATCCCGACCTCGCTGCTCGTCACATGGGTGGCGGGCCAGTCCACCTCCAAGATCTCGACCGGCAGGAGTGAGCCGTTCTGCACCGCGACCGTGAAGGTCTGGGCGCCGTCCCCGAGGTCGGCGGCGCCGCTGCCCATCGCGTGGACGTCCGGGTCGACGAGACCGGTCCACTGCACCCCGAGCAGGATCAGGCCGAGGCCGACGAGGACGAGCACGAACGAGCGTATGGGGTGGCCGAGCTCGAGCTCGCCGGTGCGGGGGGCGGTGGTGGTGGTCATGAGGCTCCTCGCTGGTCGAGGCGGATGAAGGCGGCTCTGACGGCTGCAAGCGCCTGGTCGAGGTCGAGACCGCGGTGCTTGGCCTCGAGTGCGTAGGAGGTGGCGGCGGTGGCGACCTCGGCACGCCGACCGGGCGAGTTGTGCACCGGTTCGAGGACCGTGGTGCCGTGGCGGCCGTGGGTCGCGACCAGTCCCTCGTGCTCGAGCTCGCGGTACGCGCGCCCAACGGTGTTGACGGCGACACCGAGGTCGTTGGCGAGGTGCCGGATCGCAGGGAGGCGTGCCCCGGCTGGGAGGACGCCGCTCCGGATCATCGTGCCGACCTGCTCGGTCAGCTGCGCGTACGGCGGGACGGCGCTCTCAGGGTCGAGTCGGATGATCACGAGCGCACGGAGACGGCCGTCGCTCCACGCCGAACCCGCCAGTGCCGGTAGGCCGACCAGCGCCAGGAGACGAAGGCGGCGACGGCGAGGAGCAGGGTGAGCCAGAAGCTGATGCCCCCGACGCCCGATGCACGCGGCGAGAACACGGAGAACGACAGCTGGCTGGCGATGAGCAGGATGGCGGCGGTACCTCCCCCGGCGAGGTTGTGCACGGCGCTGGCCCGTATCGCGTCGTCGGCTGCGATGACATCGGATGGACCCGAGGGCTGCCGGCGGGCGACGACGGATCGCACGGCCAGTGTGATGAGGACGGCGATCAGGACCGCCCCGACCGCGCCGAGGACGAGACCCGCCGTCGGCGGCAGTGGGTTGGGTCCGTCCGCCGGTCCAGGCGCGATCAACCCGATGGCGGCGATGAGCACGGCCACCGAGGCCGCCGCGGCTGGCGCGACGTACAGCCGGGAGGACAGGTAATCGTGCACCGCCCGGGGCGTCAGCGATGCCGCGTGCTCGGTGGGGAGCGGCCTCGTGAGTCGGTACTCCGCCCAGCTGGCACCGAGCAGCCACCCGAGGAGGATCCAGATCCAGAACCCCACCCCGCTCGACGTGTCGAGCCCCGTCGCGTCATCGAAGAGCGTGCCGAGGACGAGACCTCCCACACCGCCGATGACGCGGAGGGTGATGGCCAGCCGTACGTAGTACGTGATCATCGCCTGGTTGCGCTCGGTCAGCTGGAGGTCGTAGCCGCGAGCCCAGGCGACCACCTCCCTCGGGTCGGACGCGGACCGCGTGAACCAGCCGACGAGCACGGCGGCGAAGACGAGGGTGAAGACGAGCTGCAGCAGCAGCGGCGCGAGGTCCACGGGAGCTCCTTTGTCTCAATGTATTGGTACAATGAGACAACCGCAGGGGTCAACCCCCTTGGGGTGCCACTGGGCACGGGGGCTACCGTCGCATCCCGTGGCCGCCCGTGTGCTGGTGATCGACAACTACGACAGCTTCGTCTACAACCTCGTCCAGTACCTTGGAGAGCTCGGCGCCGAGCCCATCGTCGTCCGCAACGACGAGCGCAGCCTGCATGCGCTTGTCGGCCTGGCCCCGGACGCGGTCCTCATCTCGCCCGGCCCGGGCACGCCCGACGACGCAGGCGTGTCCAACGACGTGATCACGGCCTTCGCCGGCCAGGTGCCGGTGCTCGGGGTGTGTCTCGGCCACCAGTGCATCGGACAGGTCTACGGAGGCGAGGTGGTGCGCGCTCCCCAGGTCATGCACGGCAAGACGTCGCTCATCCGGCACAACGACACAGGGGTGTTCGCGGGGCTCCCGCAGCCTCTGGAGGCGACCCGCTACCACAGCCTCGTGGTCGACCGCCGCTCGGTGCCGGCCTGCCTCGAGATCACCGCGGAGACCGACGACGGCATCGTCATGGGCCTGCGCCACCGTGAGATGGCGGTCGAAGGCGTGCAGTTCCACCCCGAGTCGATCCTGACCGTGGGCGGCCATGACCTGCTGCGGAACTTCCTCCGGCAGGCCGCCGGCGCGTCCGTCTCCTAGGGGCCGGCGACGAGCTTCCCCACGGTGATCGTGACGGTCGTCCCGAGCTCGGCGACGGTGTTGCCGTTCGGATCCTGATCGATCACGCGCCCGTTCTGCGTGCTGTCGGCGGTGTCCTGTTCGACCACGGTGGGGCTGAACCCCGCGTTGTTGAGGGTGTTGATCGCGTTCGCCTCGGTCAGGCCGATGACGGAGGGCACGGTGCCCTCGGCGGGGCCACTGGAGACGACCACGGTGATGGCGGCTCCCTTCGGCTGTGACGTGCCGGCCGCAGGGTCGGTGCGGATGACCCTGCCCTCGGGCACGGTGTCCGAGGGCTCCGACGTCTGGTTCACCGCGAAGCCGGCCTGCCCGAGGAGGTTGGAGGCCTCGGCGATCGTCCGGCCGACGACGTCGGGGACCTGACGCGGCGCGGGACCCTTGGAGACGAAGAGCTTGACCTCGGATCCGCGCGGGGCGTCCTGGTTCGCGCCCGGCTCCTGATCGACGACCTCGCCGACGGGGATCTCCTCGTCCTCGACCTCCTCGACCACGACCGTGAACCCCTGCGCGGTCAGCAGCAGGCGCGCCTGGTCGACCGGAGAGCCGATGACGTCGGGCACCGGGATCGTCTCGGCGCCCGCGCTCACCTTGAGCGTGACGGTGGAGCCCTCGTCGACCCGCTCACCGAACTTCGGGTCCTGGTCGAAGACCTTGCCCTCCTCTGTGTCCTCGTTCGCCTCCCTCGTGACGTCGACCTCGAACCCGAGGTTCTCGAGGATCCGCTGCGCGTCCTCGACCGTCTCGCCGATGACCTTCGGCACCTCGACCTGCGGCACGTCCGGCGTGTCGTCGTCGCCGGCGAACTGCTGCGACAGGAGGTAGAGCATCCCGGCGAGCACGACCAGCAGCAGGATCAGACCGGCGAGGAACAGCCCGGAGGATCGGCGACCGCCCTCCTCGTCGTCCTCGTCGTAGTAGGGCGGCTCCTCGGTGGCGGCCACCGCTGCGGTTGCCGCCACGACGCTCGTCGCACCGGGATCGATCGGGGGAGCCATCACCGGCTCGGCCAGGATTCGGTTGCCCTCCCTGAAGCGCCGCAGGTCGGCCCGCAGGTCTTCGGCCGTCGGGTACCGGTTGACCGGGTTCTTGGCCAGGCACTTGAGGATGATCGCCTCGATGGCCGTCGGCAGCTCGGCGTTGAGCTGGCGCGGTGGGATCGGTGACTCCTGCACGTGCTGGTACGCGATCGCGACCGGGGAGTCGCCGGTGAAGGGCGGGCGACCCACCACCAGCTCGTAGAGCACGCAGCCCAGGGAGTAGATGTCGGAACGTGGGTCGACGGCGTCGCCCCTGGCCTGTTCGGGGGAGAAGTAGGTGGCGGTGCCCATCACCGTGCCGACCTGGGTGAGGTTCTCGTCCGCGTTGGCCGTGATGGCCCGGGCGATCCCGAAGTCGGCCACCTTCACCTGACCGGCGGGCGTGACGAGCACGTTGCCGGGCTTGACGTCCCGGTGCACGACGCCGTTGCGATGGGCGAAGCCGAGCGCGGCCGCGACATCGGCGCCCACGTCAGCGGCGCGGTCCGGGTGCAGCGGTCCCTCGGCCCGGAGGATCTCCGACAGGGTGCGCCCGTCCACGTACTCCATGACGATGAAGTACGTGCCGTCGGCCTCACCCCAGTCGAACACGCCGACGATGTTGGGATGGTTGAGGTTGGCGGCCGCCGTCGCCTCCCTGCGGAAGCGCTCCACGAAGGCGGGGTCGGTCGCGAACTCCGGGAACAGCACCTTCACGGCGACGGGCCGGTCGAGCAGCTGGTCGCGTGCGAGGTACACCTCCGCCATGCCACCGCGGCCGAGACGGCGGTGCAGCTCGTAGCGGCCGTTGAACACGGTGGGCCCGGGGTCCGACATGTGGGGCTCAGACTAGTGAGGGCCTGCTCGACTCCACGGGCACCGCCTCAGCCCTCGAGGTACGCCGCCAGGACCGCTTGCGCGATGGGAGCCGCCACCCGGCCCCCGGTCTGCTCGCTGGCGCCCGGTTGTCCCTCCACGATCACCGCGATCGCGATGGTGGGTTCGCCGCCGATGGGACCTCCGAACCCGATGACCCACGCGTGGGAGCGAGCCGGGTTGGTCCCGAGCTGTGCCGTGCCCGTCTTGCCCCCGACGTCGAAGCCCGGGACGGCGAGGCTGGTCGCCGTGCCCGAGTCGACGACCCCGCGCATCGCGTCACGCATGAGGGCAGCCGTGGGCCGGTCCATGGCGGTGGTCCACACCTCGGGCTCGTAGGTGTCGACGACGTTTCCGTCAGGGTCGCGCACGTCCCGCAGGACGTGGGGAGCCATCACCTCGCCCTCGGTGTTGGCGACGGCTCCGGCCACCATCGCCATCTGGAGCGGCGTGGCGGCCACCTCGAACTGCCCGATGGAGGACTGCGCGAGGGCCGGGGTGTTGTTCTCGAAGTCGGTGGGGAAGTTGGAGCGGGCCGGCGCGGTGAGGTCGATCGGCACTTTCTTGTTGAAGCCGAAGTCCTCGGCCCCGGTGATCATCGCGTCAGCGCCGGTGTCGACCCCCATCTGCGCGAAGGCGGTGTTGCACGAGACCCGCAGGATCTCGAACAGGGCTCCACCGCAGGTGGAACCCCCGAAGTTGCGGATGGGTCGCGTGGTGCCCGGGGGTGTGTAGGCGTTGCTCTGGGGGTACACGGGCTCGTCGGCGGTGACCCCGCCGTAGAGGATGCCCGCGGTCGCCGTCACCACCTTGAAGGTCGAGCCGGGGAAGTAGCGATCCTGGTAGGACCGGGCCAGACGAGGCTTGTTGGGGTCGGCGTCGAGGAGCCGGGCGACGGACGTCGCGACGACCGTGTCGTGGTTGGCCAGCAGGTTGGGGTCGTAGGTGGGGTACGAGACGAGGGCCAGGATGTCGCCGGTCCGTGGGTCGAGCGCCACCACCGAGCCCTCGCGCTCGCCGAGCTGGTCGCTCGCGATCTGCTGGAGCTCGGCTCGCACCGTGAGCGTCAGGTCACCGACACGGTCCTTGTCGACGAACAGGTCCGAGAGCTCCTGGAACGACAGGTCCAGGGTGCGTCCGGCCAGCTCGTCGTTGTAGGTCTTCTCCACCCCGGAGCTGCCGAGGGTGAAGCTGAAGTAGCCCGTCACGTGCGCGAACAGCGGCCCCAAGGGGTACTCGCGCTGGTACTCGAACCGATCCCCGGACGGGACGGACCGGGCGATCACCACGCCGTCGGCGGTGGCCACGCTGCCGCGCGGCTGGCTGAAGTCGCGCAGGATGTCCCGCGTGTTCGCCGGGTTGGCGTTGAGCTCCGCGGCCTGGAAGATCGTCAGACGGTTGAGCTGCACGAACAGCACGCAGAAGCAGACGATCAGGCCGAGCCCGAGCAACCGGATCTGGCGCGTCATCGTGCCTCCTGCCGCTGCGCGGTGTCATCGGAGATCCGCAGGAGGAGCGCGAGCAGCACGTAGTTCGCGATGAGCGACGAGCCGCCGTAGGAGACGAACGGAAGGGTGACACCGGTCAGGGGGAGGACGCGGATCACCCCTGCGATGATGATGAACGACTGCACGCCGATCAGCACGGTGAGACCCGTGGCGAGCAGCCGTTCGAACGGCACCTCGGTGCGCAGCGCGATGCGGAGCCCGGCGCCGACGATCAGCAGGTACGCGAGCAGGATGCCGGTGGCACCGACCAGGCCCAGCTCCTCGCCGATGGCCGCGAAGATGAAGTCCGTCTCCGCCAGCGGGATGCGCGTCGGGCTGCCCAGGTTGATGCCCGTGCCCGTCAGGCCGCCGGCCGAGAACGCGAACTGCGACTCCACGATCTGGAACCCGTCACCCTTCGCGTCCGACCACGGGTCGAGCCAGATGTCCACCCGGTCCTGGACGTGCACGAAGTGGCTGTGCGCGAACACCGCGCCGCCGGCGAACAGCAGCAGCCCGACCACGAGGTACGTCGCCCGGGCGGTCGCCACCCAGAGCAACGTGAGGAACAGGGCGAAGAACAGCAGCGAGCTGCCGAGGTCCTTCTGGGAGATCATCACCACGAGCGATGCCGCCCACGCGAGGAGCACCGGACCGAGGTGCTTGGGATCCGGCAGCGGGATCGGGCCGAGCCGCCAGCTGCTCACGGCGAGCAGCTCGCGCTTCTCGACGAGGTACGACGCGAAGAAGATCGCCAGCAGGATCTTGGCGAACTCGCCGGGCTGGAAGTTGATCGGCCCGATGCTCACCCAGATCCGTGCGCCGAAGTACTCCCGGCCGACACCCGGCACCAGGGGGAGCAGGAGCAGGGCGATGCCGAGCAGGCCGATGGTCCACCGGTACCGCTCGAGGTCTCGCACCCGGCGGACGAGCAGGAGCGTGCGCGATGAAGGCGGCGATGCCCACGGCGACCCAGCCGGACTGCAGGCCGGCGAGGTTCTTCGGGTCAGGCTTCGCCTCGTCGAGGCGGACGATGAACACGTAGCCGAGCCCGTTCAGCAGCCCGGCGATCGGCAGGAGCGTGCCGTCGGCATCCGGGGCCAGGCGACGGATGGCGATGTGCGCAGCGAGCTGGAGCCCGAGCACGATGGCCAGGAAGGCCCCGATGTCGGCCGGGATCGTGGCGTCCTCCGCCAACGAGGCCAATACGTACGCGCCGACCGTGACGAGCGTGCCGAGCACGATCAGACCGAGCTCGGTGTTGCGGCGCACCGCGCGAAGCATCAGTTGGCCTGGGTGGTGGTCGAGCCCGCGGTCGTGCTGGTCGTGGTCGTGGAGGTGGTGCTCGTCGTCGTGGTGGTGGTCGCGGCCTCGATCTCGGCCTCGATGTTGGCGACCAGCCGCCGAGCCTTGGCGAGCGTCGGCTGCTCGTCACCGGCGGCGAGGCGAGGGACGTAGCGCTCCGGGACGTCCGCACGGTCGACGCCGGTGCGCTCCTCGAGCTGCGGGTCGACCCAGAGGACGCCGTCTGGCCGGCCCTGGTAGATCACGACCTCGTCGCCGTCGAAGCTCACGAAGTACGTGCTGGTGCCGTACCACTGGATGGTGGCGATCGCGCCACCGATCACCCCGAGCACGAGCAGCACGAAGAGCAGCACCCGCCACGTGAGCCGCGTGCGCGGGCCGCTGGCGGCCCGGCGTTCCTTGCGCGAAGGCTTCACCGACGGTGGTTTGGACTCCACGGCGTCCGCGGGCGGGACCTCCGGTGCGTCCACCGGGAACGCGGTGGTGAAGCCCGCCGGATCGTCGGTCCCCGCCGCCGGCGCGGCTCCCGACTCGAGGCCGGAGACATCGCCCGCGAGGGCCGCAGACGCCGCGTCGGCGACGCCACCGTCATCGACCACGTCCACCACGACCGCAGTGATGTTGTCTCGCCCGCCGAGCTCGTTCGCGAGCCGAACGAGCTCGGCGGCGGCCTCGTTCGGGTCGGCCAGGCGCCTGAGCACGCTGGCGATCTGGTCGGTGCCCACCTCGTTGAACAGGCCGTCGGAGCAGAGGAGGTAGCGGTCGTGCAGGATCGGGTCGACGGGCCAGAGGTCGACATCGACGGTGTCGTACACGCCGAGGACACGAGTGACGATGTTGCGTTGGGGGTGGACCTCCGCCTCCTCGACGGAGATGCGGCCGTCTCGCACGAGATCAGCCACCACGCTGTGGTCCTCCGTGAGCTGGGTGAGCGAGCCGTCGCGGAAGAGGTAGCCGCGGCTGTCACCGACGTTGGCGATGAGGAGGCGCGGTTGCGCGGGCTCGCCCTCGTCCTCGGGCAACAGGGCGAGCGCGACGACCGTGGTCCCCATCCCCCGGAGCTCGGGGTCGGCGTCGCCCTCGTTGCGGATGCGGTGGTTGGCGACCGCGATCGCCTCCTCCAGCGCCTCGATGGTGGCGTCCTGGTACGCGATCGTGAGCGTCTCGATGGCCAGCCGTGAGGCGACCTCGCCCCCCTGGTGCCCACCCATGCCGTCGGCCACGATGAAGAGGTCGCGCTCCGGCAGGAGGACGAAGCTGTCCTGGTTGATGTTGCGCAGCCGACCGACGTCTGTCACGCCGCCCGCCCGCAGCACGACGCCCGTCACGAGCTGAGCTCCAGCACGGTGTTGCCGATCTGGAGCTTGTCACCGCGCTGCACCTGCATCGGGCCGGTGACCTTGTGGCGGTTGAGGTAGGTGCCGTTGGTGGAGCCGAGGTCCTCCACGTAGACCTGTCCGTCGCGCAGGAAGACGCGTGCGTGCAGCTGCGAGGCGTAGGTGTCGTCGATGGTGACCTGGCACCCAGCGGCTCGCCCGACCGTGATCTCCTCGGTCAGCGGGTACGACCGTCCCTTCAGCTCGGGTGGCGCCACCAAGCGGAGCACCAGCGGACCGTGCTTGCGGCTGCCCGTGGCGCGGCGCGCGCCCTTGTCCCGCTTCGGCTTGGCGGGCGCCTCCACGGGCTTGGGCGGGTTGACCTCGGCCCACACCGCCCGCAGCACGCGGAGGAAGAAGAGGTAGAGCAGGAGCAGGAGGAAGAGCTTGAGCAGGTTGAGGAGCTGGTCGGGCATGGTTGCCTAGGACGCCTCGAACCGCATCCGGGTGTTGCCGAACGAGATCTCGTCACCGTCCTGCAGAACCTGTGTGTCGACGCGGACGCCGTTGACCCGCGTGCCGTTCGTGGACCCGAGGTCGACGATCTCGAAGCGGTCGCCCAGAGGGCGGATCTCGGCATGGTTGCGGCTGACGTTCGGGTCGGCCAGCACCAGGTTCGAGTCGGGGTGGCGGCCGATCGTGATGATCGAGTCGGTCAGGGAGAACCGGTCGCCGTTGGGGAGGACGATCGATCCGGCCCCGGCCCCACCGTCGCCTTCGACCATGCGACCGATGATCTGGAAGGCGCCCGTGTGGAGGCGGTCGTCGACCACCAGCTCGACCTCGACCGGACCCATGAACGCGTAGCCCTCGTCGCGAGCGTGCTCGCGTGCGGCGTCACCCAGCTCCCGGGCCAGGCTGTCGTGCACGCCCTCGAACTGCTCGAGATCGCTCGCCGAGAGCGACACAGTGAAGGAGTTGGGCACCACGGTGCCGCCCCGCACGCCGACGGAGCGGTTGTCGTCCATCTCGCGCACGAGGCGCCGCCCGAGCTCGACGGGGCGCAGACCGCTCTTGAACGCCCGCGAGAACGCGCCCTCCACGAGGCGTTCCAGCCGGCGTTCGAACCCACGGATCCCCATCGCCGATCGAGGCTACCGGGCGGTGCCCCACCGGCTGGGGCGTGGACCGGGGCGGGCGCTACGCTCTCCCTCTCCACTCGGGCGAGTGGCGGAATTGGCAGACGCGCTGGCTTCAGGTGCCAGTGTCCTTCGGGACGTGGGGGTTCAAGTCCCCCCTCGCCCACCACCACCCAGCGGGAGCGCGATGCCGCCGGACGAGTCCAGCCGCCTGCGATTCGACGTGAGGTGCGCTCAGAATCAGTGCGCCGCTCCGTCTGCATCGACATGAAGCTCACCGTCCAGACGTTCCTGACCCTCGATGGCGTGATGCAGGCCCCTGGTGGACCTGAGGAAGATCCCAGCGACAGGTTCACCCACGGCGGCTGGCAGGCCCCGTTCACTGACCCTGCCATCGGCGAGTTCGTCACCGAGCTCAACAGCCACGCCAGCGCGTTCCTGTTCGGCCGTCGAACGTTCGACATCTTCCGCAGCCACTGGCCTGATCAGACCGACCCGGCCGACCCCATCGCCACAGCGATCAACTCGCGGCCCAAGTACGTCGTGTCCAACTCGCTCCGCGAGGCCGATGTCGCCTGGCGCGGCGAGCACCCCGACACCGCTCGCCTCCTGACCGGCGACGTCGTCGCGGCGGTGCAGGCGGTGAAGGACGAACCCGGCGACGAGCTGCAGATCTGGGGAAGCAGCCAGCTGCTCCAGACGCTGTTGCAGCACGAGCTCGTCGATTGCTTCCGCCTGATGACGTATCCGCTCGTGCTCGGCTCCGGTCGCCGCTTGTTCACCGACGGCATCCTCCCGGCGACGTTGCGCCCTGTCGACCTCACCGTCACCGATCTCGGCATCGTCCTCGGCACCTACGAACCCGCCGGTCCGGTTCGTCACGGCGAGATGTGACCGTCGGGTAGACGAACGCGCTCAAGACGCGCGTCCAGCACCGAGTTCAGCAACGGGATCGTCGGGCTGCACTACCGCCGGCACCGCCCTCGATGAGCACCAGGACCGTGTCCACGAGCTGGCTGAGCTGAACCGGCTTGGGCAGGAAGACGTCGGCGCCGGCGCGACGGACGTGCGTGCGGACATGGGGCCCGTCGAGCGCGCTGACCGCGACGATCGGGCCGGCCCACCCGTCACGACGAAGCTGGTTGCACACCTCGATCCCATCCGGGTGGGGGATCATGATGTCCAGCACGAGCGCCCCGAGGTCCGGAGCGGCTCGCACCGCGGCGAGCGCTCCGTCGCCGGTGGTCACGTGCGTGATCGACAGGCCTTCTCGCGCCATCGCGCGGGCGAGGATCGCGGCGAGCTTCTGGTCGTCCTCGACGAGCAGGACCGAACCCGGTGCGGAGGGGCGAGCGGTCCCCTCGCCCGCATGCTCGACGGCTGCTGCTGACACACCACCATCGTGCAGTTCTCCCCATGAGAAGACCATGAGTCGCCCGTGCCACGGTGGGGACGTCCGTCCCTCACGGGCTCGGGAGGACGACCGTGACACACGAGCCCCCGAGGGGAGCGTCGTTGGCCACGATCACCCGTCCACCGAGGGAGTTGGTGATCGCGGCCACGATCGCCAGGCCCAGCCCGGCCCCTCCGCGGTGGCTGTTGCGCTCGGCGCCGGTGCGGCTGAACCGGTCGAAGGCCCGCTCCAGGAGCTCCGGGTCGAAGCCGGGTCCATCGTCGGAGATCCTGAGCGCGACGGCTCCATGCTCGGTGGTGGCATCGATCCGCACCCTGGTCGCGGCCCAGCGCACGGCGTTCTCGACGAGGTTGCTGACGAGCTGCTCGACGGCGATCGGGTCCGCCCGCACCACGGCGTCTCCGAGATCGACCTCGATCACCCCGTGGCCCTCCGGCAGGTGCTCGACGACGCGTTCCACGACCTCCCGGAGCAGCACGACCTCCGCGGGCCCGACCACGCTCCCCGCGTCGGCCCTCGCCAGCACGAGGAGCCGGTTGGCGAGCGTCACGAGGCGGTCTGTCTCCTCGAGCGCGCTGTCGAGCGCGGCGATCGTGGCGGCGGCGTCCGCGCCGCTGTCGATCTCGAGCCGAGCGAGCTCGAGCTCGGACCGCAGGACGGCCAGCGGCGTCCGGAGCTCGTGGCTCGCATTGTCCACGAAGGCTCGCTCGTGGGCCACCGTGGAGGCGATCCTGGTGAGCATGGTGTTCAGCGTCGCCCCCAGCTCCGCGATCTCGTCCTGACCGGGCGGTTGGGGGAGCTGCGCGTCGCTCTCCCGCAACGAGATGGTGCGAGCGCGACGGGTCATGTCCACCACCGGGCGCAATGCCGCAGCCGTGAGGATCCAGGCCATCGCCGCGACCGCCGCGACCGTCGCCGGGCCGGCGATGCCCAAGACGAGGACGAGCCGCCCCTGCGCGTGCTGGATCGGCCTCGTCGACCCGGCGACGGCGATGAGTCGTTCGCCGCCGCCGGCCAGCTCGACCCGTCGGATGAGGACCCTCGCCGATGAGCCGACACCCTCGACAGCCCGATCCCTCACGACCTCTGAGCGGCCGGCGTGGAGCTCGTCGGGATGGACGATCGGATCGGCCCCGACGGGGGCGAGTACGGCCCCGGTGGACGTCAGCACCTGGGTGACCAGCCCCCCCGCCAGCGTGGGCTCCTCCCCACGGCGCACCTCGGCCGCCACGTCCTCGGCCCGGATCCGCAGCTCCGAGGTGACTGCATCGTCGATCGCCGCGTGCAGTCCGAGGTAGAGGAGCAGCGCGCCGGCGGTGAGGACGAGGACGGCCGCCCCGACGGCGAGCAGGGTGAGCCGGGCCCGGAGCGAGAGCCGCCCCAACCGGGCGGAGAGGCTCAGCTCGGCCGGCACAGGCGGTACCCGTGCCCACGAACGGTCTCGATGGACGTCACGCCGAAGGGGCGGTCCACCTTGTCCCTGAGGTACCGCACGTAGACGTCGACGACGTTGGACGTGCCGTCGTAGGCGAAGTCCCAGACGTGGTCCAGGATCTGGGTCCGGCTGAGGACCTCGTCGGGGTGGCGCATGAACAGCTCGAGCAGCGCGAACTCCTTGGCGGACAGGTGGATCACCTGTTCGCTGCGGGTGACCTGCTTTCGCGCTGGGTCCAGGGCGAGGTCGCCGACCGTCAGCACCGGCGGCCGCTCGCTCGGCGGCCGCCGGAGCAGGGCCCGGAGGCGGGCGAACAGCTCGTCGAAGGCGAAGGGCTTCACGAGGTAGTCGTCTGCCCCGGCATCGAGACCGGCCACCCGGTCAGCGACGGCGTCGCGCGCCGTGAGCATGATGACCGGCATCCACCTGCCCTGCCGGCGCAGGGTTCGACACACCTCGAAGCCGTCCGGCGCGGGGATCATCGCATCGAGCACGACGGCGTCGAGGCTCATCTCGCCCGTCGCCCACAGCGCGTCCCGGCCGGTGCCGACGACCTCGACGGCGTAACCCTCGTGCTCCAGCCCGCGCCGCAAGAGGCTGGCCATCTTCAGATCGTCCTCGACGATCAGCACCTTCACGTCGTCACCGTAGGGCGCGCCTGATGAGAGCCACATGAGAGCCGGGGGGGGTCATCGGGTTGCTCGTGCGATGCGCGCGAGCAGATCGGCATCGTCGGGGAACTCCGTGGTGTGCTCGAACGCAAGCCCCGCGGCGCGCGCGAGGTCACCCGCGACGACCAGCCCTGCGATCTCGACGAACTGACGATCGCGCCGGGCGGCCGCGCGGGCGTGCTGCTGTGCGCGGGACATGTGCTCGTGCGCCGCCGCCGTGTCGCCGTCGTCCGCCGCCGTCACCGCGAGCAAGGCACTGGTGATCGCGTTCATCGTCCGCGGTGGTGGCAAGGGGGCGAGCAGGTCGTGACAGGTGTTCTGGTGAGCATCATGACCGCAGCGTGCGCCTGGCGGCTGACGCGCGGCTGACGTCGCGCTGAACGCGAGCGAGGCGGGATAGCGTCGAAGCCATGCGCGTCGGGTTGCTCGGTGAGCTCGAGGTGCTCGATGACGATGAGCGGGACGTCGCTGGTCGCGGGAGCGAAGCTGCGGGCGCTCCTCGCCGTGCTGGCGCTGCACGTGGGTCGGGTGGTCCCGGCGGAGCAGCTCGTCGACGCCTTGTGGGGTGAGCACCCGCCGGCGGCCGTGCGAAACGGTCTTCAGGGACTCGCATCGAAGCTGCGGCGCGCGCTCGGCTCGGCAGACCTCGTTGCCATGCGCGGCGGCGGCTACGCGCTCGAGCTGCCGGCCGAAGCCATCGACGTGCATCGGTACGAGCAGCTCGTTGCCGCGGGCCGGGCAGCGGCTGTCGACGGTGATCTGAGCCGCGCGGCCGCGCAGCTGGCCGAGGCCGACTCGCTGTGGCGTGGCGATCCCCTCGCCGACTTCACCTACGAGGACTTCGCGGCCGCGGCCATCACCCGGTTGTCCGAGCTGCGCCTCGCCGTGATCGAGGAGCGGCTCGACATCGAGCTCCAGCTCGGCCGCCATCAGGGAGCCATCGTCCAGCTCGAGGAGCTCGTCGCCGCGCATCCGCTGCGCGAGCGGCTCCGTGGGCTGCTGATGCTGGCGCTGTACCGCGCCGGCCGGCAGGCCGACGCCCTCCGAGTCTTCCAGGAAGGTCGTCGCCTCCTGGGCGAGGAGCTCGGGCTCGAGCCGGGACACGAGCTCCGTCAGCTGGAGGCCGCGATCCTCGCGCAGGACCGCGTCGCTGGACCCTCCGGCGGCTCGCCGGTCCCGGCCCGATCACCCGCCCCGAGCTCCCGCTCGACCATCCCCGAGTCGCTGACACCCGCTGGTCGGCCGCGACGAGGAGCTGCGCGACCTCACCCGGCTGGTGGCCGAGCAGCGCTTCGTCACCCTCGTGGGCCCCGGAGGGGTGGGCAAGACACGGCTCGCCCTGGAGGTGGGGCGGACCGAGTCAGCGGCGCTGAGCCTCGGCGGGTGCCTGGTCGAGCTGGCCCCCGTCGGTGACCCGGCCGGCGTGCGCGCCGCGATCGCCTCGGCCCTCGACCTGCCGGACCCGAGCCGGCTCGCCGAGGTGATCGGCGATCGAGACCTGCTGATCGTGCTCGACAACTGCGAGCACGTGATCACCACGGCGGCCGAGGTCGCCGAGGACCTGTTGCGTCGCTGCCCCGGCCTGCGGCTCCTCGCCACGAGCCGCGAGGGGCTGCGCGTCGGTGGCGAGACCATCTGGCCCGTGCCGCCGCTGGCCGCCGACGACGCCGTCCACCTCTTCATCGCCCGCGCCCAGGCCGCCGGCGCGCCGCTCGAGCTCTCCGACGACCACCTCGCGACGATCTCCGACATCTGCGCCCGCCTCGACGGGCTGCCGCTCGCCATCGAGCTCGCGGCGGCCCGCACCCGAGCGTTCCCGATCCAACAGATCGCCTCCCGGCTCAACGATCGGTTCCGCTTGCTCACCGGCGGGTCGCGCACGGCCCTGCCCCGCCAGCAGACGCTGCGGGCCGTGGTCGACTGGAGCTACGAGCTCCTCTTCGACGACGAGCAGCGCGTCTTCGAACGGCTGTCCGTGTTCCCCGGCGGTTGCGACCTGGCGACCGCCGAGGCGGTCTGCGCCGACGAGACGCTCGCGTCGGCCGATCTCGCCGACCATCTCCACGCCCTCGTCGACAAGTCGCTGGTGATCGCCGTGCCGCGAGGGCGACGGGCTGCGCTTCACGCAGCTGCAGACGCTGGCCCAGTACGGCCGGGAGAAGCTCGCCGAACGAGGCGACGCCGATGCGCATCCGCGACGCGATGGCCGGCGCACTACGCGAGGCTCTGCGCGCGAGAGCGCCGCCGCCTACACCGGCGACCAGCCAGCGAGCGTGGCTGACGGCGATCGACCAGGAGCACGACAACCTCAGGGCCGCGCTCGACTGGGCCGTCGCCAACGACGATGCCGAGACCGCGCTGACGATCGCCGGCGGCGCCAGCTGGCCGCACTGGCTGACCGGCACGGTGGTCGGAGGGCAGGCGCTGGCTCGACGACGCCTTCGCCTGCGGGGGTGAGGCCGAGCGAGCGCACCCGTGCGCTGGCGTTGACGGGCCGGGGGCTCCTCGACTTCCTCGCCGGCGCATCCGAGCACGGCGACGACGACCTGGAGGCGGCGCTCGAGATCTTCCGTGCGCCACGATGACGTCGCGTCGATGGCGCTGGCGCACTCGTTCTACGCCGAGCAGCGCCGCCGTGCGCGGTGACCTCGACGAGGCTCGCCGTCGCCGCCTGGAGCGTGCTCGACTTCTACGGCGAGTCGCCCGACGACCCGTTCGCGATCGCGGCGCGCGTCGTACTCGCAGGCGAAGCTCGCCGATCCTCGACGGCGACCTCGACGGCAGCCGAGCGCACTACCGGGCGGCGACCGAGGGCTTCGCGCGGATCGACCGGCCGGTCATGAACTCGATGTGCCTGGGGATGGTCGCCGACTTCGACGAGCGCGCCGGCGACTACGCCGCCGCCGATCACGACGCTGGAGGCGGCGATCGCGACCAACGACGCCGTCTGCTCGGGGGCTTCACCGGATCGCTGCTGGCCCGCCTCGGATGGGTGCTGCTCCACGACGGGCGAGCTGGCTCGGGCCGAGACGGTCTACCAGCGCGCGCTCGACGCGGCCCGCCGCGTGCGCAACACGCCGGTGATGTTCCTCGGCCCAGGCCGGGATGGCCGTCCTGCACCGGCTCCACGGTCGCGACGACGCCGCGGTCGCGGCTGGCCACCGAAGCCGCTCGAGCTCTACCGGGCCGGCGGGCCCCGCCGGTTCCGGAACCGCATCGACCCCCAGCACGACCTGCTGGAGCCGGTGCCGCGGTGTGCTGCGCGGTGCTCGGCGTCCTCGCCGCCGAGGCCGGCCGACGCGGAGCGAGCGGCGACGCCTGCTCGGGCACGCCGAGCGACTCCGCTGCGAGGCCGGCGCGTCGCCGTGCCGGCGTTCCAGCGCGACGACGTCGACCTGGCTCGCGACGCGGCGAGGCCGCGCTGGGCCGCGATGCCTTCCTCGCGGCGTTCGAGCTGGGCCGGCGTGGCGAGCTCGATGAGGTGGCCACCGCCTGAACGCCCAGGTCGCGGAGGTCTGCGCGGCTCAAGAGGGCACGCTGGACGGCGCTGACGCGGGGTGAGCCAGCGCTTCAGCGCGAGCGCGGTCTCAGGTCAGCGCGCTCCTGGATGGTGCTGGTCGTCCCGCACTCGGCGGGGCCGATCCAGGAGGACCCCGTGAGCGCATTCCTGTTCCGCCTCGGCCGCAGCAGCGCCCGGCACCCGTTCCGGGTGTTCGGCCTCTGGCTGGTGGCCGCCATCGCCGTCATGGCGCTGCAAGGCAGCGCCGGGGGCGAGTTCGACAACAGCGAGCGCGTGCCCGGCGTCGAGTCCCAGCACGCCGCCGACGTCCTGACCGACCGGTTCCCGAGCCAAGGCGGCCAGTCCGCCCGCATCGTGCTCCACGCCGACGACGGGCGGCTCGACGACGCCGACCATGCGGCCGACGGTCGACCAGGCCCGTGCGCAGCTCGCCGCCGCGGACGCGACGTCGCCGGCGTCACCGACCCGTTCGCGCGCGCGAGTCCGCCGCCCTCAGCGCCGACGGGCAGACGGCCTACGTCGACGTCACCTACGCGCTGGACAAGCTCACCGCCACGCAGCTCGACGACGCCATGGCGGTCACGCGACGAGGCCGGCGCCGGCGGCGTGCAGGTCGAGCTCACCGGCTCACTCGCACTGCTCGCGCAGGAGGACCCGAGCAGCGAGCTGATCGGCGTCGGCGTCGCCATCATCGTGCTGCTCGTCGCCTTCGGCTCCGTGGTGGCCATGGGGCTCCCGATCGTGACGGCGCTCATGGGCATCTTCGTCGGCGCCGCCGGCGTCGGCGTGCTCTCCGCCGTCATGGACGTCCCGGAGTTCTCGCTGATCCTGTGCGCCATGATCGGCCTCGGCGTGGGCATCGACTACGCGCTGTTCATCGTCACCCGGCACCGCCAGCACCTCCACGAGGGCATGAGCGTCGAGGACGCCGCCGGCACCGCGAACGCCACCGCCGGGCAGGCCGTGCTGTTCGCCGGCACCACCGTCGTCATCGCCATCCTCGGCCTGTTCCTCGCCGGGCTCCCGGCCATCAGCGCCATGGGCGCCGCCGTGGCGCTCGTGGTCACCGTCTCGATGGCGGCCGCGATCACGCTGCTGCCCGGCCTGCTCGGCCTGGCGGGGACGAAGATCGACAAGCTGTCGATCCACCGCAAGACGCACGTCGCCAAGCCCGCCGATGAGACGCTCGCCGGCCGCTGGGCGCACCACGTCGGTAGCCACCCGGTGCGCTACGCCATCGTGGGCCTCGGCGCCCTGTGCGCCATCGCCGTCCCGGCGCTCAGCATGCGGATCGGCGTGCCCGACGACGGCAACGCCCCCACGCGACACGACGCAGCGCATCGCCTACGACCAGCTGGCCGACGGGTTCGGTCGCTGGCTTCAACGGCCCGATCCAGGTCGTCGTCGAGGTCCCGGCGCCCGCTGACCAGGGTCGCGGTGGACCGCGTCCACGACGCGCTGCAGGCCGATCCCGGGGTCGCCGCGGTCACGGCTCCGGTCTTCAACGCCGCCGGTGACACCGCCGTGCTCACCGCCAACCCGACCACGGCACCGCAGGACGAGCGCACCGACCAGCTCGTCCACCACCTCCGCTCCGACGTGCTGCCGGCATCCGTGCGCGGGCACCGACGCCACGGTGTCGCTCACCGGCCAGGCGATGGTCACCGACCTCACCGACCGCATCACGAGCCGCCTCCCGGTGTTCATCGCCGCCGTCGTGGCGATGTCGTTCCTGCTGCTGATGATCGTGTTCCGGTCGATCCTCGTCCCGCTCAAGGCCGCCCTCATGAACCTGCTGTCGATCGCCGCCGCCTACGGCGTGCTCGTCGCGGTGTTCCAGTGGGGTTGGGGCAGCGGAGCTGATCGGGCTGCACAGCACGATGCCGATCAACCCGTTCCTGCCGCTCATCATGTTCGCCATCCTCTTCGGGCTCTCGATGGACTACGAGGTGTTCCTCCTGTCCCGGGTGCGGGAGGAGTACGTGGCGACCGGTGACAACCACGAAGCCGTGGTGCGGGGCCTGTCGAGCACCGCACGGGTGATCACCTCGGCCGCCCTGATCATGATCAGCGTGTTCGGTGCCTTCGTCCTCAGCGACGACCCGAACGGCAAGCTGTTCGGTGTCGGCCTCGCCGTCGCCGTGCTCCTCGACGCCACGCTCGTGCGCATGGTCCTCGTGCCGGCGACGATGAGCCTCGCTCGGCCGGGCCAACTGGTGGCTCCCGGGCTGGCTCGACCGCATCCTCCCGCACCTCGACCTCGAGGGCGCACCGCAAGGGCGCCGAGGTCATCGGCCTCGAGCCCGAGCGCGAGCTCACGGCCGCTTGATCCAGCCCCCCAGGACCCGGAGGGGGGCCTCGTCTGGGCCAAACGCACCGAATGCGGTGCATCGCTCAAGGGGGACACGCCGAGTGACGACCTTGGGGGCTATGGCCGCTGACCTCGAGGACGACCTTCGCCCCCAGCGACGGCGCGACCTGCCCGACCGTGACCCCATGGCCCGTCGGCTGCGCATGCAGGACTCTCGCGGCCGACTCAGTGACACCGTGGCGGACATCGAGGCGGACGTCGTGGCAGCCCTGGGGCTCGGGCAGTTCTCGCTGCTCTTCCAGCCCCGCCTCTCGCTCGCGAGCGACGAGGTGGTCGCCGTCGAAGCGCTGCTGCGCTGGCAGGACTCGTCACGGGGGCTGCTCGGCCCGAAGGCGTTCCTCCCCCTGGTCGCGCAGACGAGCGCCATGGTCGCGCTCGGCCAGTGGGTGCTGGACGAGGCGTGTCGCGAAGCGGCGCGCTGGGAGCTCGAGCGCCCTGCCGGCGTCCGGCCCGTCATCGTGTCGGTGAACGTGGCGGCACTGGAGGTGCTGGAGCCATCGTTCTTCGACGGAGTGATGCTCGTGCTCGACGAGCACTCGCTCCCGACGGCGCTGCTCCAGCTCGAGGTCGACGCGAGCGATCCGCTCCGCGGCGAGACCGTGGTGTCCACCAGGCTGCAGCTGCTGCGTGACGAGGGCGTGCGACTGGCGATCGACGGCGCGACGCCCCAGCTCGGCATCGGGAGCGTGCACATCGATGCGGACAGCGTCCACCTCAACCGCCAGTGGACCCGCACCATCGCCGCTGACGCTGGGCTTCTCGAAGGGGTGACCGGCCTTGCGGACCGAGTCCATCGATCGGGCGGCACCCTCTGCGCGATGGGCGTGGAGGAGCAGGCCCAGGCGGACGCGCTCAAGGCAGCCGGGTGCGATCACGGACAGGGCTACCTCTACTGCGATCCCGTTCCCGCTGACGCCATCGGCTGGCTCGACGCCTGAGGTCGAAGGACCGCGCGCCAGCGGGACCTTCGTCACAAGTCCGTCGGGCAGGGAACTTTCGCCCCTGACGCCCCGACACTCAGAACATGCGAACCGCACGCTGGGCACTGGTGGCCGTCGGTGCGCTCCTCGTGTTCGCGGCTGGGTGCGGGAGCGACGAACCTGAGGGTCTCGACGGCATCGTGCGCGATCCGCCGCTCGACGTGGCGGACGTGCGCCTCCCCAACGCGGGCGATGGCGCTCCCGTGTCGATGGCGGCGCCCGATGGCGAGCTCAACCTCGTCTACTTCGGCTACACGAGCTGTCCCGATGTGTGCCCCACCACGCTCAGCGACATCAGCGTGGCCCTCGACGATCTGCCCGACGACCTCGCCGACCGGGTGACCGTCGCCATGACCACGGTCGACCCGGAGCGGGACACCGCGGAGGTCCTCACCGGGTACCTCGACCACTTCTTCGGCGACGGCCTCGCGCTGCGCACCGACGACCCCGACGAGCTCGCCGACGCGACGGAGGCGTTCGGCGTGCAGTTCGAAGTCGAGGAGCACGAGGCCGGCGAGCCATACGACGTATCCCACACGGCCATGACCTACGTGGTCGACGACACAGGCACCGTCGTCGTCGAGTGGCCGTTCGGCTTCGAGACCGAGTCCATGACCTCCGATCTCACCCACCTGCTCAGGAAGGACACGTCCACATGACCATCCACCGAACCGTCCGCTCGACCCGCCGCCGGGTGGCGGTTGCTGGCCTGGCCGTCACGGCGCTGCTGTTGGCGGCCTGTGGCAGCGACGACGATTCCACGGCCGCGACGACCACGACCGCGGCCCCTGCGGCTGAGATCGACGTCACCGACGTCTGGGCCCGCACCTCGCCGGCCGTGGCCACCGCAGGCGCGGTGTACATGACGATCACCAACACCGGGACCGCCGACGACGCACTCGTGGGTGCGGCTGTGGACCCGTCCGTTGCCGCGACTGTCGAGCTCCACGAGACGGTCGAGTCCGAAGGTGGTGACTCGATGTCCACGACGACGACCACGGCCATGGACAGCGAGATGACCACGACCACCGGGACGGGCGGCGGGATGATGACCATGCAGCCCGTCGACGAGATCCCGGTGCCGGCGGGCGAGACCGTGTCCCTCGAGCCCGGTGGCTACCACGTCATGCTGCTCGAGCTGGCCGAGCCCCTTGAGGTCGGGACGACCATCACCGTCACCCTGACCTTCGAGCAGTCTGGACCGGTCGAGGTGACCGCGGAAGTCCGTGACACCGCGCCCTGAGCACGTCCGCCGGGCGCTGCAGGCCCTCGGGCTCGTCGTCGGGGTCATCGCGCTGGTCGTTGGCATGGCGGCCTGCGGTGACACCGACGACAGCCCGACCACCCAGGAGCTCGTCGTCCCGCTCGGAACAGCGGAGAAGCTGGCCAACGGCGAGGCCGTCACCGTCATGCCCACGGAGATGCACTTCGAGGTCGGCGACACGCTGCGCATCCGGAACGAGGACGTGGCCCCCCAGGCCGTCGGCCCCTACCGCGTGGCGGCCGGCGACGAGTTCGAGATCACCTTCGGGTCCACCGGCCGGTTCGAGGGCGTGTGCCCCCTGGCCGAAGGCGAGCGGTACGAGATCGTGATCACGGGATGAGGCGCTGGTGGCTCGCGCTCGCGGGCGCGCTCACCCTGGTTGCGTGTGGATCCGACAGCGCCGGCGACCCGTACACGGCGACGGACATGATCAGCGGTGAGGAGGTCTCGGTCGAGTCGCTGCAGGGTCAGCCGGCGCTCCTGGTGAGCTGGACGACGTGGTGCACGGAGTGCGACGAGGAGCTCGCCGGGCTGGCGACCTTCGCGAAGTCCCCGGAGGCGGAGGGGATCGAGATCGTCGCCGTGAACCTCGACGCCGCCAACGTGACGGACGAGATCGACGCCAAGGTGTCCGCGCACGGGCTGACGACCGCGCTCTGGCGAGATCGTCGCAACGAGTTCCGCAGCGCATTCGGTGCGATCGGCGTTCCCACGACCGTGCTGCTCGATGCGGAAGGCGAGGTGGTCGGCACGTATCCGGGCGCGGTCGACTTCCAGGACGCGGAGGTGCTCGAGGCCCTCGACGAGCTGCGACAGCCGTGAGCCTCTGGGCCGCGATCGCGGCCGGGACGGGCGACCAGGTGCGCGACGGCTCGCTGCTCGTGGCGCTTCCGATCGCCATGGCGGCCGGGCTGGTCTCGTTCCTGTCGCCGTGCGTCCTGCCCCTGGTGCCGGCCTATCTCTCGTTCGTGACGGGCCTGTCCGTGGGCGAGCTCAGCGCCACCGATCCCAGCGGTGACGCGGCGCACACGTCCCGACGCGTCGTGGTCGGCGCCCTGGGCTTCGTGCTCGGGATCTCGGTGGTGTTCGTCTCCTTCGGTGCGCTGTTCGGGAGCTTCGGTCAGGCGCTGCGTGAGCACGAGGAAGCCCTCACCAGGATCTTCGGCGTCATCACGATCCTGCTCGGGCTCGTCCTCGCGGGAGCCTTCGGCCGCGTGATGCTCTTCAACCGAGATGCCGCGCGTGCACTGGCTGCCGCCAGCCGGGCTCATCGGGGCGCCGCTCCTCGGCATCACCTTTGCGCTCGGCTGGACACCGTGCATCGGCCCGACCCTCGGGGCGGTGCTGGGACTGGCGGCCTCCAGCGATCAGGCGTCGGCGCTGCGTGGTGCGGTGCTCTCCGTCGCCTACTGCCTCGGTCTGGGCATCCCGTTCCTCGTCACGGGCCTCGCGTTCGGCCGGACGATGACTGCCCTCGCAGTCGTGAAGCGCCACAACCAAGCGGTGATGACCTTCGGGGGCGTCATGCTCGTCCTGCTCGGCGTGCTGCAGGTCACCGGCCTGTGGACCGAGCTGCTCAACGAGGTGCAGATCCGCTTCGGCTCCGCCAGCCTGCCGCTCTGACTCGTCGTGTCGCCCACGACCGAGCCGGCTACGCGGGAGGTAATGGGTCGTTCGTACCGTGCGGGACATGGATGGGGGACCGGTCGGCTGGGCGAGCTCGGGGTTCCGAAGCGCGCTGTCGCACAGGGAGTTCCGGTGGTTCGTGACCCATCACCTCCTGGCCGGAACCGGTCAATCCCTTGGGACCGTGGCGGTCGCCACCGTGCTCTACCAGCAGACCCGGTCGGCCACCTGGGTGGGCGTGGCCGCGGCGGCTCGCCTGCTCCCGTACCTCGTCTGCTCGGGACCGGCCGGCGTCCTCGTGGACCGGTTCGATCGGCGTCGCCTGCTGCTGGTATCCGCGGCTGCCCGTGCGGTCGTCGTCCTCGTCCTCGTCACGGCCATCGGGGCGGGGGCACCTCCGTGGGTGACGGTCGCGGTGGTGTTCGCAGGTACTGCGCTGGGCACCGGCAGCTTCCCTGCTGCGCTGGCCGTGATCCCGTCGACGGTCCGGGACCGGGATGTGGCGCCGGCCACCGCGACGCTGAACACCGTGGAGACGGCCGCGTGGATGATCGGACCGGCCCTTGGAGGCTTGCTGGTCCTGGCCGCGTCCCCGCTGTGGGCACTGACCGCCAACGCCGTGGTCTTCCTCGTCGCGGCCATCGCCCTGCTCCCCACTCGACCGAGGCCCGTCGCCCGGGCCGATCAGGTCCTGGCGACCGGGTTCACGTCCAACCTCCTCCATGGCGCCCGAACCATCCTCCGTTCGCCGGACATCCGCTGCCCGCTGGTGCTGGTCGTCGCCGTGAACCTCGTGCTCGGGGCGGCCCCGATCGTCCTGCTCGTCGCCAGCCAGGATCGGTTCGGCGCGGGCGGCAGCCAGTACGCCATCTTGATGGCGGCGCTCGGGATCGGCGGGTTCGCGGGTGTCGCCGTCACCAATCGCCTGGCCCGCCGCGGTGACCTCGTGGGTACGCTCACCTGGTCCATGGCGGCAGGGTGCCTTCCGTTCGCACTCCTCGTCGTGTCCCGGGATCTCGTCTCGGCCCTGGTGCTGGTGGCGCTCGCGGGTGCCGCCATGGTCGTGACCGAGGTGGTGGCGCTGACAGTGATGCTCCAGATGCTTCCCGACAACGTGGTCGGCAGGGTCTTCGGCCTCGTCGACTCCACCTTGGTGGCATCGGTGCTCATCGGCTCGGTCGTGGCCGGTCCGGCCATCGCGGTGGCGGGACTACCCGCCGCCTTGGTCGTGATCGGCGCCGTGGTCCCCGTCGTAGCGGCGGCGGGGAGCCGGTGGCGCTGGACCGGGTCCAGGATCGAGCCGGCGACGGTGGCCGCCTGATCACCTCATCGCTGCACGTTGCTCAGGACGCGTTGCGTCTCCGGCTCCGGGGTCGAGCCGGCCGCCGCCACCTGGGCTTCGAGTAGCTCCGCCGTCGCACGCGCCGCATCCTTGGCGCCGAGCGCGAGATGACACCCGATCATGACGCGGTAGGCGCGTTCGCCGAACGAGTCGATCCGCACGCCCGCCGCAGCCGGCTGCAGTGCCGCCTCCGGTTCCCCCTTCGCGGCGAGGAGCTCGGCCTGGCGACACGCCGCGCCGTAGGCCAGGCCCTGCAGGCGAAGTCGCTCGTGGGCCACCGCGGGGTCGTCGACGCCGGCGAGGTAGGGGCCGGTGTACAAGCGCAGGGCGGCCTCGTAGTGGTCGTGGGCCACCGACGGCGCTCCCTGGGCCTCGGCCGTCCGGGCCTCCCGGAGGTGTCGGTCGAACTCGTCGACGTCGATGCGCACACCCTCCGGGCTCAGCTCGAGGCGGTCTCCGGAGGCCCTGATCCACCACGACCCGGCGTCGCCGCGCTCCGGCTCCAGCACGTCGAGGAGCTTCGACAGCGTGACGCGCAGGTTGTTCGCCGCCTGGCCCGGCGCCAGGTCGGGCCACATGGCCTCAGCGAGGTCGCTTCGGATGGCCGAGCGGCTGAGGATCAGACGGGCGAGCAGCTGTCGAAGGCGGCCCCGTCGGTCCAGGTTGGCGACCTCGCCGCCGTCAGTGCGGATGACGCGCAGCGCGCCGAACGTGACGATGGCGAGATCGTGGTCGGGACGGAGCGGCATCCGCACGGCGAGCTCGGTCGCGCGAGCCCGCAACGCCGAGTCGGGGTGCTCCGTAAGACCGCGGATCCATCTCGCGGCGCCTGGCAGGTGCTCCAGGAGCTTGGCGGCCGAGGGCTGGGTCGACGCCGCGACGGCGAGCTCACAGAGCAGTGGCGGCGGGACGTGTACGCGGAGCAGATCGGTCGCAGACCAGGGCAGCTCCATCGCCGCGCTGGAGCCGCCGCCGGACCGCAGCTCAGCGACCGCGCGCCCGGCGTCGATGGCGGTCCGCACGGCGGGACCGACGTCGATCGTGTCGAGCCACTCGGCTCCCGCGACCAGCGCCCGGATCGGGGCCATCGCACCGAGGTAGGCCCACGCGGGCCAGGGCGACAAGGGCACAGATCGGGTGGCGGAAGCGATGCGTTCGAGGAAGGCGGCCTCACCGGCCTCGACGAGCGCGACGAGGGCATCGGCCACCTGAGCGAAGAGCGCAACCCGTCGGCCGACGACGTGGGCTCGGCCGATCGCTGTGTCGGCGAGGACCCTCGCGTCGGTCAGGGAGCCGGCCGAGACCGCCACCGATGACACGATGCTGAGCAGCGGTACCTCGACGGCCGCGAGTCGACGAGGCCCGTAGGCCGCAGGCAGGCCTGCCGCGAAGGGCCAGGCCAGCTCGGGAGCGATGTCGCCGCGGAACCAGACCGCCTGGGCGGCGAGCGGGTCGAGGCCACCCTCGGCCAGGACCTCATCAAGCGTGACCGTCACCCGTTCCGGGTGGCCGAGGGCCAGGAGGCGGCCCCCCACCGCGGCTCGCCGGAAGTGGGGGTGCGGGCCGCCCACATCGTCGAGCACGGCGATCGCGGTCGCCACGTCGCCTTGCTCCTGGGCCGCGTGGGAGCGGATCAATGCGACGGCCGACTTGGCGAGCGGCCAACCGGCCCCGGCCAGCGTCTGCAGCTCCTCCGGGACGGTCATGTGGGTGGCGCCCCGCTCTCCTTCGAGCTGCACGAGCCGCCACCAGGCCAGCGCGCTCATCTCCTCGTCGCCCGCGTGGGCGGCGCGGTCGAGCATCTCGCGTAGGGCCTGGTCCACCTCGTCGGAGTTCCAGAGCAGGATGGATGTCAGGCACCGGCCGACGGGTCCGGCGCGGGCCGAGGCTGGAAGCAGGTCGTAGAGGACCTCGGCTTCGGCTCGGTTCATCCCGGCGCTGATCGGCAGGGACACGTACTGGCGGATCACGGCCAGCGCCCGATCGATCTCACCGGTGTCTCGGAGCAGCTTCACGGCCCGCACCCGGTCTCCACGGGTCAGCAGCACCTCAGCTGCCTCGGCGAGGGCCGGGCGCCACTCACTGGGATCCACGACATCGGCGAGCGCCGACCGCCAGAGGTCGTGCAGGCGGTAGCTGGAGCCGATCGAGTCGACCAACGACAGCCCGGCCAGCAACCCGGACGCGGTCCACTCCGGACCGGCCACTGCCTGAACGAGCTCGTCGTCGATCAGATCGAGGCGCGCGACCAGCGCGAGGGCCCGTCGCCGCTCGTCTGGCAGCGTGGAGAGGATCTCCTCCCAGAGGAACCCGAGGGATGCGTCGACGCCCGCGGAGCCAGCGAGCACGGCGAGCGCGGGCCAGGAAGGCAGACGCAGACCCTGGACAGGATCGACACCGAGGTTCGTCACGAGCTCGTCCAGCTCACCGGCTGTGAACGCGAGGGCCTCCTGTTCGATCACGAGCGCCTCGCCCTGCGCCTGGCGCCGGCGCACCGACAGGGGCGGCATCGTCCGCGAGCCGATGGTCAGGTGCCCGTTGCGCGGCAAGGCGTCGAGCAGGCGCTCGACGAGGTCCCACGACTCAGACCCGTCGAGCACATGGGCGTCGTCGATCACGATGCACACCGATTCAGGGGCTCGGAGCAGTACGAGGTCGCAGAGATCCTCCACCCTGTCGGCGGCGGTCAGATCGCCGCTCAGCGACCCGGACAACCCCGCCAGCAGGTGGCCCGGCGTCCGATCCCGCTCACCGGCGAGCAGCCACGCGTCGATCCCGTCGGGGTCCATGCGGTTCTCGTCGACGGACTGGCTGAGCAGCGTCGTCTTCCCGTAGCCGGCGCCAGCCACCACGACCGTCAGCCGTCGATCGAAGCGGCCGGCCAGCTCGCGCACCAGGCGCGGCCGTCGCACCAGCCCCCCCTTGAGGGAGGGAGGCTCGCTCCGGAACGACTGGCCGCCAGGTGCGCTCGTGGGTGGCCTCCGTGAAGGATCCGCCGGAGCGGATCGTAGCGACGGTCCCCCGGCGCTGCCCGTCGAGCGAGCCGACGGTCGCCCGGGCACCGTGATCTGAACAGCGAAGGAATCCGGGCGCTGGTCGGCTGACGGGCGCCAGTAGCCTGCGAAGCCCATGACTCGGCACCTCGTCACCAGCGCACTGCCGTACATCAACGGCGTGAAGCACCTGGGGAACCTCGTCGGGTCGATGCTGCCGGCCGACATCTACGCGCGCTACCTCCGGCTGCAGGGCGAGGAGGTGCTGTTCATCTGCGCCACGGACGAGCACGGCACGCCCGCCGAGCTGGCCGCCAAGGAGGCCGGGCTCGAGGTCGCCGAGTACTGCCGCGTCCAGCACGAGGTGCAGCGGGACATCGCGGCGCGCTTCGAGCTCAGCTGGGACCACTTCGGTCGCAGCTCCTCGCTCGAGAACCGGGAGCTCACGCAGCACTTCGCGGCTCGGCTCGAGCAGGAGGGCTACCTCGAGGAGCGAACCACCAAGCAGGTGTACTCGCCGGTCGACGGACGGTTCCTGCCCGACCGCTACATCGTCGGCACCTGCCCCTACTGCGGGTACACGAACGCGCGGGGCGACCAGTGCGAGAACTGCACCCGGGTGCTCGACCCCACCGACCTCCTCGAGCCGCGGTCCGCCATCTCCGGCAGCACCGACCTCGAGGTGCGCGAGACCAAGCACCTCTACCTGCTGCAGTCGAAGCTCGTCGACGAGGTGGCCGCGTGGATCGAGGAGCACGCAGGGGTGTGGCCCGCGCTCACCCTGTCCATCGCCCGCAAGTGGATCACCGAGGGTCTGCACGACCGCGGGATCACCCGTGACCTCGACTGGGGCGTGCCCGTGATCGATCGGCCTGGCTTCGAGGACAAGGTCTTCTACGTCTGGTTCGATGCCCCGATCGAGTACATCGGCGCCACCGCCGAGTGGGCCGCCGTCGACGCCGACCACCGCGACTGGCGCAGCTGGTGGTACGACGCCGACGACGTCGAGTACACGCAGTTCATGGCCAAGGACAACGTGCCGTTCCACACGGTCTCGTTTCCCGTCACGCTGATCGGCTCCCGTGAGCCCTGGACGCGGGCCGACCAGATCAAGGGCTTCAACTGGCTCACGTACTACGGCGGCAAGTTCTCCACGAGCCAGGGCCGCGGGGTCTTCATGGACCAGGCCCTCGACACCTTCCCGGCCGACTACTGGCGCTGGTACCTGTTCGCCAACGCGCCCGAGTCGAGCGATGCCAGCTTCACGTGGGACGGCTTCACGGTCGCGGTCAACAAGGACCTCGCCGACTCGTTCGGCAACCTCGTCAACCGCTGCTTGACGCTGTCGGCGAAGCACTACGGCCCCGTCGTCCCCGCCGGCGGCGCTCCGGGCGAGCGCGAGCGCCGGCTCGAAGCCGAGCTCGGGGAGGTTGTCCGGTCCTACACGGACCTGATGGCGGTGAAGGAGCTGCGGAAGTCGGCCAACGACCTGCGACGGGGTTGGGCCCTCGCCAACGCGTACTGGGAGCAGAGCGAGCCCTGGAAGGTGGTGAAGGCCGACCCGGACGCGGCGGCGGTGATCTTCCGCACGGTGATCAACGTCGTCCGCGTGCTGGCGGTCCTCGCCTCGCCGATCATCCCGGCGGCGTCCGACACCGTGCTGACCGCCCTCGGGGCGACCGCCGCCTCGTGGCCACGTGGCGACGCCATCGCCGACGAGCTCATCGCGCTGGCGCCGGGCCACCCCGTCGCGGTGCCGGCCGTCCTCTTCACCAAGGTCACCGACGAGCAGAAGGCGGAGCTCGAGGCCCGCTTCGGCGGCCCCGACACCTAGCCCGGTCCTACCAGCTCCCGCCGCCGCCGCCGCCCCCGCCCCCGCCGACGGAACCCCCACCACCGCCACCGCCGCTCGAGGAGGGCGCGGTGGCCGTCGAGGACGTCGAGTGGGCGAGCATCGGGGCCATGTGCACGTAGCCGAGCCCGGCCTCGGCGGGGATGATCGCCGAGCCGGCGACGGCGCGCTCCCACCGGTCGATCTCGCCCAGGGCGACGGCCCAGGCGGTGTACTCGCGGAGCACGCCCCGCTTGGCGGCCTCCTCGGCGTGGAACGTCTCGGAGCCGTGCAGGAACCGCCGGAACGACTCGACCCGCAGCCAGAGCCCCGACCCCTGCGGCGTGCGGACCCGCAGCTCCCAGCCCCGGACCAGCGCCGCGAACCCGCCTCCACCGAGGAGCGAACCCACCACGACGAGGCCGATCCCCGGCCAGCCCCAGCGGTTCGACGCGTAGCCACCCGCGAACGCGAGGACCGCGCCCAGCACCATCACCAGCGCACCGACGATCCGCACCCTCGTCTTGCGCCGATCGGCCTGTGGGTCCCACAGGCCGCTGCCGCGGGCCCACGTGTCGAGCTGCGAGTCGACGAGGCTCCAGCCCGAGGCGAAGGTGGCGTCGTAGGAGCCGAGCTCGACCTCCTCCCGGCCACCGAAGGCGGTGGCCAGTGGCCCGGGAAGCGTCCCCTTCTTCACCAGCTTGATGTCGCGCCCGTCCTCCTCGACGAGGTCGATGGCGCCGTCGATCGCGGCCTGGATCAGCCAGGCCACCTTGTGCTCGGGCCGCACCTGCTCGTCGTGCAGCAGACCCCCTTGGGCGGGCGTGAGCTCGGCGGGGGGTGCGAAGTCGGTGGTGGCCATCCCCTCCAGCTCGCTCTCGTCGAGCCGCACCTCGCTCGTCGGGCCGCCCCCACCGGCCCACGCCGCGTCGGCGGCGCCGCCGGTGCCGACCCGCTCCCGACCAGAGCGCCGCACCAGCCTCGAGGTCCCGAGCCCGGCCCCGAGCCCCGTCGTCACGGCAGCCAGCGCCGGGAGCGCGAGGCCGACGCCGGGATCAGGCGGGGCAGAGACCGGCGGCGCCGGCAGGGCCGGTGCCGCGTCGATCGACTCCGCGCGGGTCGCGACGATCGTGACGCCGTCCCCGGCGTCGAGGTCGTCCACCACCGTCACCAGGTGTCCGGGCTCGACCTGGTGCAGGGTGCAGCCACCGGTGGCCCCGGTCCCGCCGGTGCTGCAGGTGCCCCCCTGGAACCGCCAGGGAGCGACGATGTGGATCTCGGCCCGTCCGATCGGCACCTCCCAGGCGGTGCCGACGGCGTCCCACTCGACGGTCTCGCCATCGTTCGGGAGCAGCTCGCTCCGCGGAAGGGCGTAGTCGATCCGGTACCGGTGCCGTCCGGTGATCGTGGTGTTCGGATCGCCGATCTTGAGCCGTGAGCCCGGCGAACCCGTCGTGAAGATCGGCGTGCGCTCGGCGATGTCGTCAGGGGCGCTGTCGGATTGGACCTGCACGGGAGCGTCGACGCTGAGGCCTGGGATGTCGCGGAAGATGCCGTGCTTGTCGAGCGCGAGCCCGAAGTCGTAGTCGATGACCTCCACCACCGGGGTGCTGCCCTCGGTCGTCAGCTCGGCCCCGACCCACATCTGGGTGACGCGCTCAGGG
This sequence comes from uncultured Microthrixaceae bacterium, assembly GCA_963750645.1. Classification (GTDB taxonomy): domain Bacteria; phylum Actinomycetota; class Acidimicrobiia; order Acidimicrobiales; family VFJN01; genus VFJN01. The sequence goes on along the minus strand of CAVVRO010000008.1, from coordinate 874,345 downwards.
TCACCGGCGAGCCCGCCGATGGCCACGATGGCTCCACCCGCGACGGCACCGGCGCCGAGCACCACCATGTCGAGCCGGCGACGACCCTTCGTGCGCACGGCGTCAGCCCGTGGTTCGGTCGGGGTTCGCTGGCGGAGCGGTGAAGCCGGGGCCCGGTCGCCACCCGCTGGCGCCGAGGTCCTCGAGCACGTGGGCCATGTTGAGCAGGTCCTCCTCGTAGGAGAACCGCCCGTCGCCCGCGTAGCGGAGGATCGACACGCCGGTCTGCCGGTAGGGCTGCCCGTCGTGACATGACCCCGGGAGGATCTGGCTCCAGACGGTGACGACGTCATCGCCCTCGATCGCGGCGAAGCGGATCGGGAAGCGCCAGTCCTCGAGACCGCGCATGCTGTCGACGAGGAACGCACGGATCTCGTCGATCCCCTGGATCCGGCCCCAGGCAGGGTCGATGTAGACGGCATCGTCCGTGAAGAAGTCGGCGAGGTCGATCCAGGTGGCCGCCCTCTCCTCGATGCGCGCGCGAAGCGCGACGTAGGCGTCGACGGTCGCTCTGATCTCCGCCGGGTCGTGCATCAGGGCCACTCTGCCACCCAGTCCGTGTACCGGGGGGTGAGCAGCGCAGGGAGCCCGCCGGTGTGGACGAAGACGATCACGCCGTCGTGCGGCACGCGGTCCTCGCGGATGGCGGCGATGAGCCCGGCCATGCCCTTGCCCGAGTAGACGGGATCGAGCAGCAGACCTTCGTGGCGCGCGCACAGGTCGAGGGCCTCGCGACAGCTCCGGGTGGGGGCGCCGTAGCCGTCGCCGAAGCGGTCGTGGTCGATCGCGCAGGTGCCCACCGGCACGGGCCGGCCGGCGAGCGCGGCCGCGGCCGCCGCCTCCCGTGGCACCACCTCGTCGAGGTCGGGCCGGGTGCCCACGTCGACGCCCAGCACGGCGTCGTGGTCGCCCCAGCCGGCGACGAGGCCGGCGTGGGTGCCGCCGGTGCCGTCGGCCGTGGCGATCAGCGTGGTGTCGGGCAGCTGGTCGCGCAGCTCCAGCGCCGCCCGCACGTATCCGAGCTGTCCGATCGTGGAGGCGCCGCCGAGCGGCATGGCGTAGGGGCGACGGCCGCTCGCCCGCAGGCGGTCGGCCTCGTCGTCGATGGCGGCTTCGAGCGGGTAGTAGTCGAGCGGTCCGGCCCAGACGATCTCAGGCCCGAGGAGCTGGTCCAGCACGACGTTGCCGGTGGCCACCTCGACGGGATCCGAGCCCAGCACGATCGTGCAGTCGAGGCCGAGGTGGTTCGCGGCCGCCGCGGTCATCCGGACGTGGTTCGACTGCCGGCCGCCGCCGGTCACGAGCACGTCGCAGTCCTGCGCGAGCGCATCGGCGCAGAGGTGCTCGAGCTTGCGCACCTTGTTGCCGCCCCCGCCCAGCCCCGTCAGGTCGTCGCGCTTGACCCACAGCCGACCCGGTTCGAGCCCGAGTGCGCGACCAAGGCGGTCCATCGGCTGCACCGGCGTGGGCGACACCGGGCTGAGCGGCACCCACCGGTCGAGCATCGTCCCGATGTCTACTGCCTCTGTGTTCCCCCAGCACCGCATGGCGATGTCCTGCGCACACAGAAGCAGTCTTGGGTCTTGCGTCTAGGAGCACTCCTCGGCGGTGCCGACGCAACGGGTGTAGGCGGCCGAGTAGCCGGCCCTGATGAGGTCGTCCTTGGCGGCGTCGGCGGCGGCGACGTCCGGGAACGGACCGACGTAGGCCACCCAGTAGCCAGGCTCCAGCGACGTGTAGTCGTCGGAGTGCAGCACCCCGGCGTCGTAGCCGCTCTCGGTCAGCTCGTCACGGAGCTGCTGCGCGCTCACCTCGTCGGCCTCGGAGCTCACGACGGCGACGAACGTCGGCGTGACGATGGCCCCAGGCACGGTGGTGGTCGTCGTGCTGGCGGTCGTGGTCGTGCTGCTCGACGCCGGGCTCCCGACAGGGTCCGTGTCGTCGATGAGGCTGAGCACCCCGACGAACGAGGCGGCCGTCACCACGACCACGATCAGGCCGAGCAGGAGGCCGAAGCGGCCACGGCTCATGCGAGATCGGGTGTGAGCGCGTCGGCCAACGCCTCGGGCCGGGCCAGCATCGGGCTGTGACCGCCGTCGAGCCACGTGACGCGCGCGCCGAAGCGCTCCTGGGCCAGCCGAGCACACGCCGCCGGGTTGAGGACCCGGTCGTCGGCGCACACGATGGCGTGCGTCTCGACGTCTGGGTACGCCCGCAACGGGCTGGGCTGGTTGGTCACGGTCCATGTCTGGGGGCGCAGCTGACGAGCCGCCCAGAGAGCCAGCGCCGGCTCGCAGTCGTGGTACAGGACCTCGGCGGCGGCGTCGACCGGCCAGGTCGTGGCGCCGTGCTGGCTGATCAGATGCTGAGCGCTGAGCGCGCGCCCAGTCGGGAACGAAGATGTCGTCGAAGGTGGCGACGTCGTCGGACATCGCCACGCCGGGCTTGGGGAGCAGGGCGGCGAGGAGCACCAGCTCTCGCACCGGCCGCCGGTCGGCCACCACCGACGCGGTGAGCCCTGCGAGCGAGTGCGCCACCAGCACGACGTCCTGGGCGTCGCCCAGCGCGTCGAGCACAACGTCGACGTAGTCCTCGATCCCCGCCGCCGCATCGCTGCACGGGAGGTCCATCGCGATGACTGAGTGCCCGCGAGCGCGCAGCGCGGCGGCGGTCGGGTCCCAGCACGCCGCGCTGTGCCACGCCCCGTGGACGAGACCGAAGGTCGTCATCGCCCGAACATGGCCAGCCACTCGGCCTCGGAGCTCGGCTTGAACACGTAGTTCCAGCGTCGGGTCTCCGACATCGTGGCCGACGGCTCCGCGGAGTACAGGTGGCCCGGGAACAGCACCGAGTCGTCGGGCACCTTGGCCAGCTTGTGGGTGAGGCTGTCGTACAGCGCGGCGGGGTCACCCCCGGGCAGGTCCGTGCGACCACAGCCCTCGAGGAACAGCGTGTCGCCGCTGACCAGGCGGCCGTCGACGTAGAAGCACTGGCTCCCCGGCGTGTGCCCTGGCGTGTGGATCAGCTCGATCGGGATCTCACCGACCAGCACGAGGTCGCCGCTCGAGTGCGCCACGAGGTCGGTCTCGGCGACGTCGGTGACCCGGGTGATCCACGGAACCTCGTCGGCCTGCACGTGGATGGGAACGGGAGCGAGGGTCGAGGAGCTCCTCGATGCCGTCGATCGGGTGGCCCATCATCGAGCCGCCGATGTGGTCGGGGTGGTAGTGGGTGGCCAGCGCACCGGTGAGGCGCATGCCGTCGGCCTCGAGCACGTCGAGCAGGCCCTGGATGTCGTAGGCGGGGTCGACGACGATGGCCTCGCCCGTCTGGCGGTCGCCGATCAGGTAGACGAAGTTCACCATCTGCCGGGCGATCGGATCGGAGCGGGCGAAGTCACGTCCGGCGAGGAGCTGGCGGAAGTACAACCGGTCATCCATATCCTCTGCACCCTATGGCGCAGCAGTTCGATGCGGTCAGCCTCGACGTGGGCGGGGTGCTGGTGGTCCCCGACCACGGCGTGCTCGGCGGCACGCTCACCGAGGCCGGCATCGCGCACGATCGCGGTCGCTTCGGGGTCGGCCACTACCTGGCCATGGCGGCCATGGACCGTGCGGCATCGGATCCGGAGGACTTCACCGACTACCTGTGGGAGCTCCTCGCGGCGGTCGCCGTGCCGGAGCGACGACCGGCAGCGCGCCCACGACCTGCTCGCGGCCCGTCTCCGGACACCGGTGTGGTGCCAGCCCGTACCTGGATCGCGCGCCGGCCTGCGCGCGCTCGGCGACGCCGCGATGCGCTTGGCGGTGACGTCGAACAGCGACGGCACCGTCGCCGACCACCTCGCCCGTCACGAGTGGGTCCAGGTCGGTGACGGCCCCGGGGTGCGCGTCGAGGTGGTCACCGACTCGGGGGTCGTCGGCGTGGGCAAGCCCGACGCTCGTATGTTCCAGGCGACCATCGATGCGCTCCATCTGGCGCCGGAGCGGATCCTCCACATCGGTGACAGCGTCCACTTCGACGTCGACGGCGCCGCCGCCGTCGGCCTCCAGACCGTGCACATGGACCCGTTCGAGGTGTGTACCGCAACGGACCACCTGCACGTCCGCAGCCTGGGTGCCCTGCTCGACCTGGCGTAAGTGCCTTGGGAGGGCGGAGGCCGCCGGGTACGGTCGTCCCCATGTCCACGTGATTGCGACCCCGCCGGCACCGCCGGCTCCAGAACCCCTCGGCCCTCGCATGGCCGTTTGCCCGTTGCAGTCATCCTGGCCCCGGGGCCAGCCGATCCTCGAGAGGAGGATCATCATGGCGAAGAAGCCATCCCGCTCCGGCGGTCGGGTCACACCCAAGGGAACCCAGCCCCCTGAGCGCACCAAGTCCGGCTCGAAGGCGCAGCCGGCCGTCGACCACCACATCGTCAACCGCTTCGACCCTGCGCAGAACCAGCGCGGCGGCGGTCCGGCGGCTCCCACCCGCGCGGGCCACCACCGCGGCCAGCGCTAGCTGTCCCGAGGTCATGGGTCCCGCGGACGCCCGGTCGAGGTCATGCGTCCCGCATGCAGGGCTCAGGACCTCGAGACCGGTCGGACGGGACCTATGACCTCGCAGGAGGTCGCGGCGCTCGGGTCAGCTGGCGGCGCGGAACCAGGCGCGAAGGGTGCTTCGGTAGGCCGCGTCGTACCGGTCGTACTCGGACCGGAGGGCCGCGCCCGGCCAGCGCGGCGGAAGGAGCGGCTCGGGCAGGAGCGGGTCGGCCTGCAGGTGGCGAAGGACCGCGGCCGAGATGACGAACCCCTCGGCGAGGGCGGAGGTCTCCCCGCGCTCGAGCGGGCGCAGCAGCGCCGCCATCTCGTCGCGCCGAGCGCGCGCGGTCGCGGACCACGCCGTGACGCCGAAGAGGCTCGAGACATCCGGCGTCGGGTCCGGCCGGGCGCCCCGCCAACGGACGCACCAGCGCGCTACGGCGGCGGTGGCCTCGGGCGACCGGTCCGGGTCGAGGTTGTCGGGCCGGGCCCAGACGCCCTCGCGCAGCGCGACCAGCCGCAGCGCCCGGAGCGCCTCCCGCAGCGCAGCCCGGTCGGCAGGGGCGCGGCGGGCGTCGCCTTCCACGGTGGCGAGCTCCCAGGTGCCGCCCCAGCGTCGGGTCTCGGCGCGACGGCTGGCGGTCTGGCGCTGCTGGCGGGCCACGAGCCGGCCGGCGAGCCGGTAGCCGCCGTCCTCCGCCCGCGCGTCGCCGGCGGTGACCAAGCGCGACAGGGCCGTCCGAGTGCTGCCCTCGCTGATGCCGAACAGCGCCGTCGTCCGGACGAGCAGGGGTGTCGGCAGCCACGGGGGGTCGGTGCCGAGGAGCACGGAGGCCAGCACGGACCGGGCCGTGAGCGGAGTATTACGTGTTGTCGACATGTGTCGCGGGAGTGTAAGGTATGTGCATGGTCAGCGTGCTGGATGCCCGTCCGACGATGCTCCCACCCGACGAGCTCCTCACGGACGTCCTGCCCACCGACCGACTCACCGTCACGGGCATGCCCGTGCCCGAGCTGCGGGTGGAGCTGCGGAAGATCGACGACCTGCGCAACGTCGGCACCGTGGTCGCCACGTGGGCGCAGGCGCTCGGCACCATCGGCCTCGCCGTGTGGATCGGCCATCCGCTTGCGTACGCCGCCGCCTTCGTGCTCATGGGCCCCGCCTTCGCCCGCTTCGCGATCCTCGGTCACGAGGCCGCCCACAAGCTGCTCTTCACGAACAAGCGGTGGAACGACGCCGTGGGCCGTTGGCTCGTGGCGTACCCGTCCTTCGTGCCGCTCGAGAGCTACCGGCGGGGCCACTTCGCCCACCACAAGGACGAGTTCGGGCCGAACGAGCCCGACCTGAACCTCTACAACGGCTATCCCGATCACCGAGGCCAGCTTCCGCCGGAAGCTGTGGCGCGACGCCCGCGGCACCTCCGGGTGGAAGAACCTCAAGGGCCTGCTGCAGTCGCTCAAGAGCCCGACGGCCGCGCCCGTCTCGACGCGGATCCTCCTGGCCCAGGTGCCGCTGATCGTGGCGGCCATCCTCGTCGGGCGCTGGTGGCTCTACCCGCTGCTCTGGCTCGGCCCGTGGCTGACGTCGTGGCGGGTGATCAACCGGCTTGCGGTCGATCGCCGAGCACGGCGGGATGACGCGCTCGAAGGACCGCCGCCAGACCACGCACCACGTGCGTCAGAGCTGGCTCCCCCGCTTCCTGGATCGTGCCGCTCAACACCGGCTGGCACCTCGCCCACCACGTCGACATGGGCGTGCCGTGGCGCAACCTGCCGAAGCTCCACGCCGAGCTGGAAGCGGCCGGGTACGTCACCCCCGAGCTCACGTATCCCAGCTACCGCGCCCTCTGGCGAGCCCTCCGCTCCCGCCCCGAACCGGCGACAGACAGCTGAACGGCTCCCTCCGCGCCGACCGGCGGCGGAGAGCGAGGCGGGGGGTTGTGCGAAGGGGGGCGGAGCCCCCCTTGACGCGCTAGGGCTCGACGATGACCTTGTCGCCCTGGCGGACCGTGCCGGGCTCGCGGACCCAGGCGTAGGCGCGGCTCCAACCGGGGTGGCGGTCGTGGTTCATCCGGTTGAAGTCGCGGTCCAGGAACCAGGGGGCATTCTTCACGCAGGGCGTGGACCACGCCGAGATCTCTGCCAGCACGTCGCCGATGAGCAGCTGGGTGCCGGGCTGGATGCTGGCCCAGTCGATCCCGGAGATCGTGATGTTCTCGCCCGCCAGGCCCGGCTCGATCGGGTGGCCTTCGACCCGCAGCGCGTCGATCACGTCGGCGGACCACAGGCAGAGCGCCTGCAGCGGGCGGCCGTGGTGCTGCCGGGCCTCCTGGCGGTCCCCCACCAGGCCGCGGTCGCCGACCTCGGCCACCTCGACGGGCCGCTTCGGCACCCCCCCGTTCGACACGTTGAGCTGCGCGACCCTGCCCTCTTGCGTGGGGGCGCCGGCGCCGAGCAGGTGGATGCCGCGTCCGACGTCGCTCAGGTGGTGGGTCGCGTCGTGGACGGCGTGACGAACGATCCACGCGGCGTCCACCACGTGGTCACCAGCTCGCGCGGTGCGGGCCCACCGGACGTCGTCCGACCCGTCGAGGGACGCGGCCTTGTCGTGCAGCCGTTGCACGTTGGCCTCGAAGCGGGCGAGGGCCACCTCCACTGCCTCAGGAGTCGGGGCCGCTTCCAGCGGGGGGTCGGGGAGCTCGGGGTCGTCGGCGGTGAGCGTGGCGTGGAGCATCCGGCCCATGGTCGCGACGACATCGGCACTGTGCGCGAGGTACTCGGCGGCCGACCACACACCGGGCGCCGGGCGGCTCGCGAGGACCCTCGGCACGATGCCCTCGATCGTCTCCTCCCACATCGGGGGCAGCGCGTGAAGGGTGCCGAGCGTGTCCGGCAGGTCGTACTGCGCTCCGTCGAACCGGCACCCCTCACACGTCTCGGGCGGTACGGGCATCGGTCAGGCGAGGTCGTCGTGGTCGTCGGGGTGCTTGTGCTCGGGCGCGTTGGACTCGGCCCGCGGCTCGGGGACGACGCGCAGCGTCCTCCGTCCGGCCTCCTCGGCCAGCGACAGCACGTCCCGCAGGGGCAGGCCGGCCCGCTGCGCGACGCGGGCGGCGTCGTCGTGCTCGACCTTCACGCGGCCCGGGCTCACCTTCACGCGCACGGGGTAGCCGGCCACGTCGACGGTGTCCGACCGCCGCGCCGCCGGCCACCGGTCGATGGTGGCGCCGCGCACGCCGAGCGACCCGGTCTCGCTGGCGAGGACCTCCGCCACCTGGGCGCTCAGGGCCACGTCGGCGAGGGCGGACACCGTGTAGGCGGGCCGGCCCTTCTTCATGAGGATCGGCGTGATCCACGCGTCGTGGGCTCCGGCGGCGAGCAGCGCGGCTGATCGTGTGGGCGAGCGTCTCACCGGTGGCGTCGTCGACGTTGACCTCGAGCACGACCACGGGCTGGCCGCCGAGCACCGCTTCGCTCGGCGTGCCGATCACCACCTGCGTGACGTTGGGTTGATCGTCGAGATCGCGGCTGCCGGCGCCGAAGCCGCTCCGGTCGATGGTCATCGGCAGGCAGCGGCCCGAAGCCGGACGCCAGTGCGGCGAGCGAGCGCGGCACCGGTGGGCGTCGTCAGCTCGACGCCGAGGTCGAGCCCGCGGGTCGGTGCGCCGCGGCGGCAGCAGCTCCACGACGGCAGGGGCCGGGTTCGGGAGCAAGCCGTGCGCGGCGCGGATCATGCCCGTGCCGGTGACCACGACCGACGAGTGGACCGCGTCGATCTCCAGCACCTCGAGGGCGGCGCAGGTGCCGACCACGTCGACGATGGCGTCGAGGCCGCCCACCTCGTGGAAGTGCACCTGCTCGGGCGGCCGGCGGTGGAGGTGCCCCTCGGCCTCGGCCAGCGCGCTGAAGACCGCCAGCGCCCGGCGGCGGACCCGCTCGGGCAGCCGGGCCTCCTCCACGAGCGCGGCGATGTGGGAGGCCGTGCGCACGACGGTGGTGTCCTCGACCTGGACGTGGACCTTGGTGGCCGCGATGCCGCAGCGCAGCACCGGTTCGGCCTCGAGCCGCCAGCCGCGCACCGGCAGCCGCTCGACCATCGAGCGCACCTCGTCGACGTCGGCCCCGGCGTCGAGCAGCGACCCCAGGGCCATGTCCCCGGCGATCCCCGAGAAGCAGTGGAACCAGGCGATCCGCGTCACCGACCCACCCGCAGACCTCGAGATCTGGCGTTGCTCGAGTCGACGGGGACAGCCCGGACAACGCCAGACCGGGTGGTGGCGCTCACTTGAGCATCCGCAGCACGGCGCAGGCGGCGCCGTAGCCGTTGTCGATCCCGACGACCGTGAGCCCGGCCGCGCAGGATGCGAGCATGCCCAGCAGCGCGGTGACGCCCTCGAGGCTGGCGCCGTAGCCGACGCTGGTGGGCACGGCGACGACGGGCGCCGGTGTGAGGCCGCCCACGAGGCTGGGCAGCGCGCCCTCCATGCCGGCCACCACGACGACCGCGTCGGCGCCCGCCAGCACGTCGGCCTCGGCGAGGAGGCGGTGCACCCCGGCGACCCCGACGTCGGTGAGGCGGACCGGCTCGATGCCGAGGGCAGAGAGCACGGTGGCAGCCTCGTCGGCCACCGGGAGGTCGGCGGTGCCGGCCGCCGCGATGATCACGCGCTCGGGCCGGGGAGCCGACGGTCGCCACACGACCATGGCGCCGTGCTGCACGCCGTCCGGGCTGCGGGCGAGCGAGGCGGCCGCCTGCTCGTCGGTGGCCCGGGTGAGCAGCACGGGTGAGGCACCCGCGTCGAGCAGCTCCGCCACGATCGCGGCGGCGTGGTCGGGTGTCTTGCCCGGCCCGTACACGGCCTCGGGCAGTCCCTGGCGCAGTGCGCGGTGGTGATCGACACGCGCGAACCCCAGATCGGCGAAGGGCAGGCGGCGCAGCTCGGCCACGGCGTCGTCGGGGTGCACGTCACCCGAGCGCACCGCGTCCATCAATCGCACCAGGGCCGCTTCGTCCACACCAGTAGCATTGCGCCTCGTGACCGACGACGCCGCACCGACAGCGCGTCGTCGCATCGGCTTCCTCGGTCCCGAGGGCACCTTCACGGAGCAGGCGCTCCTGGGGGAGCCGGATCTCGCCGCCGAGGAGCTCGTGCCGATGGCCACGATCGCGGAGGTCCTGGCGGCCGCAGACGACGGCGACATCGACCTGGGCTTCGTCGGCATCGAGAACTCGATCGAGGGCACCGTGAACGTGACGATCGACGCGCTGGCCTTCGAGCACGACCTGCTCATCCAACGTGAAGTGGAGCTGGGCATCCAGCTCAACCTCATGGCGCCCCCGGGCGTCACGACGGCCGACATCAAGCGCGTGCTCGACCTTTCCGGTGGCGGCGGGCCAGTGCCGCACCTGGCTGGCAACGCAGCTCCCCGGCGTCGAGATGGTGGCCGCGAACTCCAACGCCGAGGCTGCCTTGCTGGTGGCCGAGGAGGCCGACGGGGTGTCAGCAGCCGTCGCCCCCTCGCTGGCCGCCAAGATCTACGGCCTCGACGTCCTCGCCAACGACATCGAGGATCATCCCGAGAACACGACGCGCTTCGTGCTCGTCGCGCGGGACACGGTTCCGCCAGCCACGGGGCACGACAAGACGACCATCGTCGTGTTCCAGCGCACGGACCGGCCCGGCTCGCTGCTCGCCATCCTCCAGGAGTTCGCCGCCCGGGCCATCAACCTCGTGAAGCTCGAGTCGCGGCCCACCAAGAAGGGCCTCGGCGACTACTGCTTCATCATCGACCTCGAGGGGCACCTCAGCGACGAGCTGGTGGCCGACTGCCTGCGCGACGTTCGCTCCAAGGTGGAGGACATCAAGTTCCTCGGAAGCTATCCGGCCGCCGGCGCCCACGGCCCCGCGGTCCGTCGTGAGGCCGAGGAGGCGTGGCGGATCGCGGACACTTGGATCAAAGACCAGAAGGCCAAGCTCACCTCCTGAGTAACGTCGCTCGAGGAGCGGTGGCCGAGTGGACGAAGGCAACGGCCTTGAAAGTCGTCGACCCGCAAGGGTCCGTGGGTTCGAATCCCACCCGCTCCGCGTGGGTATCCTCATCCGTCCACCCTGGAGCGGTGGCCGAGTCCGGTTGAAGGCGCATCCCTGCTAAGGATGTGAGGGGGCAACTCCTCCGTGGGTTCAAATCCCACCCGCTCCGCTGATCCGCCCGGTGCTCGTCGCCGGGCGGTGCCGCGCTGGCTGGGTGCGAGACTCCCCGCATGGAGGCGTACACGCGGACGCCGGACCGCTGGGGCGTGCGCCTCGGTGCGGCGGGCGGGGTCATCGTCGTCTGCACCCTCGTCGCGCTGAACGGCCTCCCCGAGTGGGAGGAGTCGCTGTTCCGGGCCGTCTACGACCTGCCCGACTGGCTCGGACCCGTGCTGTGGGCGCCGATGCAGCTCGGGACGCTCCTGGCGCCGGGGGTGGTGGCCGCGGTCTCGTGGCTCGCGTGGGGACGTTGGCGGCCGACCGTGGGTGCGATCGCCGCCGGCATCGCCGGCTGGTGGTTCGCGCACATGATCAAGGAGCTCGTCGATCGGGCTCGCCCGATCACGATGCTCACGGACCTCGATCTCCGGGCCGGTGCTCCCGACGACGGGCTGGGCTTCCTCTCTGGGCACGCCACCGTCGCCTTCGCGCTGGCGGCCGTCGTGTCGCCCTACCTCCGCCGCCCACAACGTGTCGTCGCCTACGCGCTCGCGGGCACGGTCGCGCTGGCGCGCGTCCACGTCGGCGCGCACTTCCCGCTGGACGTGGTCGCGGGGGCCGCCCTCGGCTACGGGGTGGGATGGGTCTGGAACCTGGCGGTCGGCGTGCCGGTCACCGTCGAGGAGACCGCGCTCCGCTGACGGATCGCCTCAGTGCAGCTGCGGGTTGCGGAGATCGATGAACTCGGTCTTGGCCATGATCTCCTGGAATTCGGCCATGGCGGCCTGGATCTCCTCCGGCATCTCGACCTGCTCGCCGGCGCGCGCTTCAGCTTCGCTCGTGAAGTAGGCGGCCTCCACGTAGCGGTCCGGGCCGGTCCAGATCCGGAGCCCCCCGATCAGATCGGGCCGGGCCGCGGCAACCTGCTCCAGGGTGCCGTCGAGCCGCTCGACGGTTGCGCGATCGACCCCGGCCGTCTTCATGATCTGCACGAACCCCGCATCGTCGGAGCCACCTCGTAGGAACTCGGTGACGTCAGACGACTCGGTGAAGTCGACGTCACCCTCGTAGAACTTCGCGGTGTCGGCCCACCAGGCCCCCTGCTCGGGCCGCTCGCTGTTGGCCCGGGCAGCCTCCTCGGACTCGAACCGCACGATGGTGATCGCTCGCCCGTCGTCGGCCACGCCGGATGTCACCCCCAGGAAGCCCTTGGCCCCAGGCCGTAGCTCCTCTTGCCACCGCTCGCCCTGGCGCTCCAGGCCCGCGGCGTCTGTCGTCCGTCCCTCCAACAGCTGTACGAACATCGCAACCTCCACTACTGCTGAGCCGCTCCCCCCGAGCATGCGCCCACCCTTCGGCGATGGCAATGGGCGGCGGCGCCGCTTCGGCGGGAGACCCGCGAGACTGCGGTCATGACGGACCTGGTCGTTCGCGGGGGCAGGGCGCTCATCGACGGGGCGCTCCGGTCGACCGACCTCGCCTCGATCGACGGCGTCCTCGCGCCGGCGTCCGCCGTCGGACCGGATCCTGCGGTGCTCGACGCTGGCGGGCTCCTCGTGGCCCCGGGGTACGTGGACCTGCAGTGCAACGGGGGACTGGGCATCGACCTGGCGAGCGAGCCCGAGCGGCTCTGGGAGCTCGGGGCCGCGCTGCCCCGATACGGGGTGACCGCGTGGTTGCCCACCATCGTCACCACGCCGGAGGGCGTCGTCGATCGAGCGCTCACCGCGCTGGCGGAGGGTCCACCCGACAGGTGGAGGGGCGCCGTACCGCTGGGCCTCCACCTCGAGGGGCCCTTCCTGTCGCCCGAGAAGCGGGGTGCGCATCCCGACGCGCTCCTGCGACCGCCGACGCTGGCCGCGATCGAGGGCTGGCGCCGTGACGGAGGCGTCGCGCTCGTCACCCTGTCCCCTGACCTTCCTGGCGCCCTGGAGGTGATCGAGGCGCTCGTCGCCCGGGGTGTGGTCGTGTCGCTCGGCCATACGCCCGCCACCGCGGCCCGGGCGTCGGCCGCTGTCGATGCCGGGGCGAGCTGGGTGACCCACCTGTTCAACGCCATGGCACCGATGCACCATCGAGAGCCGGGCCTGGCCGGTGTTGCGCTGGCCGATGAGCGAGTCCGCGTCGGCTTGATCCCCGACGGCATCCACGTGCACCCGCTCGTCGTCGCGTTGGCGCAGCGGGCCCTCGGGTCACGGCTCACGATCGTGACGGACGCGGTCGGCGCGCTCGGGATGCCGCCCGGTCGCCAGGCGCTCGGCGGCGCCGAGGTCACGATCGACGACGACGGTGTCCGTCTGGCCGACGGCACGCTGGCGGGGAGCAACCTCGCCATGGACCAGGGCGTGCGGAACCTCGTGGCCTACAGCGGTTGTCCGCAGGAGGCGGCGTTGCACGCGGCGTCGACGGCGCCGGCGGCCGTGCTCGGGGACACGGTGCGTGGCGTGCTCGCACCCGGGGCCCGCGCCGACCTGGTGCTGCTCACCGACGACCTGCACCTCGTCGCCACCGTCGTGGCCGGCGCCGTCGTCCACGACGGTGGACCGCCGTGAGGGGCTGGGTCGTCCGTAGGCCAGGGCCGATCGGCTCCGGCCCGCTGGAGCTGGTGGACCGCCCCGCTCCGTCACCGGGCCCCGGCGAGCTCCGCGTGCAGGTGCGGACCTGCGGCGTGTGCCGCACGGACCTGCACCTCGCCGAGGGCGACCTGGCGCCCCGGCGACCAGGCGTCGTGCTCGGCCATGAGGTGGTCGGCGTCGTCGATCAGCTCGGCCCTGGGGCGGCGCGGTTCGCGGTGGGCGATCGTGTGGGGATCGCCTGGTTGCGTCACACCTGCGGTGCATGCCGGTTCTGCACCCGCGGCGCCGAGAACCTGTGCCTGGCCCCCCGCTTCACCGGCTGGGACGACGACGGCGGGTACGCCGAGCTGGCGGTGGTCGACGAGCGCTTCGCCTACGCCGTGCCCGACCGCTTCTCCGACGAGGAGGCCGCCCCGCTCCTGTGCGCCGGCATCATCGGCTTCCGCGCGCTGCGCCGGGCGGCGCTGCCGCCGGGCGGTCGACTGGGCATCTACGGGTTCGGCGCGTCAGCCCACCTGGCCGCGCAGGTCGCGCTGGCCGAGGGCGCGAGCGTCCACGTGCTGACCCGATCGCCGGACGCCCGCCGCCTGGCGCTCGAGCTCGGTGCGTCGTCGGCGGGTGACACGTTCGACGCGCCGCCGGAGCCGCTCGACGCCGCCATCGTGTTCGCGCCGGCGGGCGAGATCGTGCCCGTGGCGCTGGCGTCCCTCGATCGAGGCGGCACCCTCGCCATCGCCGGGATCCACCTGACCGACATCCCGCCCCTGCACTACCAGGACCACCTGTTCCAGGAGCGACAGCTCCGCAGCGTGACGGCCAACACCCGCCAGGACGGCGAGGACCTGCTGGCCACCGCGGCCCGCATCGGGATCCGAGTGGAGACGACCGCCTACGCCCTGGAGCATGCCGACGTCGCGCTGGAGGACCTGGCTCGGGATCGCGTGACGGGTGCCGCGGTCCTCACGGTCTCGTCCTGACGAGATCGGTCAACCGGGGTTCGGGACGACGACCACCGCGCAGGTCGAGTGGTGGACGCACTGCTGGCTCGTCGAGCCCAGGAGGAGGCCGGTGAAGCCGCCCCGGCCGCGACTGCCCACCACGAGGAGGTCGGCGTCCTTGGCCCGGCCGAGCAGGGCCGGCGCGGCGGGCTCCTGGACGGGGAGCAGCTCGATGGCGGCCGGGTGGCGGCCTGCGTGGGCGACGGCATCGTCGATCATCTCGCGCATCAGCTTCTCGCTCTGCTGGGTGAACTGCTCAGGCTCAGCGGGCGCGAGCCCGAGACCGCCCGGCGGGATGGGATAGGGCGTCCACCACCCGTGGACGACCGACAGCCGAGCCCCCCGGGCGGCCGCCTCGTCGACGGCCCAGCGCAGCGCGTGCGCGGCGCCCTCGGAGCCGTCGACGCCCACGACGACGTCGCCCTGACCCGGCAGGGGTGCAGTGGGAGGCACGACCGCGACCGGTCTCCGGGCGTGGTGCACGACCTGTTGGCTGGTGGAGCCGAGCAGGAGCCCGGCGAACCCACCGTGGCCGCGCGTGCCCACGACCAGGAGGTCGGCGACGGTCGCCTGGTCGAGGAGCACCGCGGAAGGCGGATAGCCCCGCTCCGCACGGGTCGCCACGGAACTCGGGCTCTTCGGATCGAGGGCAAGGCCGTCGGCCGCCGCCGCCACCAGGTCCCGTGCTGCCTTCTCGTAGGCCGGCTCGTCCGTGAAGCTGGCCATGGCCGAGACCTCGGACACAGGCGACGGGGGCGCCCACACGTGCACCACGTCGAGGGACGCACCCCGCAGCACCGCCTCGTCACGCGCCCATGTCAGCGCATGACGCCCACCCTCCGATCCGTCGATGCCCACCACGATCTGCCACTGCGCTGACGATGGTTCCACGAAGCGAGCCTCGCGGACCGATCCCGCGCAGACCAGGGCCGGAAGTCCTCAGGCGCCGGTTCGCTTTCCACCCGACCTCCGAGGTCCCCTAGGATGTCGCTCCCTCGGCTCTGCGGAACCGAGGCGTCTCCAGCGCTCGTAGCTCAATTGGAGAGAGCATCTGACTACGGATCAGAAGGTTGGGGGTTCGAGTCCCTCCGAGCGCGCTGAAGTCCCAGGTCAGAGGCCTGGGAACTCCTCCGGGCAGTAGCTCCCCGACGTTCTGGCACTCCATTGGCATTCCCGAAGGGCGTATTGCCCCAGGAGGACGCCATGCGAGGACTCATCCAGTAGCAAGATCGACCTCGAGTCCCGGCCCTGGCGCCCCGACGTCTGCACCAACCGCTTCGGCCGACTCGGCAGCGGCTCGGACTGTCGACCGTGCGCCAGCACGACCTTCGCCACTTCGCCGCGACCGTCCTCGGTGACGGCGGCCTGCCAATCGCCACGATCAGCTCCCGACTCGGTCATCGAGACACGGTCCGCGTGGAGCACCCGGCCGACCACCTACGAGAACGAGCTGGTGCGGCGCATTGACCCTGGCCATCGCACCATTGGGCAGGTGCTCCACGAGGACATCGCCACCCCGCTGGGTGTCGGGGATGAGGTGTACATCGGCACGCCGTCCTCGGTCCCCGACGATCGGCTCGCCGCCCTGGTCCCGCCGAGGTTGTGGGCCCGGCTGGCTTCGATGCCGCTCAGCTTGACGATCGACGCCATGCGGCCCCGCTCGGTGCTGCACCGGTCGCTGGTGGCCAACCCCGGCACCAGCTTCTACGTCGACCCCGAGCACGTCGTCGTGCGGGAGGTCGAGGTCCCCTCCGGGGCCGCCGTCGCGACCGCTCGAGCCATCGCCACTGCCTATGGTGCCTTCGCCGCGGCCGGCGGACCGCTTGGGTTGCGGACGGAGACGCTCGCGGCCCTCGCCGCGCCGGCGACGCCCGCGCGCATGGGTTACTACGACGAGTGCTTCCGAGCACCGACCAAGTTCTCGCTGGGCTTCATGAAGCCCAGCGAGCTCGATCGACTTCGGCTCCGAGGCCGCCTTCGGAGCACCGGGGGCCGGCGGCTCGATGGGATTCGCTGACCCAGCGGTGCGCCTCGGCTATGGCTACGTGACGGACAAGATGGGCATGGAGCTGCAAGGCGACCCCCGTGACCTGGCCCTGCGTCGCGCGTTGGCCACGGTCCTCGCCCGCGAGTGAGAAGGCTCGCGCAGAGCGGTGCCGATCTGCGGCCCCGGCGTCGCCGGTCGGGGCGGACCTGCTCGAGGGCGCGCGAGCGAGCGCACTCCGTGGTCCGAGTGCCAGCACCCCCGGCCTGTGGTGGGGCTGTCACCCTTGTCGCGCCGCTTGCACAGCGCCACGCTCGTGGGTGGCTCGTCCGAACGGGCAAGCGGTCTAGGGGAGGCATCGCAATGAGCAACTTCCGCATCTTCCTACGGTCGGCCGTCGCCGGACTGGTGACAATCGCCATCTGCATGTCCGGCGGCGCTGCGAGCGCGAACGCGAGCGCGAATCGAGGCGACGAGGTCGGGCGGGGTTACCTGGCGCTCGGGGATTCGCTGGCGTTCGGTTTCTCGCCATTGCTCGAGGATCCGTGGGTCCCGGAGCGCTTTGTCGGATATCCGGAGGTCATCGGGCGATGGACCCGCCTGCAGACGACGAACCTCGCGTGCCCTGGGCAGACGGCGCAGGCGCTCATCTCGCGCGATGCGATCGACAACGGCTGTTTCGACTTCCGTGACTGGGCCCGCGAGGAAGGCATCAACGTGTTGCATGCCGACTACACAGGGACCCAGCTGGACGCTGCGCTCGACGCCGTTCGATCGGCCACTCCGCCGTCGTTGATCTCGATCCAGGGTGGCGGCAACGACTGGGCGCTGTGCGAGTTCGACAGCCCCGACCCACAACAGTGCCTGGCTGAGACGCTGCCAAGGGTCACGGCGAGCCTGCGCCAGGTCACGATGCAGCTCCGTGCTGCCGGCTATCGCGGTCAGGTTGTGCTCGTGGGCTACCACCTCGTGCCGGACTTCGAAGCATCGCTGCGCCGTGTGAACGGGGCCATCGAGCAGGCCGCGCGCCGATCGCATGTCGCATTCGCGGACGCAGCCGTCGTGTTCGACCGGTATGCGCGGCTGCACCACGGCGATCTGTGTTCCGCGGGGCTGCTCGTCTCGCTCCCCGATGGCTCGTGTGACCCGCTCCACCCTTCGGCGACCGGCCACCGACTCGTTGCAGCCACCGTCCTTGCCGCCGCCAGGACCAGACACCACTAGGTCGGCCGTGCCGACCGGAAGGCCCTGTCGAGCAGGGGCTTCCTGGGTCCTGGCCCTCGACCCGTCAGTCCGAGGAGAGGTTGCCCTTGGCTGAGTCGTAGTCGCCGGTGGGCGGGCTCGGGTCCGGGGCGTAGACGAGGTGCACGACGCCGGTCGCAAAGGGCGTCGCCGACAGGAGCTTCAGATGCTGCGCGGGTGTGTCGTCCTCGAACAGACGGAGGCCGCCGCCAGCAGTGGCTGGGTGCACGAACAGGTTCAGCTCGTCGAGGAGCCCAGCCTGGAGCAGCTGGCGCACGACGGAGGTGGACCCGCTCAGGGCGATCTGCCGGATGGACGGGTCGGCCTTGAGCGCGGTCACTGCCTCGACGAGGTCGCCTTCCAGCTGCTCGGAGTTGCGCCACGAGAACTCCATCGGGCTCCCGGAGACGACGATCTTCCGCAGGTCGCCGAGCTTCTTTGCGAACTCGGCATCGTCCTCACCGGCGGCCTCACGGTCAGGCCACGCGCCGGCGAAGCTGTCGTAGGTGACCCGGCCGAAGAGCATGACGTCGGCTTCGTGGGTCTCGCCCACGGCCGCGCCCATCTCTTCGTTGAAGTACGGGAAGTGCCAGTTGCCGACCGCCGGGTCGACGACACCGTCCAGCGCTGTGAAGAGGCTCGCCTTGATCGTGGCCATGGGGTTGGTTGCTCCTGGGTTGTGACGGAGAGGTTGCAGGTCGGACGGGCGACTCGCCGAGAACTCATCGGCGCCCGCAC
Organism: uncultured Microthrixaceae bacterium; assembly: GCA_963750645.1. Taxonomy (GTDB): domain Bacteria; phylum Actinomycetota; class Acidimicrobiia; order Acidimicrobiales; family VFJN01; genus VFJN01. The sequence continues at coordinate 856,054 of CAVVRO010000008.1, read as the reverse complement.
GCCGGCGCCGCGTGCTGCACGCTACGAGTGTGGTGACCTGGTCGCGGTTGGCCTCGTTCAGGAGCTTCCGTCGGGCGCCCGCGTAGAGCCTTGCCATCGCGCTCAGGCAACCCCTTGCAATGTATCGACAGATGTCGATACATTGACGACTGTCCATACGAACCACCCCGGAGGCCACCAACGTGTCCCGTGTCCAGCTCGCGCTCAACGTCCCTGACATCGACGATGCCGTCACCTTCTACTCCAAGCTCTTCGCCACCGAGCCGGCGAAGCGCAAGCCCGGGTACGCCAACTTCGCCGATCGCGGACCCGCCCCTCAAGCTCGTGCTCTTCGAGAAGGCCGGCGCCGCCGCCCGCCTGAACCACCTCGGTGTCGAAGTCGAGGACAGCGATGCCGTGTGGGCCCACCAGAACCGCCTCGCTGAGGAAGGCGTCGACTCGCTCGAGGAGTCCGGCACCTGTTGCTTCGCCAAGCAGGACAAGGTCTGGGTCGACGGCCCCGACGGAGCCTGGGAGATCTACACCGTTCTCGCCGACAGCGACGCCTTCGGCGAGAGCTCGGTCAAGGTCGACGACCAGACCGGTGACTCGCTGTGCTGCGCATCGGTGCCGGAGGCCGAGGCCCGCTGCTGCTGATGGCCGCGGCCAACGCCGACCGCGCGCCGATCGAAGCGGCAGCCGTCTGGACCGCGGCCGATCTGGCTGACCCAACCGGCTGGACGATCCAGCTCCGCGACGACCAACGCGACGAGATCGCCCGAGTCGCTCGCGCGGCAGCCAGCAACGGACGCACGATCGCCACGATCTCGATCGACGACGTGCAGCTGCCGTCCCTCCGCGACACCCTCGGCGAGGTGGTACGGACCCTCGCCGAGGGTCACGGCTTCGTGCTCGTCCGGGGATTCCCAGTTGACCTGCTGAGTGACGTGGAGGTCGAGCTCGCGTACTTCGCGCTCGGCCTCCACCTCGGCACCCCGGTCAGCCAGGACGCCGAAGGCACGCTCCTTGGCCACGTGCGAGACGAGCGCGTCGAACGGACGGGCCCTGAGGTGCGCCTCTACCGCACCCGCGAGCGCCAGGACTTCCACACCGACGGCGCTGACATCATCGGACTCCTCTGCCTCCACGAATCGGCGGCAGGCGGGGAGAGCCGGCTCGCCAGCAGCTACGCCGTCTACAACGAGATCCTCCGGCGTCGGCCCGATCTCCTCGACGTGCTCTACGAACCGCTCTGGTGGGACCGCAACGGCGAGCAAGCCGACGGCGAGGCCCCCGCCTTCCCGATGCCGGTGCTCAACGACGTCGATGGCTCGCCCCGCGTCTTCTACATCGGGTGGTACATCCGCGACGCCCAACGTCACCCTGACGTCCCCCGGCTCACACCCGACCAGCTCGACGCCCTCGGGATGATCGAGACCATCGCCAACGACCCGTGCTTCCACGTCCAGATGGACTTCCAGCCTGGTGACGTGCAGCTGCTGAACAACGCGAAGATCCTCCACTCTCGTGAGGCGTACGAGGACCACGACGCGCTCAGCGAGCGGCGCCACCTCCTGCGCTTGTGGCTCAGCGCGCACGACTTCGCGAGTGTCGAGGGTCAGCTTCGGGCCGGCATCCCGGCGCGAGACGCATCGGCCTGAACCCCGCGGCGGAGTCGACCTCGGGATGGCTCAGTCGGCAGGCGCGTGCATCCCATCGAGCGGGTGCTGGATGCCGCCGCCGAAGAGCGGGACGAGCGGCCACCGCGTGGTGAACGTGGCGGTCGCGGGGTCGAGCTCGACCTCCAGCCGATGCGGCGTGGCCAGGAACACAACATCCACGACGACTCGGCCGTCATCGAGCCGCGCGGCACTTGCCGCCATCGAGGGAGCGACGATCGTCCACGCTTCGGTCAGAGGCACCTCGATCGAGCGGTCTCCCTCGCGGAGGATCATCCGCCCTTCGGCGGTCTCGATGCCCGACACGGTGTGGTGCGACGTCGGACTCGACGGGCCAGGCGCGAACGTCATGGGCGGCACCTCGGGTGCCTCACCCCCGCAACGCTCGGCCGCGGTCGGCAACGACAAGCGCGCCAACCGCTCCGCGAGCTCCGTGTCGGCTGGTGAGGGTGACGACGCGTCGCCGGCCATGGCCGGGAGGAGGTGCTCCCACATCAGGTCGAGGATGGCTTGCATGTCCTGCGTGCACGAGAACATCGCCACCACGGCGTCTTGCTCGGGCAGCACGACCATGAACTGGCCGAACGCGCCGTCGCCCCGGTAGCCGTGCCGCGACCGCCACAGCTGGAAGCCATATCCCTGCCGCCAGTCCACCTCCGGCTCCCGCGGGTTGTCGATCTGTCGGGCCGACGCGTCCGCGACCCAGCCCTCCGGAAGGATCCGACGGCCGTTCCACACCCCGCCGTCGAGGTAGAGCTGCCCGAGCCGGGCCACCGCGTCGAGGTTGGTGTGCACGCCCGAGAAGCCCATGTCGAGACCAGGCCGAACCTGCGCCCACCGCAGGTCGGTGACCCCGATCGGGTCCAGGACCCGCGACCGCAGGTAGTCCACCAGCCGCTCACCAGCCAGCGCCTGCAGGATCGTGGCGAGCGCGAGCACCGGTGGCTGGTTGTAGGCGAACCGCGTGCCGGGATCCTCGTCCGGTGGGATCTGGAAGAAGCCTCGGACGGGGTCGGTCGGGTCGAGCGCGAACGCCTCGAGGATCGTCTCGCGGTCGTGACCCGTCGACAGCGAGGCGAGGTGACGGATCCTCATCCGACGTGTCCTCGCATCGGCCCCGACGAACAGGTCCGGCAGGTGATCGCTCACCAGGTCGTCCAGCGACAGCCGACCCTCGCCGACGAGCAGTCCGAGCGCCGTGCCGGTGAAGGTCTTGCTCAGGGAGTACACCAGGCGCGGCCCGTCGCCCGTGTGCGGAGCCCAGTGGCCCTCCGCGATCCGATGACCATGGCGCTGGATGATCAGCCCATGAGGTTCGATCGACGGATCCTGCTCGAGCGCGTCGAGGAACGCAGAGACCCCCCTCGGGGCAACGCCCTGCTCGGACGGGCTCCTGGCCTTCATCACCCCATCATCCCGCACCATCCCCCGACTCCAAGACGGGGCATCAGTGGCGGATCAGCCTGACGATGGCGGTGACGACGGTGGCGAAGTGCCGAGCTGACGCGACAGACGGCTCGGGGCTGCGAGGGCCGGGTCGTCGCGGTGGCGTCAACCAGCCGGCTGGAACAGCTCGATGAGGTTCCCCGAGGGGTCGACGGCGAGCACTTGTGCGCCGCCGGGACCGGTCACGACCTCGTTGCGGAACGGAACCCCCTCCTCGGCGAGGCGGGCGATCTCGCGGTCGAGGTCATCGACGATGAGGTGGATGCGGTTCCAGCCTCCTGGGCCTGGTCGCTCGCCATCGGTCATCGCTCTGCCGGCGGAGCTCTGCGGACCGGACAGCAGGAGCCGCAGGTTGCCGCGAGTGACATCCGCGAACGCCGGACTCGAGATGCCGACGGTGAAGCCGAAGTGGCGGGTGTAGAAGTCGACGCATGCGGCGACGTCGTCGACCAGATAGCGCACGTTCACGATCTCGGCATCAGCCATGGTGGGTCCTCTCCACTGCTTGGGTTCGGAGGTCAGCGAGCAACAGCGCCACGCGGCTCTCGATCTCGTCTGCGACGTCTCGGAACGCCGCGTACGTCGCCTTGTCGCTGTCGCCTGCGGCGGCGGGGTCGGCGATGCTCCAGTGCGCGGCGATCGGTGACCCCGGGAACTCCGGGCAGATCTCGCGCACCTTGTCGCAGAGCGTGATGACCCGATCGAATCGGCTGCGGCGAAAGCGGGTGAGCGACTTCGTGGGGCGACCGGAGATGTCGACACCGCGCTCCGCCATGACCCGCACGGCGTTCGGGTGCAGCGGCTTGGGATGGCTGCCCGCGCTGCGGGCCTTGACGGTGCCCGCCGATCGGTGTTCCACGAGGGCTTCGGCGATCTGGGACCGGGCGCTGTTGCCGGTGCACAGGAACAGCAGTCGACGTCGAGGCCGTCGTGGCTCGACGTCGACGGCTGGTGTCGGCGAGAGCGAGAGCCCGGGATGGAGCGAGAGCCCGGCTTCGCCGAGAAGGTCCCGACAGCGGAACAGATCGGCCCGGTAGTAGACGTCGCGGCCGTCAGCCGAGCTTCGGCGGGCGCTGACGATGCCGGCGTGCCGGAGCTCCGCCAAGTGGTAGGAGACCAGGTTCTGCGGCTTCCCGACGAGCTGCACGAGCTCCCCGACGCGACGGTCGCTGCGACCGAGCTCGACGACCAGCTGCCATCGCAGCGGATCGCTGAGCAGCCCGAGGATCTCCGGCGGCCGTGTCGCTCCCACGCCGATAGTACATCAAACAAATTTGATTCATTGCAAGTCGATGGAAGATCAGCGCTCGTCGTCGGCCTGATGACGAGCGCGCTGGAGTCGCCTGGCCTGCAGGATCACACGAACAGGTGGAGCCGCTGCTGGGCCACAGCCAGGCGCACGCTCTGCCCCCATGACTCCGAACTCCGGCGTCGCTGCCCGTGCCGGGTTGGACACCTCGCGCAGCTCGATCGTGACCAAGCCATCGCCGGCCCCACGTCGGTGACGCGGTCCGAGAGGAGCGAGGCCCGATCACGCCGCGCTGATCCACGCCGCCTCGACGTTGCCGATCAGGTGGCGGCCGGTGGGCGGGGCGCGACGACGACCGTGGGCATGGCGAGCGTGCTGCCGCTCCGCAGGACGGAGTCCACCGCCGAGACGAGGTCCTCGATGTCGATCAGCGAGCCGGCGATGTAGCCGCGGGCCACCCAGCCGGTGGCGAGCTCGGTGGCGAGGTCGGGGTCCCAGCCTCGGGTGAACTGCGTCATGCCGTCCCCCTCGCCGCCGGCGCAGTCGCCGACGACGAGCCGGGTGAACCCGATCTCCGGGTGCTCGGCGCGCCACGCCTCGACGAGCTTGTCCAGCGCCGCCTTGCTCACCGCATAGGCGCCGAGACCCGGCCAGGGTGGGGTCAGCGAGGCGCTGACCGACGACAGGTACACCGCTCGGCCGGCCGAGGACGCGAGGTAGGGGAGCGCGGCCGCCGTGACGACGGACGCCCCGATCACGTTCGTGTCGAACACGCGTCGCCAGGTCTCCACGTCCGTGTCCTTCACGCGGGCCAAGGGGCCGATGGCCGGGGCGTAGACGAGCGCGTCCACCCCACCCAGCGCGCCGGCGGCCTCCTCGATCGCCGCCGCGCACGCCTCGGCATCGGTGACATCGCACGTGATGGCGAGCGTGCCCGGCCCTGCCTCCTCGACCGCCTCGTCGAGCATGTCCCGTCGCCGGGCCATCAAGGCGACGCTCGCGCCCCGGCGGGCGAGGCCGATCGCGATGCCGCGACCCAGCCCGCTCGACGCACCCACCACGACGGTCTTCACGATTCCGCACCCCTTCCGCAGACGCGGGCGATGCTAGTAGACGAACCAGGAAGCGAACGCTCGCTCGCTTAGTGCCCGTGGTACGGTGCGCGGCACAGCACACAGCGATCGGGGGGTCGGGGGATGGACATCAGAGACTTGGTGCTGGTGAGCGTCGACGACCACGTGGTCGAGCCGCCGCACGTCTTCGAGGGCCGGCTCCCCGCCAGGTACGTCGACCTGGCCCCGAAGCTCATCACCCGTGACGACGGCACGAACGCCTGGCTCTACGAGGGCCAGGAGATCAGCAACGTCGCGCTCAACGCCGTCGCCGGACGACCGCCGGAGGAGTACGGCATGGAGCCGACGTCCTTCGCCGAGCTGCGGGCCGGCTGCTACGACATCGACGAGCGGGTGAAGGACATGGACGCCAACGGCGTGCTCGGCTCGCTGTGCTTCCCGTCGTTCCCGCACTTCTGCGGCCAGCTGTTCGCTCGCACCGAGGACAAGGACGTCGCGCTGGCGATGGTGCAGGCGTACAACGACTGGCACATCGACGACTGGTGCGGCACCCATCCGGGCCGCTTCATCCCGTGCTCGCTACCCGCGATCTGGGACCCGCAGCAGCTCGCCGACGAGGTCCGCCGCACCGCTCGCAAGGGCGCGCACGCCGTCACCTTCTCGGAGAACCCCTCGAAGCTCGGCTGGCCGAGCTTCCACTCCGATCACTGGGATCCGTTCTGGCAGGCCTGCAGCGACGAGCAGGTCGTCGTGTGCCTCCACATCGGCTCGTCGAGCCAGCTCGTGATCACGGCGCCCGACGCGCCGATCGACTGCCTGATCACGCTGACGCCGATGAACATCGTGCAGGCGGCGGCCGACCTGGTCTGGTCGCCGGTGCTCCGGAAGTTCCCGGACCTGAAGATCGCTCTCTCCGAAGGCGGGACCGGCTGGATCCCATACTTCCTCGAGCGCATCGATTACAACTACCGCCGCCACCACGCCTGGACCGGCCAGGACTTCGGGGACAAGCTGCCGAGCGAGGTGTTCAACGAGCACATCCTGACGTGCTTCATCGACGACAAGTTCGGCATGGCTAGTCGCGACTTCCTGCGGATGGACCACGTCATGTGGGAGTGCGACTACCCCCACTCCGACTCCACCTGGCCGTTCGCGCCAGAGGAGCTCGCCCCGAGCCTCGAGGGCGTCCCCGCCGAGCAAGTCGAGGCGGTCACCCACCTCAACGCCATGCGGCACTTCAGCTACGACCCCTTCTCGACCCTGGGAGGCCGCGACAGCTGCACGGTCGGGGCACTGCGGGCTAGGGCAGCGGGCCACGATGTCGCGATCAGGTCGGTCAACGCCGGCAACGTGGGCAAGCACGCCACTCGGGCCGTCGATCTGGGCACCCCCGCCTCCCGCTGAGCTGCAGGATCGCCCTGCGATCCTCGGGCGCGCTGCTGCGCGAGGGCCTCGCAGCCGACGTCAGAAGTCGGTGGGGAAGAACCCCTTGATCGTGCCCTCCGTCATCAGGGTGAGGGCTCGATCACGCTCGAACCTGTCGTTGTGGTGGCTCTCGAGGGCCAGGATCAGCGCCATGCCCATCACCGCTCGGGCGGAGATCTCCGGGGACTCGAGCTCGAACCCGTAGCGGTCCTCGACCGCCTTCCACGCCTCGCCCAGGCTGTCCATCGCCACTGCAAAGCTCTCCCGGTAGAACCGCTGGGCCACCTTCGGATCGCCGAAGAGCACGAGCCCCAGCATCGGGAGCACCTCCTCGAGGGTGGCGGTCAGCTGGCGGTACAGGCCCCGCGTCATGTCCCGATGCCGCTCGGGCGTGAGCGGTGCCTCCCAGTCGATGACCTCGGTGGCGGCCACGAGTGCATCGACGGCTTCGCGGAGCGGCTCGACGACGGCCTCGAAGAACAGCTGGTCCTTGCTCTCGAAGTGCCTGTAGATGACGCCTTCGCTGATCCCGCCTCGCTCGGCGATGGCCCGGATGGTGGTGCCGTTCATGTCGCCGGTCTCGGTGAAGGCGTGGCGAGCGGCCTGGAGGATCGAGCGCTTGCGTGCCTCCGCGGTGAGACGGCGCCGGACGGGGGGCGCGGAGCTGCCTCGCTGGGGTGACGCGTCGGTCGCAGGCTGGGCCATGGATCCCCTGGGGTGCTCCTAGGATGAGCGAGTCCTCGCTCACTTTACGGGAGTCTCGGCGTGAGAGTCGCGGTTGCGCACGAAGTCGTCGATGGGACGTTGACCTGATGGCGACCGATCTGCCGGCCGCGCTGAGACCGTTCGACCTGGCGGGCCGCGTGGCGGTGGTGACCGGTGCCTCCTCGGGCTTGGGGGCGGGGCTCGCCCGAGGTCTCGCGTCGGTGGGGGCCCGGGTCGCCGTCGTCGCCCGCCGGCATGACCGCCTGGCGGCGCTGGCCGACGAGATCGGTGGCGTGGCCGTCGAGTGCGATCTGCTCGACCTCGAGCAAGTGGCCGACGTCGTCCCCCGGGTCGAGCGCGAGCTGGGTGGTCCGGAGATCCTGGTGAACGCGGCCGGGAACCTCTTCAGCCGCGAGCCTGCGGAGCGCGAGAGCCTCGAGGAGATCCGACAGACCCTCGACCTGAACCTGGTCGCGCCGTTCGCGCTCGCGCAGGCCGCGTTCCCGCACCTGGTGGCGTCGGGCCGGGGAGCGATCGTGAACGTGTCGTCGATCGGTGGCCGCGTCGGTGTTCCCGGCATCCCCCAGGCGTCGTACGCGGCCAGCAAGATGGGCTTGTCCGGTCTCACCGTCGAGCTCGCGGTGCAGTGGGCGCCGCACTCGATCCGCGTCAACACCGTCGCGCCCGGCTTCTTCCGCAGCGAGATCACCGATGAGCTCTACGACAGCGAGCGCGGCGGATCGTGGCTGAAGCGCAACACGCCGCTCCCCTACGAGGGGCGCGTCGACGACTTCGTGGGCGCGGTGCTGTGGCTCGTCAGCGATGCCGGTCGCTACGTCACCGGGCAGACGATCGTCGTCGACGGCGGCTGGACGGCGCGGTAGCGGTCCTCGATACTCCCGGCCATGGACTTCGAGATGGGGGCCTCGGCGACGGCGCTGCGAGCCGAGCTCCGACGGTTGGTGGACGAGCACGTGCCACCCGACTTCCTCGGTGCCTTCACCGACGACCCGGCCGACCTCGAGGTCGCGCAGCGGTTCTGCCGTCTCCTCGCCGAGGAGGACCTGCTCTGCATGTCCTGGCCCGCCGAGTTCGGCGGGAAGGGATGCGTCGCCCTGGGAGCAGACCGTGGTGCGCGAGGAGATGTGGGCTCACCACGAGCCCCGCGGCGCGCAGTACATGGGCGTGAACTGGGTCGGGCCAACGATCATGCGGCACGGCACGCCGGAGCAGCAGCAGCAGCACCTCCCGCCGATCGCGCGCGGCGAGGTGATCTGGTGCCAGGGCTTCAGCGAGCCCAACGCCGGGTCCGACCTGGCCTCGCTGCAGACCGCCGCCCGCCGCGACGGCGACGGCTGGCGCGTGTCCGGCCAGAAGATCTGGACGTCCTACGCCACGATGGCGCAGTGGTGCTTCCTGCTCGCCCGCACCTCCAAGGGCGAGAAGAAGCAGCAGGGGCTCACGATCTTCCTCGTGCCGATGGACGATCCGGCCATCGAGGTGCGTCCGATCGCGACGATGCTCGGACCGCACCACCTCAACGAGGTGTTCTTCGACGACCTCTGGGTGACCGACGCCGACGTGCTCGGCACGGTCGACGAGGGCTGGCACGTGGTGCAGGAGGTCCTCTCCTTCGAGCGGGTCGGCATCGCCCGCTACGCCGCGATGCGAGCGGCTGCTCCTGAAGGCCCCGGCCACGCTGGGCGTCTGAGTGGGACGACGCTGCCCGAGGAGCTCCGGGGACGCTGGGTCCGGATGCTCACCCACTGCCGGCGGGCCCGGTTGCTCGCCTACAAGGTCATCGCGCTGCAGACCTGCCGGGCGGGTGACGCCCGGCGACACCGCGGCCTACCGCATCGCGGTGACCCGGCTCGATCAGGAGAGCGCCGAGGTGCTGATGGAGATCGTGGCCCAGAGCTCGTCCACCGACGACGAGGTCGTGCGCTTCCGACGCGCGGTGGAAGACCACTGGCGGTACGCCCAGGCCTCCACCGTGTCGTCGGGGAGCATCGAGATGCAGCGGATCCTGCTCTCCCGGACCCTCCTGGCCACGTGATGGACATCGATCTGAGCCACGAGTCGCTCGAGTACGGGCGGGTGGCGCTGTTGGCGTTCGAGGCGACCGGGGGCGACGAGCTCGTCAAGGCCGTGGAGCGCGAGCCCGCCCGCCGGGCGGGGGTCGCGGCCGCCGTCTTCGCCGAGCTCGGCGCGTGGGACCTGCGATCCCCGTGACAGCGCCGACGAGCTGGAGGCCGCGGCGGCGCTCTGTCGCAGCGCGGGCTACTGGACGGTTCCGTACCCGGTGGCCGAGCGCCTCGCCCGGCCGACCGACCTCGATGCCGGCGGGCTGGTGGTCGTCGTGGACCACGCGCCCGCGGGTGCGGTCGCCGGGGTGGACCTGGCGTGGGTGGCGGTGACCCTCGACGGGGCGCGCAGCCGGGCCACGGCTCGACTCGCGCCGTCATCGCGCCACGCCGCCTTCGTGACGGCGCTGGACCTGGAATCGATCGACGACGCCGGCGCCGAGGACGTCGCCCTCGGGCTGGTGCTCCCGTGTTGGACGCTGCTCGGGATGCTCGACCGGGCCATGGACCTCACGTGCCGGCATGTGCTCGAGCGCGAGCAGTTCGGCCAGCCGCTGGCGTCGTTCCAGGGCGTGCAGTTCCAGCTCACCGACGCCGAGGTGGAGCGCACTGGGCTGGAGATGCTCGCCAAGTACGCGCTGTGGAGCCTCGAGTCGGGGAGCGCCGATGCTCTCGACGATGCGCTCGCCCTGCGGATGGCGGCCATCGAGGCGGCCGAGGTCGTGCTGCGGATCACCCACCAGCTCCACGGGGCCACCGGCTTCTGCGACGAGACGACCCTCTCGTGGGTCTCGCGGTACAGCCAACCCCTGCGCCGTCTGCCGCTGGGGCTGTCGGCCGCCCGCGACCGGCTGACTCGCCAGCTGGGCAAGCGCGGTCTCGCCGGTCTCTTCTCCGAAAGAGCAGCGTTGACGTCCTACGCGCGTGGCTGATCTGGAGACCATGAGCTCCCGCCTTCCCCATCCTCGAAGGGAGGTCCCCAGACTCCGCCCCCTGGTGATCAGCTGTGCGACGAGCTGCGGGGCACGTCCCGGAATGGGCGCTCGCGGTCGACGGTGACCTCCCGGGGCATCCCGAGCACCCGCTCGCTCACGATGTTGCGGGCCATCTCGGTGGTGCCGCCCCCGATGCACGCCGCCTGCCGCATCAGGTAGTCGGTGCCGCAGCCGGCCGCGAGGTCGTCGTCGTCGCTCCAGGCGGCGCCCGCGGGACCCGCCAGCTCGAAGGCGATGGTGGTCCGGCGGGTGGCGGCGATGCCACCGAAGAGCCGGGCGACCGCTGAGTGCTGATCGGACATCGTGCCGCTGGTGATGCCGCGTCCGATGCGCCGCGTCAGCGACTCGCCCACCACCTCCAGCATGCGGGCCTCGCCGACGAGGTCTCGGACCATCGGGTCCTGGTCCCGGCCGGCCTCGCGTGCCAGGGCCAGCATCGAGGACTCGCCGTCCTCGCTGCCGCGCGTCGTGCCGGTCGGCCACGTGACGAGGGGGGAGTTGTAGAGCATCCGCTCGTGGAACATCCACCGGGTGCCGACGGTCCAGCCGTCGTCCACCTCGCCGATGCGGTCACTGTCGGGCACCCGCACATCGGAGAAGAACTCCTGGCAGAACTCCTGGTTGCCGTTGAGCATCTCGATGCGGTGCACCTCGACGCCCTCCCGAGCGATCGGGAGCATGAAGACGGTGAGACCCCGGTGCTTGGGCACGTCCCAGCTCGTGCGCGCAAGGCACAGACCCCAGTCCGACCACCAGGCGCCCGTGGTCCACACCTTGGAGCCGTTCAGCACCCACTCGTCGCCGTCGCGTACGGCAGTCGTGAGCGCGCCGGCCACGTCGGACCCGCCGCTCGGTTCGGACAGGAGCTGCATCCAGATCTCCTCGCCACGCAGGATGGCGGGGAGGTGGCGCTGCTTCTGCTCCTCGGTCCCGAAGTCGAGCAGGACGGCGGCGCACGGGGTGAAGGTCGGCACCTGGAGCCGCATCGGGCACTCGTAGCCCCGCAGCTCCTCGCTCAGCGCCTGCTGGTGGGCGGGCGTCAACCCTTGGCCGCCGTACTCCCGGGGCACGCAGATCCCGGCCAGGCCGGCGTCGAACAACATGCGCTGCAGCTCGCGGTCCCGGGCGACCGCGGCGAGCTCCTCCTCGTCGTTGCGGTCGCCCCGCAGCGACACGGCGAGCGGGCCCACCTGTCGGAGGTTCTCCTCGATCCACGACCGGGCCCGCTGGCGGAAGCGGTCGACGCTCTCGATCTGCTCGGCGGTCACGCCGCGTCCTCCCCCTCGTCGAGCAGGTCGGTGATCCGCTGCCGGTGCTCGGAGGGTGTGCCGTGGAGCGCCCGGTTCACGGTGTGGCGGCGCAGGAACAGGTGCAGGTCGTGCTCGAAGGTGACCCCGATCCCACCGTGGAGCTGAACGCAGTCCTGCAGCAGCTCGCTGCCGTACTGGCCGATGAACGCCTTGGCGGCGCTCACCCGCTCGGCGGCGCCCGGCGAGCCCGTCGCCACGGCGGCAGCGGCGTCGTCGCTGATGGCATGGCTCGCCTCCAGCCAGGACACCATGTCCGCGAAGCGGTGCTTGAGGGCCTGGTACGACGCCAGGGGACGGCCGAACGAGTACCGGTGGAAGGCCCACTCGACCGTCATGTCGAAGGCGGCCTGCATGGCGCCGACGGCCTCGGCGTTGAGGAGCACGAGGGCCAGCTGGAGCTGGCGCTCCACCTGGGCATCGGCCTGGCCCACGTCACCGACCACGGCGCGGGCCGGGACCCGCACCTCCTCGAAGGCAACGACGTCGAAGCGACGGGTCAGGTCAACCGTGTGCATCGGGGAGACCGAGACGCCGGCCGCGTTCGCGGGGGACGAGGACCTGGGTGAGCCCCCCGTCGGTCCTCCCGGTCACCAGCAGGTGGTCCGCCCGGCCCGCCGACTCGACCGGCCGCTTCACGCCCTGCAGCACCACCTCGTCGCCGTCGATCCGGACGTCGAGGGCCACGTCGCCGAGGCGGTCGTTCGGCTTCGGCTCGGCGTGACACCAGGTCGCCACGGAGGTGCCCGAGAGCAGCCCGGCGAGGACCGCGGACCACGTCGTGCCGTCGACGTCGCTGAGCGCGGAAGCCACGACGTTGGTGGTGGCGAGCGGACCGGGGGCGGCGTGCTGCCCGAACTCGTAGGCGACCAGCGTGAGGTCGATCAGGCCGGCACCGCTGATGCTCCCGCCCCCGTGCGCGTCGCTCACGAGGAGTGAGGTCCACCCGAGGTCGGCGCCGCGGGCCCAGTAGTCGGCGCCGAACCCCTCGGGGTCGTCGCGGAGGCTGCGCAGCCGGCCGACGGGGGCCTGGTCCTTCAGGAACCGGGCGGTGGTGTCCCGGAAGAACTCCTGGTCTGAGCTCAGGTCGAGCAGCACGAGCAGCGAACCCCCACTTCGTCGGAACGGCGAACGGAAGTGAGGTTACACCTTGGCAAGAAGAACGTTCTCCTGCGGAGAGGTGGTCCGGGATGCCGATCGGGGTGATGCTGGGCCCGGAGCGAGGTCGCGACAGCACGAAGGTGGCACGCCGGGCGATCGACCTCGCTGAGACCCCGCAGCTGCAGAACCTGGTTCCCGGAAATCGGAAAGCCCGTGCTATCTTCTCGGCCGAATCGCGCTCGAGACGTGGGGAGAGACCGTGACGGCAGTGCTGCAGGGCGTCCGCGTCCTCGAGGTCGCCGAGCACACCTTCGTGCCGGCGGCGTCGGCGCTGCTCGCGGACTGGGGTGCGGAGATCATCAAGATCGAGCACGTGCAGCGCGGCGATGCGATGCGCGGCCTGGCGTCGACGGGCATCGCCCTGGTGCCGACCGACGTGCACGCCCTGCTCGAGCACTCCAATCGTGGGAAGCGGAGCCTCGCCCTCGATCTGAGCTCGCCTGACGGTCTCGAGATCCTCTACAAGCTCGCCGCCACGGCCGACGTGTTCCTGACGAACAAGCTCCCGAGCGTCCGCGCCAGGCTCAAGATCGGCGTCGAGGAGATCCGCGCCCACAACCCCGCCATCATCTACGTCCGCGGGACGGGACAGGGGGAGCGGGGCCCGGACGCCGACAAGGGGTCGTACGACTCACTGGCGTTCTGGGCTCGGGCCGGCGTCGCCATCGGCGCCAAGCGACCGGAGTACGAGCTGACCCCCGTGCCGCCGGCGCCCGGCTTCGGTGACTCGATCGGTGGGATGACGATCGCCGGCGGGATCATGGGGGCGCTCTTCCACCGGGAGCGCACCGGCGAGGGAACGATCGTCGACGTGTCCCTCTTCGGTGTCGGGCTGTGGGCCATGGGCCAGGCGATGGCGCTCTCGCTCACGCTCGGCGTGCCGTGGACGGCCCCGCCGGCGGACCGGATGGGCGCCAACCCGCTGACGCGGAGCTACGAGACGAAGGACGGCCGCGTCCTCGCGTTCACCTGTCTGCAGGCGGCGAGGTACTGGCCGGGCCTCTGCGAGGCGGTCGGTCGTCCGGAGCTCGCGACCGATCCCCGCTTCGCGGACCACGCCGGGCTGATGGCCAACAGCGCCGAGGCGGCCCAGGCGCTGACCGAGGCCTTCGCGTCGGCGACGCTCGGGGAGTGGCGTTCCCGCCTGGCGGCCTTCGACGGGCAGTGGGCGGTGGTCCAGGACACGCTCGAGGCGGCCGTCGACCCCCAGACCGTGGCCAATGGGTACCTGCAGGACTGCGAGACCGCGTCCGGGGTCCCCTTCCAGCTCGTCGCGGCACCGGTCCAGTACGACGAGGCGCCGGCCCGGCCGAGGCGGGCGCCGGAGTTCAACGAGCACGGCGACGCCATCCTGGCCGAGCTGGGTCTCGACGAGGACGCCATCATGGACCTCAAGGTCCGCGGGGTCGTGGCGTGATCACATCCAACCCCTCCGGGAGGAGCTGACATGAGCCTTCATGACGCGTTCGGCTACGACGGCAAGCGCGTGCTGGTCGTCGGTGGTGCGACCGGCATGGGTGCCGCCACCGCCGAGCTGGCCCAGGACGCCGGGGCCGAGGTCGTGGTGATGGACCACGCGGAGGTCACGCTCCCGGGGGCGAAGGCCATCCACGTGAACCTCGCCGAGCCCGACTCCATCGACGCAGCCGTCGACGAGTGCGGTGGGCCGGTGCACGCACTCTTCTCGTGCGCGGGTGTCGCCGACGGCACGCCCGGCATCGAGAAGATCAACTTCCTCGGCCACCGGCACCTGATCGACCGGATGCTCGCCGGGGACATGCTGCCCCGCGGCGCGGCCATCGGCTTCATCTCGTCCGCGGCCGGGCTGGGCTGGGAGCCGAACCTCGCGGAGCTCATGGAGCTGCTCGACACCCCCGACGTCGAGACGGGCTCACAGTGGTTCCGGGACCACGGCAAGGCCGACTACTTCCACACCAAGCAGGCGGTGTGCGCCTACGTGGCCCGCCAGGCCTTCACGCTCCTGAAGCAGGGGATCCGGATCAACGCCACCTGCCCCGGACCCACGGACACACCGCTCGCCCAGGCCAACAAGGAGATGTGGCTCGGGTTCGGCGCCGACTTCCGCGAGGAGGTCGGCATCCAGGCCTCGACCCCGATGGAGCAGGCGTACCCGCTCCTGTTCCTGTGCAGCGAGGCGGCCTCGGCCATCACCGGCATCACGTTGATCTCCGACGCCGGCTACATCAGCTCCGGCATCACCGAGTCGTACCCAGGGGCGTCGGCCTTCGCCCACATGCTCCTCGGGCGCTAGCGCGCACCGGGTCGACGGCGCCCGGCGATCCATCGCGCCCGCTCCGCGCCCCGATCACGACCGCCTTCAGGGCGTGACCACCGGGAGGCGCTCCCAGCCACGCACGGTGGACGTCCGCGCCCGGACGGCGTTGTCCCAGTCGACCTCCCAGGTGGGGAACCGCTGCAGCACCTCGTCCAGCGCCACCCGCCCCTCGAGCCGGGCCAGCGCGGCGCCGAGGCAGAAGTGGAGGCCGTAGCCGAAGGACAGGTGGTGGTCGATCTTGCGGTGGATGTCGAACCGCTCCCCGCTGGGGAACTTGCGCTCGTCCCGGTTGGCCGACGCGTTCAGGAGCAGCATGGTGCTGCCCTCCGGCACGACCTGCCCGTGGAGCTCGACGTCCTGGGTCACGTAGCGAGCGTTGACCGGAGACGGCGGCTCGTAACGGAGGAGCTCCTCGATGGCGTTCGGGACGAGCGTGCGATCCTCGACCAGCTCCTGGCGCTGGTCGGGGTGCTCGGCCAGCACCTTGCCCGTCCACCCGATGAGTCGGGTCGTGGTCTCGTTCCCGGCCGCGGCGAGGAGGTTGACGAAGTTGAGCACCTCCTCGCGGGAGAGCCGGCGCCACTCGCCGCCGACGTCCTCGTACTCGGCCTGCAGCAGCTCGGTCATGAGGTCGTCCGACGGGTGCTCGGACCGCCAGTCGATGTACTCGGCCAAGGTCTGAGCCTGCTCGTTGGGGTCGTAGGCCGTCAGCTCGGGCATCGTGCCCTCCTCGAGCTTGAGGCCTTCGTCGATGCGGTCCCGGAGCGCCTCCTGGTCCTCCTCGGGGATGCCGAGGAGCATGCCGATGGTCCGCATCGGCATCTGGGCACCGAGGTCGCGGATGAAGTCGAACCCGCCGGCGCCGACGAGGGGGTCGAGGCTGCGAGCGCAGAACTCGCGCACCTTCGTCTCGATGGCGTTCATCTTGCGCGGGGTGAAGACCCGGGACAGCAGGCTGCGGTGCACGTCGTGGGCGGGCGGGTCCTCGAAGATGATCAAGCCCGGCGGGATCTCCATGTCGCTCTTGATCAGCTCGAGGAGGGTGCCCTGGGCCGAGCTGTAGGTCTTCCAGTCGAGGAACCCCCGCTCGACGTCCTCGAAGCGGCTGAGCGAGAAGAAGTCATACCGGTCGTTGTGGTAGAGGGGTTGCTCTTCCCGCAGGCGCTCCCAGATCGGGTACGGGTTCGTGTCGATCTCGAAGTCGAACGGGTCGTAGTAGAGCTCGGACCCGGACTCGATGGTGGACATGTCAGCTCCCCCTCTCCTGGGCCCGCGCCAGGAGGCCACGGGCGATGACGAGGCGCTGGATCTCGTTCGTGCCCTCGCCGATCACCATGAGCGGCGCATCGCGGTAGTAGCGCTCCACGGGCAGCTCGGTGGTGTACCCCATGCCGCCGTGGATCCGCATGGCCTCCATCGAGAGCTCGAGCGCGGTCTCGCTGGCGAAGAGCTTGGCCATGCCGGCCTCCACGTCACAGCGCAGTCCGGCCGCCTTGCGGTCGGCGGCGCTCTGGGTGAGCAGTCGGGCGGCCTCGAGACGGGTGGCCATGTCCGCCAGCTTGAGCTGGATGGCCTGGTGCTCCGCGATCGGCTTGCCGAACGTCGTCCGCTCCTGCGCGTAGGCGAGCGCGGCGTCGAACGCGGCGCGGGCGACCCCGACGGCCCGCGAGGCGATGTTGATGCGGCCCACCTCGAGCACGTCGAGGATCTGGGGCAGGCCCCGGCCTGCCTCACCGATGAGGTTGGCGGCAGGGATGCGGTGGTCGGTGTAGACCATCTCGACCGTCTCGACGCCCTTGTAGCCGAGCTTGCCCACGTGCTTGCCCACGGAGATGCCCTCGAACCGAGGCCCAGGTTCCTTCTCGACGACGAAGGCTGAGATGCCCTCGTCGGTGCGGGCGGCGAGGGCGACGAGGCTGGCCCGCTCGCCGTTGGTGACCCACGCCTTCGTGCCGTTCAGCACGAACTCGTCGCCGTCCCGCTCGGCCCGGCAGCGGATGTTGCGGGTGTCGCTCCCGGCATCGGGCTCGGACAGCGACAGCGCGCCCCGACGCTCGCCGGTGGCCATCGACGGGAGCCACCGCTGCTGCTGCTCCGGACTGCCGTGGTACGTGATCAGCGTGGCGCACATCGTGTGGGTGTTGATGATCCCGGTCAGGCTCATCCACCCGTAGGCCAGCTCCTCGATGACACCGATGTAGGTGCCGAGGTCGAGGCCGAGCCCGCCGTGGGACTCCGGGATCGTCACGCCGAACAGCCCGAGCGCCTGCATCTGCGCCACGATCTCGGTGGGGAACTGATCCGCTCGCTCCAGCTCGGAGGCGACCGGGATCACCTCACGGGCCACGAAGCGGCGAACGGTCTCGACGATCTCCCGGCGGACGTCCTCGTCGGTCATCCCGAGAACACTACATTTCGGCTTCGATTGACGTCGATCTCAAGAATGAGAAGAATGTTTCCGATGGCCGGGGCCCTGATGCACCACGGGTCGAGTCACGGGGCCGCGACGACACCTGGTTGGAGGTCTGCCTCGGCAGCCGCGCCGAGCGTCATGGGCGGCACCTCACAGATCCAACGCAACCTCATCGCCCGCCGACTCCTGGGACTGCCCTCATGAGCTACGACCTGCCGCCCGAGATCGAGATCGAGATCGACGGACCTGTCCGCATCATCCGCCTGAACCGCCCCGAGCAGCTCAACGCCACCAACCACGTCCTCCACCAAGGCCTGGCCGAGCTGTGGCCGCAGATCGACGCCGACCTCGATGCCCGGGCGGCGGTGCTCACCGGCAACGGCCGCGCCTTCTCGGCCGGGGGCGACTTCGACTACATCGACGAGATCACGACCGACGATGCCCTGCGCAAGGAAACGCTCATCGACGCTCGGCGCATCGTCACCGGGATGGTGGCGTGCCGGGTGCCGGTCGTGGCCGCCGTGAACGGGCCCGCGGTGGGTCTTGGCTGCAGTCTCGTCGCGCTGTCCGACATCGTGTTCATGGCCGAGAGCGCCCACCTCGCAGACCCCCACGTCCTCATCGGCCTCGTGGCCGCCGACGGTGGCCCCGTCACCTGGCCGCTGCTCACCAGCCTGCAGCTCGCCAAGGAGTACGCCCTCACCGGCGACCGCATCTCCGCCGAGCGCGCCGCTCAGATCGGCCTCGTCAACCACGTCGTCCCCGACGACGAGGTCATGGACCAGGCCCGAGCATGCGCCCACAAGATCGCCTCGTTGCCCCAGCGAGCGGCCGAGGACACGAAGCGGATCCTGAACCTGCACCTCGAGCGGGCCGTGCTGGCCACGCTCGACTTCGCCCTGAGCGCCGAGGACCGCTCCTTCGGCTCGCCGGAGCTCCGCGCCAACCTCGACCGCCTGCTCTCACGCGACGCGGAGGCGTAGACATGCCGCGGTCCAAGGACGTCTGGGAGGTGCTGTCGACGGGCGCGCACCATCCGCGGTTCACCGACGAGCCCGTCGACGACGCCGCCCCTCGCCCGGTGCCTCGCAGCCGCGTCGTCCTCCGCCTCCGAGGCAAGCTCCCGGACTGAGCCGGGCATCCATCAGTCCGTCATGGGTCTGGCCGACCGACCGCTTCCGCCCACCTGCGCCCTGTCGCCGCGAGCACCTCTCCTGGGGTCACGTCAGCGAGCTTCACCGGTATCGCAATGGTTCGGCTCGCGGTCCGCAGGCGCATCTGGGGTACGTGGGTTCCCAGGCCGTAGGAGACGTCGTGTTGCTCGGTGCTCGCTCGTCTCGTCCGATGGCCACTGACACAGTCTGCTCCAGCGACCTCACGGGGCAGGCCATCGGTGTCAACGGCGGTCGCAACACCTGAGACCCCTGCCGATCCACTACCAGAGGTTCGTTCTTCACCTCATCGGCCTGGTCTGCAGAACCACGAGATCCTTCCTCTCCCCAGGTCGGGGTACGATTCTCCTCGTGACGACCGACGGATCTGGGAACGACCTCGGGGGCACCGAGCCCGTCAGCTGGCGGGAGCTCGCCGTGGCGCGGTCCCTCGACTCCGCGCGGACCCGTGCCGAGAGCCGTGTCCAGCGCTTCCTCGATGCCGCCCTCGAGCTTCTGGAGGCGGGCGACAGCAAGGAGTTCACGGTCCAGGAGGTGGTCGAGCGCTCCGGGCAGTCCCTGCGGAGCTTCTACCAGTACTTCGGCGGGAAGCACGAGCTGCTGCTGGCCCTGTTCGAGGAGTCGGTCCGCGCCACGGCCGGACACCTCCGGGACGTGGTGGCCGAGGAGGACGACGCGCTCGAGCGCCTGCACCGATTCGTCATCGAGTACCACCGGCTGTGCCGCCCGGCGCCGAAGGGGAGGGTGGCCAAGAAGGCGCCTTCACCGTCACCGTCGCCGATCCTGGTCGACTTCGCACAGCAGCTGCTCACCGCACATCCGACGGAGGCGGCCCGGGCGTTCGTGCCGCTCGTGTCGCTGTTCAGGGAGATCCTCGACGATGCCGCGGCGGCAGGGGTCGTCCGTGCCGAGCTCCGCCAGCGCCCCATCGCCGGGACCGTGCTCGAGGTGATCATGTTCAACTCGTTCTCCGCCACGATCGGCGGGACCCCCTTGCCGAGCGACGGCACCGAGGCTGCCGAGGATCTGTGGGACCTGATCCTCCACGGCATCGGGGCCGACGCAATCGCCTAGCGGATGGAGCACCCCTCGGTACGTCGGGCCTGC
Source organism: uncultured Microthrixaceae bacterium (assembly GCA_963750645.1). Lineage (GTDB taxonomy): Bacteria > Actinomycetota > Acidimicrobiia > Acidimicrobiales > VFJN01 > VFJN01. Next base: position 835,963 of record CAVVRO010000008.1, on the reverse strand, counting down.
GCCTCCACCGGGAAGGGCCGATCGCCTGGTGCATCATCGCCCCCCGGCGGCGCGCAACGCGCTGACGCCGAGCATGTACTTCGTCGAGTCAGACCTTGCGGGTGACGCCGCCGTCGACCCGGATGATCGCGCCGGTCGTGAAGCTCGAGGCCGCGCTGGCGAGGTGCAGCGCCAACGGCGCCACCTCCTCGGGCTCACCCATCCGGCCCAGCGGCACGAACGGCGCCGGTCCCTCGGGCGCCCACGACTTGCTGATGTCCGTGCGGAACGGGCCGGGGAGGATGGCGTTCACCCGGACCTTGGGGGCGTAGGCCTCGGCAAGGCCCACGGTCATGGCGTTGAGACCCGCCTTGGCGCACGCGTAGGGGAGCTCGTTGACGCTCGCCATGAGGCTTCCGACGGTGCCGATGTTGATGATCGAGCCGCCGTCGTGGTCGGCCATGTACGTGGCCGCCAGCGCAGCCAGCCGGAACGGGCCCTTCAGGTTCACCGCGAACGTCTTGTCCCACAGCTCCTCGCTCACGGTGTCGAGACGCTCGTACAGCGGCGACATCCCGGCGTTGTTGACGAGCACGTCGAGCCGGCCGAGCTGCGCGACGGTGTCGGCGACCAGCGCGTCGCACTCGTCCCACCGTCCGACGTGGCACGCGATGGCGACGGCGCCGCGCCCGGTCGACTCCCGCACCTCGGCGGCCGCCGCCTCGCAGGCCTCGATCTTGCGCGAGGCGATGACCACCTCGGCTCCGGCCTCCGCCAGGGTCTGCACGATGGCCCGCCCGATGCCGCGCGAGCCGCCGGTCACCACGGCCACCTTGCCGGTCAGGTCATGGAGCTCGGAGAAGCGGCTCATGCGCCCAACATGTCACACGGGATACGTCGAGGGTCGAGGGCCCTAGTCTGCCGCCGAAGGAGGGGGCCGCATGTCGTGGGACTTCGAGACGGAGCCTGAGTTCCAGGCCAAGCTGGACTGGGCTGACCAGTTCGTGCGGGCGGAGGTGGAGCCGCTCGACCTGCTGTGGCCCGACCTCGTGTTCACGCCGCTCGACGATCGGCTGCGTCGGGTCGTCGACCCGCTGAAGCAGCAGGTGCGCGACCAGGGGTTGTGGGCGACCCACCTCGGTCCGGAGCTGGGGGGCCAGGGCTACGGACAGGTCAACCTGTGCCTGTTGAACGAGATCCTCGGCCGCTCTGGCTGGGCCCCCGTCGTGTTCGGCTGCCAGGCTCCTGACACCGGCAACGCCGAGATCATCGCCCACTACGGCACGCCCGAGCAGAAGGAGCGGTACCTGCGCCCGCTGCTCGACGGGGAGATGTTCTCGTGCTACTCGATGACCGAGCCGCACGCCGGCGCCGACCCCACGATGTTCGAGACCGCGCGCGGTGCGCGACGGCGGCGAGTGGGTCATCGACGGTTGGAAGTACTTCTCCTCCAACGCGAAGACATCGTCGTTCTTGATCGTGATGGCCGTCACCAACCCCGACGTGAGCGCCTACAACGGCATGTCGATGTTCCTGGTGCCGACCGACACGCCGGGCGTCGAGATCGTCCGCAACGTCGGCCTCGCGGGTGAGCCGGCCGGCGAGGGCTCGCACGCGCTCATCCACTACCAGGACGTCCGCGTCCCGGCCGATGCCCTGCTCGGTGGCGAGGGGCAGGCCTTCGCCATCGCGCAGACCCGCCTCGGCGGGGGACGGATCCACCACGCCATGCGCACCATCGGCCTGGCCACCAAGGCCCTCGACATGATGTGCGAGCGAGCGCTCAGCCGCGAGACGCAGGGCAGCCTCCTCGCCGACAAGCAGTTCGTGCAGGGCTACATCGCCGACTCCTACGCGCAGCTCGTGCAGTTCCGGCTGTTCGTGCTGTACACGGCGTGGACCATCGACAAGCACAACGACTACCGAAAGGTCCGCAAGGACATCGCCGCGGTGAAGGTCGTGATGCCCACCGTGCTGCACGACATCGCCCAGCGGGCGCTGCAGGTCCACGGCGCGCTCGGCGTGAGCAACGAGATGCCGTTCGCCCGGATGCTCATCGGGGCGAGCGTGATGGGGCTCGCCGACGGGCCCACGGAGGTGCACAAGGTGACCGTGGCCCGTCAGGTGCTGCGCGGCTACTCGGCGAGCGACGACCTCTGGCCCACCGAGCACCTTCCCAAGAAGCTGGCCGCCGCCAAGGCGAAGCTCGCCGAGCACCTCGAGCACGAGGTGGGGAACCTGTGACGGACGGGGAACCGTCCGTCCCGACCCTCGACCCAGAGCGCGCGGACCGCCTCGTGGCGTGGATGGACGCGACGGCGCTGCCGGGTGCGGGTGCGCCCCTCGAGTGCCGCTACATCTCGGGCGGCAGCCAGAACGAGATCTACGAGCTGCGCCGGGGTGACCTGCACTGCGCGATGCGGATCCCTCCTCCCACGGCCCCCGCCGACCGCGACAAGGGCATCGTGCGCGAGTGGCGGATCATCGAGGCGCTCGACGGCACCGACGTCCCCCACACCGAGGCCGTCGCCGTCTGCACCGACCCGGCGGTGCTGGGCCGGACCTTCTACCTCATGGGCTTCGTCGACGGGTGGTCGCCCATGGAGCTGGACAACGGGCGGTGGCCGGAGCCCTTCGACAGCGACCTCGAGGCGCGGCAGGGACTGGCCTACGAGCTGGTCGAGGGCATCGCTCGGCTCTCCAAGGTCGACTGGCGGGCGAGGGGTCTCGAGGACCTCGGCCGGCCCGAGGGCTTCCACGAGCGGCAGGTCGACCGTTGGACGGCCTTCCTCGAGCGGATCAAGGGACGCGAGCTGACCGGGTTCGAGGAGGCCTCCGCCTGGCTCCGAACCCACAAGCCGATCGACTACATCCCGGGGCTGATGCATGGCGACTACCAGTTCGCCAACGTGATGTACCGCCACGGGCGACCGGCGCGGCTGGCCGCGATCGTGGACTGGGAGATGGGCACGGTCGGCGACCCCAAGCTGGATCTGGCCTGGGTCGTGCAGACCTGGCCGGAGGAGACCATTGCCGGCGACGGGGCCGTCGGCGGCTACGTCGACATGTCGGGCATGCCGTCCCGCTCGGAGATCCTCACCCGCTACTCGCAGGTGTCGGGCCGGCAGGTCGACGACATCGACTACTACGTGATCCTGGCCAAGTGGAAGCTCGCCATCGTCCTCGAGCAGGGCTATCAGCGGAGAACGGACGACACCCCGGCGCTGCAGGCGTTCGGACCCATCGTCCTGGACTCCATGCGCGCCGCCGCCGAGCTGGCGGAGACGACCGACTACCGCTGACGTGCGCGCCGCCGTCTGCCACGCCTACGGGCCGCCCGAGGTCGTGCGGGTCGAGGACCTCCCCGGCCCCCCCGGTGCCGGCCGGTCACGTTCGAGTGCGGGTCGCCGCCGCCGTGAACCTTCGGCGTGGCGCATCGCACGGCGTACCACGACCTGCGGTCCGTGGCCCGGCTACACGGCGCACCTAGCCGTCAACGCGGTCGCCGCCGTCTGCGCCGCGCCGCCGGGCATCCGCACGAGCGTCGATCTCCCCGGATCATCCCGATGCTCGGCCGCTCCGGAGGAACCTCGCCATGACCGCGCCTGAGCGTGCTGCGACGAGGCCGCTTCCCGAGCTCACGCCGGCGACCGAGTGGTTCTGGACCTCCGGCGCTGACGGCGTCCTCCGCGTGCAGGGGTGCACGGACTGCGGGACCCTCGTCCACCCGCCGGTGCCGATCTGCCCGAGCTGCCGGAGCCGGGCCTGGGAGCCGACGCCGGTGTCGGGGCGCGGCACGGTGGTGGGTGTCACGGTGAACGCGCACCCATGGCTGCCGGGCCTCCGCCCCGACGACGTCGACCTCGCCCTCGTCTACGACGGGTTCACCTTCAACGCCATCTCCTGGCTCGAGGGGCTCGGCTTCTGCGGGTTCGGTGAAGCACAGGAGTGGCTCGACGGCGGCCGGCGCATCGCCCTCGACGGCCAGCTCCCGGTCAACCCTCACGGCGGCCAGCTCTCCGAGGGTCGCACCCACGGCTTCGGGTTCCTCTACGAGGCGGTGACCCAGCTCCGGCACGACGCCGGCGAGCGCCAGGTCACCGATGCGATGACGGCCGTGGTGACCTCGGGCGGTGGCACACCGTCCGGGGTGCTCCTCCTCCAGCGCGATCGAGCCTGAGCGGCTGCGGCCATCGAGCTCCGAGGAGGTGCTCCACGACGACCTGGTCGACGGGTGGGCCGCGCTGGCACAGGCCACCAGCTCGCCGGTGTCGTCACGCGGGCCCGCTGGCCGAACCGGTGACCGAGTCGAGCACGTCCTCGGCGTCGTTGTGGCTGTGGGTGAATCCCAGCTCGCGCTCGAGGGCCACGGCTTCAGCGGCCCGGAACGCCAGCACGTAGGCGCGGCGGTACCCATCGGTCGAGTTCCCACCCGACCCGTGCATCACCAATTCGTTGTGCACCGTCACGTCGCCCCGCCGGATGGGCACGGGGACCACCTCGTCGGTGTCGCGCAGCTCGGTGCCCAGCGCGTGCGACGTCCCGCGGTCGCCGAACTGAGGGAGGTGCGGGCGCAGCTCCGGCTCGTCGACCGTGGACGGCACGAACCGCATGCAGCCGTTCTCGAGGGTCGAGTCGTCGATCGCCAGCCATAGGGTGGCGGTGCGCGCATCGGGCGTGGCCGGCCAGTAGGCGAGGTCCTGGTGCCAGGCGAACACCGCGTCCTCTCGGTGAGGTCGCTTGGCGAGCAGCTGGTCGTAGTCGAGCACCATGCCCGGTCCGCACAGCTGGGCCGCGACCGAAGCCGCCCGGCGCTCGAACACATTGCCCTGCCAGGCCGGGTGGTATCGGCGGGGCAGCATCACGTTCACGATCGAGAAGTCGTCGGGGTCACGGCCGTAGTCACCGGCCATGTCGCAGAAGTCCTTCCCCGGCACCTCGATCTCGCGGCACAGGAACCGGTCGTAGACCGCCTCGAGCCCGGCGACCTCGTCCTCGGTGAGGAGCCCGGGGAGGTGGACGAAGCCACGAGTGCGAAAGCGCGTGCGCTCGTCCTCGCTGGCGGCGTAGCGGTCCCCCGAGATCCGATCGCTCACCTGGTCACCATCGATCGTGGACGTGGGGCCTCACCCACTGGTCGTACACCTCGGCAGCGGCGGCCATCGTCGCCTCGGACGGCGCCGGGAGCGCCGACGCGGCCGCGTTGGCCGCGGCCTGTTCAGCGTTGCGGGCTCCAGGGATCACCACCGACACCTCGGGGAAGGCGAGGATCCATCGCAGGGCGAACTGGGCCATCGTCGCACTGACAGGGACGAGCCGCCGAAGCTCGTCCACGGCCGCCAGTCCGACCTCGTAGGGCACGCCGGCGAATGTCTCGCCCACGTCGAAGGCTTCGCCGTGGCGGTTGAACGACCGATGATCGTCGGCGGCGAAGGTCGTATCGGCCGACATCTTCCCGGAGAGGAGGCCACTGGCGAGGGGCACCCGAGCGATGATCCCGACGTCGCGTGCCGCGGCGCGGGCGAAGAGCTCCTCCGCCGGTCGCTGGCGGAACAGGTTGAAGATGATCTGGATCGTCTCGACCGTGGGGTGCGCGAGCGCGCGCATCGCCTCGTCGACGCGCTCGACGCTGACCCCGTGGTGCAGGACCTTGCCGCGCCGCACCAGATCGTCGAGCGCCTCGAACACAGACGCGTCGTCGTACACGGCACTGGGCGGGCAGTGCAGCTGCAGGAGGTCGAGTGCTTCCATCTCGAGGTTGGCGAGGCTCCGGTCCACGAAGGTCTCCAGCGCCGCGGCCGTGTACGCCTCGGCCACGTGGGGATCGAGGCGGCGGCCGGCCTTGGTCGCCACCACCAGATCGGCGTCGGGGCGCTCCCGACGGAACCGTGCGATCAGTCGCTCGGACCGCCCGTCGCCGTAGACGTCGGCCGTGTCGATGAAGTTCACCTGTCCCTGCACCGCCGCCGCGAGGGCGCCGAGTGCATCGGCGTCGTCGACGTGACCCCACCCCGCGCCGATGGCCCAGGCGCCGAAACCGATCTCCGACACCTCGAACCCGGTGCTGCCCAACCGTCGTGTGCGAATCGCGCGCTCCTCGTTCATGGGACGAGCCGGTCGGCATCGTAGTTCCACCCTTCCGCGGCCGATCTGGAATGCGACCGACCTCCCCCTGACCGACCCTTGCCACCTCAGGGTTGGAGCTCCCATTCGTCGGCCACCCGGTCGTCCTGGTTCATCACCCTGCCGACGAGCCGATCCGGGTAGATGCCCAGCTCGACGTAGCTGTGCCAGGAGAACGACGCCGCGGTGAAGTCGTCCTTGCCGGTGCGCCGGGTGCGGGCCGCGGCACCGGTCACGACGTAGGTGACCCCGTTGATCACCTTGCTGCGCTGGTAGTCGTGATCGTGGCCGGACAGCACGAGCTGCACGCCATAGCGCTCGAAGAGGGGGCTGAAGGCCTCCCGGGCCGCCTCGTCCGAGCCGTGGTACCCCGCCGAGTACGGCGGATGGTGGAGCGCCACGATCTTCCACGTGGCGGGGGAGTCGTCGAGCGTCTCTTCGAGGAAGGCCAGCTGCTCCCGGTTGTCGACCTGGTTGGAATCCAGCCCGACGAGCAGGACGTCGCCACGCTCCTCGGCCCACCAGCGCCCGGGCATCCCCAGCGCTTCGAGCTGGGCATCGCCGTGGGGCTCGTCGTGGTTGCCGAGGACGGCGAACAGGTCCGTCCCGTCGTCGAGCACGTCGGCGAAGGGCTCGAACACGGTGTGGGGCAGCTCCGCTGGGTCCCCGGAGGGGTACACGTTGTCCCCCAGCAGCAGCAGCACGTCGAACTCGTCACCATCCTCGATGCGCGCCATCGCGTCGGCGGTGGCGTCGAGGCGCGCGCCGCTCTCGCCGACGTCGCCTGCCACCCCGATCCGCATCCCCGGCGGGTCGTCCGCAGGGAACGGGACGTAGGCCTCGGTGTGGTTCGGACTCCCGCGCCAGTGGGTGAGGTACGGGACGACGTCGCGGCGGTACTGGAGCAACCCGACGACCGCGACAGCGAGGACGATCGCGAGCACGACCGTTGCCACCCGTCGCGGCAGGGGACGTCGACTGAGGAGCACCGCTCAGGAGCCGGAGGGGACGAGGACGCAGCGGGTGCCGCGGTAGATCGTCGGGAGGCACTTGTTGCAGTGGACGCAGAGCCCGATGGTGGAGCGCCCATCGGCGAGCTTGTTGGGCAGGTCGGGCTCGCGGAGCAGCGCGCGTGCCATGGCGACGAACTCGAAGCCCTCCGCGAGCGCGGACTCGATCGTGGCCAGCTCGTTGATGCCGCCGAGCAGCACCAGAGGCATCTGCAGGGCATCGCGGAACTGCCGGGCGAACGGGAGGAAGAAGGCCTCCTCGAACGGGTACTCGGGGAAGATGCGGCTCCCGAAGGCCCGCACCCCGAGGCCGACGAGCGTGGACTGGGTGGCGGCGAACTCCCTCAGGGGGACGTCGCCCCGGAAGAAGTACATGCCGTTCAGCAGCGAGCTGCCGCCCGTGAGCTCGAGGGCATCGAGGTGCCCGTCGGCTTCGAGCAGCTGTGCGATCTGCAGGCTCTCGTCGAGCCAGAGCCCCCCGTCGACGCCGTCGGCCATGTTGAACTTGGCCAGCACGGCGACGCGATCGTCGGCGGCCCGGCGGACGGCCTCGACGACGCGGCGGGGGAAGCGTGCCCGGTTCTCGATGCTGCCGCCCAGCTCGTCTCGGCGCTTGTTGAGGTTCGGGCTCATGAACGAGCTCAGCAGGTAGTTGTGCCCGAGGTGGATCTCGATGGCGTCGAACCCGGCCGAGACGGCGACACGCGTGGCTCGCTCGAAGTCGGTGACGACCTCGTCGAGCTGCGCGGGGGTGGCGGCCTTGACGCGGCCCATGGCCGGCGCGCTGAGCCGCGTGGAGGGCGCGAGCGTGGGGTGCTGCTTCGAGTGAGCTTGGGCGACGAGGCCGGCGTGGCCGAGCTGGGCGGACACCGCCGCGCCCTCGGCGTGGACGGCATCGGTGAGTCGCACCAGGTCCGGGACGAGGGCCTCCTCGAACACGAGGGCGTGGCGCTCGACCCGTCCACCCATGGAGACGGCGCAGTAGGCGAGCGTCGTGAGCGCCGCGCCGCCTCGGGCAACCGCCGTGTGGAAGTCGATGAGGTCGGTCGTGACCGCCCCGCGGGGCATGACGCCCTCGAACGTGGCGGCCTTGATGATCCGGTTCCGCAGCTGCAGCGGGCCGAGCCGAGCAGGGGCGAAGACGGCGGCGGAGCTTGGTTGGGCGGGGGGCACGCCGCGAGGGTAGCGAGTGCTCGTTTCCCGACGACCAGCGCGCACGGATGGGACGTTGGCCCCTACTGAGCGCACCGACCGCGGAGGAGCATCGTCGTCGTCGGAAGGAGTCGAGATGCCTGATGCAGTCGACCAGAGGACCGGAGCGCTGACCATCGTCACCCGTGGCGACGTCGCAGACGAGGCTCGCGCCTATGCCGAGCGGCAGCTCGGCGCCGTGATCGGGCACATCGAGGAGCCCGTCCTCCTCGCCCAGGTGAAGCTGACCCAGGCACCCGACCCGGCCCGCGAGCGGCCCGCCATCGCCCAGGTCTCGGTCGACATCGACGGCGACCTCGTGCGGGCGCAGCTGGCTGGACACGTGATGAACGAGGCGATCGACCTGTTGAAGGAGCGGCTGCGCGACAAGCTCCAGCATCGAGCCGAGCACCGGCTGGCCCTGCGGAAGCGCCACGCGACCCCGGATCCCGGCGAGTGGCGTCATGGTGACCCGCCGACGGCGCGTCCCGACTGGTTCGACCGGCCCGACGAGGAGCGCGAGGTGGTTCGCCACAAGGCGTTCGTGCCCGACGAGCTCACGCCGGACGAGGCAGCCTTCGACATGGCGCAGCTCGACTTCGACTTCTACCTGTTCCGGGAGCTCGCCAGCGGCGAGGACGCGCTCCTCGAGCGGGGAGGGCCGGACGCCTGCCGTCTGACGCGCCTGCGTGGGACCGCGGTCGACACCGGACCGACTGCCGTCGCGCTGGAGGTGGTGGCGCTCCCGGCCCCGACGCTCACGGTGGACGAGGCCATCGAGCGGATGGCGGCGGGCAGTGAGCGCCACGTGTTCTTCGCCGACGCCGCGACCGGGCGCGGCAACGTGCTCTACCACCGCTATGACGGCCACTACGGGCTGATCACACTCGAGTGACCTTCGCGGTCACCCCGCCAGGTGCGGGGGTCGCGCCAGGTGGTGGGTGAACCAGTCGCGCGCCGCCACGGCAGCCTCCTGGAGGGTGCCGGACTCCTCGAAGAGGTGCGTGGCCCCCGGGATGACGGTGAGGCTGCTCTCGCACCGCTCGAGCCGTGCCCGGGCCTGGTGGTTGAGGTCGAGCACGACGTCGTCGTGGCCTCCGACGATGAGCAGGGTGGGAGCCACGACCATCGGGAGGCGAGGGGCGGCGAGGTCCGGCCGGCCGCCACGTGAGACCACCGCGGCGACGTCCACGCCCGGTTCGGTGGCGGCCCAGAGCGCGGCTGCCGCACCGGTGCTCGCGCCGAAGTACCCGATGGGGAGACCCGCGAGCTCTGGCCGGGTGCGCAGCCAGCGGGTGACGTCGGCGAGGCGCTCCGCGAGGAGCTCGATGTCGAACACGTTGGCCCGATCGTGCTCCTCCTCCGCGGTGAGCAGGTCGAACAGGAGCGTCCCGAGCCCGGCCTCGTTGAGGACGGACGCGACGTAGCGGTTGCGAGGACTGTGGCGGCTGCTCCCGCTGCCGTGCGCGAACACGACGACCGCGGTGGCCCGTTCGGGAAGCGTGAGATGGCCGCCGAGGCGGAGCGCTCCGGCGTGCACGATGACCTCCTCGTCACGGGCGGGTGGATCGTCGCTCGTCACACCGGCGCCCGCCACCATCCCCGGCACGCGGTCGTGGGCGCGCTGCAAGCACGCCACCACCTCGTCGTCGGGCGTCTGCGAGAAGTCGGCGTAGAACTGGCCGATCGCGAAGAACGGCTCAGGGGTGTCCACGCAGACCAGCTCGTCGGCGACACCGACGAAGCGCGTGGTCCAGTCCGCCGGGGCCACCGGCACCGCGAGCACCACGCGAGCGGCCCCGTGGGCACGGGCGACCTGACAGGCCGCCCGAGCCGTCGAGCCGGTGGCGATGCCGTCATCGACCACCACCGCGACCCGCCCCTCCAGCGGCTCCCGGGGCCGATCGCCACGGAACCGCCGCGCGCGCCGTTCCAGCTCGGCTCGCTCCCGTGCCTCCACGTCGGCCAGCTGGTGCTCGGTCACCCTGGCCATGCGGACGATCTCGTCGTTGACGACCCGGGCCCCGTCCTCCCCGATGGCACCCATGCCGAGCTCGGGCTGGAACGGCACGCCGAGCTTGCGCACGACGATCACGTCGAGCGGCGCGTCGAGGGCGGCCGCGACCTCTGCCGCGACGGGGACGCCTCCCCGGGGGAGGCCCAGCACGACCACCGGCTCGCCCCGCAGATGCAGCAGCCTCGCCGCCAGCCGCCGGCCGGCGTCCACGCGATCCGAGAAGACCATGGCGCACCTCCGCCATCCACCATGCCCGTGCGCGGTCTCAGACGGCTAGGGCCGATGGTCCCCAGTCCGACCCGCTCGCGAACCGCGACCGCGAGGTCGGATCGTCGGCTGGATCGCACCGGGACCAACGCCTCTGTTCACGGGCGGGGTCGTCCGTCACGCTGGGTCCAGGAGGTGCGCGTGATGGATGTCCAGACGTCGATGCGGTTGTTGGAGGCGGAGCGCGAGCGCTTGCTGGAGGTGCGACGCGGGCTGGAAGGCGAGTTCCCTCACGAGTCGGAGGGCGAGACCGCCGCGGAGCTGTCGGTGCTCGATCAGCACCAGGCCGACATCGCCAGCGAGATGTTCGAGCGCGAGAAGGACCTGTCGATCCTCGTCGCCATCGACAACGACCTGCGCGACGTGCGCGACGCGCTCGCGCGGCTGGAACGGGGCAGCTATGGCCTGTGTGAGGCGTGCGATGCACCGATCCCCGACGACCGCCTCGAAGCCGTACCTGCCACGCGCTTCTGCATCGAGCACGAGACGCGGTGGGAGCTGGAGCAGGCGCTGACCGCGCGGCCCGGTGCGGCCGCCTTCGCGGAGGACATCGCGGCCCGTGAGGGCCGCCGACACCCGGAGTTCCTGCCGTCGGAGGAGGAGGACGAGGATGCCGAGCTCGGTCCCGAGGAGAGCGCGATGCACGTCACCGAGACGACGGCCGGGACGGGTGCCGACCAGTAGGAGGGCCGGGCCCACTACTGTCTGACCTCGCCGCCCGGGCCGGTCGGGCGCTCGGACGGGTCGACGTAGAGACGGGCAGCATGGCCAGCGCGGACAGCAGAGCGACGGCACGGCCCTCGCCGAGCGCGGCAACGCGGCTCTGGCCGGAGATCGCGCTCGGTATCTCGCTCGCGATCGGTGCCGTCCTGGTGCTGGCCCCCCTGATCTGGCGCCTGCTGCCGGTCACCGCGCTCCCCGAGCCGTTTCCCGACCACCACCAGGACGCGGAGACGCTGATGTACGTCGTCGCCTACGCCGTGCTGCTGCCGCTGGGGGTCGTCGGTGCGGTGCGGATCTCTGATCGGATCGCGGCCGGGCCCAACGCCGGCTCCCTCTCGGGCGCGGTCGGCCTCTTGAGCGCAGGCCTCGCGCTGGTGGTCGTGTTCACCAAGGTGTCCGACGAGCTCCCCTGGGGCGGGGGGCCGGAGGTGCTCGCCGCGGCCGCTGCGCTCTGGTGGGTCCTCGCCTCCGTCACGCTGGGTCGTGCGGCGTCGTCTCGCGACTGGAGAGGTTCGGCCACCGTGGGGCGCCGCGCCGGTTGGGTCTGGGCCGTCACCGGGCTGCTGCTGATCCCGGTGGTGCTGTCCTTCACGCACCTCGAGTCGGTCTCGGTGCCGATCCTCTTGGCCGGCGGTGCCTTCGTGACGGTGGTGCTGCTGCTGCAGGAGCGGGTTCGAGTGCCCACGACGCCGAGATGGCTCGGCGCGGCGATCGACGTGGCGCTCGTGGTGCTCCTCCTGCTGGCCGTCCCCAGCCTCGTGGTCTCCGTCTCGGGCGATCCGGCCGTGCCGTTCGACCAGGCGATCATCCAGTTCCACCAGAACTTCTTCCTCGGACCTGCCAACCAGATCCTGGCCGGTGACGCGATGTTGGTCGAGGTGCTCTCGCAGTACGGGGTCGGCTCGATCTACTTCCTCGCCGGCGCGTTCACGGTGATCCCCATCGGCAACGCCACCCTGGGCCTGATCGAAGGCGGGCTCTCGGCCCTCGTGTTCATCGGTGCGTTCGCGACGTTGCGCATCGCAGGCGTCTCCAGGCTGCTCGCCGCCGCGGCGATGGCCCTCGGGGTGATCGTGCTCGTCTACGGGCTCCAGTACCCGGTCGGGGCACTGCTCCAGCACGGCGCGATCCGCTTCGGGCTCCCGGTCGGGGTGGTCGTCGGCGCGGTCGCCGAAGCGCGGTGGCCGCGGGCGGCGACTCCCGCTCGCGGGCTCCAGCTGCTCACGGTCGCCGTCGCCTCGGTGTGGGCGCTGGAGGCGTTCGCGTACACCTTGCTCACCGTGCTGGCCATCGCTGCCTTCTGCGTGGCGACCCAGCCCGCAGGGGAACGCCGCCGTGAGGCGCTCCGCTGGGTGGTGCAGATCTCGGCCGCCTGCGTGCTCGCGCACCTGGTGCTGATCGCAGGCACCCTCGCAGTCACCGGTGAGCTGCCGGACTGGGGGTGGTACCTCAACACGCTGCGCGCGTTCCTCTTCGGTCAGCTCGGCGACTGGACCTACGACTTCTCGCGGTTCTCGCCCGGGTTCGCCGTCGGCGCGCTGTACCTGGCCAGCGCCGCCGCGCTCTCGCTGATCGTGATACGCCGGGCCGACCTCGTCCCGAGACAGCGGCCACTGCTGGTCGCGATCACCGGCATGACGGCCTGGGGCATCGCCCTCCTCAGCTACATCGTGAACCGCGGTGCCGATCACATCATCCCGTACGTCTGCCTTCCCACGGTCGCCCTCGGCGCGCTGTGGCTGGCGCTCGTCCTCTGCCCGGATCTCGAGGTCTCCCGAGTCGGCCGGCACGCGTCCCTCGCCATGGCGCTCGCGCTCTCGGCCCTGCTCGTCGCCGTTGCCTGGTCCTCGGTCGAGACCCGCTACTCGCAGTCCGTGCTTGCCCACGCCGTCCCGGGGGGTACATCGCTGCGCACCGCGCTCGACCGCGTGTGGAACCCACCTGCCCTGCGGCCGGAGGCCCCGGTGGGGGAGCAGCTGCTGGACCAGTACATGCCCGGCGAGGCGCGCAGCATCGTGCTCACGAGCGCCGATCTGTCGGTCGAGATCCTGATGCGCACGGCGCGCGGCAACTCGGTGCCGCTTGGGGATCCCTGGGAGGACAGCTTCGTCCCCGAGCAGCACCTCGTTCCGCTCGGGGAGTTCGTCGACCGCCTCGAGGCGGGCGACCGGATGCTCATCGATGGGCCAGGGCGGGAGGCCTTCGAGGGCTACCGGGCACAGCCGTCGCTCGACCCCCTGGTGGACTCCGGCGCCCAGTCGATCGTCCCGACCGACCTCGCCGGGCTGCAGGAGTGGGTCCTCCGGGAGATCGGCGAGCGGTTCGACCTGCGCACGCTCGTCCGCACCGAGGAGGGGCTCGAGGTCGTGGAGCTGGTCCCGCTGGGCACGTCGGGTTGATCGCGGCCGGTCAGCGGCCTCCACCTCAGACGAGCCTGGCCTCCATGTACACCGTCCCGGCGCGTCGCAGGATGATCTCGACGAGCGCGGCGACGGCGGCGACCGGGAAGAGCAGGACGCCGGCGGCGATGGCGAGGATGCGCTTGTCGGCTGACTGGTGGACGCCGCGTGCCTGCTCCCGGCGCAGTGCCTGGTAGAGGTCGGGTCGGCCCGGCAGCAGGCCGACGAGGCCCTGGAGCCAGCCGATCATGATCTGCCCGCCCCGGACGAACGAGACGCGCTCGATCTTGAAGCCGTTCTGTCTGAGGCCGCGCCGGAGGGAGCGGGTCGACAGATGGGCCAGGTGGCGCGGCATGTCGAGGTGGAGCCAGTGGTCGCCGAAGAGCTGCGCCTGGAGGCTGTCGTTGTTGGGCACGGCGACCACGACGGTGCCCCCCGGCACGAGGAGGCGGGCGGCCTGCCGGATCGCCTCGCCGGGATCGGGCAGGTGCTCGAGCGAGTGCCAGAAGACGACGCTCGCCCACTCGCCCTTGACCTCGGCCAGCGGCTCGTCGCGCAGATCGGCCGCGCGGGGTTCCGCTCGAGCCCGGTCGCCTCGCGTCCACGGGCCCGCAGCGCGTCGATCAGGGTGCCGTCACCCGCGCCGACGTCGAGCACCGGGCCCGCCGGCGTGATCTCGTCGATGCGGGCCGCTTGCAGCCCGCGCGTGCGACCGAGGATCGCGTCGGCGGCGAAGTAGAAGCGACGCTGGGCGTGGGGCCGGTACCAGTCCCCGTAGGCCGCGGCGAGCTCGTCCTCGGTGGGCGGCGGGTCCGTCGTGGCGGCCCCGCAGACGCCGCAGCGCGTGCGGAGGTGGAGGTGCGTGGCCCGCTCGTCGAAGGGCTGGCCGCACCAGAGGCAGGCCGTCGCCCCAGGGGTCGGGGCCTGCGGGGTCACGCCTCCGTCCGCTCGCAGATCGCGCAGACGTCGAGCGCCTCGAGCAGGTCGGTGTCGCGGAGCTCGAAGTCGTCCACGTCGATCGCCTCGGCACGCGCGTCGGGCTTCTCGCGGTTCCTGAGCAGCACCGCGTCGTACAGCCACTGCTTGGTGCGGATCGGGACGAAGCGGCGGAGCCGCAGCGGGTCCTTGGCGAGCAGCCGCTCGAGCTTGGCCCGCTCCTCGTTGACGATCTCCATGTACCGAGGCGATCCGAACAGGCCGAGGACCCGGACCCGGGCGAAGTGCTTCTCGCAGAGCTCCGCGAGCTCGGCGTGGTCGAACTCGCGGAAGTGGTACGGGTCGATGATCTCGTCTGGTCGTCCCAGCGTGAGCCGGTTCGGCGTCACGAACATCGCCGTGCCTCCCGGCTCGAGGACCCGCGCGACCTCGGCGACGACCCGCTCGGGGTCGGGTACGTGCTCGAGCGACTGCACCGAGAGCACCGAGGAGAACTCGCCGTCGTCGAAGGGAAGCACCCGCATGTCCGCGACGACCGTCTCGCGCTCCTGGCCCTCCAGCGCTTCGGCGGAGATGTCGAGGCCGACGGTCTCCCGGGGCGCCAGCAGGTGGTAGCTGTGCCCGATCCCGCACCCGACGTCGAGCAGCCGACCGGGTGGGAGGAAGCCGTCGGCGAGGGCGTACGCGGCCACGTGGCGTTGCCAGGTCGGGTTGAAGCCGCCCGCGGCCGTGATGACCCGCTCGCCGGTGCGCTTCATCTGGAGGACCCGGTGCGGCGGGCCGGGCTGTCGTGGGCTGCCATGGCGTTCAAGGGCGCAATCCTTGCACGGGGCCCGGCGTCCACGCGCACTCGGCCGGGGGCCACGGGCACCGGTAGCGTGGCGGCGGACGTGGGTGACGCAGGAGCTCGAGGAGGGCGCGGTGTGACGGTGAGCGACGGGACCAGGGCCTCAGCGGCCCACCGGTTCCTCATGCTCGATCCGCTTCGGGGTCTCGCCGCGATCTCGGTGCTCCTCGTCCACACGGCCATCTTCTCCGACGCCCTCGACGACCCGGGCTACGGACGCCTGCTCGCGCACCTCGACATCGGTGTCCCCTTCTTCTTCCTGCTCTCCGCGTTCCTGCTCTACCGGCCCTTCGTCGAGGCCCGCATCGCGGGCACCGATCGCACGACCTTCACCGCCTACGGCAAACGTCGCTTCGTCCGCATCGCGCCCGCCTACTGGGCTGTCCTCACGATCGCCGCGATCGTCCCCGGCATGGCCGGGGCCTTCAGCGGCAACTGGTGGGTGTACTACGGCCTGCTCCAGAACTACCCCGTGTACGAGCCGACCGGCACCTGTGCGGTCGACCCGTTCCGGTGCGGCGTCCCGATCGCCTGGACCCTGTCCATCGAGGTCTTCTTCTACCTGACCCTGCCGCTCTTCGTGCTCGCCATGGCGTGGCTCGGCGCGCGCTGGCGAGGTGGCTGGCTGCGGCTGGAGCTGGCGGTCGTTGCGCTCCTGACCGCGATCTCGATCGTGATCCAGAGCTCGGCACCGAAGGGTGACCTGCACACCTGGCTCTGGTTCTCCCCGCTCGGGAGGGGCTGGTGGTTCGGCCTCGGCCTCGCCTTGGCGGCGATCTCGGTCCACGCCACCCGCCGCCCCCACGAGCCCGCCTTCGTCGGCTGGCTGCGTCGCAACCCGGGTCTGCCCGTGCTCGCTGGGGTCCTGCTCTACGTGCTCGCCTCGATCGTCGTCGTGCCGGCGCCGTCGATGGCCTTCCCGATCGTCGCGATCAGCAGCTACGTCACGCAGTACCTGCTCTTCGGTGTGATCGCCGCGCTGATCCTGCTCCCCGCCATCTTCGGTGCCGACGGCGGCGGGCTCGTGCGCCGCGCCCTCCGTCACCGCACGTTGATCTGGCTCGGGCTCGTGTCCTACGGGATCTTCCTCTGGCAGTTCCCCGTCCTCATCTTCCTCATCGACGCCGGCGTCGAGGGGTTCGTGCCGCTCACGGTGCTCACCTTCGCCCTCACGGTCACCTGTGCCGCGGTGAGCTACTACCTGCTGGAGCGTCCGCTCATGCACCGCGTGCGCCGCAACCCAGCGGTCGCCGAGACGCCCGCGACCTGAGCGCTCCGTCTCTCGTGCGGGCGCTTGCTAGTTTCGGTCGCTCGCACCACCGCCGACAGGAGGAGCATGCGCTTCGGCGTCGAGAGAGGGTTGAAGCGCGTCCTGGACCACCCCGCGGCTCTCCCGCTGGCGGTCCTCGCGCTGGTGATCGTGGGCGGGATCCTCCGGCTGGCCACCGCGACCCAGGACCTGTTCGCCGACGAGCTCGCGACCTACTGGGTGGTGTCCACGCGTGGGCTCCGTGGGGTCGTGGACACCGTCTGGACCACGGCCGAGATCACCCCGCCGTTCAGCTTCGTCATGTCCTGGCTGACGACCCGGATGGGGCTCAGCCCCGTGCTCGTGCGGCTCCCGGCGCTCGTCGGCGGGATCGCCTCGATCCCGCTGGTCTACGCGGTGGGCGTCCGCACCGTCGGCCGGGGTGCCGCGCTGTTGGCGGCCACCCTGACCGCCCTGAGCCCGTTCATGATCTTCTACTCGGCCGAGGCGCGCGGCTACGGCATCCTCATGGCCCTCGCCCTGCTCTCCACCTGGTCCCTGCTGGTGGCGGTCGACGACGGCCGACGCCGTTGGTGGGTCGTCTACGGGCTGTCCGTCTGCCTGGCTGCCTACACGCACTACACCGCGGTCTTCGTGCTCGCGGCCCAGTTCGGCTGGGCATTGTGGGTTCATCCCAGAGCGCGCCGGCCGCTGCTGATCGCGACGTCGGCGGCCGTGCTCCTCTACCTGCCGTGGCTGTCGGGTCTCAAGGGCGACATGGACTCGCCGACGACGGACATCCTCAGCGACTACTCCAAGTTCAGCTGGGAGGCGACGCGCCTGACCTTGGGTCACTGGAGCGTCGGCTTCCCGTTCGCCGGTCCACCGCGCACGCTCAGCGATCTGCCGGGCGTCCCCGCGCTGCTCCTGCTGGCGGCGAGCATCTGCGTCGGGCTGTACGGGATCGTCACGAACCGGTCGCGGCTCGGGCCGTGGTTCGCGGCTCGCGGTGGGCACCTCGGCCTCGTCGTCCTGCTCGCCGTCGCGACGCCGCTCGGCACCGTCCTGGAGAGCGCCCTCGGTCCCAACGTCTTCAGCACGCGCAGCCTGGCCGCCTCGTGGCCCTACCTCGCCCTCGCCGTGGCGGCGCTGGTGACCGTGGGCCGGTTCTCGCTGCGGATGGTGGCCGCGGGCCTCGCGGTCACGGCCTTTGCGATCGGCGCGGTGAAGATGTTGGGCACCGACTTCCAGCGCCCCGACTACACCGGGCTGGCGCAGTTCGCCGACGAGCACCCTGGAAGCGTGGTCGTCGACGGGGCCGGCTTCACCCCTGGGCCCCTCACCAACTTCGACGTCGAGACGTCCTCGCCCCGCGCCGAGGTCTTCCGCCTCGTCGTACCCGAGCAGATGACGACGCCGTTCGCGGTGGGGGAGGTGCTGCCGGAGCCGGCTGACGTCGCCCGACGGGCCGCCGCGGCTGCCGATGGCGGGCCGATCATCGTGATGAGCTTCGAGGACATGGCGCCGGCGACGAAGGAGCTCATCGAGCTGCTGCCCGAGGGGTATGAGCTCACCGAGACGAAGCGAACCCTGGGCACCTTCGACCTGGAGGCCCTCGTGTACGAGCGCACCGGGGCCGCGGGCTGACCCTCACAGGCGGGGCCGGTCAGCGGCGGCCGGCGAGGATCACGTTGTGGGCGCAGAGCCGCCGCAGACCCGGCACACGCTCGACGACGCGCTCGCCCGCCCGGGCCACCGGCAGCAGCGCGGGCGGCACGAAGTCGGGGACGAGCCCGAGCTGGCTCGAGCCGAGGATCTCGGCCCCGCCTTCGTGCAGACCGCCCACGATCTCGGCTTCCGGGATGAGTCGCTCGCTGCCGTCGTCCTGGGGCACACGGGCCATCAGGTTCTTCCAGTAGGGGTTGCGGGGGTTGTGGTCCCACACCACGAGGCGCCCGCCCGGCCGCGTCACCCTCACCATCTCCACGAGCGTGGCCCGCACCTCTTCGGGGTCCGCGACGTGGTGCAGCGCGGCGACCGTGAGCACCAGATCAAAGGTCTCGTCGCCGAAGGGCAGCGCGGATCCCTCGCCGCGCAGTCCCTCGACACCGGGTTCCGACTCGGCCATCACGTCGAGCATCCCCTGGGAGGGATCGAGCCCCGTCACCGTGAAGCCCGCGCGGGAGAGCCGCCCGGCGAGCACGCCGGTGCCGCAGCCGACGTCGAGGGCACGCCCGGACTTGCAGTTCTCCACGATGTAGCGGACGCGCTTGGTGAGGTAGTGCTCGACCACGTGGGGGGGCAGCGCCTCGTCGTACTCGTGGGCGATCCGATCGAAGGTGTCCTCAGTCATCGTCGATCCCGATGGCCGGGTCGATGCCGAGTCGTGCCGGGCGCGGCATCGAGCGGGGGGTGCGGCGCCGGAAGTCGAGGATCAGCGCGATCATCCGCAGCCCGATGCCGATCGCCGTTCGCAGGCTGCCGGTGGCCGACGAGGTGCCGACCCGCGGCAGGTAGTTGACCGGGATCTCGACGAAGCGGGCACCCGAGGTGATCGTGAGCAGCATCATCTCAGGCCCCGCGTGGTTCCCGCCGACCCGCATGCGCTCGGCGATCAGGTCAGCCAGCTCGCGCGTGAACACTCGGTAGGTGCACCCGACGTCGCTGAGGTGGGTCGTGTTGAACATCGCCTCGATCGACTTCGCGACGGCCCAGTTCCCCCAGCGCAGGAACCAGTCCATGTTGGCGCCGTGCCAGATCAGCTCCCGGGTCGTCCGGGTCCCGAAGACGGCGTCGCACTCACCGACGAACGCGAGCAGCTTGTGGATGTCGCTCGGCAGGAAGGTGCCATCGGGCTCCGCGAGCACGATCAGGTCGCCCTCGGCCTCGACCAGGCCCCGTCGGCACGCGTACCCGTAGCCCTGACGGGGCTCGAAGACCATCCTGGCGTCGGTCTTCTCGACCTCTTCGACGGTGCCGTCCTCGGCGTTGTTGTTGACGACCAGCACCTCGTCGACCACGCCGGTGTCGTAGAAGCCGTCGATCACCGAGCGGATCGAGTCCCGCTCCGCGTAGGTCATCAGCACGACGGACACGCGCCGGTCACCCCACAAGAGGTCGCCCCCATCGCCAGTCGCCGGTTCGCATCCGCGGGAGGCTAAGCGATGACGGTGAGCGGGAGTCAACGACGGCCGACCGCAGGCAGGCGGACTCCGCAGGCGCAAGTATCTGCCCATGGCGAAGGACGGCTACGCCGAGCAGGATGCTGCCGATGCGACGGAGGTCGCCTGATCGTGGATCTCGTCGACCAACCGTTGCGGATCGTGCTCACGGGTGGTCCCGGCGGAGGCAAGACCACCGCCGTCGACCTCTTCCGGCGCGAGATCGGTGAGCAGGTCGTCGTGGTGCCTGAGTCGGCCACGACCCTGTTCGCCGGCGGCTTCCCCCGGGTGCCGAACGCCGACGCCCGGCGGTCCGTGCAACGAGCCATCTTCGAGGTCCAGCGGGCGCTGGAGGACATCCAGGCCACCACCTTCCCGGATCGCATCCTCCTCTGCGACCGGGGCACCATCGACGGCGCCGCGTACTGGCCCGACGGGCCGGACGGGTACTTCGAGGCGATGGGCACCTCACACGAGGCGGAGCTGGCCCGCTACGACATCGTGCTGTTCTTCGAGACGGCCGTCGTCGGTGGCGTCGAGATCGAGGGCGGGAACCGCTACCGCACCGAGACCAACGAGGAGGCCCTCGAGCTCGACCGGAAGCTGCGAACCCTGTGGTCGTCCCATCCGAGCTTCCACCTCGTGCCGCACAACCCGTCGTTCCTGCGCAAGATCACGGTCGGGCTGGCGGTGCTGGAGAGCGTGGTGGCCAGCCATCCGATCGCGCGTCGCCCCTCCTGAAGGCACCGCTCCCCAGATCACGCGGCGGAGGCGACCGGGACCTTGGCGCGGGCCCGGCGTGGCGCGAGCAGTCGGAAGAGGACCAGGAACACCAGCAACGTGCCGCCCGTGAGGGCCAGCCACTGCACCACCAACGTCTCCCGGTCGGCACCCGACTGGAAGCCGTGCACGCTCGCGGTGACGAACAGCCCGAAGCTGCTGAGGTGGATCGTGTGCCACAGCCGACGCGGCAGGCGCCGCATCAGCCACGACGTGACCTCCACGGCGACGAGCAGGTAGGTGGCGGCGATCCCCCACGCGACGGCGCCTGGTCGAAAGGTCGACGCCAGCGGGATGAACAGCTCGCTCCAGCCGAAGACCGTGTAGCTGTCGGCCCACAGGGCCACGAGGTGGACCGCGACGAACACCAGCGAGAGGGTGCCGAGGAAGCGGTGCAGGTCGAGGAGCCAGGCGGGGACCCCGCGCTTGCGGATCAGGCGAGTCGAGAGCGCGAGCCCCCACAAGATGCTCGCCGTCACCAGCGCCCACGCGACGACGCCGGATGAGCGCGACGCGTACCAGGCCACCTGTGGGTTCACCGCGGCGAGCACGTCATCGCCTCGTCGCGGACGTCGATGACCGTCCGATCCTCCCGGAACAGCGTGGCGGTCACTCCTGTGCCCTGGAACAAGGTGGGCGCAGCTGTGGTGCCGAGCACCATCGCCGCCTTGGCCAGACCCTCCGCCCACCACGCCTCTGGGCCCTGCGCCACGACCGCGACGACGCCCGCGTCGGTCGGCATCCCGTCGAGCGGGTCGATGATGTGGTGCAGCTCGCGCCCGCCCCGGCTCCATTGCCGCAGGAGGGAGGTGCTGGTGACCACCGCGTCCGTGTCGAGGACCACCTCCCGCCACACGTGCTCCGCGTCGAAGGGGTCGAGCACGGGGATGCGCCATCCGCCGTCGGGCACCACACCTGCTGCGCGGACATCGCCGCCCATCCCGAGCAGTGCCGAGCCCGCGCCGCGGAGCAACAGGCCCTCGACCAGCAGGTCGGCGGCCAGGCCCTTGCCGATGCCACCGAGGTCGAGCCCGGCACCTGGAGCGAGTCGTACCGCGCCCGCGTCCTCATCCAGCTCCACTGCTCCGAAGCCAGGGACGGGCTCGGGCACGGCCAGCGTGGCGTCGTCCCGTGGCGCCACGGCGCTGAAGGTGCGGTCGTAGCCGAGCGCACGGAGCGCAGGGAGGACGGTCGGGTCGAAGGCGCCGGCGGTGTGCTCCCACAGCGACCGTGCTCTGACGAGGATCCGGAGCAGGTCCTCGCTCACGGCCACCCACTCGCCAGGGGTCGCCATGACCCGCGACACCTCGCTCGTGGGTCGGAAGCGGCTCCAGCTCTGCTCCAGCCGCTCGACCTCGTCGACCGCCCACTCCAGAAGCGGCTCGTGGGCGCCACCCACGATCAGGTGCGCCGGGCTGCCCATGGCATGGAACCGGCGCTCGTGCCAGTGCGGAGCGCCCCTCAGCACGTCGAGCCGGAGCAGGCCGGAGGAGGCGGCGGCGGCGGCGGGGTGGTGGCGACCGGCGCGGGCCCCGCCGGGGCGGGTGCCGCGGTGGGTGTGGTGGTCACGGACCTCACGGTCGACGTGCCGCCGCTGCCCGTCGCGCGGGCGCCGGCCGCGGACCCGGTGCTCGAACCACCGATGGGGTTGCCGTGCTGGTCGACGTACACGGGGTGGTGCACCTCTTCGACGACCACGACGGTGGCCGGCACGGGAACCGTGGTGGGGACCGGCATCGTGCTGGAGGGCGTCGCCGAAGGGTCAGCGCCGGCCGCTGCCGTGCCATCGTCGCCGGCTGAGGGGGCCTTGGCGGTGGCCCCCAGTGCTGCCACGCCGCCCAGGAACGCCGTGGCGCTGAGGCCGGCGGCCAGCACCCGGCCGGCGGGCGCCGCTCGGCGGCGTCGGTTGCCCGTGGCCGCTCGGGGCGCGGGGGCCGGTACCCCGCCGCCGTCAACCGGCGCGGTTGGGTGCAGCTCCCCGTCGCGCGACGGGGGGCGCGGGGGCGCGCCCGCTCGCCGCTCCTGTAGGCGTCGAAGCCGCTCGGCACGCTCTGCGTCGGTGCTCATGTCAGTGATCGCAGTTCCACACGCCGTTGTCCTCGAGCTGCGGCTTCTGACATCCCGCCGGCACGGGTGGGATCGGCTTGTCGGCCGGCCAGTCCGCCGGAACCCCGGGAGGGCGCGTGGTCGAGGTGGTGGACGGGGCGGTCGCGGGCGGCGCGGGCGGCGAGGTCGTGGGCGGCGAGGTCGCCTTGGACGTCTTCGTGGGGGTCGAGCCCGCCGCCGGCGCTGGCGCGGCCGGGCTGCTCACCGGATCAGCCACCGGCACCACGATCGTGTCGAACACGTCTCGCGTCTCGGTGACCACGACCGGTCCAGGAGCCGTCGAGGGCGTCGTCGCGAGCGTGGTGGGCGAGGGGCCCTCGAAGGCGCTCGTCTCGTCACCGCCGGCGTCGAGCAGGCTGGTGCTGATGGCCACGACCCCGCTCGCGGCCAACAACGCACCCACGGCCGCCGCCGCCAGCGCTGTGCGTCGCTCCATCGGGACCTCCTCTGGGGTCGACCCGCGCGACCGCCTGGGGAGCCATCGACGGCCCGACCCGAGTCCTCAAGAGCTGCCGCGCGGACTTGGCCGAGTCTTTACCGATGGGCGCCCGATTCTGCTGGTTTCCTCCTGTTCGTCCCAGCAGCCGTCAGCGCGCCGGGCGGCGCGCGCTGGGATCCTGTCCGTAGAAGTCGGACAGGATCCGGTACAGGTCGGGCTCGTTCTCCGCCAGCTCCGCGGCGAGGTCGAAGAAGGCCTCCGTGGCGACCGCGAAGAACTCGCCCGGGTTCGTGGCCCCGTACGGTCGCAGCGGCGGCCGGGGACGCCCGGCCCGGAGGTCGTCGAAGATCTCCGTGCAGATCGCGACCCAGGGCTTCATCGCCGCGGCGTCGATCGGGGGCGTGCCGTCGATGAGCCCGTCGAGCATGTCGAGCTTGTGCGCGAACTCGTGGATCACGACGTTGTGGCCGCGCTCGGGATGGCGGGCCGACGCCTGGGCCTGATCCCAGGCGACCAGCACTGGCCCCCGCCGGTCCTGGGCCAGGCCGTGGATCGCCAGCGGCTCGTCGGTGCGGGTCCCCGCGGCCGGCCCCGGTCGCTCGCCGGTGGAGATCGCGGTCGAGGGGTAGACGATGATCGAGCTCACGAGCCGGTAGTGGTCCGGGGTCAAGCCGAGGATCAGCAGGGCGGCCTGCACGGCGATCACCAGGCGGATGGTGTCGGTCAGCTCGAAGCCGCCGGCGGCCTCCCAGTGCTTGCGCTGCAGGAGCCACTCGGTGAGCTCGAGCAACCGCTGGCGCTCCTCGTCATCGAGCACCGCCCAGTGGGCGAGGTCCCGCTCGATGATCTGCTCGGCGTCGTCGGGAAGTCCACGGCGGCTCCGCCTCATCGACGGAGGCTACCGGTCGTCACCCCCCCTCTACGCGGGTGCTCATGGCGGTCCCAGGTGGCACACAGGAGACCGGACCATCGTGCGTGCTGTGCCCCCGGATCACCTCGGCGTCCCCCGTCGTCCTGGCGCGGTCATAGGCTCGGCACGCGAAGGCTCGACCCCTGCGACGGCGAGGGCGACCGTGGAGGAGCAGCGGTGAAGGCTCGTTGGTCATGGGTGGCCGCCTGAATGGGCTCCCAGCTGTGCGTACTCGTCGTGGACGACGAAGCATCGATCCTCGATGCGGTGGCCACCGCACTCCGCTACGAGGGCTTCCGGGTGATCGAAGCCGGCACGGGGCGAAGTGGGCTGGTGGCCGCGCAGCAGGAGCTACCCGATCTGATCGTCCTCGACGTGATGCTCCCCGACCTCGACGGGTTCGCCGTCGCACGCCGGCTCCGCGTGGACGGGCTCTCGATGCCGATCCTGTTCCTGACGGCGCGCGACACCCTCGACGACAAGCGCGAGGGGTTCGGATCGGGCGCTGACGACTACGTCACCAAGCCGTTCTCGCTCGCCGAGCTCGTGCTGCGCGTGCGGGCGATCCTGCAGCGGGCGCGTCCGGCCGGGACCGACCAGGGCGACAGGTTGGAGTTCGCCGATGTGGTCATGGACGTCGGGACCCACGAGGTGTGGCGGGCGGGCGCACCGATCGAGCTGACGGCCACGGAGTTCAACCTGTTGCGCTACTTCATGTTGAACCCCAGGACGGTGCTGTCGAAGGGGCAGATCCTCGAGTTCGTGTGGCAGTACGACTTCGACGGGAACAGCAACATCCTGGAGACCTACGTCAGCTACCTCCGGAAGAAGCTCAATGCGCTCGGGCCGCCGCTGATCCACACCGTCCGGCTCGTCGGCTACACGCTGCGCGAGCCCACGCCGCCGGTCGAACCTTGACCCTGCGCGCTCGGCTTGCCGCCGTCACGGTCGTCGTCGTGGCGCTGGCCCTGGGAGGAGCCGGTCTCGCAACGCACTCGGTGTTCACCCGGTCACTGATCGACCAGGTCGACGTCCGCCTCGACCAGACCGCGGACGAGGTGAGCTCCATCCTCGCGCAGGATCTCGACGACCCCAGCGCCGAGATCCGGTTGGCGGCACCCGGCACCCTGGTCCAGGTGCGTGCCGCCGATGGGGGGACGGACCTGACCGTCGACACCCGGCCGCGGGATCGCGACGATCCGCCGCCGCCGGGTGATGAAGCCCTGTCGAGCGCGCTCAGCGAGCTCAGCCGGACGGCGACGGGTGCCGTCCGGCACGACGTCGTCTCGGCTCCGGGCGGCGAGGATCGGCTCCGGGTCCGCAGCGAGCGGCTCGCGGACGGACGCGTGCTCCTGGTGGGGGCGACGCTGCACGAAGCCGATGAGTCTGCCGGGCGCCTCGTGTCCGTCCAGGCGACGACCGCGGCGCTGGCCTTGGTGATCGCCGCCCTGCTCGGGCTCGCACTCGTCACGTTCGGCCTTCGACCGCTGCGTCGCACCGAGCGCGCCGCCCTCGCCATCGCCGAGGCAGGGGACCTCGACATCGAGGTACCCGGCGCCAACGAGGCCACCGAGGTCGGACGCGTGGCCTTGGCGGTGAACCTGATGCTCGATCGGATCCGAGGTGCCTTCGCCGACCGCGATACGACGGAGACCGCGCTACGGGAGTCGGAGGAGAGGATGCGCCAGTTCGTGGCCGATGTGTCCCACGAGCTCCGGACTCCCTTGACGGCCGTCGGCGCCTACGTCGAGCTGATCGATCGGGGCGCACGCGGCGAGCCCGCCGACCTGGACCGGGCGCTGGCCGGGATCGCCTCGGAGACGGCACGGATGGCGGTCCTCGTCGACGAGCTCCTCCTCCTGGCCAGACTCGACCAGCATCGGTTGCCGGAGTTCACCGCGGTGGACCTCAGCGAGGTCGTCATCGAAGCGGTGGCCATGGCGCACGCCGTCGACGGCCGCTACCCGATCGAGCTGCGTGTCGACCAGGTCGCGTTCGTCACCGGCGACCGGGCGCAGCTCCGGCAGGTGGTCGACAACCTGCTGGCCAACGTGCGCGCTCACACGCCACCGTCCACCCGCACCCACGCCGCACTGACGACAGGCGATGGCCAGGTCCTGCTCGTCGTCGCCGATGACGGACCCGGAGAAGCCCCCGAGGAGGCGAGGCGGGCGTTCGAGCGGTTCCACCGGGCGGACGAGTCACGCTCCCGTGGGTCTGGCGGTGCCGGTCTGGGGCTCTCGATCGTCCGCTCCATCGTCGAAGCGCACGACGGCACCGTGCAGGCAACGACCAGCCCCGGGGCCGGGTGGACCGTGCGCATCACGCTGCCGCTCACGGTCAGCGTCCCCGAGGTGGAGGCGGCGGATGAGGTCGACCCGTGAACCAGTTCTGGTGGTACGCAAGCCGCGCCACGGGCATCGTTGCGACGGTGCTGGTGATCGCGGCCCTCGTCGGGGGCTTCTTCTTCTCGTCGCGGAACACCGGCGTCCGCCGGTCGCCCGCTTGGTGGCTGGACCTCCACAACTGGCTGGGGGGCCTGGCGCTCGCCATGACCGGCGTGCACATGGCCGCGGCCTACCTCGACGCCAACAGCGACATCGACGTCGTGCAGCTGGTGGTCCCCGGTGCCAGCTCGTTCGCCATCACCTGGGGCGTCCTCGCGGCGTACCTGCTCGCCGCAGTCGTGTTCACCTCATGGCCCACGAAGCGCTTGCGTCCGACACCGTGGCGCATCGTCCACCTGAGCTCGGTCGCGGCCGTGGTGCTGGCCGTCCTGCACGGCTACCAGTCGGGCAGCGATCGTGCCGGGCTCGGGTTCCAGGCGGGTCTCGTCGGCTGCATCGCGCTGGCGGTCTACGCCCTGGCGGTGCGGATCCTGGGCGTCGTCCTGAGGTGGGTTCAGGATTCACAGCCTGGGCACAGGTAGCGCCAACCTCCCACTGAGCTGCCCGGGCGACAGTGGCGACATGACCCTTCCGCCGCCCCCCGGCGCCATCCCGCCGCCGCCCGGCGCGCCCACCGATGCGCAGCTGGCCGAACGGCTCGCCCGTCTCCAGCAGCGCCGCCAGCCCACCACGGACATCCCTGGCGCCCGGTCCTCGTCGCCGTCACGGCCGGCCGGGCGCCGTCGTCACCCCGCTGCTGGTGCCCGGGCGGGCGCGCTCGCGCTCACGGTGGTCACGACCGGCGGGCTCGGAGCCCTGCTCGCCACCCTCGACGCCGCCCAGGCGACCAGCCATGCACTCGCCTCCCTCCCGACGCCGATGCCGACGGCGCCGGCCACCGCGTCCGGGAGCGTCACCGCGGCGCCTGCGCCTGCGCAGGCCACCGTGCAGCCCTTCGACGGGGCGCTCGTCCAGACCCGCTACGGCCCCGTCCAGGTCCAGGCCCAGATCGCCAACGGCACGATCACCGACGTCGCCGTCATCGCCTACCCCGATGGCGACGGTCGGAGTCGGAGCATCAACGCCCGAGCGCTCCCGGAGCTGCGCACGGAGGTCCTCGGCGCCCAGGATGCCAACGTGGACACCGTCTCCGGCGCCACCTACACCAGCCAGGGGTACCGGCAGTCGCTGCAGGCCGCCCTCGACTCGGCCCGCGCTGAGGGCGTGTCGATCGCGTGAGCTCGACCGGCGCAGTCCCGCCCGCACTGCGTCACGTCGAACAGGTGATGGGGACGGCGATCAGCTTCGAGATCCTCGATCCGCTCCCGGATCCGGCGAGCCTCGGTGAGGCCGTCCACTGGCTTCACCACGTCGACGACACCTTCAGCACGTACCGGTACGACAGCCAGATCAACCGGCTCGGACGAGGTGAGATCGCCCTGGAGGACGTCGAGGATCAGGTGCGCGACGTCCTGCGGCGATGTGTGGAGCTGACGTCGATCACCAACGGCGCCTTCGACGCCTTCGACCTGACCGAGCGAAGCGACAGCACGCTCGACCCGTCGGGCTACGTGAAAGGCTGGTCCATCGAGCTCGCCGCCCGCATCCTCGAAGATGGTGGTGCCACCACGTTCTGCATCAACGCGGGTGGGGACGTCCTCCTGCGTGGTGCGCCGATGCCCAGAGCCACCTGGCGCGTGGGCATCCGCCACCCAGACCGTGCGGACCGGCAGGCCGCGACGCTCGAGCTGGCCGGCCCTTGTGGCGTCGCCACCTCGGCGACCTACGAGCGAGGCGCACACATCATCGACCCCTCGACGGGCCAGCCGACGACCGTGCTCGCCAGCGCGACGGTGGTGGGACCCGATCTGGCCGTCGCCGATGCGTATGCCACCGCGGTCTTCGTGATGGGCCTCGCGGGACTCGAGTGGATCGAGCAGCAGGTCGGCTACTCCGCCTTCCTGGTCACGCACGACGAGCGAGCCCACTGGTCGTCGGGCCTCGACGGCGCCCTGGCACACCGGAGCGACTGATCCAGGGAAGCGCCCGTTCGACGTCGCTGGGGTCGCACGTCGGCCTCTGGGCTGCGGTGGCGGTCGCCGCACTGCTCTGGCTCCCGCGAGCGTCCACCCGAGCCGTCATCGGCTACGACGACGGGGTCTACCTCTCCTCCGTGCTGGCGATGCGCGAGGGCGGTGCGCCGTTCCGGGACGTGTACTCCAGCCAGGGCCCGGTGTTCCTGCCGCTCCTGCGCCTCGGCGACCTGCTCGGCTTCGGCACGCCGTGGGCCGCCCGTCTGGTCCCGATGGTGGCCGGCCTCGCGCTCGTCGTCATCGCGCACAGCTTGGGTCGCCGCACCGGCGACGCCGTGAGCGCCGCCCTCGCGGCCGGGCTCGTCGCCACGAGCGGACTCCTCCTGTTCTCCACCGTGCGGATCGAGTCAGACGCGGTCGTGGCGGCCCTGGCGGCGGGTGCCGTGCTCGCCGCGACCTCAGCGCAACGGGGGTGGTCGATCGCGTCGGTGGTCCTGATCGGCCTGGCGATCGGGGTGAAGAGCCTCATGGCCGCCCCGGCGCTGCTGGCGGTGCTCTGGCTCCTCGGGCGGCGCGGCGGGCCTCGCGCGGTCGTCGGCGCCGTGGTGGGCGCGGCTGCCGTCGTCCTGGTCGCGTCCCTGCCGTGGGGGCTCTCCGAGGTGTGGGACCAGTCCGTTCGGCTGCACCTGGAGGCCCGTCACGCCGGCGTCGACCTGGGCGACCGCCTCGCCCTCCTGCGGGAGACCGTGTGGCGCAAGGACCGGCTCCTCGTCGCCATGGCCGCGGCGGGTGCGGTGACCGGGCTCGTCCGCGCGGCGCGGCGTGGGCGCGAGGACCCCACCGGCCGCCGCGACGTGACGGTCGCGCTGTGGCTCTGGACGGCGGCGTCGATCGTCGTCGTCCTCATCCACGCGCCCCTCTGGACCCAGCACCTCACCATGCTCGTCGTACCAGTGGCCGTGCTCGCCGCTCGGCATCGTCCCCCGGTGGTGGTCATCGTCGCGGTGGTGGTCGTGCTCGTCGCCGCGCACGGCGAACGTGCGGACTGGCGGTTGAGCCAACCCCGCGCCACACCGCTGCAGCTGGCCATGGTCGACACCCTCCGCAGGATCGAGCCCGACGACGGCCTGGTCATCTCCGATGAGCCGACGCTGAGCTGGCTGGCCGACCGAGCCAGCCCCGGGTGGCTCGTCGACACGTCGCACGTTCGCATCGACGCCGGCGGGCTCACGACTGCAGAGGTCGCGTCCGCGGCGCGGGAGCCCGGTGTCTGCGCGGTCCTCGTGTGGTCGGGCCGTCTCGAGGGGCTCCCGGGCCTCCACGCGTCGCTCGAGGGCTACCGACCGGTCGCGCGGTACGGCCCGCACGAGCTGCTGCTCCGCGACGGCTGCCGACTCGCGGCCTGAGCCCGCTCGGGGCCCTACGGTGTGGGCGTCCGGCTCCTCGAGGAGGCTCCATGACGCTGCCCACCGCCCCTGGATCTCCCCCTGCCCACCACGGGCCCTCCGTCGGGCGGATCGTCCTCGCCGTGATCGGGGCGCTGCTCATCGTGCCGGCGCTGGCGCTGGGCATCGCCGGCTCGGTCGTCGTCTGGGCGCACACCACCCAGCGAGACGCGGACGGCTTCTTCACCAGTGACGGCGGGCGCCTGGAGACCGTGGCCTATGCCATCACGTCCGAGAAGATCGATCTCGGCGTGCGGCCCGGCGGGCGCGAGCGCCGCTTCGACCTCGGCGACCTGGCCACCGTCCGGCTGACGGTCGACCCGCAGACGGAAGCGCCCATCTTCGTGGGGATCGGGCCGGAAGACGACGTCGACCGCTACCTCGAAGGAGTCGCCCACGCCGAGATCGACGACATCGACAACCATCCGTTCCGGGTCACCTACGACTTCGTGGAGGGCGGCGAACCGGCGGGGCCGCCCGGCGACGAGGACTTCTGGGCCGCCAGCGCCGAAGGCTCCGGCGACCAGACGCTGGAGTGGGAGCTGGAGTCGGGTCAGTGGGCGGTCGTCGTCATGAACGCCGACGGCTCGGCGGGCGTGTCCCTCGATGCCGCCGTCGGGGTCAAGGCGGACTGGCTGCTCCCCGTGGGGATCGGCCTGCTGGTCGCTGCCGCCTTCCTCGCGATCCTGGGCACCGTCCTGCTGGTGATCGGCGCAACCGGCCTCACCCGCCCCGTCGAGGCCGTGGCGCCGGGTCCCGAACCGGTGCGCCTCGAAGGCCACCTCGACGAGGGCTTGAGTCGCTGGCTCTGGCTGGTGAAGTGGATCCTCCTGATCCCGCACTTCGTGATCCTCGCTCTGCTCTGGGTGGCGTTCGCGGTGCTCACGTTCATCGCGTGGTTCGCCATCCTGATCACCGGTCGGTACCCACGCGCGCTCTTCGACTTCAACGTCGGGGTGCTGCGCTGGACCTGGCGGGTCGCCTTCTACTCGATCGGCGCCTTCGGCACCGACCGCTACCCGCCCTTCACCCTCGACGCACAGCCCGACTACCCCGCGAGGCTGGAGATCGCCTACCCCGAGCACCTGTCGCGGGGGCTGGTGCTCGTGAAGGGGTGGCTGCTGGCGATCCCGCACTACGTGGTCCTCGCGATCTTCCTCGGAGGTGGCGGCTGGTGGACGAGCGGCGACACGGCCGGCACGCCAGGCCTCATCACCTGGCTCGTCATCGTCGCCGCCGTCGTGCTGCTGTTCGTCGGCCGCTACCCGCGGGGCCTCTTCGACTTCGTGATGGGCCTCAACCGGTGGGTGTACCGGGTGATCCCCTACGTGGCCCTGATGACGGATCGCTACCCGCCGTTCCGACTCGACCAGGGTCCGCTCGAGCCTGCTGCCGAGGAACCCGATCCGAGCGTGAGCGGCTGACGAGCTCGGTCGCGCTCACGGCCCGGTCATGAGGATCCGCTCGTAGAGGGCGAGGTAGTCGGTGGCCATGCGACGAGCGGAGAACCGGGCTTCCGCATCCGCGCGGCATGCGGCGCGGTCGATCATCTCGATCTTGTCGAGCGCGGCGGCGGCCTCGTCGCGGCCAGCGGGAAGGAAGCCGTTGACGTCGGGCCGGACCAGCTCAGCCATGGCGCCCCGCGGGTAGGTGACGACCGGGGTCCCCGTTGCCAGGGCCTCGACGACCGACAGCCCGAACGGCTCCGCGAACGCGATGGGGTGCACGAGCGCGGCTGCCGACCCGAGGACTCGGGCTCGCTCGGACCCTTCCACCGCACCGAGGTACTCCGCGTCGGGACCGAGTCGGGGACGGACCTCGGCGTCGAAGTACTCGTGATCGTGGATGATGCCCGCGAGCTGTATCCGTCGGCCCGCGGCGCGAGCGATGTCGATGGCCTCGGCGGAGCCCTTGTCGGGATGGATCCGACCGAAGCACACGATGTGGCCGTCGGGGTCGGGCCGGGCGACGAACGGGAACGCGTCGAGGTCGATGCCGTTGTGGATCGTGGCCGCATACGTCAGGTCGCCGTGGCGGTCGGCGTCGCTGATGGCCACGTAGTGGACGCGGTCGTCGTAGGCGCGGTAGGCGGGCAGGATCCGATCGCTGGAGAATCCGTGGATCGTCGTGACCAGCGGCGTGTCGACGAGCCGGCTCCAGGCCAGCGGGAGGAAGTCGAAGTGGTTGTGGATGACGTCGTGGTCGCCCGCCTCCTCGAACACCCTGGCGATGTGGAGTGCCTCGTGCACCTTGACGTCGTAGCTCCCGTCCTCCTCGTAGCCATGGGCCACCACGGAGCGCAGCTCGGCACGGGTCCTCGAGTCGCCGGTGGCGTACAGGGTGACCTCGGCACCGAGATCGATGAGCGCGTCGGTCAGCGTGGCGACGACCTGCTCCCATGGTCCGTAGCCGCGAGGCGGGGTGGGCCAGGCGATGGGCGCGAGCATCGCCACCCGCGTCATCGTGGCCGGATCTCGCCCATCGGGGGGATCCCGTTGGACACCTGGGAGCACGGATGCTCCTCGAGGTGAGCGAGCAGGGTCGCCAGGCTCGCCTCGGCGAGGCACACCACCGAGTCCGCGGCGCCGTAGTACATGTGCAGGGTGTCCCCGTCCTCGCGAAGGACCCACCCGCACGGGAACACCACATCGGGCACGTCACCGCCGCGCTCGTAGCTCTCGTGCGGACCGAAGACCCACTCGTTGCCTCGGGCCAGCACCTTCGAGGGGTCGTCCCGGTCGAGCAGCGCGAGCCCGAGCCGGTAGATCGACCCCGACGCGGTGACCCGCACGCCGTGGTAGCAGACCAGCCAACCCTGCTCGGTCAGCAGCGGTGGTGGGCCGACCCCCACCTTGTTGGCGTCCCACCATCCGCCGCGCCGCGCCGGAACCAGGACCCGCGAGTCGCCCCAGTGGCGCAGGTCGGGGCTGTACGAGAGCCACATGTGGGCGCCGAGCCCGCCGATCGACGGGGCTGGCCGGTGGATGAGCGCCCAGCGACCCGCGAACGTGGTCGGGAACAGCGCGGCATCCTTGTCTTCAGGAGACATGAGCACGCCCTTGCGCTCCCAATGCACGAAGTCGCGCGTCGTGGCCAGCAGGACCAGGGGGCCGGCGGCGGAGTACCCCACGTACACGACGAAGTACTCGTCGCCCACCTTGGTGATGCGCGGGTCCTCGATGCCCCAGTGCTCCTCGAAGCTGTCCTCCAGCGGATGCAGACCGAGCGCGGGATCGATCTCCCAGTTCGTGACACCGTCATCGCTGGTGGCGACGACGAGCGATGACAGACCCGTCCGGTACTCGACTCGCATGAGCAGGAGGGTCCGGCCGTCGAGCACGGTGACGCCGGGGTTGAACACGGCGTTGACCATCTTCGGGAAGTCCTGCGGGCGCAGGATCGGGTTCTCCGAGGACCGGCGGAACAGCTCGCGGGGATCGGCAGGACTGTTCACAGGGATCCACCACCAATCGGGTACAGGCGTGCTCTCATCGTGACGATACGAGGTGGGACATCGCCGCAACGCCTCGAGGGAGCGCTGTGCCCGACGCAACGGCCAGATCCAGCGAATCGCCGCCCGTGCGCAGGTTGCGCGCCCGCCCCATCGTCGAGGCCGACGCGGTCGCTGGCTATGGGGCGCTCTTCAACGCGGGTGTCCTTCATCACGCGGGCGCCTACCACCTCTTCGTGCGCGCGGTGCGAGATGGTTACCGCGCGGGGGATGGGACCGGCCCGCGCTTCGTCGACTACGTGTCCGACATCGTCGTGCTCACGTCGATCGACGGGCATGACTACGACTACGGCTATGTCCTCGCTGCCGCCGGGGTCGGGGGCATGGAGTGCGTCGAAGATCCTCGCGTGCAGTGGGTGCACCACGCGGGCGATCCGCACCTCGTGATGACCTACACGCACCTGCCCATGTCCGGCACCGGGCCGTGGCGCATCGGTGCTCACCGCCTGCGCTGGCGAGATGAGCGCTTCGAGCTCGACGTGTCGAGCGGGCGATTGCTCGGGCCCAGCGACATGGCCAACAAGGATGCGGTCGTGTTCACCCTCGACGACGGTCGAGTGGCGCTGATCCACCGGATCCACCCTGACATGCAGCTCGCAATCTTCGAGGACCTCGAGCACCTGTGGCACGCACCCGACGAGTACTGGGACGCCCACCTCGCTGAGCTGGCAAGCCACACGCTGCTGAGTCCTTCGCCCGGCGCGCTCGGCATCGGAGCTGGCGCGCCGCCCGTGCGCACCGACGCGGGGTTCCTGCTGTTCTTCCACGAACGCCGCGCGGACGGCGCCTACACGATGAACGTGGCCCTGCTCGACTCGGCGAGCGGGCAGCTGCTGAGTCGGCTCCCCGAGCCTGTGCTCGAGCCCGAGCTCGACTGGGAGCGCACGGGAGACGTCGATGAGGTCGTCTTCGTGCAGGGGGCGCACCTCGATGGCGACGAGATCTACCTCACGTACGGTGCCGCCGACCGCTGCGTCGGTGCCGCCGTCGCGTCGGTGCCTCATCTTCTCGACCTGCTCGCCGAAGCGGCGGAGGATCGCGCCGCCTGAACTCCGAGGTGCAGCCCGCGCACGTGCGCCATCGTGGCCACGAAGGCGAGCGTCGACTCGGCACCTTGGTTCTGGTTGACCCCGCCCGGCTCGAGCCCGTCGAAGCCGCCGCCGGTCACGGGGTCGAACATGGCGACGCCGGCGTCGTTGTCTCCGAGGAACCAGCGAGCTGCTCGCTCCGCGGCATCTGCCCAGCCGGGGTCGTCGGTGACCCGGTGCGCGCGGATGCAGGCGTCGGCCATGGCCGACGCCTCGATCGGCTGCTGGTCGAAGGCAGGCTTCGGGTCCGATGGCCCGCGGCCGCCGACCGGCGTGAAGCTGAACCAGTCGTCGAGCGTCTCCTCGCGCACCAACCACGCCAGCAGCGAGAGGGCCCGGCGGGCCGCATCCTCGCGGCCTGTGGTCACGGCCACGGCGAGGGCGGCCTCGGGGAGCAGGGCGTTCGCGTACGTGAGCCGAGGCTCGGGCCAGGGCCAGGCCCGGTCGTGGACGGGCTGCAGGAGCTGGTCGCCGCTGTTGTCCACGAGTCGTGTGGCCGCGGGATGGCCGGCCATGGCGGCGAGCACCTCGACCGCGCCGAGCACCGCGTAGGCGACGGCCCGTGGGTACCGGGACCGGAACTTGCCTGCGGCCTCGTCGAACAGGTCGAGCGCGCCAGAGCGCACGTCAGGCCAAGGCGCGCGAGCGGCCGCGGTGCCCAGGCCGAGCAGCGCCCGGCCATCGGCATCGTCGCTCGGCGGGTCATCGGTCCATCGCCCACCGGGGCCGAGGCGGAGCCGGAACCGGCCCCCACCGACGTGCGCGGCGTCCAGGAACCCGAGCGCGACGGTTGCCACTCGACGCGCATCTGGATCCGTGGGCAGGTCGACAGCGACCGCCAGTGCTCGGCCGGCATCGTCGGTGCAGTAGCCCAGATCCCGCCGGGGGACCGATGCGCGGGCGTGCTCCGCGATGCCGACGTCATCGGTCAGCCGGCCGATGTGCCGCAGCGACACGTCGGGCCATCGGCTCATGCCACGGCCTGGGACTCGACCACCCGGCTGATGAGCGCCCGGTACTCGCGGCCGACGGCCGGCCACAGCAGCGGCTGGGCAGCTCGCTGCGCAGCCTCCGCCATCTCGGGCGCGAGCCCTGGCTCGTAGAGCACGCGGTCGAGCGCGCGGACCATCGCATCGACGTCGCCGTGAGCGACGAGGAGGCCCGCCCCGCCGGCCAGCAGCTCCTCGGCGTGCGGGAAGCGAGTCGCCACCACCGGCTTGCCCGAGGCCACCGCCTCGACCAGCACCCCCGAGCTCACCTGGTCCCGCGACTCGTACGGCAGCAAGACCACGTCGACGCTGCGCACGAGCTCTCGCAGCGAGTTCCAGTCGCGATAACCAGCCTCGAAGTGAACGCGGTCGGCGACGCCGAGCGAACGGGCCTGCGCCTGCAGCGCTCGCCGGTACTCCTCGCCGTGCTGCGCTCGAACCTTCGGGTGCGTCTGCCCAGCGACGACGTAGGACGCCTCCGGAGTCCGCGACCCGAGGCCGGCGAGGGCGGCGATCCCGTGCTCGATGCCCTTGCCTGGGCTCAAGAGGCCCCACGTCAGGACGGCGGGCCGCGAGACCTCCCCGAGGACCGTTCCGGCGAAGTTCTCGGCTGCCCCGTGCGGTACGACGACCACGTGATCGGGATCGGCGTCGTGGACGGCGAGGATCCGATCGCGGGCCGCCTCGCTCTGCACGACCACCACGGCGGCGGCCTGGAGCAGCCGATCGAGGACGTACCGCTGGTGCGGGCTGGGTTCCTGCAATGCGGTGTGCAGCACCAGAACCAGGGGGGCGTCGAGTCGGCTCACCAGGTCGAGCACGTCCGCACCGTCCTCGCCCCCGAACAGCCCGTACTCATGTTGGAGCACGACGGCATCGAACAGCTCGATGCGGTGGAGGGCGTGGCGCAGGGACTCGGCATCACCGGTGACCCAGTGCGCGATCACGTCGCTGGACTCCTCTGGCTCCTCCCGATCGAGGACGCGCACGACCCGGGCGGTCCAACCCGAGGCCGGTGCGGCGATCGCGGCTCGGAGGTTGTCGGTGAACGTTGCCAACCCGCATGCCGTCGGCGGGTAGGTGCCGACGAACACGATCGACCTCGCGGGCACGGCCTCGTCACAGTCGGCCAGGCGAACTCCATGGCGAAGATCGACGACACGGTGTGGGGACGCCGCTGACCTGTCACCGAAGCCGGTGACGACGTTCCGCATCTCGGTCAACTCACTCACGGGCTACTCCTCGTGCCTCGCAACAACACCCAGGCTGCGCCTCAGGTGATCGGGGGCACCAGGGTCCAAGGTCCAGAACCTCGTGACGATCGACAGGAGCGATCTCTCCTGACGCCGACCCTCACGCCAGGCTATCGGCGGTCCCGCCGTTCCCATCGGGCGCGGCCGGGGACATCGTGGAAGGCTCGTCTCGCATGGCTGCCGGTGATCACGATGTCGCAGCGGCCGTGGCGGTCTTGGCCGCCCGGCTGCCAGAGCCGCTGAAGCCGCTCGCCCGGCTCGCCTACAACTACCGGTGGTCGTGGGCCCCCGACGGGGCGGCCACGTTCGAAGCGGTTGATCCCGAGCGGTGGGCGCGGGTGAGCGCCAACCCGGTGCGCCTGTTGGCTGAGGTACCGGCGTCCCGGCTCGCGCGGCTGGCGTCTGATCGTGACCTCGCCCGCCGGGTGGCCGAGCTCGCGGCCATCGTGGACGCCGACCTCGGGCGGCCCAGTGGGCCCGGCTTCACCAGCCCCGAGCACCCGGTCGCGTTCCTCTGTGCCGAGTTCGGCGTCCATGCCTCGCTGCCGGTCTACTCCGGGGGTCTCGGGGTCCTGGCCGGTGACATCGTGAAGGAGGCCTCCGACCTCGCGTTGCCCATGGTCGGGGTCGGTCTCCTGTACCGGACGGGTTACTTCCACCAGCGGATCGACACCAGCGGCATGCAGCACGAGTACTGGGTCGAGAGCGACCCGACGGTGCGGGCGTGCGTGCCGGTCACCGACGCCTCCAGCGGGGAGCGCCTCACGGTGACGGTGCCCGTCGGTGACGAGGACGTTTCCGTCCAGGTCTGGCGGGCGGACGTGGGCAGGGTGCCGCTGTACCTGCTGGACACCGATCGGTCCGACAACTCCGTCATCGGCCGCTGGATCACCTCTCGCCTCTACGAAGGCAGTCGTGCGATCCGCCTCGGGCAGTACGCCGTGCTCGGGGTCGGTGGGATCCGTGTCCTACGGGCCATCGGGCTGGAGCCGGGCGTGGTGCACCTCAACGAGGGCCACCCCGCGCTGGCGGCCTTCGAGCTGCTGCGAGAAGCGCGCACCTCCGATGTCTCCTGGGACGACGCGTGGGCCGCCGTGACGAAGCAGCTGGTGTTCACCACCCACACACCCGTGCCCGCCGGCAACGAGACCTATGGGCGCGACGAGATCTTGGGGGTGCTGGGTCGGCTGGCGGACTCGACCGGCGATCCCGAGCGGTTCCTCGCGGTCGGTCGCATCGACGAAGATGACCCCGGACAGGCGTCGGGGATGACCGTGGTGGGGCTGCGAGGCAGCCGGTCGGCCAACGCCGTGAGCCGTCGGCACGGCGAGGTGGCACGGGCCATGTGGCAGCCGCTCTTCCCGGGGCGTCCCGTCGAGCAGGTCCCGATCACCCACGTCACCAACGGCGTGCACCTCCCCACGTGGCTGTCCGCCCCGATGCGTGACCTGCTGGACCAGCACCTCGGCGACGGATGGCTCGCCCGCGCCGACGACCCGGCCACCTGGGCCGGCGTCGAGGGCATCTCCGACGAGGAGCTGTGGACGGCGCGCAATGCGGCCCGCACGCACCTCATCGAGCGTGCCCGCGTGCGAGCCACCAAGGACCGGCTCCGCCGAGGCGAGGACCTCAGCTACGTCGAGGCGGTGCAGAACGGCCTCGACCCCGATCGGCTCACCATCGGCTTCGCGCGCCGGCTCGCCACCTACAAGCGCCTGTACCTGCTGAACCTGCGGCCCGATCGCGCCGTCGGTCTCCTGGGCGGTGAACGTCCGATCCAGTTCATCTTCGCCGGGAAGGCCCACCCCCTCGACGACGAGGCCAAGCGGATCGTGAGCGACCTCTTCCACCTCAAGGGGTCGCCTGAGGTGGCCCCCCACGTGGCGTTCCTCGAGGACTACGACCTCTCCTTCGCGGCCGAGGTGGTGGCCGGCTGCGACGTGTGGGTCAACGTGCCCCGGCCCCCGGAGGAGGCGAGCGGCACCAGCGGCATGAAGGCGGCCCTCAACGGATCGCTCAACCTGTCGGTGCTCGACGGTTGGTGGGCGGAGGGCTACGACGGCACGAACGGGTGGGCCATCGACGGTGAGGTCGATCCGGACCGAGAGGCGCAGGACGCTCGCCACGCCGATGCCCTCTTCGACCTGATGGAACAGCAGGTCGCGCCGATGTTCTACGAGCGGGACGACGCGGGGATGCCCTCGCGCTGGCTGGCCATGGTGCGCGCGAGCCTGCGCACCAACGGGCCCCGCTTCTCGGCCACGCGGATGGTGCGGGAGTACGCCACGCGCATCTACCCCGACGGCACCTGACCCGGGCGGGGCTGCCCACGGCGGTCAGGTGCCGACGTCGTGGAGCCGCTGCCTCAGGTAGGCGTTGAGGATGTCGGGGGTGATGACGCCGACCGCGGCGCCGGCCCCGGTCACGACCACGACCGGGCCGCTTCCCATCGTCTCGGCCACCAGCTCGAGCGAGTCGCCCGCGTTCACCGTCCGTCCGGTGGCGAGGTCGCCGACGAACGTGGCGGGGTCGGCGCCGCGCAGGGCGCCGACGTTCACCACTCCTCGGGCCCTGCCGTCAGGTCCGGTGACGATGTAGGCCGGTTGCGGATGCCGCGCCGCCATGCGCGCGCCCTCGGCGGCCGGCATGTTGCCCGGGAACATGATCGGGCACGGCGCCGCGAGCGAGCCGGCGGTCATGGGCCCGAGGGCCGCGTGGATCAGGACGGCGGCCTCCTCGGCGCGGCCGGCGACGACGACGAAGATGCCGATCAGGACCAGCCACACGTTGAAGAGGAGGCCGACGGCGATCATCACGGCAGCGAGGGCGCGGCTGATGGCTGCCGCACGCCGGGTGGCGTCGAGCCTCGTGCGGTTGCGCTCGAGCAGCGCCCGGAGCACGCGGCCGCCGTCGAGCGGGAACGCGGGCAGCAGGTTGAAGGCCGCCAGCATGAGGTTCACCCACGCCAGCCGCACGAGCAGCCCACCCTCCCAGAGGCTCGGTGGGAGCAGCGCCTGACCGGTGATGGTCGCGAGCAGGAAGGCGACGAGCGCGATCGCGGCGCTGGCGATCGGTCCGGCCACGGCGATGGCGCTCTCGTCCCGCCACTCCTCGGGGATGTGCTCGAGGCGAGACACCCCGCCGATCGGCAGGAGGTCGATCTCGTGCACCGCGACGCCCTTGGAGCGGGCGACGAGGGCATGGGCGAACTCGTGCAGCACGACGCAGGCGAAGAGCAGGAGGAGCCAGCCGACCGCCGCCACCTCCGTCTCGCCGAAGTCCCGGGCGGTGAGGGCCACCAGCAGGACCAGCGCGAAGAAGGTCACGTGGACGCGGATCGTCACCCCCGCGATCCGCACGAGCGGCACCGACCACCGGAGCCCGGCTCGTGGCTCAGCTGATGCACGGCCATCCATGCCAGGATCATCCATCTTCTCTCGGCGTCCGCCCAGGGCCAAAGGTCGGAACGTCCTCGGCTGACGCCGGGCCCGCGACATCAGGCACCTACGATCCATGCGTGATCGAGGAGGGCGGCGGCCTGCGGGTGGAGCTGGGGCGGCTGGCCGCCTTGGTCGGTGTCGCAGGGGTTGCCATCGCCCAGCCGGTCCTCGATTCGTTCGGCAAGAGCCCCGAGACCTTCATCTTCCGAGACGTCGAGGGCCTCGACGTCGTGCTGTTCGTGCTCGCGGTCGTGCTGGTCCCGCCGCTCGTGATCTGGTGGGTCGGCCTCGTCGTCGGCCTGGTGGCGCCCCACTGGCGCGTTCTCGTGCAGGGGGCGTCGATCGGGCTGCTGGCCGCGCTGGCCGCCGTCCAAGCCCTGTCCGGTCTGCCCCGCCCTGCCGCGCTCTTGCTGTCGACGGCCTGCGCCCTCGTCGCGTGGGTGCTGACGGTCCGGTCCTCGGCGTTCCGGCTCTGGAGCGAGCTCCTCGCCGGGCTGCCGGCGTTCGCGCTGGTGATCTTCCTCGTGGGTTCACCCGCGAGCGAGGTCGCCTCTGGCTCCGCGTTCGCCGCGGCCGCCACCGGTGGCGACGCCGCCCCCGTCGTGCTCATCGTGCTCGACGAGCTGCCGACGGCGTCGATCATCGACGATGCGGGCGCGATCGACGCGGTGCGCTTCCCGAACCTCGCCCGTCTGGCCGGCCAGTCGACGTGGTACCGGAACCACACGACGCAGTCGGGCTTCACCGACACGGCGGTGCCGGCGATCTTCACCGGTAGGAGCCCGAGGCACGTCGCGCCGCTCTTCACCCAGTACCCGGACAACATCTTCCGGCTCCTCGCCGGGTCGCATGACCTCGTCGTGTCCGAGGCGCTCACCCGCCTGTGCCCGACGGCGGTCTGTGGCGAGACCCCGCGATCTCCTGCGGCGAGCACGGACGCGGGTGCCGACGAGCCTGCGGCGGACGCCGGGCCGGCCATGGGGGCGCTGTTCCGGGACGCGCTCGATCTGTGGACGGAGCGCGTCGGAGGATCCGAGGCCACGGCGAGCTTCGACGACTTCGAGGAGGAGGTGGAGAGCGCGGACAGCGCGGCGTCCGCCGGCTCGTCGTTCGGCGCCGGTGAGGTCCCCGAGGATCGGGGCACGTGGCAGCAGGCGGTGGCGAGCCAACCGGCGCGCCTCACCGACTTCCTCGCCGCCTTGGAGCCTGGGGATCGGCCGCTCGCGGCCGTGCTGCACCTGGTGTCGCCTCACTACCCGTGGCGCTACCTCGGCGACGGGGAGACCTACGCCGATCCCGCGTCCGCGGCCGACCTGCCCATCAACGGTGGCGGCGACCCGTGGGTCGGCAACCTCGAGCGCCAACGGCACCTGTTGCAGGCGAGCTACGCGGATCGGCTCGTGGGGCAGGTCCTGCAGCGGCTGGACGAGGTCGGCGTCTTCGACGACGCTGCCATCGTCGTCACCGCGGATCACGGGATCGCGTTCAGCGCTGACCCGAACCGGCGCCTGCCCACGGCCGAGGCCCTGCCGGAGATCATGTGGACCCCCCTGATCGTCAAGGCGCCGGGCCAGTCCGAACCCCACGTCGACGATGCCAACGTCCAGAGCATCGACGTGCTCCCCACCCTCGCCGCGCTCATCGGTGTCGAGATCCCGTGGTCCGTCGACGGGATCGATGTCGCGGGCGACGAGCTGGCGGCACGGGGCGATCGCAAGTCGTTCCGGCGGTTCGAGACGATGGCGGACCCGCACCCGTCATCCGATGTCGAGGTCGATGGCGCCACCGGGTTCGCGTCGATGCTCGACATGGCGTTCCCTGCCGTGGGACCCGACGACGATCCGATCAGCAGCCTCTACGCCCTGTCCGGTCGGGGTGAGCTCGTCGGCCAGCCGTACCGGCCCACCGCCGAGGTGGACCGCGACGCCCTGGCCGTCGACGACCTCGACCGGTTGCTCGACAGCGAGGAGCGGGTGCTCGTGCTGACCGGCACCGTCGACGACGGTGGGGATGGAGCCGACCACGTGGTGGCCGCGCTCGACGGACGCATCGTGGCGGTGTCCCCGGTGGTCGAGCGCGCCATCGGCGGCCGAGCCTTCGCCCTACTCCTTCCGACCGACCGCTCCGTCGAGCTCGGCCAGGTCAGCCTCGGGATCCTGCGAGGTCCCGAGGTGCTGGACGCCGGCTCCCTCGGCTGAGGTCCGCTCGGCGGCGACGGACGTCTCGCCCGGCGGCTCGACGGCAGGTGCGGTCGGCAGCTCGAGGGTGCCCTGGCGGCTCAGCCACTTGCTGAGGGGCGCGGGCATCTCGGCCGGGCGGTCGCCCCAGTCGTAGACGACCACCGTGCTCGCGGCCATGTCGTGCCAGGCTCGACGCTCCCTGCCGATCACGATGCCGACGAGGCCCAGCCCGAAGCTGGCGAGGCTGATCGGGAGGACGAGCACGCGCACCAGGGCCGGGCCCGTTCGCAGCGGGGACCCGTCCCGCTGGACGATGCGGACGCCCACGAGCCACTTGCCGATGGTCCGCCCGGTGATGGCGGTGCTCACCCAGAAGTAGAGCAGCGCCCAGGTGAGGTAGCTCACCAGCCACCAGTTGTTCTCGGTGTTGGTCGTGTCGACGTCGATGCCGAGGACGGTGCGGATGAGGAAGGTCGCCACGTTGGCGGCCACACCGAAGAGGGTGACGATCATGAACGCGTCGATCGCGAACTCGGCGAGTCGCGTGGCGGCTCCGGCGAAGCGGCCGGTGACCTGCCCCAGCTTCCTGGGATCCGGCTTCTCGTCCGCGGTCGTGGTCTCGGGCCCGAGCAGCGTCTGCGGTCCCGCCTCCATCCGGGCGCCGCGCTTGTGGAGCACCCGCTGGACGAGGCGGAGCACGAGGAGATCGATCGCGACGAGCTGACGACGGGCCAGATCGAGGGTGGACCCGGCCACGTCGCGGGTGCTCTGGGACACCAGCTCGCCGATCTCGGCGCGCTCGGCGACGGACGCCACGTCGATGCGGTCGAGCAGCGCGTCGATGTCGACCTCGGCGAGCAGGCCGTTGAGGTCCACCCGTTCGATGATGTCCCCGACGTCGACGCGATCGAGGAGGGCCTGCACATCCACTCGGGCCATCAAGCGATCGAGGTCGATGCGCGTGAGGAGACGGTCGATGTCGATGCGATCGAGCAGGGCGTTGAGATCGACCCGCTCGATCAGCGCGTCGATGTCGACCGAGCCCACCACTGTGGGCACCACCTGTTCGACGACGCGCGTGAACATGTGGGGGAGCAGTCCCTCGTCACTACGTCCCATCACGGGTGCCGCGATCGAGGACGCCAGCGCGGACGCCGCCAGCGCGAGCCCGATCAGGCCCTCCTCGGTGGGTTCTCCCGTCGCGTCCGGCAAGGGCCGGAGGGTAGCGGCATGGCAGCACCCGGGTCGAGGCTCGCGCCGCACCGACGGCATCGGGCGGTGGGACGTTCGCCCCTGGCGAGCCGGGAGGAACCCTGGTCTGATCGATCCGTGGTGAGAGGACCGGCAGCTCCGTGAGCCGGCGCGGCGTCCTCGTCGTGACGTTGGGCGTCGCGGCGTTGGCCGAGGTCGTGCTCGTGCGGCTCGGCCGCACCTACGGGTCCACCGCGGCCGAGCGGGCGACGGCACTTCCTGGCGATGGCATCGTCCCGGATCCGCAGGTGGTGACCGACCACGCCGTCACCATCGAGGCCCCGCCCGATGCCGTG
Organism: uncultured Microthrixaceae bacterium; assembly: GCA_963750645.1. Lineage (GTDB taxonomy): Bacteria > Actinomycetota > Acidimicrobiia > Acidimicrobiales > VFJN01 > VFJN01. The sequence continues at coordinate 791,953 of CAVVRO010000008.1, read as the reverse complement.
TGGCCTTGGCTCGTGCAGATGGGCTGGCACCGGGGCGGTTGGTACACCGCCCGCTGGGTGGACCGGCTCCTCTTCCCCGCGAACTGGGCCAGCGAGGACCGCGTGGTCGTGCGAGCTCCAGGACCTCAGCGTCGGCGACTTCGTGCCCGACGGCGCTCCCGAGACCGGGTGCGGTTTCATCGTCGAGCTGCTCGAGCCCGACCGCGCGCTGGTGTTGCACTCGACGAGCCACCTCCCTGACCGTTGGCGCAAGGAGCACCGAGCGTCGCTCGACTGGTCGTGGGCCTTCGTGCTGCGACCGCTCGACGGCGGGCGACGTACCCGCTTCACCTTCAGATCACGCTGGCGCACCGCCCCGTGGTGGCTGACCCTCGGCGGCTGGCTCGCGGTCGTGCCCGCCGACTTCGTCATGTCGCGCCAGATGCTCCGTGGCGTCAAGGGTCGCGTCGAGCGACGGGCTGCCGCCGTCACACCGATCAGCCGCGGCTGCTGACCATCGCCCGGGTGACATCGGCGAAGGGGCTGCCCAGGAACCACCTCGGGAGGCGCCTGGCGAGGGACGGTGGCCCGTCGACGCGGATCGCACCCGAGAGGAGGGCGTTCGACCACGTGTCGACGCCGGAGAACACCTTGGCCAGTGCCGGCGTGGTGGTGGTGACCAAGAGGTCGGAGTCGAAGCCTGGGTGCTGCAGGCACACCGAGGCCTCACCTCGGTCCAGGACCATCCAGATCGTCGTCCGCTTCGGCTCCGTGTGGGCGAACTCGACGACCACGCGCGAGTCAGGCAGCTGCGTGTCGTCGATGCGCCGGTGCATCCACCAGAGGAGGTTGACGGCGTCCACCTCCTCGGGCCGGAGGTCGTCGAACAGCCACTGGACCGCCCACCGCCCCAGTGCCATCACCACCCCCTCGAGGTCCTTGCCCGCGGGGGTGAGGTGGTACTCGTTGCCGCGGCCCGTGGGTGACGGCCAGAGGTCGACGACACCCATGCGCTCCAGGTGCCGCAGGCGCTGCACCAGCAGCGACCTCGAGATGCCGGGCAGGCCGCGCGCGATGTCGTTGAAGCGGGTGTTGCCGAGGACCAGCTCCCGCACGATCAGGGGCGTCCAGCGGTCTGCCATGACCTCGCTCCCGAGCGCGACCGGGCAGAACCGTCCGTAATCAGCCATGCGGGCATGGTCGCGCCGGCGCCGGTCCCTGGGTAGTCCCGAATCTGTACCAGCCAGGTCCCGATCCTGTACTAGGCCCTCGACCAGGCCAGCCGTACGTTCGAGCCCATGTCCACCACCATGGAGATCATCCACGACAACGACCTGCTGGGCCTCGCCGCTGCCGTCGGGCGCAGAGCTGGCCGACCACACCGAGCGGCACGATCGAGAGGGCACCTTCGTCGACGAAGGGGTGCGCTGCCTCCGCGAAGCGGGGTTGCTCGCGGTGGGGGTCCCGGCCGAGCTCGGCGGTGCTGGCGCCACGATCCGGCAGATCGCGGCCGTCCAGCGGGAGCTCGCTCACCACTGCGGCTCGACTGCCCTCGCGACCGCGATGCACCAGCACGTCACGGCCTTCACCGCTTGGCGCTACCACCGGGGCCTGCCCGGCGCGGAGGCGACCCTGCGCCGCATCGCCGACGAAGGGATCCTGCTCGTGTCCACAGGCGGTGCCGACTTCACCCACCCCCGAGGCGAGGCGACCAAGGTCGAGGGTGGCTACGTCGTGTCGGGCCACAAGGTGTTCGCGAGCCAATCACCGGCCGGAGCCGTGCTGTCGACGATGTTCCGCTACGACGACCCCGACCAGGGGCCTCGTGTCCTGAACATGGCCGTGCCCATGGCCGATCCCGGTGTCACCGTGTTGGACAACTGGGACAGCCTCGGCATGCGCGGCACCGGCAGCCACGATGTCGTCATCGAGGACGTCTTCGTGCCCGACGAGCGGGTGCTGGCGAACCGCCCGTACGGGGTGATCGACCCGCCGTTGCAGGTCATCGTCAGCATCGCGATGCCGATCATCTCCGCCGTGTACCTCGGGGTGGCCGAGGCGGCGTTCCGGGCGGCCGTCGACGCGGCCCGCTCCAAGGCGGATGATCCGACCGTGCAACGGCAGGTCGGCCTCATGGCCCATCGCCTGCAGATCGCGTCCTGGGCGCTCGACCGTGCCCTCGACGAGGTCGGCGACGATCCCGTTCCCTCGGTGGACGCCATGGCCGCGACGCTGGCGGCCAAGCGGGAGATCGCCCTCGCCGGCCTCGAGGTCTGCGACCTCGCGATGGACGTCGCCGGTGGCCCCGCGTACTCCCGGGGCTCGATCATCGAGCGCGCCTACCGCGACATCCGCGCCGCCAAGTTCCACCCGCTGACGCCGGAGGCGACGCTCGTGCACGCCGGTCGGCTCGAGCTCGGCCTCCCCGTCGACGGGTCCTGATCGTCCGGAGCGGGCCGCCGCTCAGACGCCGCAGGTGCGGAGGGCCTCGCCGTAGAGCAGCTCCTTGTGGGCGCGCAGCACGGTGCGATCCTTGGCCGCCATCTCCGCCGCCACGGCGACGGCGCGGTCGAGCACCTCGGCCTCGGCCACCGCCTCGGAGGCGATCCCGGCGGCGACCGCCTCCTCGCCGCCGTAGCGGCGTCCCGTGAGCGCGGCCTCGGCGACGGTGCCCTTGGGCAGGTGGGCCGCCACGGTCGCGTACATCGCCGGGGTGAGCGGCAGGCCGAGATCGACCTCGGGCAGGCACCAGTACCCGCGGTCGACGCGCATCACGACGTGGTCGTGCGAACTGGCGAGCATGGCGCCACCGGCGAAGGCGTGCCCGTTCACGGCCGCCACCGTGAAGGCCGGGAACCCGAGCACGCGGCCGAACAGGCGATGGACGTCCTCGATGAAGCCGTCCGTGCCCTCTCCGGCCATGAGCCAATCGAGGTCGAGGCCGTTCGAGTAGAACTTGCCGGCACCTGTCGTGACGAGGGCCCGGTTGCCGTCGGCCGCCTCGACCTCGTCGAGCGCGGCGTGCAGCTCGGTGACGGAGGACCGGTTGAACCGGTTCTCCCCGTCGTCCATGCGGAGGATCCACACCTCACCGTGCTGGCTGAGCTCGACCATCACGCATCCTCCCTCAGATGGCTCGTCGGGCGCCCTCAGTGCTGGGCGAGATAGGCGCCGTAGCCCATGTTCCCGGTGCTCAGGCCGAGCCACTCCTTGAGCCTCGGGTCGAGACGCCGTCGCGTCTCGCCGGACAGCGAGCGGTTCCAGTTGTTCTGGTGGCGCAGGAACGACCGGGCGTAGAACGCGAACAGGAGGGCTCGCTCGCGGTCGGCTGTCGTGTTCTCGCCCGACGTGTGCCACAGCCGACCGTCCATCAGGATCACCGAGCCGGCGGCAGCCTCGAACGACCGCATGCCGACCGTCGGGTCCGGAGGCAGGTCGGCGAAGCGCTCGAGGCGGTGGCTGCCCGGGAGGTAGCGAGTGGCGCCGTTCGACGCGTCCGTGTCGTGGAGGCACCAGATCGCGTTCATCGTGAATCGCGTCGACCAGGGCTCGGGCATCACCGTCGACTGGTCGTTGTGGGCGTTCATCGACCGGCTGCCGGGAAGGGCGACGTTGGCCGAGAAGTTCGACACCGACACGTCACCGGCGAGGAGGTGCGAGACGTAGGGGATCACCGTCGGGTGGGTGACGAGGTCTGCGAAGACGGGGCTGTACTCGATGAGGTCGTACACCCGGATGTTGCGCCCGCCCGGGTCGAGGTAGTCCATGCGCGTCGGGATGCCCCTCGCCTCGGAGGCCGCCGCCGCCTCGGCGAGCGCCTCGAGCGCTCGCTCCACCTCGTCGGCGTCGATCACCGCCGGCAGCACGGCCCAGCCCTCGTCCTCGAACGCAGCGACCACCTGGTCGTCCAAGGCGACCGCCTCCCCCGACATGCCGCGACCCTAGGCCGATCTCCCTGCCGGTACGCCGGGCCCACGAGGGCCGCCCGGTAGCCTCCCCTCCGTGACCCCTGCGCGCCTCGATCGCCCTCCCCCCGAGGTCGCACTCGTCACCGGTGGTGCGGGCTTCGTCGGCAGCCACCTCATCCGACGGCTCGTGGAGCAGTTCCCGGACACGCAGGTGATCTCGGTCGACAACTACTTCACCGGCTCCGTGGACAACCACGTCGACGACCCGCGCGTCCAGTACATCACCGCGAGCTGCCTCGACATCAACCGGGTGTGGGACCGTCGGCGGCTGCCCTCGCCCGACGTCACCTTCCACCTCGGCGAGTACTCGCGGATCGTCCAGTCCTTCGGCGACTTCGACGACGTGTGGGAGTTCAACATCCGCGGCACGAAGGAGGTCGTCACCTTCTGCCATGAGCGCGGCTCGTTGCTCCTCTACGCGGGGTCCAGCTCGAAGTTCTCCAGCGAAGGTGCCGAGCACCTCAGCCCGTACTCGTGGACGAAGGCGAAGAACATCGAGTTCATCCGCAACTTCTCCAGCTGGTTCGGCCTCGACTACGTGATCACGTACTTCTACAACGTCTACGGGCCGGGGCAGATCGGCAAGGGTCTGTACGCCACGGTGATCGGCATCTTCGAGGAGCAGGCGGCCAACGGCGTGCCGCTCACGGTCGTCGAGCCCGGCACGCAGACCCGGGACTTCACCCATGTGGACGACATCGTCGACGGCCTCATCCTCTGCTACCTGCACGGGCAGGGGGACGGCTACGAGCTCGGCACGTCACATGACTGGCAGATCCTCGAGGTGGCGCGGCTGTTCAGCGACGACATCCAGATGATCCCCGCCCGGCAAGGCGAGCGCACGCGCGGCAAGGCGGACATGACCAAGGCACGCTCCATCGGCTTCGAGCCGAAGCGGTCCCTGGCTGACTACGCCGCCGAGGCCCGCAAGACCCGCGAGGGCTGACTCAGCCGACGCGGATCGGCAGCACGCGGGGGCCGCGCACCTGCCCACCGGACCACTGGACCGCATCGGGGTCCGCGAGGCTGAAGCTGGGGAAGTGCTCGAGCCACACCTCGAGCGCGACCCGCAGCTCCATGCGGGCGAGGTGCGACCCGGCGCAGCGGTGGATGCCGAGCCCGAACGCGGCGTGGCGGTTCACCTCGCGGTCGATGACCACACGATCGGCGTGCTCGAAGGCGAGCGGGTCGCGGTTGGCGGCGGGGAAGGGCAGGAGCACCCAGTCCTCTGCCTTCATCGGGCAACCGTGGAAGTCGATGTCCTCCCGCACGAGCCTCGCCATGGTGACAGGGGCGTAGGCGCGGAGCAGCTCCTCCATGGCTGTGGGGAGCAGCTCCGGCTCGGCCACCAGGCGCTCTCGGTCGGTGGGGGTGGAGGCGAGGTGGAAGATCGACGCACCGATGGCGCTCCACGTCGTGTCGATGCCGGCGAGGAGCAGCAGGGCCATCGTGCCGCCGACGTGGTCCATCCCGAGCGGCTCCCCGTCCATCTCGGACTCCAGGAGGAACGTGGTGAGGTCGTCGCGCGGGTTCTCCACGTGGTCCTGCACCTGCGCCTCGAGGTACTCGAACAGGACGATCATCCCCGCCTCGCGCTCCTCGAACGGCAGCGCGACGCCTTCGAGGACGTGGTGGACGAAGCCGCGGAACCGATCGGCGTCCTCCTCCGGGAACCCGAGCATCCGGGCGATGACGCGCACAGGGATGTGCTGGGCGTACTCCTTCGCGGCGTCGACGATCTCGCGGTCACCCATCGCCGCGATGAGCTCCTTGCAGTAGTCGCGCGTGGAGGCCTCGAGCTTGTCGATGGCCCTCGGCGCGAAGGCTGGAAGGAGCACGCGGCGAGCGCCTTTGTGGAAGGGCGGATCGGACGAGATCGGCGGCGCGATCCCCGCCGGCGCGAGCTCCAGCGGCGGGCGGAACTGCGACATCAGGATGCTGCGCGAGGTGAAGTGATCCGTGTCGTAGGCGATCTCGGACACGTCCGCGTGTGTGGTGGGCAGCCACGCGCCGCCATACCGCTCGGTGCGGGCGATCGGGCACGCGGACGACCTGATCTCGTCCCAGATCGGGAAGGGGTCGGCCGCGTAGACCTCGTCGGTGTGGTCGAAGTCGGTCGACCAGTCGCGAACCGGGGGATGGTCGTCGGTGGTGCTCATCTCAGGCGTCCTCGTCGATCGTGATGGCCTGCTCGGGGCAGTTCGCTGCGGCCAGGCGGGCGCGGTCCTCCTCGCCAGGGGCGACGGTGCCGTCGCCGACGACCTGGCCCTGGCCGAGGTCGTCGGGCTGGAACACGGCGGGGGCGAGGGCGTAGCAGCGGCCGTGGCCCTCGCACCGCTCGTCGTCGACGTGGACCTTCATCGTGCGTCCCCCTTGGTCAGCCGCCCTGCACGATAACGCGCGTTACTGGCACACGGACAAGGTGGCATGTGGCCGAGGCGAGGCAATGAGTCCCGTTCGGAGACCTTCGAGGTCATGGGTCCCACATCCGGGACCCATGACCTCGAGAGCCGAACAACGGGACCAATTGCCTCACCCGGGTTCGACGTCAGATGCCGACGGTGAGGGTGGCGGTCATCCCGCCCTCGACGGTGCCGGTGACCGTGGCGAGCTGGCTCTCGTACCCGTCGCTGAAGACCATGTCGCTTTGGAGCGACGTCCGGGACAGGTTGGTGATGCTCTGCTCGTAGCCCGCGGTGGCGTAGACGACGTCGCACGCGTCCTCGGGGAGGGCCAGCTGCGACGTGACCAGCTTGCTGCCCGCAGCTCGTGGCCGTGGCGAGGTCGCGGTACACCTCGAAGTGCATGTGGGGCCAGCGACCGGAGTACGCCCCGGGGAAGATGCTGGTGAAGCTGAGGTGCCCGTCGTCGCCAGCCGCTTGCACGCCGCGCAGGTAGTTCTGGTCGGTGGCGCCGCTCGAGTAGAGCGAGTAGCGGCCCTCCCGGTCGCAGTGCCAGAGGTACACCGCGGCGCCGGCCATGGGTGCGCCGGTGCTGGCGGCGACGATCGTGAGGTCGACCGTCAGCGGCACGCCCTCGGCCGTGCCCGAGTAGCCGCCGAAGCTGGAGCGGATGTCCTGGCGCACGATGCCGCTCTCCACGAGCACGTTCGGGCCGTTGGTGCCGTCGCCGGGGTAGGGCCCGCCCGTCTCCTCAGGGATCGCGTCCACCGAGGTGCCGGCGGCGGGCGTTCCGGCGGCCGTGGTCGAGGTGGCGCCGCCGATGGTCGAGGTCGTGGTGGACCCAGTCTTGCTGTCCGAGCCGCAGGCCACCAGGACCAGCCCCGCCCCGGCGCCGGCGAGGAGCTTCAGGGCCCCCCGCCGCTCGAGGCGGGCCGGCAGGAGCGCTCGGCTCTGCAGGGTGGCGAGGTCGAAGGCCAGGCCGAGGTCGTGGAGGTCGTCGTCGGACATGGCCCCAGGGTGCCTGATCGTCCCCAACGCAGTCGCAGTGCGCGCTGGGAGGTTGCTGTGAGTCAGGTGGCGTGGGGCTCGAAGCGGTAGCCCATCCCGGGCTCCGTGATGAAGTACCGGGGCCGGCCCGGCTCCGGCTCGAGCTTGCGGCGCACGGCGGCGATGAACACGCGGAGGTAGTCGGTCTCCGTCTCGTACTGCGGGCCCCACACCTCCTGGAGCACCTGGCGCTGCGAGACGAGCTTTCCCGGATTGCGGACCAGGAGCTCGACGAGCTGCCACTCCTTGGGGGTGAGGTGCACGTCGACGCCGCCGGCGGTGGCCCGCTTGGCGACGAGGTCGATGGTGAAGTGCGCCGTCTCGATGACCGGTGCGTCGTCGGGTGACACGCCTCGCCGCTGGATCGCCCGGAGCCGGGCAAGGAGCTCGTCCATCCCGAACGGCTTGGTGACGTAGTCGTCGGCACCCTCGTCGAGCGCGTCGACCTTGGACGCTTCCAGGTGACGCGCCGAGAGCACGATGACGGGAACCGTCGACCAGGCCCGCAGGCCGCGAAGCACGTCGATGCCGTCCAGGCCGGGGAGGCCGAGGTCGAGGACGACGACATCCGGGTGGTTCTGGGCGGCCACGGCGAGGCCCTCCTCACCGGTCGTTGCCACGTCCACCTCGTAGCCGTGTGCCCGGAGGCTGATGGCAAGGGCCTTCGCGAAGCGCTCTTCGTCGTCGATCACGAGGAGCCGGGTCACCCGCCGGCCTCCGGGAGGCTGAGCACCATCGTCGTTCCGCCACCGGGGGTGTCCTCGACGGCCAGCTCGCCGTCCATCGCCAACACGAAGCCACGAGCCACCGCCAGCCCCAGGCCGACGCCGGTGCCCCGGGGGCTGTCACCCAGCCGCTGGAACGGCCGGAACACCTCGGCGCGCTGGTCCAGGGGGATGCCGGGACCGGTGTCGACGATGCGGAGGTCGACGCGGCCGCCGAACGCGCCCGCCGCCACCCGGACCGGGGTGCCTTGCGGCGCGAAGCGCAGCGCGTTGTCCACGATGTTGGCGATGGCCCGCTCCAGGAGCACCGGATCGGCGTCGACCATCGGCAGGGTCTCGGGCACGTCCAGGTGGATGAGGTGCCCTCGGTCGGGCAGGCCGCTGAGGGCACCGCCGATCACCTCGTCGAGGCCGACGGCGCGGCGCTTGACGACGAGGCCGCCGGCCTGGATGCGGCTCATGTCGAGCAGGTTGCCCACGAGGTTGTTGAGCCGGTCGGCCTCCACGTCGATCGTCTCGAGGAGCGCCCGCGCTTGTTCGTCGGTGAAGGAGACGTCGGCCGACAACAGGCTGGACGAGGCCGTCTTGATCGACGCGAGGGGTGAGCGCAGGTCGTGGCTCACGGCCGCGAGCAGAGCGGTGCGCAGCTCGTTGCCCTGCATCAGGGCCTCGGTGGCGGCCGCCTCGTCCTGCAGCCGTCGGGTCTCGAGGGCGACCGCCAGCTGGGATGCGAACGCCCCCAGCACGTCGCGGTCGGCGCCCAGGAGGTCGGTGCCGGCGACGCGCAGCTCGACCCCCTCGGTCAATGCAAGGGTGAGGGACTCGGCGTCGGCCCCCAGCTCGCCGCCGGCCTCGGCCAGCACCGCGGGATCCGGTTCGGTTCGGACCACCGCGGCGTGGTCGAGGCGGAACAGGGCCACGAGGTTGGCGAGCAGCTCCGGGATCGGATCGCCCTGCCGTAGGAGGGAGCCGGCCATCCCGGCGAGGGCCTCGGCCTCGCTCCGCGCTCGCTTGGCCTCGGCGGTACGCCGGGCGGCGACGTCGACCAGGATGCTGACCACCGCCGCCACGACGAGGAAGGCCGCCACCGCGGCCAGGTCGCGCTCGTTGCGGATCGTGAAGGTGTGGGTGGGCTCGGCAAAGAACCAGTTGAGCAACCCGAACCCGGCCACGGCGGCGAAGGCCGCCGGCCAGATGCCCCCGACGGTGGCCGCGGCCACCACCATCATGAGGTAGCAGAAGGCGGCGCTGGTGAACCCGATGTCGTCTCGGAAGGGCGTGAGGAGCAGGGTGAGCAGGGGCAGCCCGACGCCCGCGACCAGGAACCCGGCCAGCTGGCGCCGCCGGGGCAGCGGCGTGAGTCGCATTTGCATGGGCGGCAGCGGTGTTCGCTCGGAGGCGTCGGCGCCGGCGTCGGTCGTGGAGATCACGTGGACGTCGAGTGCTCGTCCGGCTTCCCGGATGATCCCACCGATGACCGATCCGCGCGTCAGGTCGTCCCATCGCGATCGGCGGCTGGCGCCGAGGACCAGCTGGGTCGCACCCTCGGCGCGGGCGGCTTGCACGAGCGCCTTGGCCACGTCGGAGCCGACGACCTCCCGATAGGTGCCGCCCAGCTCCTCGACCAGCCGGCGGTGCTCGAGCAGGATGCCGCTGCCCGGCGTGGCCAGTCCGTCGTCGGCTCGGACGTGCACGCCGATGAGGTCGCCCTTCGCTCGGCTTGCGATCCGTGAGGCGCGGCGGATGAGGTTGTCGTTGCCCGGCGCCCCGGTGACCGCGACGGCCACGCGCTCGCGCGTCTCCCACGGCGCGGCGATGCCGTGCCGTTCGCGGTACTCCTGGAGCGACTCGTCGACGCGGTCCGCCAGCCAGAGGAGCGCGAGCTCGCGGAGCGCGGCCAGGTTGCCGGGCCGGAAGTAGTTGCCGAGCGCCGCGTCGACCTTGTCGGGTCCGTAGATGTTCCCGTGGGCCATCCGGCGCCGCAGTGCCTCGGGGGTGGAGTCGACCAGCTCGATCTGCTCCGCCGCTCGGACGATCGCGTCTGGGATCGTCTCCTGCTGGCGGATGCCCGTGATCCCTTCGACCACGTCGTTGAGCGACTCGAGGTGCTGGATGTTCACCGTGGAGATGACGTCGATCCCGGCACCCAGCAGCTCCTCGACGTCCTGCCAGCGCTTCTCGTTGCGCGAGCCGGGCACGTTCGTGTGCGCCAGCTCGTCCACGAGAGCCACCTCGGGATCACGGGCGAGGATCGCGTCGAGGTCCATCTCCTCGAACGCCTTGCCACGGTGGTGGATCGTGGCCCGCGCGATCACCGACAGGTCCTGCAGCTGCTCCGCGGTGCGGGGCCGGTTGTGGGTCTCGACGTAGCCGACGACCACGTCCGTGCCGCGCTGGTGGCGTCGCCACCCCTCGTTCAGCATGGCGAACGTCTTGCCCACTCCGGGCGCGGCCCCCAGGTAGATGCGCAAGCTGCCGCGTCTCATGCCGTCAGTTCAGCGCATCGAGCGCGAGGTTGAGCTCCAGGACGTTCACGCCCTCCTCGCCGAGGAACCCGAGCGTCCGGCTGGAGGTGTGCTCGTCGATGAGGGCGAGGACCTCCGCCTCGGACAGCCCACGCTCGTCGGCGACTCGTGCCGCCTGGAGCCGGGCGTTGGCCACGGAGATGTGGGGGTCGACCCCGGACCCTGAGGCGGTGACGGCGTCGATGGGGACTGGCACGTCGTCGGCGAGGCCGTTGACGTCCCGGTAGGCCGCCGTGCGCTCCTCGATGGCCGACAGGAGGTCGGGGTTGGTGGGGCCCTGGTTCGACGCTCCGGAGGCGGCGATCGACAGGTCGCTGGGATCGGCCGGCTCACCGTCGACCGATGAACCCGAGGCGAGCGCCCCGGCGGCGGACGGTCGCGTGTGGAAGTACTCCGGGGCGCTGAAGGCCTGCCCCACCAGCGACGAGCCCACCACCTCGCCGTCACGCTCGACGAGCGAGCCGTCGGCCTTGTCCGCGAAGAGGGCCTGGGCGACTCCCGTCATCGCGAGCGGGTACAGGAGCCCGCAGATGACCGTGAGCACCAGCACCATGCGCAGGGCGGGTACGAGCTGTCGTCGCATCACTTCACTCCCAGGGCCGAGATCACGACGTCGATGGCCTTGATGCCGATGAACGGGGTGATGATCCCGCCGGCGCCGTAGATGAGCAGGTTGCGGCGGAGCACCGCGGCGGCGCTCTCCGCTCGGAACTTCACGCCCCGCAGCGCGAGCGGGATCAGGCACACGATCACCAGCGCGTTGAAGATCACCGCGGCGAGGATCGCCGAGCGCGGCGTCTGCAGGTCCATGACGTTGAGCCGGTCGAGTGCGGGGAACACGCCCACGAACATCGCCGGGATGATGGCGAAGTACTTCGCCACGTCGTTGGCGATCGAGAAGGTGGTGAGCGAGCCCCGGGTGATGAGGAGCTGCTTGCCGATCTCCACGATCTCGATCAGCTTCGTCGGGTTCGAGTCGAGGTCGACCATGTTCCCGGCTTCCTTGGCGGCCTGGGTGCCGGTGTTCATGGCCACGCCGACGTCGGCCTGCGCCAGGGCGGGGGCGTCGTTGGTGCCGTCACCGGTCATCGCCACGAGGTGCCCGCCCGCCTGCTCCGACTTGATCAGGGCCATCTTGTCCTCGGGGGTGGCCTCGGCGAGGAAGTCGTCGACGCCGGCCTCCTCGGCGATGGCCGCCGCCGTGAGGGGGTTGTCACCCGTGATCATCACCGTGCGGATGCCCATGCGGCGCAGCTCGTCGAACCGCTCCCGCATGCCCTCCTTCACGACGTCCTTGAGCTCGATGACGCCGAGCGCCTGATTGCCGTCCGCCACCACGAGCGGCGTGCCGCCGCTGGTGGCCACGTCGGCGACGATCTGATCGAGGTCGGGCGGGAAGGTCCCCCCGAGCTCGGTGACGTAGCGCTTCACGGAGTCGGCGGCGCCCTTGCGCACCGAGCGCCCGTCCGTGTCGAGACCGCTCATGCGGGTCTGGGCGGTGAAGGGCACGAGGGTGGCGCCCTCGAGGTAGCGCTCCCGGAGTCCGTACTGCTCCTTGGCCAGCACGACGATGGAGCGGCCCTCGGGGGTCTCGTCGGCCAGGCTCGAGAGCTGGGCGGCGTCGGCCAGCTCCGCGGTCGTGACGCCGTGCGCCGGGTGGAAGGCGGCCGCCTGGCGGTTGCCGAGCGTGATGGTGCCCGTCTTGTCGAGGAGGAGCGTCGAGCAGTCGCCCGCCGCCTCCACCGCTCGTCCGGACATCGCCAGCACGTTGCGCTGCACCAGCCGGTCCATGCCGGCGATCCCGATGGCGGACAGCAGGGCGCCGATGGTGGTGGGGATGAGGCAGACGAGCAGGGCGACCAGCACGATCAGGTCCTGCTCGGCCCCGCTGTAGATGGCGAAGGGCTGCAGCGTGACCGTCGCCAGGAGGAAGATCAGGGTGAGGCCGGCCAGCAGGATGTTGAGGGCGATCTCGTTGGGGGTCTTCTGCCGCGAGGCCCCTTCCACGAGGGCGATCATGCGGTCGAGGAAGGTCTCCCCGGGCCGCGCCGTGATGCGCACGATGATCTGGTCGGAGAGCACGCGGGTGCCGCCGGTCACCGCGGACCGGTCGCCGCCGGACTCGCGGATGACGGGCGCCGACTCCCCGGTGATGGCCGACTCGTCGACGCTCGCGATGCCTTCGATGATCTCGCCGTCGCCGGGGATCATCTCGCCCGCCGAGACGACGCACTCGTCGTCGAGCTGCAGCTGGGGACTGGGCACCTCGACGATCTCCCCGCCGCGACGGACGTGGGCGATCGTGTCGGAGCGGGCCTTGCGGAGGGAATCGGCCTGCGCCTTGCCCCGGCCCTCCGCCATCGCCTCCGCGAAGTTGGCGAAGAGCACGGTGAACCAGAGCCAGGCTGCGACCAGTCCCGCGAAGAGGTTCTGGGTGCCAGATGACGAGCCGTAGTCGCGCAGCCACACGATGGTGGTGAGCACGCTGCCGACCTCGACGACCATCATCACCGGGTTCCGAGCCATCAGGCGCGGGTCGAGCTTCACGACGGCGTCCTTGGCCGCCTGCTTGATGATGGCGCCGTCCAACAGCGAGCGCGACTGCTTGCCGGAGTGGTGCTCGTGCGCCGGTGATGCGTCTTGGGTGGTGGTGGTGTCCATCAGAGGCTCAGCTGCTCCACGATCGGCCCGAGGGCGAGGACGGGGAAGTAGGTCAGGCCGACGACGATGAGCACGACGCCGACCAGCAGGCCGCAGAACAGCGGCGTACCGGTGGGGAAGGTGCCCGCCGACGGAGGGGTGGCCTGCTTGCGGGCCAGCGATCCGGCGATGGCCAGCGCGGGCACGATGAGGAGGAACCGCCCGATCAGCATCGAGAGGCCGAGGGTCGTGTTGTACCAGTCCGTGTTGCCGGTCAGGCCGCCGAAGGCGGAGCCGTTGTTGTTGGACGCCGAGGTGAAGGCGTAGGTGACCTCGGTCAGACCATGCGGCAGACCCTGGTGGCCCGAGAGGATCGACGAGAAGGCAGAGTCCAGCAGCACCGACGCTCCGGCGAACCCGAGCACGGCCAAGGGCACCGCGAGGATGTACAGCACCACGAGCTTCATCTCCGTGGCCTGGATCTTCTTGCCGAGGAACTCCGGTGTGCGGCCCACCATCAGCCCGGCGATGAAGACCGCCAGGAGGGCGAAGATGAGCATCCCGTACAGGCCAGCGCCGACCCCGCCGGGGCTCACCTCTCCCAGCATCATGTTCACGAGCGGGGCGGCCCCGCCCAGCGGCGTGAAGCTGTCATGGGCTCCGATGACGGCACCGGTGGAGGTACCCGTGGTGGTGGCGGCGTAGAGCCCGGTCGCCGCCGGCCCGAAGCGGACCTCCTTGCCCTCCATGTTCCCGCCGGCCTGATGGTCGGTGACCTCCTGGGTGACGTTCACGCCCAGGTCGTCGACGGCTTGGTTGCCGCCGACCTCGAAGCCGGTGGCGACGGCCACCGATCCGGCCCAGAGCGCGAACATGGCGCCGAAGACGACCCAGCCCTGCTTCTGGTCCTTGACCATCCGGCCGTAGGCGTAGGTGAGCGCGAACGGGATGAGCAGGATCGCTCCCATCTGCAGGAGGTTGGTGAACCCGTCGGGGTTCTCGAACGGGTGGGCGGAGTTGGCGTTGAGCGGGCCGCCACCGTTGGTGCCGAGCTCCTTGATGGCCTCCTGGCTGGCGAAGGGACCGCCGGGGATCGACTGCGTCGCCTGCTCCAGGGTGGTGGCCGTCTCGGGACCCCGCAGGGTCTGCAGGGCGCCCTGGCTCATCAGCACGACCGCGATGACGATCGAGAGGGGGAGCAGGATCCGCACCGTGCCTCGCACGAGGTCGACCCAGAAGTTGCCGATCGTCGCCGACCGGCGGCGAGCCAGGCCACGGATCAGGGCCACGGCGACGGTGAGGCCCACGGCGGCCGACACGAAGTTCTGCACCGCGAGGCCCGTCATCTGGGTGAAGTAGCTCACCGTGTTCTCGGCGGCGTAGTTCTGCCAGTTCGTGTTCGTGACGAAGCTGACCGCGGTGTTGAAGGAGAGGGCCTCCGGCACCGCGCCGACGTCGGTGGGGTTGAAAGGCAGCGAGCCCTGCAGGCGCTGGATCGCGTAGACGGCCAGGACGGAGACGGCGCTGAAGGCCAGCAGCGAGTACGCGTAGGTGCTCCACCGCTGCTCTCGTTCGGGATCGATCCCGCAGAGTCTGTAGATGGGTCGCTCGATCCTCAGGAACGCCCGGTCACCGAGGGCCTTCTCCTCGTCGCCGAAGACGCCGGCGAGGTAGGGCCCGAGGATCCTCGTGCCGACGGCGATGCAGGCAAGGAGGGCGAGGAGCTGGAGCCACGCAGCACCGCTCATGTCAGAACCTCTCCGGCGCGATGAGCGCGGCGACGAGGTAGGCAGCGGTGAGGAGCGCGAGCAGCAGGCCGATCGCGTTGTCGATGGTCATCGGTCGCCCTTCCCTGTTTGGCCGAGGTCGCCCGGATCGGGACCCACGATGCGGTCGCAGGCCGCGACCACGAGGCCGGCCAGGGCGAAGAAGCCGACGATGACGGCCAGGAAGATGATGTCGCGCATGGGGCAGTTCTACGCTTCGGTCGGCCGAGAGGAAGGGCCTTCGCGACTTGTTTGCACCCCGAAGGCCCTTTTTGTCGACCTCTTCACGCGCTGCGGGCGTAGAACAAGGGCATGACCTCCCTCCACCCGCATCGGTGGATCATCCTGGCGGCGATGGTGGCGCCCGTGCTGGTGGCCGCCGCCCTGATCCCTCTACGAGACGACCTCGTGAGCACGAACATCGCGCTCCTGCTGGTCGTGGTCGTCGTCGCGGTGGCCGCCACCGGACACCGCGTGGCGGCCGCCATCGCCGCACTTTTCGCAGCCGGCGCGTTCAACTTCTTCCACACCCAGCCCTATTACTCGCTCCGCATCAACTCGAGCGACGACATCGAGACCGCCGTCCTGCTGCTGGTCGTCGGACTTGCCGTCGGCGAGCTCGCCGTGCGCGGCCGGCGTGCTCGAAGGGCCGTTGCCCGCGGTCGTCGTGACCTCGCGAGCCTCCACGGCTTGGGCGCCCTCGTCGCCAAGGGCGAGGACGCGGACTACGTGATCCTGGCGGCGGAGTCAGAGCTGACCGAGCTCCTCGGCCTGGTGGAGTGCCACTTCGAGGCGACCCACGACGACAACAAGGTGCTCCCGGTGATCCACCGTGACGGCTCGGTGAAGTGGGGGCCGACCCCTTGGGAGACCGCTCGCTATGGGCTGCCCACGGATGGAGCCACGATCCCCGTCTGGTCACGGGGCGTGCGACTCGGCCGCTTCGTCCTCACCGCACCGCTGGCCGTGCCCTACACGGCGGAGCAGCTGGCCCAGGCAGTGGCGCTGGTCGACCAGGCCGGCGCCGCGCTGGCGTCCCGCCCTGCCAACACCTAGACGCCCGCCCACGGGGGAGGCCCGACCGGGATCCGCGGCAGGCTCGAGTCGACCGTGCCGAACCGCTCGTCGCCTTCGGTCCACTGGTCACGGGCCTCGCTGATCTCGGTGCGCGTGCGGGCGACGAAGTTCCACCACATGAGGATCGGCTCGTCGAACGGGATGCCACCGATGAGAAGCGCCGTGGAGGCGGCGTCGGTGGAGATTGCGAGCTCGTCGCGACCGGCGCCGAGGAAGCCGAGGTGACCGGGCTCGACGCGGGTGCCGTCGATCGTGACCGCCCCCGCCAGGACCACGAGCGCGTACTCCCAGGCGGCGTGCAGCGGGAGGGTCGAGCGGCCCGATCGCAGCGCGAGCTCGACGCCGACGTGCTCGGTGTCGCAGCGCGCCGGCGAGGTGGCCCCGTCGAGCGCTCCGGCCAGCACGGTGGCCGTGCCCGCCTCGAGATCGAGCCGCGGGAGATCGGTGTGGTGCTCGAACGCCGGGTCGCCGTGCCGGGTGGTCTCCGGTTGGGCGACCCACAGCTGGATGCCGTGCAGGTCGCCCCGGTAGCCGCCCGTCCGCTCCTCGCTGTGGGACACCCCGTGCCCGGCGGTCATGAGGTTGAGCTGGCCCGGCCGGATCGGCTGCTCGGAGCCGAGGCTGTCGCGGTGGACGATCTCCCCGGCCACGAGCCACGTCACCGTCTGCAAGCCGGTGTGCGGATGGGGGCCGATGTCGATGCCCTGCTCTTCGGTGACCGTGAGCGGGCCCATGTGGTCGGCGAAGCACCACGCGCCGACGGTGCGGCGACCGTGGCGTGGGAGGGCCCGGCGGACCGTCAGGAAGCCGACTTCCGCCGAACGGCTCTCGGTGACGACGACGTCGACCGTCATGTGGTCACGGTACGCGACCCTCAGACGCAGCGATTGCGGATCGTGCCGATGCCCTCGACCCAGCTCTCCAGCACGTTGCCGGGCTGCAGCGACCTCGCGGGCGACCGCGTGAAGCCGACCCCAGCGGGGGTGCCGGTGAAGATCACGTCGCCGGGGAGCAGGGGCAGCACGGCGGAGAGCTCGGCCACGAGCCGTGGCACGCCGAACACGAGGTCGTTCGTGCGGGCGTCTTGCACGACCTCGCCGTCCACGGAGCAGCCGAGGGCAAGGTCGTCGGGGTCCGGCACCTCGTCGAGGGTGACGAGCCACGGACCCATCGGGCCGTAGCCCCGGCGCGACTTGCCGAGGGAGAACTGGGCGCCCGCCGCGAACTGCAGGGCCCGGTCGCTGATGTCCTGGCCCACGGTGACGCCGGCGATGTGCGCCCACCCGTCGTTCTCGTCGACGCGGTCCGCGCGAGCGCCGATCACGGCGACCAGCTCGACCTCCCAGTCGATGCTCGGGCCGGCGATCTCGATGTCGTCGAAGGGCCCGCCGAGGCAGGCTGGGAACTTCGTGAAGGTGGCGGGCACCGCCGGGACGGCCATGCCGGACTCCTCGGCGTGGCTGCGGTAGTTGAGGCCGATGGCGAACACCTGCCGCGGCTCGGGCACCGGACAGCCGAGGTCGGCCTCGACCAGCGGGGCGGAGCCGGCGGTGATCGTGCCAGCGAAGTCGGTGAAGGCCGCCCACTCGTCGTAGACGCCGGCCAGGGACGGTCCGAACCGGCCGTCGGAGGCGGTCGCGACGTCCGCGATCTCGTCACCGAGCACCACGGTGGCTCGGCCGTCGACGTTGGCGAGCTTCACTGCCGCAGCTCCGCCGGGCGGAGGATGCCGGGGAACAGGGCCTCGGCCGGCGGCTTGTGGCCCCAGTGGCTCATCGCGTCGAACTGCTCGGGCTCCCACGGGGTCGACGTGTCGAGGAGGCGTCCCCCGCATCCGTACTCGACCTCGAACCCCGACGGCGTGCGCACGTAGAACGACGTCATGCCGTCGTTGGTGTGGCGTCCCAGGGTCATGGCCACCGGGAGGTGGCGCTCGTTCACGAGGTCGTAGGCGGTGCCGACGTCGTCGACGTCACCGACCTCGACCATGAGGTGGTGGAACCCGACCATCCCCGGCACGGCCGAGAAGGCGAGGGTGTGGTGGCGAGGGTTGCAGTGCAGGAACCGCACGTGGATGCCCATGTCGATGTCGTCCGAGTGCCGGAAGCCGAGCAGGTCGACGTAGAAGCGGGTGGCCTCCTCGAAGTCGGGGACGATCAGCACGGCGTGCCCGAGGCCGCCCTGGCCGGTGACGAACCCCGAGATGTTCCGTCCGGGCGTGAAGGACCCGGGCCGGACATGCTGGCCGTGGCTGAGCTCGTGGCGGAAGCCGAAGGGATCCACGAACCACGCGAGCTCCGCCACGGACCGGAGCGCCGCGAGCTCTCCGTCGCCGAGGTGCACCTCGACGCCGGCGCCCTGCAGCGTGGCGATCGCGGCGCTGAGCCCGTCAGGGCCGCCGACGGCCCAACCGAGGTAGCCGAGGTCATCCGTGTCGCCAGGGTGGATGGCGATCCGCCAGGCGGCGTCGTCGTTCCGGAGTCGGACCGAACCGTCGGCGCCGGGGTCGACGAGCTCGAGGCCGAGGACCTCGGGCCCGAAGGTGGTCCACTCGTCAGCGTTCGGGGAGGTGAACCCGATGTAGCTCAGGGACTCGATCACAGCACGAGCTCCGGCGTCGTGGTCCCGAGGAGCTCGCCGCCGGCCGCCTTGGCCACTGGGTCCGCCACGAGGAAGGCGTGGCCGAGGGCGCCCTGCACGTCCTGGAACCGTCGCTGCAGCGGGTGGTCGAGGTAGATCGACCGACCCGACGCCGCGCGGAACAGGTCGGCGACCGCGTCACCGACGAGCTCGCAGCCGCGGTTGAGGTTCCAGCGCATCTGCCCGCGCTCGGCCATGGTCGGGATGTGGCCGGCTTCCGCCATCTCCCACAAGGTGGTGGCGTCGGCCCGCATCTTCGTGAGGGCGGCGTCGAGGGTCCAGGTGGCCTCGGCCAGGCGTCGCTGGGTGAGCGGGTCGTCGGCGAGCTTGATCCCGCCCGGCAACGACCGGGTGGCGGTCTCGGCGATCCAGGTGTCGACGAAGCCCTGGGCCGAGCCGAGCACCGACGACGCCAGCGCCATGTTGAACACGACGGACCACGGCAGCCGGTAGAGCGGACCCGGGTTCACCTCCTGGCCGGGAAGGGGTGCGCCGATCGCGTAGTCGACGTGCGATTGGCTGCGGTGCTCCGGGACGAACGTCGGTTCCACGACGATGTCCTTGCTCCCCGTCCCCTTCAGACCGGCGACGTGCCAGTTGTCCTCGATGCGGTACTGCGCCGGGTGCAGCAGGAACGATCGGTACTCGGGCGGGCCGCCGGTGTCCGCGCCACGGACGATGGCGCCGAGGTTCACGCCCTGGCAGTGGTCGCAGCCCGACGAGAACGACCAGCGCCCCGACAGCTCGTAACCACCGTCGACCCGCGCTGCCTTGCCGGTGGGGTTGTACGAGGACGAGTGCATCCGCGTGGGGTCCTCGCCCCACATCTCCTGTTGCGCCTCGTCGGGGAAGAGCGCGAGCTGCCAGGGGTGCACGCCGATCACGCCGGCGATCCAGCCGGCGGACGGGGACGCCTTGGCGAGCTCCACCACCGCATCGACGAACTCGAGCAAGGTGACCTCGCCTCCGCCGAAGCGAGCCGGTTGCAGCGCTCGCAGGAACCCGCCCTCCTGGAGGATCTTCCAGCTGCTGTCCGGCAACCGGCGCAGCTCGTCCCCCTCCACCGCGGCGGCGGCCAGCTCCGGCGCCACCCGCTTCGCTTCCTCGACCAGGCGCATGCAGATCCCCTCTTGTTCCTGTAGTGATCGTTACAGTAAGATGCGGGACCGAGAGCCGTCAAGACCCTGTTGGAGGCGATGCCGTGGTGACCAGCGCAGGCCCCGCCCCGCGTCGTCGTCGGGCGAACGGTGAGGAGTCACGGCAGCGGATCCTCGACGCGGCGGCCGAGATCGCGGGCGAGCGCGGGTATGACGGCACGAGCATCGCCCTGGTCAGCGAACGGTCGGGGCTGCCGGCCAGCTCGATCTACTGGCACTTCGAGGACAAGGACACGCTCATCGCCGCCGTCATCGAGCGCAGCTTCATCCAGTGGGCGTCGGACATGAGCAGCCGGGTGCCGATCCAGGAGGGGGCGTCCCGTGTCGAGATCATGGGTGCGCTGCTGCAGCGGACCGCCCGGGCCCTCCTGGCGTCGCCGGACTTCCTCCGCCTCGGGTTGATGCTCACCCTGGAGCGCCGGCCCGATGAGCTCAGCGCCCGCACGGTGTTCCTGCGCACTCGCGGGGAGTCGTTCGCGCAGATGGTCGCCTCGTACGAGAAGCACTTCCCCGACCTCGACGACACCGGCGTGCGCGACCTCGCCACCTTCACCATGGCGATGGCCGACGGGCTCTTCATCGCCCGCGAGATCCGGGGCGACGACATGGATCTCGTCCGGCACTTCGAGATGCTGGCAGTCGCTGTGCTCTCGGTGGCCGACGACCTCGCGAAGCGCAGCACGCGCGCCCACACGGTGGCTCGATGACCCTCTCCGCGGAAGCCGTCATCGAGGCGGCGCGGCAGCTGCGTCAGGCCGAGCTCGATCGCCAGCCCATCGCCCCTCTGACCGAGCAGCTGCCCGGGTTCGGCGTCGCGGACGCGTACGAGGTCCAGGTCACCAACATCGCGGCCCGGTGCGCGTCTGGCGCCGTCGTACGAGGCCACAAGGTGGGCCTCACCGCCAAGGCGATGCAGGAGCTGCTCGGCGTCGACGAGCCCGACTACGGCCACCTGCTCGATGACATGGTGTTCGCGGACCGCGCCGACATCCCGTCGCATAGGTTCTGCCAGCCGCGCGTCGAGCCGGAGATCACCTTCCGGCTGCGCGCGCCGCTCCGTGGGCCTGGCGTCACCGTGGACGATGTGCTGGCGGCCACCGATGCGGTCATCGCGTCGCTGGAGGTCGTCGACAGCCGCATCGTGGACTGGCGGATCACCCTCGCTGACACGATCGCCGACAACGCCAGCGCCGCGGCGATGGTCGTCGGGTCCTCGTGGGTGCCGGTGTCGGAGGCGCCGTCGCTCCCCGATGTCGGGTGTGAGCTGCTCGTCAACGAGGAGGTGGTCAGCGCGGGCACGGGCGCCGCGGTGCTGGGCCACCCGGCCCGGGCGGTGGCGTGGTTGGCCAACACGCTCGGGCCCCTCGGCATCTCCCTCGAAGCCGGCCATCTCGTGATGCCCGGATCGTGCACCGCCGCTCCGTTCCTCAGCGTCGGTGACCACGTCGAGGCCCGCTTCACCGGCCTCGGCACCGTCACCGCCACGTTCACCTAGCCCCCATGTGCGAGGCAATGCGTCCCATCGCCGGCCTCTGGAGGACATGGGTCCCGCATATGGGACTGATCGCCTCGGCCTGGCCGCGGTGGGACCTATCGCCTCGCAGGATGCTGCACTGCCTCCGGCCGTCGTCGCGCCCTGGGGTTGGCGGGACCTCAGCTGAGCCCGAGCTCGGCGAGGACCTCCTCCGTGTGCTGGCCGAGGCGCGGGCCGTGGCCGGTGGCTCGGCGGGCGTGGGGCTCAGCCACCGTGACCCCGGACGGGACGGGCAGCGTCGGGCCGGCGAGGTGCGCGGCGACCGCAGCCAGGGGCACATCAAGCAGGTGACGGCCGCCAGTGGCCAGCGCCTCGACGGCGGCCAGGGCTGCCACGACGCCCGTGGTCGGGTCGGCGACGGCGTCGGCACAGAACACGGGGCCGGCGTCGTCCCACACCACCAGTCCGCCGGCGGCGGCGGCATCGTCGCCGAAGGCGACCCACTCGCGCGACGGTCCCGCCCGCCCGTGACCCGTGATCGATACCCACGCGCGCGGGCCATCGTCGGCGACCAGCTCGGTGGCATCGATGCCGATCTGCTCGAGCGCCCGCGGGCGGGAGCCCTCGATCACGACGTCGGCCTCCGCGAGCAGCGCTCGCAGCGACCGCACCCCGTCGCGAGTGGCGAGGTCGAGCGCGACGCTGCGCTTGCCCGCGTTGAGCAGGTCGAAGAACGCTGGTGGTCCGCTCCGGGCGCCGTCCGGCCGACGGGTCGCCTCCACCTTGACGACGCTGGCACCCGCCGTCGCGAGCAGGGAGCCGCACAAGGGACCGGCCCACAGGGATCCCAGCTCGACCACGGTGACATCGCCGATGTCGATGACCGGGGCGGCTGTGCCGAGCGAGGTGTCCCGGATCGTGGGTCGTGCCGCCGCCGCGACCGGATCGGCCGAAAGCCAGGCGGCCGGGAGCCCGAGCAGGCGGGCGCGGTCCAGCAGCTCCTTGCCGGCGCGACCTGCGACCGCATGCTCGATCGTCCTCCACGGGTCGGCCGGTGGCCCGTCCAGCTCGAGCCACGCGGGGACGAGGGCGACGTCGTCGCGCCGAGCGAGCGACAAGGCGAGCCAACCGCCCTCACCGCGGAGCAGGCGGCATGCGCCGCCGCAGCTCGTGGCCCCGTGACGACGCAGCCCGGCGATGGCAGCCCGCTCGCCCAGCAGCGCGACCGGCTCCACGTCCACCGTGCCGCCCAGGGCGGCTGCGGCTTCAACCAGCCGGGACGCGAGCCTGCCGAGCTTCGTGACCAGGCCGGCGGGAGGCCCGAGGGGCGGCCCGCTGGCGCGTCCGGTCAGCGCCATGGCGCCGCTGGCCGCCCACGCGGCCAGCTCGTCGGCGGGGTCGACTCCAGGCGGCTCGGGGTCCAGCAGGATCGGCACAGCGCGAGAATGATCGCTGCGCCGCCCGGCCACCACTCTCATGGCGATCCTCCACCTCACCCGCGGTGATCTGCTGACCGCCGCCGGCCGACCTGGTTCGGTCTGGGCGGAGGATGTCGCGCTCGTCGACCTCGACGGTGAGGACGGTGCCGGGCCCGGGTTCGCTCCCCTGGAGGCCAGCCTGCCCGGCGTCGTGATCGGGCTCACGCGCGTCGAAGACCCTCACCTGCACCCGGCTGCCTCCCTCTGCGACCTGGTGCTCGCGCACGGCGATGCGGCCGTCGAGCAGGTGCTGGCGACGATCGCGGCAGCGCCCTTGGCCTCCCGAGCGTTCGTCATCCACATGCGGGCACAGCTCGGCACGCTGGCGGCTGGCCTCGCCGCGGAGTCGGCGGTGTACTCCACGCTCCAATCCGGACCGGAGTTCGCGGCGTGGCGCGCCGCGCGACCACGGAGGGAGCGAGTGGAGGAGGGCGAGCCCGTCGTCCTGGGCCGCGCCGGCGGCAGCCTGGACATCACGTTGAACCGGCCCCATGTTCGGAACGCGCTGAACACCGCCATGCGCGACGCGCTGGTCGAGGCGTTCGCCCTCCCTGCCCTCGACCGCTCGATCACCGAGGTCCACCTCCGCGGCGCCGGCGAGTCGTTCTGCTCCGGCGGCGACCTGGACGAGTTCGGCTCCTTCCCGGATCCGGTGACCGCCCACCTCGTCCGGCTGCGGCAGAGCGTCGGACGTGCGATCGACTCGGTCGCGGACCGCGTCACCGCGCACCTCCATGGCGCGTGCGCGGGATCGGGCATCGAGCTCGCCGCCTTCGCCGGCCGGGTCCTCGCCGAGCGGGGAACGCGCATCTCGCTGCCGGAGCTGTCGCTCGGGCTGATCCCGGGGGCGGGTGGCACGGTGAGCCTCACCCGGCGCATCGGTCGCCACCGCACGACGCGGCTCGCCCTCACGGGTGAGCACCTGGACGCGTCGACCGCGCTCGAGTGGGGGCTCGTCGACGAGCTCGTCTAGCAGGCGAACCGTGGCTCGGGCCGCCCCCGTTGGCCGAGCCCGTCGATCACCAGCAGTGCACCGTCGAGGTTCTGGCTGCCGTCGCCACGGATGCTCACGACGTAGAGGCGGTCGAGGTCGGGGCCGCCGAAGGTCACGTCCGTGGGGTTGGCGACGGGGAGCGGGACGGTTCGATCCAGGCCGGCGACGGTGAAGCGGGCGAGCTGCCGGCCACCGACCAGGGCACACCAGAGCCCTCCGTCGGCGTCGATCGTCGCGCCATCGGGGTGGCCGTCGAGCTGGCTGGTGTCGCCGAAGACGCGACGCGGGCCGACGGTCCCCGTCGTGCCGTCATACGGGTAGGCGAAGTAGTCAGCCGAGGTGTCGCCGATGACGAGGGTCATCTCGCCGCCGATGACAGCGGCCGCCGGGCCGTTGGTGTTCGCGATGTCGTCGTCGAGCAGTCGCCAGCCGTCGACACGCGAGAACCACCAGGCCGACCCTTCGTCCGGGCCGAGGTTGAGCTTGCCGGTGACGAGGTTCCCGTCGAGGTCGGCGCAGGCGTCGTTGCAGCGTCCACCGATCCGTTCCGGATACGGCGTGACCAGCTCGGTGGTCCCGGCATCCACGTCGACCTCGTGGACGCCGTCATCGAGCATCGCGAGCAGCCGCTCGTCGGAGGTCGGCACGAGCCCCGCGGGCATCGACGGCGTCTTGAAGGCGTGCAGCTCGTCGCGACCGTCGTCCAGCCAGTGGATCGTCTGAGCCGCGCAGTCAGCGAAGTAGAGCCGTCGCGTCGCGTCGTCCCACACGAGGCTCTCACCCCACCCCAGGGAGAAGTCCCCCACTCGGCTGATCTCCATGACGCCTCCCGAGGTCCAGATGCGCCTTTCTAGTGGCCGCAAACGGTCGATGGTCCTGCTCACTAGGGTCCCGCCCATGACCGCCTGGACCCTCGAGCACCACGACGGCGTCGCGGTGCTCACCTTCCGCCGTGAGCCGTCCAACTGGATGGACCTCGTCTCGATGGGGGAGCTCGCTGACCTCCTCGCGGCGATCGCCGAGCAGACCGACGATGTGCGGGCCGTCATGCTCACCGGTGGGCTCGACGGCTACTTCATCGCGCACGCGGACCTCGACGACCTCGCCGCGCTCGCCAAGGGGGAGCCCATCGCGGGAGACCTCTTCTCCTGGACCCGGGCGCTCCAGCTGCTCGAGTCGATGCCGCAGCCGACCGTGGCGGCCATCGACGGCCAAGCCTGGGGCGGTGGCTGCGAGACCTCCCTCGCGTGCACGATGCGGATCGGGTCGGAGCGCGCCCACCTGGGTCAGCCAGAAGTGGTCGTCGGCATCATCCCGGGCGCCGGTGGCACCCAGCGCCTGCCGCGATTGGTCGGCGGGGGCCGCGGGGCCGAGCTCTGCCTGACCGGCCGGATCGTCGGCGCCGAGGAGGCACACCGCATCGGCCTCCTCAACGCGGTGCTCCCGACCGACGGGTTCCGGGCGGCTGCCATCGCGTGGTGCCAGCAGATCAGCCGTCACCCAGGCCCAGCGGTGTTCGCCGCCAAGCGGGCGGTCGTCGAGGGGCTGCGCGGCTCGCTCGACGACGGCTTGCGCCTGGAGGGCCAGCTGTTCCTCGCCCTCAACGCCTCCGAGGACGCGAAGGCGCGGAACGCAGCCGTCTCGCGTGCAGCATCGGACCTCGGCGGGGTGGAGGGCACCTGATGGAGTTCGACCTGATGACCGGCGGCCTCCCGTTGCGCCGCATGCAGGACCTGGCGCGCGACGCCGAAGCAGCCGGGTTCTCCGGCCTGGTCGTCACCGAGTCGGGCCGCACCGCGTACCTGGGCTGCGCCGCCGCCGCGCTGGCGGCCGACCTCGACCTGCTCACCGGCGTCGCCGTGGCGTTCCCGCGGAGCCCGATGGTGACCGCATCGGTGGCATGGGAGCTGGCCGAGGTCTCGGGAGGCCGCTTCCGACTGGGGCTCGGCACGCAGGTCAAGGCCCACGTCGAGCGTCGGTACGGAAGCGAGTTCGAGCACCCGGGTCCTCGCCTCCGCGAGTACGTGGCCGCGCTCCGAGCGATCTTCACGGCCTTCCGAGGGGAGCAGCCGCTCGCCCACGAGGGGGAGTTCTGGAACCTGTCGCTCCTTCCCGCGATGTGGTCGCCGGGTCCCATCGACGTGGCCGACCCTCCGATCGATGTCGCCGCCGTCAACCCGTGGATGCTGCGGATGGCTGGAGCCGTGGCCGACGGTGTGCACGTGCACCCCCTCAACACGGACCCCTACCTGCGCGACACCGTCCTCCCTGAGCTGGCGACCGGTGCCGCGAGCGCGGGACGCGCGGTCGAGGACCTCGCGGTGATCGTGCCCACCTTCGCGGCACCCGGTGCCACCCCGGACGAGGTGCGGGCGCTCCGCGAGATGGCCCGCATGCAGATCGCCTTCTACGGGTCGACGCCCAACTACGCGTTCATCTTCGAGCAGCTCGGGCGCCCTGGCACCACGGCGGCCATCCGCGAGAAGCAGAAGGCCGGCGACCTGGCCGGCATGGCCGCGGTGATCGACGACGACCTCCTCGAGCACTTCTGCGTCAGCGGCGACTGGGCCACCGTCGCCGACGGGCTCGTCGCGCGGCACGAGGGCGTCGCCACGCGGGTGGTGTCGTACTTCGCGGGCATGGCTTGGGCCCGGGATCCGGCCACCCTGGGTCCGTGGGGCGAGCTGGCACAGGCCGTACGCGCCGCCTGAGGGCCCTCAGCCGCCGGCGGGCACCCCGAGCTGGTCGAGGAGCGCACGCACACGGGCCCCGATCTCGTCTCGGATCGGGCGGACCGCTTCGACGTCCTGTCCAGCGGGGTCGTCGAGCGGCCAGTCCTCGTACCGCTTGCCGGGGAAGATGGGGCAGGCATCGCCGCAGCCCATCGTGATCACCACGTCGGCGGCGCGGACGATCTCGTCGGTCCAGGGCTTCGGGTACTCGGTGGCGATGTCGATGCCAACCTCGGCCATCGCCTGCACGGCGGCCGTGTTCACCTCCCTGCCCGGCTCCGACCCGCCGGACCACGCCACCGCGCGCTCGCCGGCCAGGTGGTTGAACCAGCCCAGCGCCATCTGCGATCGCCCGGCGTTGTGCACGCACAGGAACAGCACCGTCGGGAGCCCGTCGTCGGCCTTGCCCTCGATCTTGGCGAGGGCCTTCAGGCGCTGGCGGGCGAAGCGCTCGGCCATGAGGGGCAGGAAGTTCGTGAACTTGGCGCGATCCGCGAACTGGTCGTAGCTCGTCTGGAGGAAGAGCTCGATCGTCTCGGTGCCGAAGACGCCCTCGAAGTCGCCGGCGAGGTTCGTCGCCGCGGACTTCAGGGCGAGGCGCTGGTCGGGGCTGAGGGAGTCAAGGTCGGGCATCGAACCCGGTCCCCGGGCCCGCGGCCAAGGCTCGACGCCCGAGCGAGCTCGGCGCGCTCATGTGCAGGGCCGCCGACGGGGTGCTGGCGGCTCGTCGCCCAGGTCGCCGAGCACCTCGGCGAGGCCGGCGAGCACGTCCCGCTGGAGCAGGTAGTAGGTGTACGAACCGCAGGGCTCGCTGCGGACGACGCCGGCCTGCCGCAGGGCTCGGAGGTGGTGGCTGACGAGCGGCTGGGGGAGGTCGAGGTCCTCGACGAGGTGGCACACGCAAAGGTCCTCGGTGGCGAGTCGTTGGACGATCGTCCACCGGACCGGCTCCCCGAGGAGCTTGAGGAGCGCGGGCGCCGGACGGAGATCAACAGGCACGCATATCAGTGTCGCTCGATGTCATCGTCGAGCACAAGCGAACAGCAGGTGAACGATGCGTCACTCCGAGCGTCGAGGGGTGAGCGACACGGGGACCAGGCGCAGCTCACCGACGGCCCCCGCCGGCACCACCGGCGCGCGCGGCGCGATCGGCTCGAGCCGCTCGTAGGCGGCGCCGAGCGGCGGCCGCTCGTCGTCCTCTCCCTCGTTGGGCCAGAGGGCCATCGCCCGCTCAGCCTGCGCGGTGATGGTGAGCGACGGGTTGACCCCGAGGTTGGCCGACACGGCCGCCCCGTCGACGACGTGCAGCCCGGGGTGGCCGTAGACGCGGTGGTAGGGGTCGATGACGCCGGTGGTCGCCGAGTCGCCGATCGGGACGCCGCCGAGGAAGTGGGCGGTCATCGGGATGTTGAAGACGTCGTTCCAGCCGCCGCCGGCGAAGCCGTCGATCTTGGCGGCGATGCGGCGCACGGCGTCGTGGCCGACCGGGATCCAGGTGGGGTTGGGCTCGCCGTGCCCCTGCTTCGACGTGAGCCGGCGTCGCCCCAGCAGGCCCTTCTTCGTGAAGCACGTGATGGAGTTGTCGCGCGTCTGCATGACGAGGGCGATGATGATCTGCTCCGACCAGTGCCGCATGCTCAGGTTGCGGAGCACCATGCGTCGTTGGCGGACGGCCTCGCGCAGCCACGTGAGCAACCGTGAGCCGCCGCCCCCGTCAGCGAGGACGGTGGTCAGCAGCCCCATCGCGTTGCTGCCCTTGCCGTAGCGGACGGGCTCGACGTGGGTGTGGTCGTCGGGGTGGAACGACGACGTGATGGCCACGCCCTTCGTGAAGTCGACGTCCTCCCGGAACGTGCGCGCACCGAGGATCGCCTCGGAGTTCGTGCGCGTCAGCTCACCGAGGCGGGCCGACAGGTGCGGGAGGTGCCCCTCGTCGCGCATGCGGTGCAGGAGCCGCTGGGTGCCCATCGTGCCGGCGGCGACGACGACCTCGCGCGCCGTGAACGTGCGCGAGCGCTTGTGGAGCCAGGCGCCGGTGTGCTCGGTGTCGACCGCGTAGCGGCCGTACGGCAGCGGGCGGATCCCGGTGACGGTGGTCATGGGGTGCACGACGGCGCCTGCCTGCTCGGCGAGGTAGAGGTAGTTCTGCAGCAGGGTGTTCTTGGCGCCGTGGCGGCAGCCCGTCATGCACTCGCCGCACTCGATGCACCCACGTCGTGGCGGGCCGACACCGCCGAAGAAGGGGTCGTCCACCTCGACGCCGGGCTGGCCGAAGAACACGCCCACCGGGGTGGGCCGGAACGTGTCGGCCACCCCCATCTCCTCGGCGACCTCCCGCATCACCTCGTCGGCGGGGGTGGTGGTCGGGTTCGTGACCACGCCGAGCATGCGCTTGGCCTGGTCGTAGAAGGGGGCCAGCTCCTCGCGCCAGTCGGTGATGTGGCCCCACTGCGGGTCGGCGTAGAACGGCGCCAGCGGTTCGTAGAGCGTGTTGGCGTAGTTCAGCGACCCGCCGCCCACGCCGGCGCCCGCCAGCACCATCGCGTCCTTCACGAGCGAGATCCGCTGGATGCCGTAGCACCCGAGCTTCGGGGCCCACACGAAGGAGCGCAGCCGCCACGAGGTCTCGGGCAGGCTCGACTCGTCGAATCGGCGCCCGGCCTCGAGCACGGCCACCCGGTAGCCCTTCTCGGTCAGCCGGAGGGCCGCGGTGCTGCCTCCGAACCCGCTGCCGATCACGATGACGTCGACGTCGTCCCCGACCACCAGCGCACGGTACTGCGGACCCGTTGACGGGCTCGATGGGAGCGCGGATACTGGCGGAGATCGTGATCCCGTTCACGAGGAGTCCGATGACCGAGCGCAAGCCCCCGAGCATCAGCTGGGAGACGTGGATCGACCGGCAGATCCGCGAGGGGATGGAGCGCGGGGAGTTCGACGACCTGCCCGGCCACGGCGAGCCCATCCCGGATGTGGACCGACCCCACGACGAGCTCTGGTGGGTGCGCAACAAGCTCCAGCGGGAGGGCGTCTCCTACCTCCCGCCGACGCTCGCCCTGCGCAAGGACGTCGAGGACGCGCAGGATGCCATCGCCGCCGCGAGCACCGAGGCAGAGGTGCGCGCGCTGGTGGCCGGGATCAACGAGCGGATCCGCGCCGTGAACCGCCAGGCGACGTCTGGCCCGCCCTCCACGCTCGTGCCCCTCGACGTCGAGCGCGCCGTGGGACAGTGGCGGTCGGCTCAGGACCCGAGCGGATAGGTCAGTGCCGGCCTGGGGCCGGCGCCGTCAGTTCGAGCGGAAAGGTCCCCTGTCCGCTCGAGTCCTCAGTGACCCTCGAAGCGGGCGGGGCGCTTCTCGAGGAACGCGGCGACGCCCTCGCGGTGATCGGCGGTCTGGAACAGCTCGCCGAGGCTCTGGCTCACCCACGCGCCCAGCTCGTGCCAGTCGGGGTCGAGCGCGAGGCGGAGCCCTTGCTTCAGGCGCTGCACGGCCAGCGGCGGGTTGGCGGCGATCGCTCCGGCCAGCTCGAGGGCGGTCGGCATCAGCTGGTCGTGCGGCACGACACGGGACACGAGCCCGAGCTCCTTCGCCTCGGCGGCGTCCACCACCCGGCCGGTGAAGAGCAGCTCTGCGGCGCGCTCCCGGCCCACCAGCTGGGCGAGGCGTCCGATGCCCGGGACGTCGGAGCAGAGGCCGCGGTGCACGAAGAGCTCACCGAGCTTGGCCCGTTCGGACGCCACCCGGATGTCGGCCATCAACGCCAGCTCCATGCCCCAGCCGACGGCGGCGCCGTTCACGGCGGCCACGATCGGGACGTCCGTGTACAGCAGCGCGTCGGCCGCCGGCGTGAGCGCGGGTGCCCGGCGCAAGCCGCTGGCCAGCGCGTCGCCTGCTCCTGCCATGACCTGCTTCACGTCGTCGCCCGAGCAGAAGGCCGGATCGGCGCCGGTGATCACGAGGCAGCGGGCGGTCGTCGAGCGGACCGCCTCCTCGAGCTCGCCGTACGTGGTGTGCGTGAGCGCGTTGCGAGCCTCGGGCCGGTCGAGCGTGATGACACCGACGTGGTCATTCTCGTCGTAGCGCAGTTCGGTGGGCATCGGCGTCTGACACTAGGTTTCCGTCGAGCCGAAGGGGGCAGGGATGCAGTCGTTCGAGGGGAAGTTGGCCGTCGTCACGGGTGGGGGCACGGGGATGGGTCGAGAGCTCGTGCTCCAGCTCGCCGCCGCGGGATGCCATGTCGCCACGTGCGACGTGAACCTGGACAACCTGGAGGAGACCGCTCGACGGGCGGAGAAGGACGCCCCCGGCGGCACGCGCATCACCACCCACCGCTGCGACGTGGCGGATGAGGCGCAGATGCAGACCTTCCGGGACGAAGTGCTCGCCCAGCACGAGACGGATCACGTCAACCTGGTCTTCAACAACGCCGGCATCGGCGGCGGCGGCAGCTTCGTGGCCGGCGACCGAGCCGAGTGGGACCGCACCTTCGGCATCTGCTGGGGAGGCGTCTACAACGGGTGCCGCGCGTTCGTGCCCCTGCTCGTGGCGTCCGAGGAGGGGCACCTCGTGAACACGAGCAGCGTGAACGGTTTCTGGGCGTCGCTCGGGCCCGGCATGCCGCACACCGCCTACAGCGCGGCGAAGTTCGCCGTGAAGGGCTTCTCGGAGGCGCTGATCGAGGACTTCCGTGTGAACGCTCCCCACGTGCAGGTGTCGGTCGTGATGCCCGGGCACATCGGCACCGACATCGTCCACAACAGCCGCGCCGTGCTCGGCGGGCCTGAGCCTGATCTCGACGAGCTGCGCGAGGGGTTCGCGCGCCGTGGCATCCCCACCGAGAGCATGGACGACGAGGCGCTGCGCTCGATGATGCTGATGTTCGCGGACATGTTCCGCGACAACGCGCCCATGACCGCGGCCGAGGCGGCCACCGTCATCCTCGACGGCGTGAGGGCCGGCGACTGGCGCATCCTCGTCGGCGACGACGCCCACCGGCTGGACCAGGCCGTCCGCGCCGATCCCCTCGCCGTCTACGGCGAGGGCGGGCTCAGCCTGGGCCTCCCCGGCACCTGACCCCCGACATGCTTCTGTGTGCGCTCAACACCGCTATCCGGTGCTGAGCGCACACAGAAGCAGTGGGGGTGGGGGTGGGGGTGGGGGTTGGGGTTGGGGTCGGGGTGAGGTGGGCCTGGCTAGGCCCAGGTGCGGATGAGGCGCAGGACGGACGCACCGTCGGGGCCTTCGGAGCTCAGGTCGGTCTCGGCCGGGGGGACCCGGCGGCTGGCGACCCGGCAGAGGTCGTAGCCACTGCCGCGGATGACCGTGGGGGCCGACGGCTCACCGAACGACCACTCGGCACCGCTCGGGGCGACCAGCTCGAAGGCCACCGGTCCCGGGCGGGGCTCGCCGGCACGGTCGAACGCGTAGGGGATGGTGCGCCAGGCCAGACGAGCGATGTGCCAGAGCCGATCCGCCGGTTCGAGCTGGACGTCGAGGCCGTGGGCGACGTCGCCCGCGTGGATCCACGTCTCGGCCAGGCGGGTGGTGCCCAGCGTGCGCGCCGCGAGGTCGCCGACGACCCAGGTCAACCGATCACCGGGCTCGCACGCCAGCAGCGCGTCACGGAGGTCCGTGCACGACCGGGCCCAGCGCTCGTGCACGGCGGTCGGCGGTCCGCCGCGCTGGGCGGCCACCATGAGCGCGGCGCCGTCGTCGATGTCGGCGGCGGTGGCCGGCACCCCCTCCATCAGCCGGGCCATGGCACCGGGGAGGTCACCGCGGGCGCTGCCGATCGCCATCTCGTTCGTCTGGGCGAGGTGGAGGACGACATCGGCCACCGTCCATCCCTGGCACGCCGACGGGCGGGACCACCCCTCGTCGTCCAGGCCGGCCAGCAGGCCAGCCAGCTCGTCCTGCTGCTCGGCGAGGGCGCTGACGATCTGCTCCACGGCGCGAACCTACCGGTGTCGCTCAGGCCAGGCTCTCGAGCCACTGGCGGTGGAGCGCGGCATACCGGCCGTCACCGCCGATGAGCTCGTGCGGCGGGCCGTCCTCCACGATGCGCCCGGCTTCGACGACGATCACCCGGTCGGCGATCTCCACCGTCGTCAGGCGGTGGGCGATGATCACCGCGGTGCGGTCCTCGAGGAGCGTGCGCAGGGCGTGCTGGACCAGGCGCTCCGAGGGCACGTCGAGCGACGACGTGGCCTCGTCGAGGATCAGCACCGCGGGATCGGCGAGGAAGGCGCGCGCGAACGACACCAGCTGGCGCTGCCCCGACGAGAGCCGCGCGCCCTTCTGGTGGACGTCGGTGTCGTAGCCGTCGGGGAGGCGGCTGATGAACTCGTGCGCGCCGATGGCCCGAGCCGCGCCCTCGATCTCGCCGTCGCGGGCGCCGGGCCGGCCGAGTCGGATGTTGTCGGCCACGGACCCGCGAAGAGGAAGCTCTCCTGCGTGACCGTGATCACGGCGCGCCGCAGGTCGGCCTCGGTGAGGTCGCGCAGGTCGACGCCGTCGAGCTGCACGAAGCCGTCCGTGGGGTCCCAGAAGCGGGCGGCGAGGCGAGCGACCGTGGTCTTGCCCGCGCCGGTCGCGCCGACGACGGCGAGCGTCTCGCCGGCGGGGATCGCGAGGTCGAGCTGGTGCAGGACGGTGCGCTCCCGATACCCGAACTCGACGCCCGCGAACCGGATGTGGCCACGCGGCGCCGGGAGCGTCGTCGGCGCGACGGGCTCGGGCACGCTCGGAGCCTCGGCCAGGACGCCGGACAGCTTCTCGGTGGCCGCGGCGGCCGCCTGGAACAGGTTGTAGAACTGGCTGAGCTCCTCCATCGGCGCGAAGAACTGCCGCAGGTAGAGGAGGAAGGCCGTGAGCACGCCGACGGTCATGTCGCCGTCGAGCACGCGGTACGAGCCCACGAGCAGGACGAGCGCGATCGTCAAGCGGCCGACGAGCTGCACGCCCGGCCCGTAGACGCCCGCCAGCCGCCCGGACCAGTTGTTGGCGCGCCGGTAGCGGTCGTCGAGGTGCTCGAAGATCTCCTGGTTGCGCGGCTCCCGCCGGAACGCGTGGACGGCCTGGATCCCGCCGAGGCTCTCGACGAAGTGCACGATCACCAGCGCGACGGCTTCCCGGGTGGCCCGGTAGGCGAGCTCGGCGCGGCTGCGGAAGGCGCGCGTCATCACGAAGAGGATCGGGAACGACGCCAGGCTGACGAGGGCGAGGGGGAGGTCCATCAGCAGCAGCGCGACGCCGATGCCGACGATGAGCAGCGCGGAGGTGATGAGGTTGATGAGGCCGTGACCGAGGAGGTCGGCGATGGCCTCGACGTCCGACGTCTGGCGCGAGATGACGCGGCCCGACGTGTACCGCTCGTGGAACGCCGTGCTCAGCCGCTGGAAGTGGCGGTAGAGGCGCTCGCGGACGTCGAGGACGACGTCCTGACCCACACGACCGACGATGAGCAGGAAGGCGTTGTAGGTCGCCGCGCTGATCGCCGCGGTCGCCAGCACCGCGAGGACGACCGTCACGAGCGGGCGGATGTCCCCGCTGCCGCCGTCGAGGAGCGGGGGGATGCCCTCGTCGATGCCACGCTGCACCAGCCACGGCATCGCCAGGCGCGCGCTCACCGCGATCGCGATGAAGCATCGACGACAGCACGAGCGATCGGTGGTGGGGACGCATGAGGTCGCCGAGCAGGGCCCGGCTGCGCGACCGAAGGAGGCCCGCCAGGCCCCCGGTGACCTCCTCGACGTCTTCGACGTTGACACCTCGCCACTCGTCGACCAGCTCGTCGCCCGTGAGGTCGAGCGGCGGCGTCGGGATCGATGTCGTGGATCTCGTCCGGTTCGACCGACGTCATCGCGCGCCCACCTCCTCGGCGTCCTCGGACAGCACGGCTCGATAGCGGGGCTCGGCGTCGAGCAGGTCGTGGTGGGTGCCGATCGCGACGAGGCGGCCCTCGTCGAGGAGGATCGAGCGCTGGGCGAGCGCCACCGTCGAGGGTCGGTGGACGACGATGAACACGGTGCAGCCCTCGAGCAGCGGCCGCAGGGCCTCCTGCGCAGCGGCCTCCGTGTGCACGTCGACGGCGGAGAGGGGATCGTCGAGCACCAGCACCTGCGGGCGTCCGATGATCGCCCGCGCGAGGGCGAGCCGTTGCCGCTGGCCACCGGACAGGGACAGTCCCTGCTCGCCGATGCGCGTGTCGAGGCCCCACGGCAGGTCGAACGCAAAGTCGGCCTGGGCGACCTCCAGGGCCGCTCGCACCTCGGCGTCGGTGGCATCGGGCTTGCCCATCAGGAGGTTCTCGCGCACCGACGCCGAGAAGAGCGACGGCTCCTCGAACGCGAACCCGACCTGCCGCGCGGAGGCTGTTGACCGTGAGGTCCCGCAGGTCGTGGCCGTCGAGCGTGATCCGGCCCGCGGTCGGGTCGTAGAGGCGCGTGAGGAGCGTGACGAGCGTGGTCTTGCCCGAGCCAGTGGCCCCGACCACCGCCACGATCTCGCCGGCCGCGACCGTGAGGTCGATGTCGGTCAGGACGGTGCGCTCGCTGCCCTCGTAGGCGAACGACACGCCCTCGAAGCGGATGTCGCCGCGCACCTCGTCGAGCACGAGCGCGCCAGGGCGGTCCTGGATGGACGGCTCGGTGTCGAACACCTCGTAGACGCGCACGGCGGCGCTCTCGGCCTCGCCGGCCAGCGCCATGATCCACGCCAGGATCTCCAACGGGAACGTGAGCATCAGCACGTAGGTCACGAAGGCGACGAGCCCGCCGAGCGTCAGCCCGCCGGAGCCGACGGCCAGCACGCCCGCGAGCAGCACCAGCGTCAGGGTGAGGTTGGGGATCAGCGCCAGGACCCAGACGAAGCGGGTGTGGAGCGTGATGCGCTCCATCTGCGTGTCGTGGATCTGCTGGGCCTGGGCCTGGTAGCCGGCGAAGGCGACGTCGCCCCGTCCGAAGGCCTTGAGGACGCGGATGCCCTTGGCGCCCTCCTCGATGGTGGTCGTGAGGTCGCCGGTCTGGTCCTGGATGCGCCGGACGATCGCCATGTACCGCAGCTCGAACCGGTGGCAGAGGATGAGCACCGGGATCGTGGCGGCGAAGGTGAGCAGCGCGAGCGGCGCGTGCAACGCGACGAGCACCCCGAAGATCGCCGCGACCTGCACGAGGATCAGCACGAAGAAGATGGCGCCGAAGCCGATGAACCGTCGGATCACGCTGAGGTCGGTCATCGCCCGCGAGAGCAGCTGGCCCGACTGCCAGCGGTCGTGGAACCCGACGTCGAGCCGCTGCAGCTGCGCGTAGAGGTCGTCCCGCAGGCTCGTCTCCAAGCCCGTGGAGAGCACGGTGAGCAGCAGCCGTCGCCCCATGGCGAGGAAGACCTCGACCACGGCGATGGCCGCCATGAGCGCCGCCCAGCGGGCGATGCCGGCGCGGTCGCCCTCGGCCAGCGGGCCGTCGATCACCTGCTTGACGATGAGCGGCACGGCGACCATCCCGGCGCTCGACACGATCGACGAGATCACGATGAAGGTGATGTGCCGGTGGTAGGGCGCGAGGTATGGGCGTGTTCGCCACAGTGCGCGCGAACGCCAGCCCCCGGTAGCCATGCGCTCAGTGTGCCCGCGACCTGTGACAGCGCCGCGCTGGGTTTCGCGGGCGGGCTACGAGACGAGCCCCGCGGCCGCGGCGAACGCCTCCAGCTCGCGGGGGATGTCCGGTCCGCACGGCTGGTACGCCAGCTCCGTGATGCCCTGCGCCCCGAGCGCCTGGATGCGCTCCGCGACCTCTGCCGCCGAACCCGTCAGCGTGAACGACCCGATCAGCTCGGACAGCCCGCCCTCGAGGCCGGCCCGGTCGCGTGGCGTGAGCTCGACGAGGTGCCCCTCGTGGGTGGCCAGGTGCCGGTGCGCCTCGTCGATCTCCTCGAGCCCGGCCCGCCACGCCGGCCCTCCGGGGAAGCCGTCGACGACCGCCGGACCGCCGCGCTCGTACATGCCGTGGAGCACCACGGCGACGCCCGGACCGGCCGCCTCGATCACCCGCGGGCTCGACGTCGTCTCGCCCTCGTCCAGCACCGTGCCGAAGGAGAGGAGGGCCCGCCAGGCGTGCGTGGCCGCCGCGTTGGGCACGCCGGCGGCGAACGTGCCGTCACCGAGCTCGTCGGCCACCGCGGTCCCCTTCGGGCCGTCGGCGCCGATGAGGATGGGGACGTCGATGGGCCGCGGGGCGCCGAACCCCTGGGGGTGGACCATGCGGATCGGCTTGCCGTCCCACTCGACCTCCTCGCCCCTGAGCAGTCCTCGGATGGCCAGGACGTGCGCCCGTACGTCTGCCCAGCGCATCGGCTTCTGGCCGAGCACGTGGCGACCGGTGAAACCGGCGCCGATGGCGACCGCGACGCGAGCCGGCGCGAGGTCGACGAGTGTCGCGATGGCGGCGGCGTTCACCATGGGGTGCCGCAGACTGGGGACGAGCACACCCGGCCCCAGCCCGATGCGCTCGGTGCGCTCGGCGGCGCGGGCGAGGGTGATCCAGACGTCGTGGTACAGGGCGGGCGAGTCGTAGACCCAGGCGCGCGCGAACCCGAGGTCCTCTGCGAGCGCGATGTGGTCCGGGGTGGCGAGCCCCGGCGGGAAGCCGGCCGAGATGTCGATGGGCATGGCGGCAACGTAGGGCACACGACGGATGTGAGGGCGACGACGGACGACCGGTACCGTCGTCGCCCATGGCGGACGCCTGGGGAGACCTCATCATCGACGGGCAGTCGCGCGCGCTCGATCACGAGCTGCTCGGGCTGGACCGTGCCGGGCCCGGTCGGGCCACCTTCGAGCTCACCCAAGCGCTCGCGCGCTTCGACGGGCGGCTGTTCGGTGGCACGGCGATCGCGGTCGCCATCGCGCTCGCGGAGGTCGAGACGGCGCGGCCGTCGCTCTGGACGACCGTGCAGTTCGTCGCCGGCGACACGACGGTGGGCGATCGCTTCGCCTGCACCACGGAGGTGCTCGCCGAGGGTCACAGCGCGGCCCAGGTGCGCGTGACGGGTCGGGTGGACGGTCGGGAGATCTTCTGTGCCCTCGGCGCCACCGCTCATCGGAAGGCCGGCCGGGTCGAGGCGGCCTTCGAGCCCTTCCCGTCGGTCCCTGCGCCCGAGGTGGCGGCTCCCTTCCAGCTCCCGATCCCCGCCTCGCTCCGCGCCGCCGCCCCCAAGGTGCTGCGGAACATCGAGATGCGCTCGGCGCCACCGCTGGAGGGCGCGGAGGTCCCGACGGGCCATCTCACCATCTGGGCCCGGGTTCCCGGTCGCACGGCCACACCGGCGGTGATGGCGTACCTGGCCGACATGGTCCCCCTGTCGATCGCCAGGGCCGCCAACCGGGCGGGCGGCGGGTCGAGCATCGACAACACGATGCGGTTCTCCGGCGCCGTGACCGCGGAGTGGGTGCTCCTCGAGCTCGACCCCCAGCTCGCCTCCGGCGGCTACGGGCACGGTGGGGTGCTGGTGTGGTCACCGTCCGGCGAGCTCCTCGCCTCCGGCAGCCAGACCGCGTCCCTGCTGCTCTTCGACTGACCACCCCACTCACCCCGTACTGCTTCTGTGTGCGCTGAGCACCGGATAGCGGTGCCCGGCGCACACAGAAGCGGTCATCCGGGGAGGGCGGCGGGCCAGTCGTCGTGGCGGAGGGCGGCGTCGGTGCCACCGTCCATCGTGATGACCGAGCCGCAGAAGAACGCGCTCTCCGGGGACAGGAGGTACGCGAGCAGGCCGGCGACCTCGGCCGCCTCGCCCGCCCGTGCGATCGGGATCGGGTACACGTCGCCGAGGCTCATGATGAAGTCCTCGGCACCGGCGGTCATCGGCGTGGCGATGAAGCCCGGCGCGATGGCGTTGAGGCGGATGCCGGCACCGATCCAGTCGGGCGTCACGGCCTGGCGCCGGACCCAGCGGGCCAGCGCCAGCTTGCTGGAGGCGTAGGCGCTCACGCCGTGTCCGGCGACCGCCCGGGCGGCGGCCTCGTCGCCGGCCAGGCAGGCTTCGACGTGCTCCAGCGACACGCCTGGTTGGGTGGTGGTCGAGTTCGAACTGACGGCGATCGCGCTGGCGTTGGGTCGCCCGACCAGCAGCGGCCGCAGCCCCTCGAGGGTCGCGATCGCGCCGAAGTAGTCGACCGACGTCACGAGCGCCCCGTCGTCGTGCGTGATGCCCGCGGCCGCGACGACGCCGTCGAGTGCCCCGCCGACCTGGTCGGTGACCGCAGCGATCATGGCGCGGCGCCCGTCGGCGGTGGCCAGGTCGGCGATCACCTCGACGTCGCGCACGTCGATCCCGATCACGGTGTGGCCGTCGTGCTCGAGCCGGGCTCGCAGTGCGCTCCCGATGCCACCCGCGGCTCCGGTCACGGCGATCGTCCCCATCAGCACCACTCGAGTTTCGGTCATCGGAGCATCCTCCTACGTCCGGGCGTGGTCTGGCACCTGGGCCGGTGGCGGACTAGGAACCCCGCGATGTTCGGGGGGGTCCGACGGTGGATCGACGAGTGGCGGCCATCGGCGGTCACGCTCGGTGCGCCCGCCTTCCCGTTGTTCGTGCTGTTCGGGCTCAACGCGGTCGACGAGCTCGACCGGTCCGCCTTCGCGGTCCTCTTGCCCGACATCCGCGACCACTTCGAGCTCAGCAACGCCGGCGCCCTGCGCCTCGTGTCGCTCACGACGATCGCGGTGCTGCTGATCGAGATCCCGCTGTCCTTCTACTGCGACCGTGGCAACCGGGTCCGCATCGCCACGGTCGGGGCGGCCCTGTGGGGCTTCTTCTCGATCGGCACGGGCGCGGCGGTGTCCGTGGGGATGCTGGTCGCGATGCGCATCGGCGCCGGCGGCGGGCGTGCCGTGGTGACCCCGACGCACTCGTCGCTGCTCTCCGACTACTACGAGCCGGCGGCGCGGGTGAAGGTGTTCTCGGTCCACCGACAGGCGAACTCGGTGGGCCAGATCCTCGGGCCCCTCGTGGCCGGCGTGCTCGCCCTCCACTTCGGCTTCCGGGCACCGTTCTTCGTGTTCGCCGTGCCGACCCTCGTGTTCGTGCTGCTCGCACTGCGCCTGCACGAGCCCGTGCGTGGCTACTACGAGCGCCGGGCCGCGGGCGCCGACGAGGCGACTGCGCTGGTCGCCGATGCGCCCGAGCGGGCCTGGGCCACGATGAAGGTGCTCAGCAAGGTGCGCACCATCCGCCGGGTCTGGCTGGCGGTCCCCTTCCTCGCCGTCGTGCTGTTCGGCGTCCCGAACCTGCTGGCGCTCGTGTACGAGGAGGTCTTCGGCCTCGACAGCGCCGCGCGAGGGGCGATCGCCGCCGGCGTCGAGCCGCTCCAGGTGCTCGGGGTCTTCGTCGCCATGCCCCGCGTGGCCAAGGTGGCCATGACCGACCCGGGGTTCCTGCTGCGCTTCGTCGGGATCGTCGGCGTCGTCGACGGGATGCTCCTGGTCGTCCTCGCCTACGCCCCCAACGTGGCGGTCGCCGTCGCCATGCACGCCCTCCTGGCCGCGTCCATCGGCACGCTCGCCCCGGCCTTCTTCGCCCTCGTCTCGATCGTCGCGCCGGCCCGCGTCCGGGCGGCCTCGTTCTCCACGATCTCGGTCTTCGCCATCCCGGGCATCGCGGTGTTCCTGCCCGTCATCGGCCAGGTGTCCGACAGCATGGGCATCCAGGCGAGCATGGTCGTGCTGGTGCCCATCGCGGTGCTGGCAAGCCTGATCCTGGCGTCCGCTTCCAAGTTCGTCGTCGACGACATCATGGCCGCCCACGCCGACGTCCTCACCCGTGCGGACATGCTCGCCGCCCCCATCGACGACCTCGGCCCCGTCGAGTAGCGCCGCGAACCGCTTCTGTGTGCGCTCAGCACCGCATACCGGTGTCAGGCGCACACAGAAGCGGGGTCAGCTGGCGAGCGCGGAGGACGGGACCCAGCAGGAGTGGGTGCCGGAGCTGATCCGCTCGGGCAGGCGGAGCCTGGCGACGGGGCCGGCCGTGAGGTCGGTGGCGTCGAAGACGAGGCACTCGCTGAGGTCGCGGCCCACGTCGGTCGTGAACGTGACGAGGTAGCCGTCGTCCTCCGCGGTCGACCCCACTCGCGGCGCGAACGGCGTCTCGCTGCCGAACACGCCGTCGCCGAAGGCGTAGCGCTCCTCGCGGCCGGTGTGCAGGTCGTGCTTCACGAGGCCGTCGAAGAGGAACCAGCCCGGTGCGCCGGTGACGTTGTAGGAGTAGCGGTGCGGCCGCCCCGCGAGCGTGCCGTTGACCATCCCGAACTCCATGATCCGATCGGACAGCGGCTCCTCGGTCGTCTGCCCGGTGACCAGGTTGAACCGCCACCGGTGCGGTCGTGCCTGCATCTGCTCGAGATCGAGGTACCGGTAGACGGAGGCCATGTGGGCCGGCCCGCCCTCCCGCTTGGGCGGCGAGGGGTCGTGCTGGAAGAAGCCGTCGAGCACCACCTCGTCGCCGTCCTCGTAGGCGTTGATCCAGTGCAGGACGTAGGTGGGGTCGGCCTCGAACCACCGCACCTGACCCGTGCCGTCGCGCGCGCACGATGGCGAAGCGGCTGGGCAGGTCGGGGAAGAACCGCGGGAGGTGCACGCCCTGGGCGAGCAGGTCGGGATCCCAGAACAGCGGGAGGTCGTTGAGGATCGCGTACTGGTCGGTGAAGGCCATGTCGTGCGGCAGGCGGGGGCCGGGCAGCTCGACGTCGATCGAGCGGACCAGCTCGCCGTCGGCGCTGACGACGCCGAAGTGCAGGTATGGCCACTCCTTGCCGTAGCCGAACACCAGGAGCTCGCCGGTGCGCTCGTCGACCTTGGGGTGCGCGGAGATCCCGGTGGGTGACGGGAAGTCTCGGGCCCAGGTGGCCTTGCCGAGCTGCTCGAGCGTGCGCGGGTCGAGCGCGTAGAGGTCGCCGCACTGCCAGAAGCTCGTGAGGGCCTGGCCGTTGTGGACGACGACGTCGGTGCTCGACGCGTCCTTCATGCGGCCGCGGGCGCCCCACCCGTCTTCCCGCTTGGACTGCTCGGGCGCGCCGAGCATCCCCGTCCAGAGCGACTCGGCGGCCTCCTGCTCGGCCAGGAAGCCATCGGTGCGCACGAACCGGTTCCGGTAGCTCGCGTGACCGTCGTGGAAGGCGATCTGGTGCAGCATCCCGTCACCGTCGAAGGGGTGGTAGCGGCCGATCGACTCGTGCACCGGGTTCTCGGTGTTGCGGAGGTACACGCCCGAGAGGTCGGCGGGCAGCTCGCCCTCCACCTCGAGGTCGTCGGCATCCCACTCCCGGCACTGCGGCCGCCAGGCGCCGGAGCGGTACGGGTGGGCGTCGTCGGGGGGCAGCGTCGTCGCCACCGTCGCTCGCAGGGTCGCGGCCATGGTGACGACCCTACGTCCGGGCTGCGATCCACGCGACGAGGAGGTCCGCCACCTCGTCACGCCCGCCGCTCTCGAAGTAGTGCTCACCCGGGATCAGCTCCAGGGCCTTGTCCTCGGTGGCGAGGGCGTCGTGGATGGCGTGGGCGTCGCTGGGGAACACGCCCCGATCGGCGAGCGACTGCACCACGAGCGACGGCACCCTGATGCGGGCCAGGTGCGGGGCACCCCGGCACTGCGACGTCTCGAGGCTCCACATCGACAGCCAGGCGCGCAGCGTGCTCGTGCCACCGATGGCGAACGGGCCGTAGTTCGCCGCGCGCGGGTCGCCCGCGTAGCAGCCGGGCTGCCGGTCCGACGGGTCCAGGGTGAGGTCGGCGAAGCGCAGGTCGGCCCACACCCGATGCAGGTTGAAGGTGCGGTCCCACGCCCCGGCCGCCGCGAGGCGTTCGAGCTCGGCTTGCACCCACGCGGTGATCCGGTGGTTCCGGGCCCGCTGCCCGGCGCGGTACCGCTCGACGAACGACGGGTCGTAGGGCAGGCCGTGGCGGGGATCGAACATGTCGAGGTCGGGGTCGACGGACAGCGGGTCGGTCTCGTCCGTGACCGACGGGTCGATCCAGGCCGTGAGCACCTCGGGCCGGCCGGGGTGCGCGTTGAGCGAGATGTAGAGGTCGGCCGCCGGGAGCTCGAGCACGGCGTCGGGCAGCGCGAGGCCGACGGCGGGCTCGATCGACGGCTCCGTGGCCTGCGAGAGGTAGGCGCCCATCAGGGAGCCGCCCCCCGAGTTGCCGAGGATCACGACCGTGTCGACGCCGGCCTCCTCGCGCAGCCACCGGACTCCGGCCCCGATGTCGACGAGGGCGTGCTCGAGCAGGAA
The DNA here is from genome assembly GCA_963750645.1 of uncultured Microthrixaceae bacterium. Classification (GTDB taxonomy): domain Bacteria; phylum Actinomycetota; class Acidimicrobiia; order Acidimicrobiales; family VFJN01; genus VFJN01. Next base: position 749,059 of record CAVVRO010000008.1, on the reverse strand, counting down.
GTACGCCTCGTTGCCCCGATAGCGGGTGTTCCAGCCCAGGAACCCGATGCCGCGCGTCGCCAGGAGCTCTGCGAGGTAGTGCTCCGAGAAGTCGACGTTGTAGTGGGTGGCGATGCACGCCACGGTCGGGCGCGGGCCGGCGGGCCGGTGGTAGAGCCCCTGGCAGGGGTGTGGCCCGTGGCCGGCGCGGGCGCCGGTCGGAGACGTGAGGGCGACCCAGTCGCGTTCGATGGTGGCCATGCGCCGCTCAAGGTACGCGTGCAGCGCGACACTTGACCGGATGAGGTCCCGTCGACTCTGCCCTGCCGTGGGCGCCCTGGTGCTCGCTGTCGCGGCCGGCGGCGGCTGCGCCACCTCCGGTGGCGGCACGGCCGAGCGGGAGGCGACGACGACCTCCACGACCACCTCGACGTCCACCTCCACCACGACGAGCACGACCACGTCCACGACCGTCGCGCCCACCACCTCGGCCGCGCCCGAGCCGGCCGCCGTGACGACCACTCGGCCGCCGTCCCCGCCGGTGACGGCCCAGCCGCAGGTGCTGCCGTTCGCCGCGTCGATCAAGACCGTGACGGCGCAGGACCTGTACGCGTCGTGGCGGCCGGGCTGCCCGGTGCCCCTGTCCCAGCTGCGGGCCATCGACGTCACGCACTTCGGCAACGACGGGGCCGTCCACCACGGGCGCCTGATCGTGCACGCCGACCTGGCCCAGGGCATGGTCGCCATCTTCCGGGACCTCTACAACCTGCGGTTCCCGATCCAGCGCATGGAGCCGATCGACGCCTACGGCGGCGACGACATGCGCTCGATCCGGGCCAACAACACCAGCGCCTTCAACTGCCGCGCGGTCACAGGCGGCAGCGGCTGGTCCGAGCACGCGTACGGGCGCGCCATCGACGTCAATCCCTTCGTGAACCCCTACGTGAAGGGGAGCACCGTGCTGCCGCCCGAAGCGGGGCGCTTCACGGACCGGAGCCGCACCGACCCGGGGATGATCCACGCCGGCGACGCCGTGGTCGCCGCCTTCGCGGCCCGCGGCTGGTCATGGGGCGGCTACTGGTCGTCGCTCAAGGACTACCAGCACTTCTCGACGACAGGCCGGTAGTCGTCGTCGCTCGCCTGCGGCGAGCTCCTCCGAACGTGAGCGGCCGGCCTCCGGCCGACTCAGCTGCTGCTCAGGGGTCGGCGGAGCCGCCCCTTCGCGGGTGGGGGGCTCCGGCAGGAGCCTCTGCCCCCCACACCCCCCGCCGCCTCGCCCACTCGTCTCACGTCGCGCCGGGGTGGAGGGGGAGCGGGAGGGGGAACGCTCCGCGTGCCCCCCTCGCCCGGGAGGTGATGCGGCTTCGCCGCTCGCCGACCAGCAATGAGCGCGCCGAAGGCGCACCAATCAGTTCGCCGCAGGCCGCCGAAGGCGGCCGAGGACGACTAACCGCGGCAGCCGGTCAGGCCGCCGTCGACGGCGAGGAGCTGGCTGGTGATGTAGCTCGCGGCGTCGCTGAGGAGGAAGACGACCGGTTCGGCGACCTCCCACGCGGTGCCCTGGCGACCGAGGGGGACGGGCGCCTTGGCCCGGGAGGGGCGGCCGCCGGTCGCGAGGCGGCCGAGCGGCGTGTCGATGAGGCCAGGAGCGACGACGTTGGCGCGGATCCCCTTGCGAGCTCCCTCCGCGGCGACCTGCCGGCACAGGCCGGTGAGCGCGGCCTTCGAGGCGTCGTAGGCCGGGATGCGGCTGCCCGGCGTGAGGCCGGCGATCGACGAGATGAACACGATGGCGCCGCCCTCGGGCATCACCTCCAGCGCGGCCGCGGCGAGGAGGAAGTGCGACCGGACGTTCACGGCGAACACCGCGTCCCATTGCTCGGGCGTGGTGCCCTGCATGCCCATGCCGGCCCCGATGCCCACGTTGAGCACGAGGCCGTCGAGCCCGCCCATGGCGGCCACGGCGCCGTCGATCAGGCCCGCGCAGGTGGCGGCATCGGTGACGTCGCCACCCAGCACGTGGGCCGTGGCCCCTTCGGCCTCGACGAGGGCGGCGGTGAAGCGGGCCGCCTCGACGTCGACGTCGGCACAGGTGACGGTGGCGCCGGCCCGGCCGGCCACCACGGCGATGGCGCGGCCGTTGCCGACCGGCGCGTCGGGGTCGTCGATCGACCGCGTGCCTGCGCCGACGACGAGCACCCGGCGCCCCGCCAGTGCCCCGCTCATGCCGGGAGCTCCGGGAGGTCGTCGGACTCCGGCTCGACGCCGAGGGAGTTCAGCGCGAAGGCCACCAGGTGGTACTGGCCGACCACCATGCACAGCTCGATGAGCTGCTGCTCGTCCCACTGCTCGGCCAGCGCCGCCCAGGTGATGTCGCCGATGCGGCTGTCGGTGTGCAGCTCGTCGGCGGCCTGCAGGAGGTTGGCGTCGCGCGCCGACCAACCCGCTGCCTCAGGGCCTTCGGCCACCCGGGCGATCTCCTCGTCGATCAGCCCGGCAGCGCGGCCGATCTCGACGTGCTGCCCCCACTCGTAGTGCGCCCGGCACAGGTACCCGGTCCGGAGGATGAGCAGCTCGCGCTCGCGCTCGGGCAGCGTGCCGCGGTAGAGCAGCGTGCCCCCGAAGGCCGACCACCGCTTGAACAACCTCGGGTGGCGGGCCAGCGTGGCGAAGATGTTGAGCTCGGTGCCGTCGGGTCGCCGGAGGGGGGCCAGCAGCTCCTCGGTGCGGGCGTCGCGCCCGTCGACGGGCAACGGGGGGATGCGGGGTGCCATGCGGGGTGCCATGTCGGGTGCCATGCCGGTCATCTTGACTGCTTCTGTGTGCGCCAGGCACCGCCATGCGGTGCGGAGCGCACAAAGAAGGCGAAGGGGCTCCTGTGGGATCCTGCGGTGGTGGCGTACTTCGGGATCCGGTTCGACCTGCGGGACCCGGGGTTCTCCGGTGTGCCGCTGGCGGAGCGCTACGCGGCGGCGCTCGACATGGCCGAGTGGGCGGACCGGATGGGGTTCGTCTCCCTGACGCTCTCGGAGCACCACGGCTCGCCCGACGGGTACCTGCCCAGCCCGCTGCCGATGGCTGCCGCGGTGGCCGCCCGCACGGAGCGGATCACGATCCAGGTCGCCGCCATGGTCGCGGCGTTCCACGATCCGCTGCGCCTCGCCGAGGACGCCGCCGTCGTCGACCTGCTCTCGGGCGGGCGGCTCGAGCTCGTCATCGCCAACGGCTACGTCGCCGAGGAGTTCGCCATGTTCGGTGTGCCCATGGGGGAGCGGGTGGCGCGCACGACCGAGGCCGTCGAGGTCCTGCGCCAGGCCTGGACGGGTGCGCCCTTCGAGCACCGCGGCCGCACGGTGCGGGTCACCCCCGTGCCGGCTCGGCCGCGCGGCCCGAAGCTGGCGCTCGGCGGGAGCAGCGACGCCGCCGCTCGGCGCGCTGCGCGGCTCGAGGTGAGCTTCCGCCCATCCACCAACGACGTGTGGGAGACGTACCGCACCGCGCGGGTTGCGCTCGGTGGCTCCGACCCCGGCGGCTTCGTCGGGGGCGACACCACGTCCACCTTCCTCGCCGCCGACGTGGACGCGGCCTGGGAGGTCATCGGCCCCTACGTGCTCCACGAGGCCAACGCCTACGGAGCCTGGGCCGCCGCGGCCGGGGCGAACACGGGCTATCAGCAGGCGGCGAACGTCAGCGAGCTGCGCGCCACGGGGCAGTACCAGGTCGTGACGCCCGACGACCTCGTCCGCCGGCTCCGTGAGCAGGGCGACGCCGCCTTCGCACTGTTCCACCCGCTCATGGGCGGGATCCCGCCGGAGGTCGGCTGGGAGAGCCTGCGCCTCCTCGAGCACGAGGTGGTGCCGAGGCTGTGAGCGAGGCGACCCTGATGGCGCAGTGGGCGAGCCCGGAGTGGCGAGCGGAGGTCACCGCCTGGGTCGACGAGCACCTCGCGGTCGCGCGCGCGTCGCGCTCGGGCGATCTCGAGCCGGTGCGGATCCGCCCCTGGGGCACGGTGCTCCGGGCGCCGACGGGCGGCGGGACGGTGTTCATGAAGGCGACCGCGCCGAGCACGGCGTTCGAGGCCGGCCTCTACGAGCTGCTGGGCCGCGTCGCGCCGGCTCACGTGCTCCAGCCGATCGCCCTCGACGTCGAGGCCGGATGGCTGCTGCTGCCCGACGGCGGCCCGGTGGTCAGTGAGCAGCACGGCGGCGACGATCTGCTCGATCGCCTCGTCGCCATCGTGCGCCAGTACGCCCAGCTGCAGCTCGACCTCACACCGCACGTCGACGAGCTCGTCGCGCTGGGCGTTGCGGACATGCGCCCCGCGCGGATGCGCGAGCGCTTCGATGAGGCACTCGCGGTGGCCAGCGCGTGCGCCCATGCTCGCGACCTGCCCGACAAGGCCGCCGCGCTCGAGCGCGTGGCCGGGCTGCGGGACGCCTACGGGCGCTGGTGCGACCGCCTCGCTGACGCACCCGGCCAGCCGACCCTCGACCACAACGACCTCCACGGCGGCAACGTGTTCCTCGCCGGTCCACCATCCGCACCCCAGGCGCGCTTCTTCGATTGGGGCGACGCGGTGGTGGCCCACCCCTTCGCCAGCGTCCTCGTGCTGCGCTCGGTGGTGCGTTGGCTCCTCGGCGTGGACTCGGAGACCGTGCGTGAGCGCCGCATCGTCGACAGCTACCTCGAGCCGTTCACCGCGCTGGCACCGCGCGAGGAGCTGCGTGACCTCGTGGACATCGCCGGCGAGGTGGCCAAGGTCGCCCGCGCGCTGGTGTGGGCGCGCGCGGTGGAGGCACTGCCTCTTGGCGCCGACGATCCAGACGGGTTCGGCACCGCACCCCTCGACTGGATGCTCGAGCTCCTCGACGGCCCGCTCGCCCAACCAGGCTGATCCTCTCGATCCTCTTGACTGCTTCTGTGTGCGCTTACCACCGCAATGCGGTTCGCAGCGCACACAGAAGGCGAGGGGGTCGATCGCCGGTAGGTTGCCGGCATGGCTGAGCAGGAGACGAAGTCGATCATCGTGACCCGGGCGGTGCACGACTACGCCGTGGCCCACGGCACCCCGCCGGACGCGGTGCAGGAGTCCCTGATCACCGCGACCGCGGCGCTGGGCGGGGTCAGCCGGATGCAGATCGCTCCGGAGCAGGGCGCGTTCATGACCGTGCTCACCAAGCTGGTCGACGCCCGGTTCGCAGTGGAGGTGGGCACCTTCACCGGGTACTCGTCCATCTGCATCGCCCGGGGCCTGGCCGAGGGCGGCCGGCTCCTCTGCTGCGACGTGAGCGAGGAGTGGACGGCCGTCGCACGCGACCACTGGGCCCAGGCCGGCGTCGAGGATCGCATCGAGCTGGTGATCGGTCCGGCGGCGGACACGCTTCGTGCCCTGCCGGCCGACCCGCCGATCGACTTCGCCTTCATCGATGCCGACAAGGCCGGGTACCGCACCTACTACGACGAGATCGTCCAGCGCCTCCGGCCCGGTGGCCTGGTGCTGGTGGACAACGTGCTCTGGGGCGGAAACGTGGTCGACGACAGCGACCAGTCCGACGACACGGTCGCCATCCGCGCCGTCAACGACCACATCGCCGCGGACGACCGCGTCGACGTGGTGATGCTCCCGATCGCCGATGGCGTGACGATCGCTCGCAAGCGGTAGCAGAATGAGCCGCGGCGAGCGGCGCTGACAGCGCGAGGCTGTGGAGTCCTGCTGATCCGAGGTGTCCAATGACGATCTCTCCCCCTGCTCCGGTCGACGCGGCCGTGGCGGCCAAGGCGCTGCACGCCACCTTCGACAGCGGCCGCACCCGGCCGCTCGCGTGGCGGGAGGAGCAGCTCGACGGCCTCCGCCGGATGATGGTGGAGGGCGAGGCCGAGCTCGTGGAGGCGCTCCGGAGCGACCTCGGTCGTCCGAAGGTCGAGGCCTTCGCCGCCGACATCGGGCACACCAAGCAGGAGCTGCGGCACATGGCCAAGCACCTGAGCGGCTGGGTGAAGCCCAGGCGGGTGCGCATGCCCGCCATGGTGCGGCCGGCCAAGGGGTGGATCGTGCCCGAGCCGCTCGGGGCTGCGCTGGTGATCGCCCCGTGGAACTACCCGATCCAGCTGCTCGTGGAACCGGTCGGCGCCGCGCTGGCGGCCGGCAACACGGTCCTGGCCAAGCCGTCCGAGCTGGCGCCCGCCTGCTTCCGCGGCGCTGGCGAATCTGCTCCCGAAGTACGTCGATCCCGAGGCGCTGATCGTCGTCGAGGGCGGTGTCGACGAGACCACCGAGCTGCTCGCCGAGCGGTGGGACCACATCTTCTTCACCGGCTCCACCGGGGTCGGCCGCGTCGTCGCCGAGGCGGCGGCCAAGCACCTCACCCCGACGGTGCTCGAGCTGGGCGGCAAGTCGCCCACCTACGTCCACGCCAGCGCCGATCTCGACGTGGCGGCGCGCCGCATCGCCTGGGGCAAGTTCCTCAATGCCGGCCAGACGTGCATCGCCCCCGACTACGTGCTGGTCGACCACGAGGTGAAGGACGCGCTGGTCGCGAAGCTCGCCAAGCAGGTCCGCTCCTTCTACGGGTCCGATCCCAAGGCCAGCAAGAGCTTCGGCCGCATCGTGACCGACCGGCACCTCGAGCGCCTGCGCTCGCTGCTCGACGACGGGGCCGGCACGGTGGTGGTCGGCGGCGAGGTCGATCCGGCGGTGCGGTTCGTGGCGCCCACCATCACGGTCGAGCCGAGGCCGGACAGCGCGGTCATGCAGGAGGAGATCTTCGGCCCGATCCTCCCGGTGCTGGGCATCGGCGGGCCCGCCCAGGCCAAGGCCTTCATCGGCGCCCGGCCCAAGCCGCTGGCGCTCTACGTGTTCGCTCAGCGGGGCGACGTCATCGACGACATGGTCGACAACACGACCAGCGGCGGCGTGTGCGTGAACCAGACCCTGATGCACCTCGTGCCCGCCGATCTGCCCTTCGGGGGCGTGGGCGACAGTGGGATGGGCGCCTACCACGGCCGCACCGGGTTCGATGCGTTCAGCCACCACAAGAGCGTGCTGCGCAAGCGGACCAAGCCCGATCCGCGGCTGCTCTACCCGCCCTACCGCCCGCTCGTCGAGAAGCTCGTCCGCCGGGTCGTCAAGTAGCCGGCACGGCCGCCTCGGCGGCGGCGGTGAGGCCGGCGAGGCCGGCGCGCAGCTCCGCTTCGGTGGGCCAGCCGTAGCCGAGGCGGAAGTGGCGGTCGTCGACCTCGAACCAGTGGCCGGGGCCGACGTAGGTGCCGTGCTCGGCGAGGAGCACGTCGTAGAACCGATCGGTGTCGAGCGGGACGTCGGCGCGAGCGCGCACGAGGCCGACGACCCCGCCGGTGGGCTCCACCCACTCGAAGGTCGACTGCGAGGCCATCCAGTCCCGCACGATCCCGAGGCGCGCCCGCACGTCGTCGAGGATCGGCGGCAGCACGCTCGCTCGGGCGGCCAGCACGGTGCCGGCGATCCGCTCGTCGAGGGTGGCACCGCAGATGAGCACCTGCTCCTTGGCGGCGAGCAGCCGCTCCGCGAGATCCGCATCGCGGCAGATCGCCCACCCGATCCGCAGTCCCGGCAACCCGTAGGCCTTCGACATCGACGACACGCTGATCACGCACGGCGAGCGGGTGGCCGCCACCGGCATCGGCTCGTCGTGCGTGAGGTCGCGGTACGTCTCGTCCACGAGCAGCACCGCACCGGAGCGCTCGGCGAGGGCGACGAGGGCGTCGAGGGTCGCGAGGTCGAACATCGTGCCGGTGGGGTTGTGGGGCTGGGTGACGCTGATCAGCCGGGTCTCGCCGTCACGGACGAGGGCGGCCACTCGCTCCACGTCGAGCTGCCATCCGTCGTCGAAGCGCAGGTCGACGACGTCGAGGTCGGCGCCGATGGCGCGCGGCGTCTCGAGGTTGGTGGCGTAGTTGGTGCGCACGACGACGGCGTGGTCGCCTGGCTCCAGCAGCGCGGTCGCCGTGCAGAACAGGGCCGCGGCCGCCCCGGCGGTGACCAGCACGTCGTCGGCGTCGAGGCCCTCGCCGCTCGCCGCCACTGCCTCGCGGAGGAGCGGGTCGCCGAGGTGGTCGCCGTAGCAGAGCATCAGCTCGTCGAGGTCGAGGTCGAGGCCCAGGTCGCGCAGCCGTCGGTCGGCGACGGAGCTCTCCGAGAGGTTGTTGGTGATCGTGTCGTAGCCGAGCTGCTCGGGCGACTCGACCTCGATGGGCATCCGTCGGTAGCGCACGCCCGGAGCATGACAGGCGGCCGTAGGCTCCCGCCCGTGCCGGAAGATTCGAGGCCGGAGCGGAGCTCCGACGCCGAGCAGACCGAAGCGCCCCCGGCGCACTGCCTCACATGAACCCTGCCGCGCTCGTCGACCTCGACCGGTACCCGGTGCTCGACCTCGACGGGGCCGGCGCACCGGTCGTGGCACACCACGCCGCCGAGCTCCGCGACACCGGGGTGTCGATCCTGCCCGGGTTCCTCCGGGAGGACTCCCTCCCGGCGCTGGTCGCCGAGTGCGACGACCTCGCCGCTGGTGCCTACCTGCAGGATGTGCAGGGCACGCCGTACCTCGAGCTGCCCGATCCGGCCGAGTGGCCGACCGACCACCCCCGGATGACGTGGACCCGGTCGGCCGTCCACACCGTGCCCTACGACCGCTTCTCGCGGACACGTTCCGGGCTTCGAGCCCTCTTCGAGTGGGACGCACTGCTCGACCTGGTGAGCCGCATCCTCGGCCGCTCGCCGCTGTACCGCTACGCGGATCCGCTCGGTGCCATGAACCTGGCGGTGATGCGCGAGGGCGACACGCTCGGCTGGCACTTCGACCAGACCGACTTCGTCGTGTCGCTCGCCCTCCAGACCAGCGAGGGTGGCGGGGCGTTCGAGAACGTCCAACGGCTGCGCTGGGTCGACGGCGGCGGGATCGACGAGCGCTACGACACCGTCGCCCGGGTGCTGGCCGGCGACGCGCCCGACATCGTCACGACCGTGCCGATGACACCAGGCACGCTCATGCTGTTCGAGGGCCGCTGGTCGCTGCACCGCGTGACACCGGTCGTCGGCTCGACGCCGCGGCACGTCGCGCTGTTCGGCTACGACACGAAGCCGGGCACGACGAGCTCCGAGCTGCTCCAGCAGATCCGCTACGGGCGGAGCGAGCCGGAGCCGGCACCGGCGTGATGGAGATCGGCGAGGCCTTCGTCGGCATCGGCGCCGAGGCGGCCCACCTCAACACCGTGCTCGGCGACCGTGAGGGCCCCGTCGGTCAGGCCTGGGCGACCGCCCTCGCCTCGCCGTCGGCCGGTCACGCCCCGTTCGTGGTGGTGCTGCAGCCGGGGTTGCCGGTGGTGCCCTTCACCCTGTTCGTGAACAAGGCCCGCATCGAAGACGACGCCCACGCCCGCATGACCTGGGGCCCCGCGCAGGCGGGCGTGGCGGCCGGGGTCGCCGATGCCGTCGCGTCCGGCACCATCGGCGAAGCCGCCGTCGCCGCCCTCGTGGTGCTCGCGGCCGTCTGGGTCGATCCGAAGGCCGCGGACGCCGACCTCGTGTTCGCCAACAACCGTGAGGCGACGGCGGGCGCACTCGCCCTCGGGCGTGCGGGCCTGCCGACCGCCGCCGATGTCCTCGCCCAGCGCGAAGCCGCCTGGAACCCCTTCTACCGGCGGGCATGATGCGCGAGCTCGACGACGCCGGCAGCCGCGCCCTCGTGGCGGTGCAGCGCCTGCAGGCCGCCTACGGGGATGCGGTCACCCGACGAGCGTGGGACGAGGTGCGGGGGCTGTTCGAGCCGCACGCGGTCGTGCACATCGACACCCGCACCCGGAAGCCCTTCACCCTCGAGGGGTCCAAGGCCCTCGTCGAGTTCATCGAAGGGGCGCTCGAGCCCTACGTGTTCTTCGAGTTCGCGATCCTCAACGCCGTGGCGCACGGTGGACGGCGACCACGCGGCGGGTCGCGTCTACATCTGCGAGCTGCGCCACGACCGGGCCGGCGAGTGGACCCAGGCGTACGGTCTCTACCAGGACCGCTACACCCGCCACGACGGCACCTGGCGCTTCGCCGAGCGCCACTACGCGTCCCTCGCCCGCAAGGGACCCACCATCGAGTCCTTCCCGCTGCCCCCGACCTGACGTCGCGGCCGGGGCCGGCTCAGGAGGACGTGCCGACGTATCGTCGGAGCTCGTGTGACAGCTCATCGCTGATGGAGGCGGTGAGCGCGACCCCCTCGCTCAGACCGAGGTCGTGGTCCTCCCGAAGGTCGGACACGATGATCAGCGCCAGCTGCTCGGCGAGCTTGGTCGTCGCGGAACACGATGGCGCGGGGCCGATCTCGCGGAGCGCTTGGACCATGATCCGAGCGATGGCCTCCGAGCGCTCTCGGTCACCGGCCGTGGTGGCCGGTGCGAACGGCCACCTCGACCACGCCGGTGTGCCGCCTGGTTCGGCGGCGTCGACGGGCGCTGGCTCGACACGGACCTCGGGCTCGTAGGCCGGCCCGGCCGGCAGCGCGAACGGACCTCCGGCCAGTGACGGGAGGCCGAGCCGCTCGACGGGCAGAGGACGGTTCTGTCGCCGACTGCCCACCCACGCCAGGACGCCGCCGGCCAGCAGGAGCGCGCCGACGAGCACGAGGCCGCGAACCACGAGAGGTGTCATCTCTTTCCGCCCACTGCTGACGATCTGCCCTCCGGCGTGGATGAGCCTACGTTGTCGGCTGCGAGGGCACCATCGTCGTCCCACGTGGGCGGAGGGCAGGGGCTGGTGCCGGTTACATAGGTGTCGCTATGTTTTCGGGATGGCCACCCAGGGGGAGCGCAGGGCCGAGACGCGACAGCGCCTGCTCGACGCGGCGGCCGAGCTCTTCGCCGAGCGTGGGGTCGAGGGCTCGTCGGTCGACGCGATCGCCGAGCGAGCCGAGCGCACGTCGGGCGCCGTCTACGACCACTTCGGCGGCAAGGACGGCCTGCTGTTCGCGCTGCTCGAGGGCTGGGTCGACGACGTCGCCGTGGTGATCGGTGCCGAGCTGGCCACCGCCACCACCCTCGACGAGCGGCTCGCGTCGATCTGGCGCAACGTGTCCGACCCGCCTGCGGGCGGCGGCCGCTGGATCGCCCTCGAGCACGAGCTGTGGAGCTACGCGGCGCGCAACGACGCCGCCCGCGAGCACCTGGCCCGCCGCTACAGAGCCGCGTGGGCCGGAGTCGACGAGGCCGTCGCCGACTGGACCCAGGACGGCGGGAGGGACGTCGGCGCCGCACTCATCGGCCTGCTGCTGGGCCTCGAGATGATGCGCCGGGTCGACCCGGCCGCCCTACCCGACGACGTAGCGATCGCCGCCCTGCGCGGTGTCGTCACCACGACCACAGGAGCTGCACGTTGACCGTCACCGAAAGCGCCCTCGAGGGCATCGACCTGCTCGCCGGCACGTGGGGCCGGGGCGAGCCGCACGACCAGTTCGACCGCCTTCGGGCCGAGGCCCCGGTGTACTGGCACCCCGTGCCCGGCGACACCGGCTTCTGGGCCCTCACGACGCACGCCGACGTCCGGACGGTCAGCCACGACCACCACACGTTCTCCTCGGAGCTGGGCGGCACGTTCATCCCCACCTCCGACGAGGAGGCGCTGGCCAACATGCGCCTCACGATCCTCAACATGGACCCGCCCAAGCACAACCGCTACCGGCGCCTCGTCTCCAAGGGCTTCACGCCGCGCATGATCTCGGCGCTGGTGGAGGAGATCGAGCGGCGGGCCGCGGTCGTGGTGGACAACGTCTGCGAGAAGGGCGAGGTCGAGTTCGTCGAGGAGATCGCCGCCCAGGTCCCGGTGCAGATGATCTGCGAGATGATCGGCCTCGAGCCCGAGGTGTGGCCGCGCATGTTCGAGATCTCGAACCAGCTGATCGGCTCGCGCGACGACCCCGACTTCCAGGAGCTCCCGGGCGGGCCGCAGGCCGCGGCGATGGAGATCTACGCCCTCTGCGACGCGGTGGCGGAGGACCGCCGGCAGCACCCCCGCGACGACATCATGACGGCCCTCGTGCAGGCGGAGGTCGACGGCGAGCGGCTCGACCAGTTCGAGCTGAACATGTTCTTCATCACGCTGGTGGTGGCCGGCAACGAGACCACACGGAACCTCATCAACCACTCGATGCTCGCCCTCATCGACCACCCCGACCAGGCCCAGCGGCTGCGCGACGACCCGTCCCTCTGGGACCCGGCCGTCGAGGAGATGCTCCGCTGGGGCAGCTCGATCCACAACTTCCGCCGCACGGCCACGTGCGACACGGAGCTGCGCGGCGTCCCGATCAAGGAGGGCGACAAGGTCGTCCTGTACTACGCGGCCGCCAACCGCGACCCGGAGGTCTTCGCCGACCCGCACCGCTTCGACGTGGGCCGCACGCCCAACGACCACGTGGCCTTCGGCGGCGGCGGCGTGCACTTCTGCCTGGGCGCCAACCTCGCCCGCGCCGAGATCCGCGCCACCATGCGCCAGCTCGTCGAGCGCCTCCCCGACCTCGAGCTGGCCGGCCCCGTCAACCGCCTCCACTCCGACTTCGTCAACGGCATCAAGTCCATGCCCGTTCGCTTCACCCCCACCGCCCGGACCTAGGCTCTGCGACCATGCGCGCACTTCTCGTAGCTCTCGCCGTCGTGTCGCTCGCGGCCGCAGGCTGTGGGGACGACGGCTCGTCCGACACCACCAGACCGACGGTCGATGTGAACAGCGCCGCGGCTCAGGAGTACCTCGCCGAGCTCGACGACGCGGGGTTCAGCGACCTGTACGAGAACGACGAGGCGGCAGTGGCCTACGTGGCTGGCGCCTGCGCCAACGCGGTCGCCCTCGGGAAGACGCCCGAGGAGCTGATCGAGTCGAAGGCGGTGACCGACGAGGTGGCCATCGCGCTCGGCTACTGCGACACGGAGCTCGCCGGCTGAGCCATCCCCCACCTGCCCGTCAGATGATGGTGACCACGATCTGACCCCTGTAGGTCGTCGCCGCCGCGCTGGCGGGCACACCGAGGAAGAGCGCGGCGCCGCACTTGAACACCCCGGCGGCGACCGACGGCTGTGCCGAGCAGAGGGTCTGCGGTTGGCTCAGTCCCGTGACCGGGAGCTGCGCGGTGAGCATCGCCAGCCAGTCCGAGGCCGTGGCGGCGTTGGCCGTCCCGGCCTGGACCTCGGGAGCGTTGAGGGCGCCGTCCACCTCCGCCACCACGGCAGCCGTCGGCGCCCACCCCATGTTCTGGGACGGGATGCACATCCGGTCGTCGACCTGCGTGGCGGTGCAGTGCGGCAGCGTGACGTCCGGCAACCCGTCGCCGTCGAGGTCGATCGGGACAGGGGGCGCCTCGACGCGCTGTGAGGTCGGTGGCGTAGGCGGACACGGTGAAGCCGAGCCCGCTGGTCGGGAGGTTGGTGACGGTGATCGCACCCAGCCCTCCGACGGCGACCTGCGCCTCACCGTCGAGGACGACCGGCGCCATGTCGATGCGGGAGGCGTCCTGCTCGATGCTGCGCACGGACTGGATCACGAGGGAGATGGTGACGGGCGCGCTCACGAGACCCGACGCGTCGCTGATGGTGGCCTGGAACGCGTCGGTGCCGATGTTCGGATCCGTGTTCGTGTAGGTGATCACGCCCGCGGGGCCGACCGACGCCGTGCCCCCGGCCGGGTCCGCGACGATGACGACGCTCTCGAGGTCGATGTCGCCGTTGTCGTCGACGCACAGGGCAGGCAGGTTGACGTCGGTCGTGACGCCCTGACCACCGATCACGGTCGTGTCGGTGCAGGAGGGAGGTGTCGGCGGGGTGATCCCCTCGAACGGCACGGGCACGGCCGGCACGGTGGTGACGCGATCGGGTGTGCTGCCGGGCGCGCAGGTCAGGGTGGCGAGGATCGAGCCGAAGAAGTGGTTCGTGGTGATGGTCGCCGAGGCCTGGGTGAAGTCGATCCGCCCTCCCGTCGGCGTCCAGGTCGTGGCGGGGAGCGACACCTGTACCACCGGCGACGTCGCGACGGCCTCGTCGCCGGTGTTGCGGACGCCGTCGGGATCGCTGATGTCGACCCCGAACGACGAGCTCCCCACGGCGCTCTGCACCTGCTCGGCGGTGTTGGTGGCGGCCACCGTCACCTCGGCTGCCACCCCGGCGAAGTTCGAGCCGACCGTGTAGTAGCCCAGCGAGTAGAGCTCGAGGTAGATCGCGTCCGGCAGGGTGAAGGCGAGGCTGAGCCCGTCGAGGCCGACACTGGTCGGGCTGCCCGCGACCGCCGTTCCGCCCACGGTCAGATCGACCGTCGAGTACAGCCCGTTGGCGTCCATGAAGCAGGCGTTGGCGTTCGTCTGGATGCCGGCGGCAGCCGGTGAGGTGACCGGCCCGAGGGCCGGCAGCGCCAAGGAGGCAACCACGAGGGCAAGGGCAGCCCGCGTCCCCGGCGAACGCCGGTACCGGTGACCCACGGTGGCGCTCCCTAGCCCTTGAAGGCCTTGTGGACGGCCCGCTCGATCGCCGAGGCAAGTCCTCCCGTGCCGGTCTCCCGGGGGGCGCGAGGCGTGTCACGGAGGTCCAGGATCACCGGGGCGCTGGGCCCGCGGCTCTTCGAGCCGCGTCCGTTGGCGGCCGGCGCGTGGTTGGCGGTGTCCCGCCGCGCGGCGGCCGCTCGCACCGACTCGCGGCGCGCCCGCTCCGCCTGGCGACGGATCTCGTCGGCCTTTTCCGCCGCCACCTGGAGCAGCTCCTCCACACCTCGCGTGGATCGTTCGATCATCGACACCGCGGCGGCTCGCTTGGCGGCGGCCTCGGCCTCCACCGCGGCTGCCTGCTGGGTCGCCGCGGACACGATCGACGCGGCCTCGGCCTTGGCGGCCTGCACGGAGGCCTCCGCTACTCGGCGCTCCTCGTCGCGGCGTTCATGCGCGGTGCGTCGGTCCACCGGCCGGCTGGCCGCCGCCACGGCCAGGGCGACCGTCTCGTCGGAGACGTAGTCGAACGGGTTGGGGAGGAGCTCGTCGTCGGGCGGATCCGGAGGATCGGCGCCGTGCTCGGGCTCGGGAGCGTCGCGGAGGTCGATCACGATCAGCTCGTCGTCGGGCTCGTCGACGTCCTCCGTGTCCGCTGGGGGCATCGCGATCGGCGGTGCCGACGAGCAGGTCGTCCGGTACCGGTGGGAGGAGATCAGCAGGCTCTTGCTGCGTCGGCGGACCCGGAGGGAGGGGGAGTGGACCGCGCCCGATCGCCGCCATGGCGGGGACCCGCTCGAGCTCCGGTGGTGTCTCCCCGACGACGGGCGCAGCGGCCAGGTCGGCTTTGTCCCTGCTGCGGTTGCGCAGCCGCAGCAGGACGAGCTGAGCGAGCACGATCGCGATCGCGATCAGGCCCCACGGGTAGGTGGTGGTCGTGGCCCTCGCCTCCACGGGCTCGGAGAACCCCGCGACCGACACGAGGGCGGTCTGCTTGCCGAAGGACATCGTGTCGAAGGTGATGGGCACCTCGACGGTGGACGACCCCCCGGGTTGGATGATGCCCAGGCGGGGGGCGGGCACGATCCCTGTGGGGTTCTTGCCGTGGCCGGCGAGGATCGAGAGGGGCGGATCGTTGACGACGACGTCGCCGGTGTTCTCGACGGTGACGGTGAGCGTGCGCTCGGCGCCGCCGCCGAACCATGCGGTCCACGGGCCGCTCCCGCTGAAGCTGGCCTCGGTGATCGCCACCGATCGCTTCGACGAGCGTCATCTCGGTCTGGTTCTCGAGCGCGACCACGGGAACGCCCTGCAAGGCGAGCGGTGCGGTGGCGGACGTCTGGGTGGTCTGGCTGGTGGCCTTCACCACGCACGGGCAGGGCATCGGTGGCTCGCCGACGGTGATGATCGCGCCGAAGCTCCCGTCGGCCCCGACACCGGTCATCACCCCGTGGGCCGGGTCGCAGCTCCGGGTGCCGTTGCGGCCCGCGTTGCCGCACACCTCCATGTACACGAGATCCGAGCCCGACCATCCGTCGCCTCGCACCGTGACCTTCTGGCCGGCCTTGGCGCCCGTCGCGTCGAGGGTGATCGTGGGAGGCCCGTCCTCCTGGGCGCCGACGGCGAGGGGGGCGACCAGGACGGAGGCGGCCACGACCAGCGCGGCGGCCAGCGAGCAACCGGCGGGCCGTCACGCGCTGACCTTCTCGCGGGTGGGGGCCGGCCCCGGCGTGTCGCCGTCGGCGACCTGGCGCTTCCGCCAGCGCCGCCAGCCGAGGAACCCGGCGAGGAGCACGGCCACGAGGAGCACGAACAGCCAGGGCACCGCCCAGTAGCTGCTCGTGCCCACGACCTCGACGTCCTGGGCGGTGACCGTGAGCTCGACGGTGATCTTCTCGAGCGGGGGCAGGCCGGTGATGAAGCTGGCCCCGACGTAGTTGCTTCCGGGCAGGAGCTCGGGAACCTCCTGGGCCGGGAGCGTCTTGATGGTGCGTCCGAAGAGGCCTTTGACCTTCACCACCGCGGTGGGGTCCAGGCGCGTGTTGCCGGTGTTGGTGATCTCCCAGCTGACGGTGGCCTCGCCCTCGTCGGAGAAGAACGGGACGGCAAAGGAGGGCGACTTCGAGGTCACGTCCAGGCGGTCGATGCGGATGCTGGGGGTGACCGGGCCCGTCGACCCGGACGTAGACCCTGGCTCCCACCCGCTGCCGCACGGTGAGGTTCGGGTCCTCGTTGGGGTTGTCGAGGTCGATCGAGCCCAGGTCTGCATCGGTGGCCAGGATCGCGCCGGCGTGATCGCCGGGAACCGCATCCTCGGGGATGGTGATGCTGAACGGCACGTCGATGCGCTCGCCCGGTTCGACCGTGTAGGTGTCGGCCTTGAGGGTGATCCAGGAGCCGACGTCGACGGCGGTCTCACCGTCCTTGGCCGCCGTGAACCCGCCCTCGTCGGGAACGGTGAACGCGTCCATCGGGTAGATCACGAAGTTGATCGGGCGATCGCCGAGGTTGGAGACCGCCACGGTGTCGCCGAAGGTCTCCCCCGGCGCGAGCGTGTAGACGAAGTAGTCGCGCGCTCCCGGGCCATCAGGGCCCGAGGGCTGCACGGCGAAGGGGGCCGGATCGGGCGTCGCCTGGTCGCCGGAGTCCTGGGACTCCTGCGCGCCCAGCGGGGACGCGGCCGCACCGAGGACCAGCAGGGTGATCGCGAGCTGACGCAGTCCTCGTCGACTGCGGTTCCGCCTCCTCGCGTGCTGCACGGTCCTGGTCCTCCGATTCTCGTGTGTTGTGGAACGACGAGGGCGTGGGGGACGGTTGGTCCCCCACGCCCTCGAACGGTGGGTCAGCCTGGCGCTGCTAGAGCAGCGTCAGCACCAAACCTCCGCTGAAGTTGCCGGCGGCGGCCGAAGCCGGAACGCCGAGCCACAGGGCGGCGTCGCACTGGAAGGTGCCACCGCTCTGGTCAACCGGTGCGCCGCACAGGTTGTTCTGCTCCTGCAGTCCACCGAGGCCGTTGGCCCCGGGAACGACGGACGGCGGGGTGGCCGACGCCGGGGCGCTGGCCCCTGCGGCGACGAGCTGGCTCAGCCAGTCCGCCGCACTGGTCGCCTTCGCCGGACCGGGGATGACGTGGGCGACGTCACCGTTGATCCGGTCGTGGGTGATCTGTGCGCTCGGACCCCAACCCAGGTTGTCGCCCGGGATGCAGTTGCGGTTCGGCGTGGGAACGAAGCCGAGGCTTCCGGCGGCCGAGCACGCGGGGATCGTCTGGCCCGTGGGCAGGGTGATCGTCGGGGTGGAGCCGGCGATGCCGAGGTCGGTGACGAAACCGGTCACGTTCCACGGCGTGGCGGTACCCCGAGCGTTGGTCACGACGACGGGCTGGATGGCCCCGCTCGAGACCTGCGCCTGCCCGTTGAGGACGACCGGCGCGAGGACCACCGTGCCGGGAGCCTTGGCGATGCTCATCGTGGTGCCCACGACGGGCTGCACGACGATCTCCGTCAGCGAGCACGATGCCGCAGTGGCGTCGCACTGGTTCGCCAGCACGCTGATCGTGCCGGTGGCCGTGTTGCTGACCAGGCCGCCGGTGTCGGCCACCGAGAAGGTGAACGTCACCGGCCCGGGATCGATGCCCGGAGCGGTGTAGCCGTACACCCCGGGCGTTGCAGTTGCCGTCAGCGTGCCGCCGGCCGGGGAGGCGGGCGTCAGCGTGCTCACGTTCCAGGTCGTCGGGTTGATGTTGCCGTTCACATCGGTGCAGTTGTTGGTGAGGTCGACCGTGGCCGACTGACCAGCACCGACGCTGACCGACTCCGGGGTGCACACCGGTGCCGTGGGCGGCGCGATCGACGGTGACCGTGTCGAACGGGATCGCGGGCGACGGGATGGTGGTCGTGCACGCCGGCAGCGGCGCTGGCGCCACATCCGGCGGGCCCGGGCGTGCCAGGCACGCAGCTGAAGGTCACCGCGATGATGCCGCCTGGCCCGACCAGCGCCGTCGTGGAGCTGCTGACGATGCTGAACTCGATCGGTGCCGCCGGTGGGCGTCCACGTCGTGGCCGGGAGGTTGCGGAGACCGCCAGCGGGGTGGCCGACTCGTCACCGTCCGTCTTCGTGCCGGTCGGTGGAGGTGTCGGATCCGTGATGGTCGGTCGTGCCGAGCACGCTCATCGTGGGAATCGGCTGGGTGCCCTCGACGGTGTTCGTTGCCCGCAGGACGATGTTGACGTCAGCAGGGATCGAGTTCAGCGCCGATGGTCAGGAGGTTGAGTCCGTAACCGGCGAGCAGCACCGTGGGCGGGACGTTGATGCCGAAGGTGGCGCCCGAGAGCGACACGGTGTTGCCGAGCGTGACCGGGTTCGGCGTGGCCGCGCCAGTGAGGTCGTTCGGCAGCGCCGAGGTCCCCGCTTGGGCTGTGTTGGTACACGACATGGGTGTCGATGACGTACCCGCGCTGGCGGGTGACGCACCCATCAGCACCGGCACTAGTCCGGCCAACAGGCCGGCTACTGCAATGACGGCGCCTCTGCGCCGATTGAGTGATCGCAAGGGAATGCTCCTTAGGTGGTCCGTGGCTCGGGCAACTAGCTCATCTCGTGCAAGCGAGCGGGCGCAAGAACAGCGTCGTCGAAAACGGTGATGACGATGATCTTCCGTCCTCCCCCCTGAGCCGCAGGATGCGGCTCGCCCTGACACCCAGTCAGATTTCCTCGGTGTCACCGACGAACACTATGCGCGGTCACGCGGATGTCAAGTGGAAGACAGATCGTGCCGGTGAAGGGGGGTCGACCGCCCATTCTGAGCAGCGAACCACGAAGGGTGGCCTTGACATTCTGAGGTGTCGGGGAGATTGTTGCGCTCGACAGCCCGGTGTCACTCTGCGTGGCCGCCGGTGTCAGCCCGAGCCACAAGGGAGAGTGCCCGTGTTCGATCGTCGTCGGCGGCTTCTGGCCGCGCTTCTCGTGCTGCCGTTGTGGGTGAGCGTGCTTGCCTACTTCTCGGTAGGTGGTGCTCCTGCGGGGGCGGCCACGGTCACGACGCCCACGTCCTGCACCAACAACGCGCAGCCGGGGACGAGTGCGCTTCCGATCACGCTGAGCGGTGCGGCGACGCCGAGCTCGGTGGCGGGTGGGGAGACGATCACGCTGTCGGGGGCGACCTTTGGCATCGATGTGCCGGGGTCGGTGCTGGTGACGGGGTATCGGCTGAGTCTGTTGTCGGTGGGGGTGAACAACATCCCGGCGGAGGTGAACCTGACGTTGTTGGGGGCGAACACGACCGAGGGGTCGGTGGCGATTCCGCCGCTGTCGGTGACGGGGACGACGACGATCACGGATCCGACGCCGGCGAACAAGAACTCCGGTGATGAGACGGCGACGCCGTTGGCGGTGAGCGCGAGCTTGCCCACCACGACCTGGACGGCCTCGGGTGGGGATGTGGCCTTGAGCCTGGGGGCCAGCTCCACGACGGCGTTGGTGGGCCCGGGTGGGGTCATCTCGGTGACCTTCGCCTGTGTCCCGGGGGTGCCGACGCCGGCTGGGTGTGGTGCGGCGCCGTTGGCGGCGTGCACGGGGACCGACCCGGTCCCGGCCGCGGCCTTCACCACCGTCACCGTGTCGGGCGGTTCGTCCTCGAGCAGCTCCAGCTCCTCGTCCTCGTCCAGCTCGAGCTCCAGCTCGTCCTCCAGCAGCTCGACATCGAGCAGCTCCACCTCCTCCACGAGCAGCTCGACCACGAGCAGCTCGACCACCTCCACGACGGCCGGTTCGACCACCGTCACGGGTACGGAGACCTTCGTGGCGACGTGCACGAACACCGTCACGCCGGACTCAGCGGAGCTGTCGTTCGCGATCACGGGCACCGCGCCGGCGAAGGTCAACGCGGGTGACACGGTGACGCTGAGCGATCAGAGCTGGACCGTCAGCGTGCCGGCGTCGGTCATCAACACGGGGCTCAGCCTCGGCCTGCTGCAGATCGGTGACACGGTGTCGGGCACGGTGACGCCGGCGCTGTTCGCGTCGAACACCGAGGAGGGCACGCGGGTGCTGTCGCCGATCGCGGTGCAGATCGGCCCGATCGAGGACGACGGGACGAGCTCGACGCCGCCGAAGGCCAAGCCGGTCTCGGCCACCTTCGCGGTGCCCGACACCTCGTGGACCACCGTCGGGGGCACGGTCGGCTACAGCCTCGGTTCAGCCGACGTGCTGGTGGCGATCGGACCGATCGAGGTCGGGTTCTCCTGCGAGCCCAACGACCTCACCCTGTCGGTCGTCGAGACCGAGGTGGTCGGGAGCACCGGTGTTCCGCCGGCCGGCCGTCCCGGCGGCGGCGGCACGACGGCCACCACGTCCACCACGGCCGCGGTGGAGGGAACCACGGCTCTGCCGAAGACCGGCTCCAGCGTGCTCGTCCCGCTGGCCGTCGGCGTCGGCCTGATCAACCTCGGGTACCTCTTCCTGAGCGTGACCCGGTTCGGTCGACGCCGTCGACCTGACGCCTGGACCTGACCGACCCGGTTCCGTCAACCCCTGAGAAACCAGATCGCAACAGAATCTGGGTAATTGGGCTCAAGCCTGGGCACGGCCCTGCCGATGTAGAATTCGGCACTGGGAGTGTCTGTCCGTGGCTCGGGCGTTCTACTCCTCCTGTGGCCCCGGTTCGCCGGGGCCACAGTGTCGTTTTCGGGCCTGGTGCGAGTTACATAGCGGGCGCTATGTTTCGTGGGCTGCCTGCCCCGGAGGACTCCCCATGCACACCTCGCTCTGCGACGAGCTCGGCATCGAGTTCCCGATCTTCGCCTTCACGCACTGCCGCGACGTCGTGGCGGCCGTCAGCAAGGCGGGCGGCTTCGGGGTGCTGGGCGCGGTGGGCTTCACCCCCGAGCAGCTCGAGGTGGAGCTCCAGTGGATCGACGAGCACATCGGCGACAAGCCCTACGGCGTCGACATCGTGATCCCCGGCAAGTACGAGGGCATGGACGAGCTCGATCCCGAGAAGCTCGGCGACATGCTGCGGGCGATGGTCCCCAAGGAGCACGTCGAGTTCGCCGACAAGCTCCTGCGCGACGCCGGCGTGCCCGACCTCCCGCCGGAGGAGGACGAGCGCATGCGGCTGCTCGGCTGGACCGAGGCCTCAGCCCTCCCGCAGATCGAGGTGGCGCTGCGCCACCCCAAGGTGCGGCTCATCGCCAATGCCCTCGGCACGCCGCCCGCCGACGTCATCGACCACATCCACGACGCCGGCCTCAAGGTCGCCGCGCTCTGCGGTTCGCCGTACCAGGCACTGAAGCACAAGGAGGCGGGCGTCGACATCGTCATCGCCCAGGGCGGCGAGGGCGGCGGCCACACGGGCGAGGTCGGCTCGATCGTGCTCTGGCCGCAGGTGGTCAAGGCCATCGCCCCGACCCCGATGCTCGCCGCCGGCGGCATCGGCTCCGGCCAGCAGATCGCGGCCGCGCTGGCGCTCGGCGCCCAGGGCGTGTGGGCGGGGTCGTTGTGGCTCACCGTGGAGGAGGCCGACCTCCCGCCCGCCCAGAAGCAGCAGCTCCTCGACGCCGACTCCCGCGCCACGGTGCGCAGCCGCTCCTTCACCGGCAAGCCGTGCCGGATGCTCCGCAACGACTGGACCGACGCCTGGGAGCAGCCCGACACGCCCGACCCGCTGCCGATGCCGATGCAGTACATGGTGTCGGGCAACTGCGTGGCCCGCGGCCACCGCTACGCCGACAAGGCCGGCCCGGTGCAGTTCAACCCCGTGGGCCAGGTGGTCGGTCAGCTGAACTCCGTCGAGAAGACGGCCCACGTCATCCAGCGGCTCGTCGAGGAGTACATCGACGCCGTCGACGGGCTCAACGTCCTCCAGGAGGCTTGACGCGGGCGTCGGGCCTCTCGTTCACCGCTCCCTGTTGACATTCTGTGGTGTCGGGGAGATTGTTGCGCTCGACAGCCCGGTGTCACTCTGCGTGGCCGCCGGTGTCAGCCCGAGCCACAAGGGAGAGTGCCCGTGTTCGATCGTCGTCGGCGGCTTCTGGCCGCGCTTCTCGTGCTGCCGTTGTGGGTGAGCGTGCTTGCCTACTTCTCGGTAGGTGGTGCTCCTGCGGGGGCGGCCACGGTCACGACGCCCACGTCCTGCACCAACAACGCGCAGCCCGGGACGAGTGCGCTTCCGATCACGCTGAGCGGTGCGGCGACGCCGAGCTCGGTGGCGGGTGGGGAGACGATCACGCTGTCGGGGGCGACCTTCGGCATCGATGTGCCGGGGTCGGTGCTGGTGACGGGGTATCGGCTGAGTCTGTTGTCGGTGGGGGTGAACAACATCCCGGCGGAGGTGAACCTGACGTTGTTGGGGGCGAACACGACCGAGGGGTCGGTGGCGATTCCGCCGCTGTCGGTGACGGGGACGACGACGATCACCGATCCGACGCCGGCGAACAAGAACTCCGGTGATGAGACGGCGACGCCGTTGGCGGTGAGCGCGAGCTTGCCCACCACGACCTGGACGGCCTCGGGTGGGGACGTGGCCTTGAGCCTGGGGGCCAGCTCCACGACGGCGTTGGTGGGCCCGGGTGGGGTCATCTCGGTGACCTTCGCCTGTGTCCCGGGGGTGCCGACGCCGGCTGGGTGTGGTGCGGCGCCGTTGGCGGCGTGCACGGGGACCGACCCGGTCCCGGCCGCGGCCTTCACCACCGTCACCGTGTCGGGCGGTTCGTCCTCGAGCAGCTCCAGCTCCTCGTCTTCGTCCAGCTCCAGCTCCAGCTCGTCCTCCAGCAGCTCGACATCGAGCAGCTCCACCTCCTCGACGTCCAGCAGCTCCACGTCCTCCAGCTCCACACAGCGTCGACCTCGTCGACGACGTCGACCACTGCGCCGACGACGACGACGACCAAGCCGACGACGACGACCACGGGCCTACGACGACGACCACTGGGCCGACCACGACGACCACCGCGCCGACGACGACGACCACTCGGGCCCACCACGACGACCACTGGGCCTTCGACGTCGACCACCGCGCCCACGTCGACGACCAGCTCGACGTCATCGACGACCTCGACCACCGCGCCGTCGACCACCACGACGACCGGGAACACGGTGACGGGCACGGAGACGTTCGTGGCGACGTGCACGAACAGCGTGACGCCGGACTCAGCGGAGCTGTCGTTCGCGATCACGGGCACCGCGCCGGCGAAGGTCAACGCGGGTGACACGGTGACGCTGAGCGATCAGAGCTGGACCGTCAGCGTGCCGGCGTCGGTCATCAACACGGGGTTGGGTCTCGGCCTGCTGCAGATCGGTGACACGGTCTCGGGCACGGTGACGCCGGCGCTGTTCGCGTCGAACACCGAGGAGGGCACGCGGGTGCTGTCGCCGATCGCGGTGCAGATCGGCCCGATCGAGGACGACGGGACGAGCTCGACGCCGCCGAAGGCCAAGCCGGTCTCGGCGACCTTCGCGGTGCCCGACACCTCGTGGACCACCGTCGGGGGCACGGTCGGCTACAGCCTCGGTTCAGCCGACGTGCTGGTGGCGATCGGGCCGATCGAGGTCGGGTTCTCCTGCGAGCCCAACGACCTCACCCTGTCGGTCGTCGAGACCGAGGTGGTCGGGAGCACCGGTGTTCCGCCGGCCGGCCGTCCCGGCGGCGGCGGCACGACGGCCACCACCGCGGCAGTGAAGGGCACCCAGACCACGCAGAGCACCAGCACCTTGCCGAAGACCGGCTCCGACCTGCTCGTGCCCGTGGCAGTCGCGGTCGGCCTGCTCGATCTGGGGTACCTGCTGCTGACCGCGACCCGGGCCACCGGCCGCCGTCGGCCCGACATCTGGACCTGACGCTCGGCGCTGGTCAGTCGCCAGATCATCGAGTCACCCATCCCGATACCGTCGCCGGGATGGGTGACGGCGCGCCGCGGATCGGGTTGGTGCTCGGCGCGGGTGGGGTCGCCGGCGGCGCGTTCCACGCGGGGGTTCTCGCTGCCCTCGAGGAGGTCACCGGCTGGGATCCACGCACCGCATCGGTGGTGGTGGGGACGTCGGCCGGCTCGATCACGGGTGCCACGCTGCGCGCTGGTCTCCCCGCTCGGGACCTCCTGGCCCGCGCCACCGACCGGCCGCTCTCGGCCGAAGGACAGCGCGTGGTGGACCGCCTCGGTCCCGTGATCCGGCCCCCGTCGCTCCAGGCCAGCCGCGAGCGGCGACAGCCCGCCGATGTCGCGGCGACCCTCGCCAGGGCAGCCCGGCGTCCACTGGCGGCGCGGCCCTGGTCGCTGCTGGCGGCGCTGCTGCCCGACGGGTCGATCAGCACGGACATGATCGCGGACGGCGTGGCCGGCATCTTCCCGGGCACCTGGCCGGCGGCGCCGCTCCTGATCTGCGCCGTGCGTCAGGCCGACGGCCGTCGCGTGGTGTTCGGGCGCAACGGGCACACGCCGCCCGTGCCGCAAGCGGTGGCGGCGTCGTGCGCCATCCCCGGCTTCTTCCGGCCCGTCGAGGTGGAGGGCGCCGCGCACATCGATGGCGGCGTCCACTCGCCCACGAACGCGGACGTGCTGCTGGACGCCGGACCGCTCGACCTCGTCATCGTCAGCTCGCCGATGTCGCGTCGGAGCCGGCGACCTCGCGTGGCCCCCGACCAGGCCATGCGCACCTGGTCCGGCACCCTGCTCGACGCCGAGGCCCGACGGCTGCGTCGCCGCGGCATCCCGCTGATCGCCTTCCAGCCCGACGACGGGGTGCTGGCGGCCATGGGTCCGAACGCCATGGACCCCCGTTGTCGGGGTGCCACCGCGGCGCAGAGCCGGGCCTCGACCGTGGCCCGCCTGGCCGAGCCGGGCGTTTGCGCGCGCCTGGCGGCGCTGCGTGAGTGACCGCCCTCCGTGGCAACTCCTGCCACGGACGGTGAGGTTCTCGTCAAGGTTCCCTGCGATTGCTCCGACATCCGTTCTGACCCGTCCGTCCGGCTCGGGTCGGAGGAGTCGGATCGGTGGGAGCGCGGAGGCGGAGGTCGATCGGCGCGACGGTGCTGTGCATCGCCGCCGTCGTCGCCGTGCCTGCTCAGCTGTCGGCCGCCACCCCGACCACGACGTCAACCATCGTTGAGGCGCCGACGGTCGCCCTCGGACCCGTCACCGTCCACGAGATCGAGTCACCCGCGGTTGGGGGATCGGGGTCGTCGATGACCCAGGTCGTGCAGATCGCTGTGATCGGCGGGGACCTCACCCTCGTCACGCCGCAGGCCGAGGTCGAGCTCCGTCGTGGCCCGTGGTCGATCTGGACCGGCGAGCTCCCCGCCGTCCGGGTGATCGACGCACGAGGCACGCATGCCGGGTGGACGGTCCGTTGGGACGTCGCCCAGGTCGCGACGACCGCCGCGGGCCGCACCCGTGAGGTGACCGGTGCAAGCGCGGTGTGGCTCGCGCCCTCGGGTCCGGTGGTGGTCGCCGGTCTGCCCGATGGCCTCACGTCGGGCCGCGACGGGCGGGTGCTGTTCGCCGCCGAGCCTGGTGGGGGCGGCGGTACCTACGAGGCGGGCGGCCAGGTGGCCGTGCTCGTGCCCCCGACCGTCGACCCGTCCGCCGTCGTGGTGCGGCTCACCTTCGCGCTGGACTGATCACCCGGTGAGCTGGTCGCGCAGGTCCCGCTTGAGGAACTTGCCGGCGGCGTTGCGGGGGAGCGGCGCGTCGAGGATCTCGACGACGGTCGGCACCTTGAAGCCGGCCAGCCGCTCGCGCACGTGCGCCTGGAGCTCCTCGGTGGTCAGCGTCTGGCCGGGCCGGATGTAGATCGCCGCGGCCACCTCCTCGCCGAGGCGCTCGTGGGGCACGCCGAACACGGCCGCCTCGAGCACGGCCGGGTGCTCGTAGATCGCGGCCTCCACCTCGGCGCAGTACACGTTCTCGCCGGCCCGCAGCACCATGTCCTTGGCGCGGTCCTCCACGTACACGAAGCCGTCCTCGTCGATGCGGCCGAGGTCGCCGCTGCGCAGCCACCCGTCGACGATCGTCTCGGCGGTGTCGTGCGGCTTGTTCCAGTAGCCCCGGATCAGGTGGGGGCCCTTGAACCAGATCTCGCCGCGCTCGCCGATCGGGAGGTCGTTGCCGTCCGGGTCGCGCACGGCCAGCTCGAGGATCGGCGTGGCCCGGCCGGTGCTGGTCGGGTGCGTGAGGTAGTCCTGGCCGTTGTTGCCCGGGCCGTAGGCGTTCGTCTCCGTCATGCCGTAGCCGATCGACGGTCCACCGCCCCGGAAGCTGCTGGCGACGCGCTTGACCAGCTCGGGCGGTGCCGGCGCGCCGCCCCCGCCGACGCTGGCCAGGCTCGACGTGTCGGTGTCCGCGAAGCGGGGCGACTCCAGGAGGTCGAAGCTCTGGGTGGGCACGCCGACGAAGTTCGTGACCTTCTCGCGCTCGATGAGCTCGAGGGCGCGGTCGGCATCCCACTTGTACATGATCACGAGCTTCAGCCCCGACGCGAAGCACGAGAGCATCACGGGCACGCAGCCGGTCACGTGGAAGAGCGGCACGATGAGGATGAACGCCGGCGGCAGGCCCTCGCGCTCCGCCTCCGGGCCGCCCTCGCGACGCAGGCGGTCGAGGGCCGCCTTGCAGCCGAAGCCCATGAGGGCCTGCACGACGGCCCGGTGCGTGGACACCGCCCCCTTGGGGCTCCCGGTCGTGCCGGAGGTGTAGAGGATGGTGGCGTCGTGGTCCGGGGTGACGACGACGTCGGGCATCGGGGTGCCGAGCGATCGGACGTCCTCCCAGCGGTCGACGCCCTCGGGCAGCGGGCCGGGAGCGCGCACCGCCAACATCCGGCACCCGAGGCGCGCCGCCGACTCGCGGCCCCGCTCGACCCGCTCGATGTCCGCGATCAGGACCGAGGCGCCGCAGTCCTCGAGCGCGTAGTCGAGCTCGTCGGCGGTCCACCACGCGTTGAGGGACACGGACACCGCGCCGATCGAGGTGATCGCCGCGAACGCGATCACCCACTCGGGGTAGTTCCGCATGCCGATGGCCACGCGGTCGCCCGGCGCTACGCCGTACCGGTCGACGAGCAGCGCCGCCATCGCGTCGACGTGCGTCATCACCTCGGCGAAGCTCCAGCGCTCGTCCTCGTACACGAGGAAGGTGGCGTCGCCGCGGTCCCGGGCGGTGGCGAAGATCTCGCGCAGGCTCGGCGGCGCGTGCTTGAACGCCTTGACGGGCACGCCGCCGACCTCGATGGTCTCGATCTCGTACCGCTCGCCCGGGGCCGTGACCGCGGCGGCGGCCTCCTCGTAGGTCAGCATCCGGGGCGGTCTACCAGCAGGCGGCGTCAGCCAGCCAGGGTGGCCATGCCACCGAAGAGCGTGAGCACGTCGTCGACGGGCTCCAGCCCGAGGTCGCGCGCCAGTGCAGTGAGGTTCACGACGAGCCGCTCGCCCTCGCCCCAGCCCGCGTACGGCCCGCCGGCGAGGTCCCGTGCCGCGTCGAGCGGTGACAGCCCGGCCTGGAGGCGCGGCGTCCCCTCGGCCACGAGCCACTCGAAGTAGTTGCGCTGGGCGTGGATGCAGGCCCGGTCGCCGAGGGGGCCGTGGCCGGGGACGACGACCTCGGGTTCGAGCGACAGCATCCGGTCGCAGGCGTCGATCCAGCGTTGCACCGGGCCGGCCCACACGATCGGGTGGCCGCCGTGGAACACGAGGTCGCCCGTGAAGAGGATCCCCGCGTCGGGCAGGTGCGCGACGACGTCTCCCCGCGTGTGGGCCGGGCCCAGCTCGAAGAGGCGGACGACGCGGTCGCCGACGCGCAGCTCGAGCTCGCCCTCGAAGGTGGTGGTCGGCGGGGCGACGTCGATGCCCTCGAAGGTGAAGGCCCCGAAGATCTGCTGCAGGTAGGCACCGGCCGGACCGAGGCCCGGCGCGGCCTCGAGCAGCCGAGCGAGCGTCGCGGGTGGCACCTCGTCCATCTCGCGCGCGCTGGCGGTGGAGGCGACGATCTCCGCGCCGGTCACGAGCTGGTTCCCGTAGCAGTGGTCGCCGTTGGCGTGGGTGTTCACGAGGGTTCCGATGTGTGCCGCGGCCGGCGACACGGCCCGCAGGTCCTCGAGCATCTGCGCCGTCAACGCAAGGTCGAAGAGCGTGTCGACGAGCAGCGACGCGTCGCCGTCCGCGATCAGCCCGGCGTTGGACCAGCCCCAGCCCCCGTCGGGTTGCAGGTACGCCCAGGTGCCGTCGCCGACCTCGTGCGCCCCCCGCTCGTAGACCACGGCTCAGCGCCGCTCGAAGCCGAGCTCGAAGGTGCGCACCGCGCCGGCGAAGATGTTCGGCTCGATGTCCGGTGGTGTGATCACCGTGAGGTTGGTCCAGCGCTGGGTGAGCGCGCCGAACAGGAGCCGGAGCTCGAGGCGGGCGAGGTTGGCGCCGAGGCAGAAGTGGGTGCCCTGGCCGAACGCCAGGTGCGGGTTCGGGTCGCGGCGGATGTCGAAGCGGAACGGCTCGTCGAACACGGCCTCGTCGCGGTTCGCGGACGGGTAGACGAGCATCACCCGGTCACCCGCCTGCACGGGCTGCTCGCCGATGTGATCGTCGGTGATGACGCGCCGGAACATGTTGTTCAGCGGCGTCACCCAGCGGATGACCTCCTCCACGAGCCCCGGCACGAGGGTGGGGTCGGCGGCGGCCGCCTCCCACTGGTCGGGGTGCTCGGCGAGGATCGCCAGGCCGCGGGCGATCGCGGTCCGCGTGGTCTCGGCGCCGCCGGCGATGAACAGGCCGGTCTCGTGCATCATCGAGAGGGCGTCCATGCCGGCGCCGGCCCACGTGGAGATGAGGTCGTCGGCGGGGCACGCTCGGCGCTCGGCCGCCAGCTCCTCGAGCAGCGGGGTTGAACTCCATGATGGCGCTCATCACCCCCATCAGCGCGTCCTGGTCGCGCGTGATCGAGTCGGTGCGCATGAGACGCTCGGACCACGACTTGATGTCCTCCCACCGGTCCTCGGGGAAGCCGAGGAGGTCGGCGGTCAGGCGCGACGGGAGCTGGCCGGCGAGGTCGTGGACCACCTCGAGCCGACCCTGGTCGCTGACGGCGTCGACGAGCTCGTCGACGCGCGTCTGGAGGAAAGCCTCGTCCTGCTGCACGGCTCGGGGCGTGAACCGCCGGCTGACGAGCCGACGTTGCTCGATGTGCTCGGGATCGTCGAGCGCGATCATGTTCGACTCCTCCATCCCGATGTTGGCTCGGTAGGAGCCGCGGGAGGAGAACACGGCGCTGCGCCGCTCCACGTCCATCAGGTCGGCGTGGCGGGTGACAGCCCACAGGCCGTTGGCCTCGTCGCGGTGCACGGGGTCTTCGCGGCGGGCCCAGGTGAAGAAGTCGTGCACGCGCTCGAGATCGACCCACCAGGCCGGGTCGAGCAGGTCGGCCGTGCGCGCGTCGATCGTGCTCATGGGCGGACCGTAGTCCGAACCCGTCGGCGTCAGAGAGCGTCGATGAGCATCACGACGCCGATGCCCAGGACGAGCGTGAGGGCGATGTTGCGGGTGCGCCACGCGATGAGCGCCGCCACCACGCCGGCGACGAAGCGGGGCTGCCACAGGTCGATCTGGTCCTCCGGGCGGAGGAAGGCCGGCACGACGATGGCCGCCAGCGCGGCTGGGGGGATCTGGCGCAGCAGGCGCTGGATCCTGGGCGGGACGTCGTCGAGGCGGTGCGCGAAGACGAGGAACGACGCGCGCATCGCGTACGTGCCGATGCCGGCCAGCACGATCGCGACCCAGACCCTGCTCATGGGACGACGCCGGGGTCCGGGGGCAGGGGCGTGTCGTCACGGGGTCCACGGCGCTCGATCAGCGACTCCGCGAACGCGCCGGCGGCGATGCCCGCGAGCGCACCGAAGAGCACCGCGAGGTGGCCCGCGCCCGCCTCCTGGGTGAACAGGGCGACGAGGCCGCCGACCATGGCGGCCACCGCCGCCGGTCGCGAGCTGATCGCGGGCACCAGCAGGACGAGGAAGACGAGGGGGACGGCGAAGTCGAGCGGCAGCGAGTCGGGCACGGCCGACCCGATGAGGATGCCGACGATCGTGCAGACCTGCCAGTTGGCCCACAGCAGGACGGCGGCGCCGAAGTAGTAGGGCACCTTGTGGTCGAGACCCGGCGCGGGAGGGCCGCCGGCGGACTCCTCGTCCTCGTCCTTCGTCCAGCGCGTGATCGAGACGGCGTAGGCCTGATCCGTCAGGAGGTAGCCGATGAGCAGCCGGCGCCGCAGCGGCACCGCCGCGAAGTGCGGCGCGATGGACGCGGAGTAGAGCAGCAACCGCAGGTTGATCGTGCAGGCGGCGATCACGGCCACGAGCGCGGAGCCCCCATCAGCCAGCGCCTCGGCCGCGGCGAGCTGCGAGGCCCCCGCGAACACGATCGTGGACAAGCCGATCGCCGCCGCCCCGCCGAGCCCGTTGGTGGCGGGCGTCGCACCGGCCACCAGCCCGAACGGGATCACCCCGACGAGCATCGGCGCCACCGCCCTGGCGCCCGCCAGGAGCTCGGCGCGGGCGGTCCTGGTCGGCACCGGAGCATCATGCCGTGCCCCCGCGTGGACGCCACCCTGCATTGCGGGCCGTAGGCTGGCCCTCTTGGTCTCGATCCCCACCACCCTCGACGCCGCGCCGGCCAAGCCGGTGATGCGCGGATGGATGCACCTGGTCTGCTTCTTCCTGGCCATCCCGGCGGGGATGGCGGTGATCGCGCTGGCGCAGTCGCCGCGGGGCCGGGTCGGTGCGCTCGTCTACGCGGTGGGCCTGGTGGCCCTGTTCGGCGTGAGCGGCTTCTACCACCGACTCAACTGGTCAGCGGCCCGGCGCCTCTGGATGCAGAAGCTCGACCACGGCACGATCTTCGTGATGATCGCCGGCAGCTACACGCCCGTGTGCCTGCTGGTGCTGCACGGCTGGGTCGCGTGGACGATGCTCGCGATCGCCTGGGTCGGCGCGGTGCTCGGCTTCGTGCTCGCGTTCACCGGCGGTCACGTCGGCCGCAAGGTGCGGGGTGCCCTGTACATCTGCCTGGGCTGGGCGTCCGTCGTCGCGATCCCGCAGATGTGGACGAACATGAGCCCCGTCGAGCTCGTGCTCATCGCGACCGGCGGCGTGCTCTTCACGGTCGGCAGCATCTTCCTCTTCACCAACTGGCCCGATCCGTTCCCGCGCGTGTTCGGCTACCACGAGGTGTGGCACTCGCTGGTCGTGGCGGCCGTCGTCTGCCACTTCGTGGCCATCGCGTCGATGGTCCACGGCCCCGCCGCCGCCTGACGCCCGGCCCTCACCCCACTGCACACAGAAGCAGTTCTTGGGGGTCAGAACATCGTCTCGGCGTAGCGGTTGAGGTTGTCGATCTTGGTCTGGAGCGCCTCGGTGTCCTGCGCCTTGTCGTAGGTCCAGCGGAAGCCGACGATCACGTCGGTGACGCCGAGCTCCTCGAGCCGCTTGATCCCGTCGGGCGCGTAGGCGTCCATCGAGATCACGTGCACCTCGAACGGGTCGCCACTGCGCCCTTCCTCGGCGCGCAGCTCGTGCAGGCGCGTGACGAGCCCGGGCAGGGCCTCGAGGTCGCCGCCGCCGTGGATCCAGCCGTCGTTGCGAGCCGCGCGCCGCAGCGCCGGCTCCGCGTGGCCCCCGACGATGATGGGGATCGGCGTGGTGGGCACCGGACACTGCTTGATGCGGGGCACGTCGTAGATCTCGCCGTGGAACTCGAACCAGTCGCCTGTGAGGAGCCCGCGCATGACGGCGATGCTCTCGTCGGCGCGCTTCCCCCTGCGCTCGAACGGGACGCCGCACACCTCGTAGTCCTCCGGCCACGGGCTCGTGCCGATGCCGAGGGTCAGCCGGTCGTTCGTCAGCACGGCGGTGGAGGCCGCCTGCTTGGCGACGAGCACCGGGTGGCGCACGGTGAGCTTGAGCACCGAGATGACGAAGCGGATCCGCTCGGTGACGGCACCCATGGCCGGGATGATCGAGAACGGCTCCAGGAACGGCTTGTCCTCGATGAACCCTCGGTCGCCGTCGGCCGTGTACGGGTAGACGGCCTCGGACTCCGCCGGGTAGCAGATGCTGTCGGGCACGAGGAACCCGTCGAAGCCGGCCGTGTCCGCCGCCCGCGCGAGCGGAAGGTAGTAGGCGGGGTCGGTCATCGCCTCCGCGTAGGTGAACCTCATCCGACGAGTCGCTCGGACAGCTCCCAGAGCGCGTCGGCGCGCTGAGGGTCGAGGGCGTAGGCGCGCACGCCCTCGACGCGCATCGGGGTCGTCCGTGAGCTCGGCGATGTGGCAGTCCTCGAGGTAGACGCCGCCCTGGCCGTCGAGGTCGGGGGAGGTGGCGGCGTACACCGTGGTGGCGGCGCCCTGCGGCACGGTCTTCCACACCGTCGGGGTGGGGGCGGCCGCCAGGCGCTCGGTCAGCACCTTCAGCGTGTCCTCCGTGAGGTGTCGCCCGAGCTCGGTCTGGATCCCACCGGGATGGACGGCGAAGGCCCGGATCCCCTGATCCCGGTAGCGCTGGTCGAGTGCCACGGCGCACAGCACGTTGGCCGTCTTCGCTCGGCCGTAGGCGACCCACTCGTCGTAGGGCACGTGCTCGAAGCCCGGATCGTCGAGGTCCACATCACCGAAGCGGTGGCCGGCGGAGCTCAGGAGCACGACCCGCGCCCCGTCGGCCGCGAGGAGCGCGGGCAGCAGACGGGTGATGAGCAGGAAGTGGCCGAGGTGGTTGGTGCCGAACTGCAGCTCGAACCCGTCGACGGTGGTGCCGTGCGGGCAGGCCATGATCCCCGCGTTGGCGATGAGCACGTCCAGGATCGGGTGGTCCTCGAGGAACCCGTCGGCGAACGCGCGGATGCTGCCGAGGTCCGCGAGGTCGAGCCGACGCAGGTCGAGGTCGGCGTCGGGCACGGTCGCCAGCACGCCCTCCATGGCGGCGGCACCCTTGGCGAGGTCGCGCACCGCCATCGTCACGGAGGCGCCGTGGGCCGCGAGTGCTCTCGTGGTCTCCAGGCCGAGGCCGGCAGACGCTCCGGTGACGAGCATCCGCTGGCCGGTGAGGTCGATCCCCTCCAGCACGTCGTCGGTGGTGGACTCGGGACCGAAGGCAGCCATGGCGCGATGGTGGCACGGATTGGCGAGCGGGCTCCCGAGGCTGCTCCGATCTAGGCCATGGACGACGCCTTTGCCGACCTGTTCGAGGCCAACGAGCGCTACGCGGCCATCGAGCACGAGGTGGCCGAGTCGGGGGTGGCCCGTCGAGGTCTCGCCATCGTCACGTGCATCGACTCCCGGATCGACCCTCTTGCCGTCTTCGGCCTCGAGCCCGGCGACGCCAAGATCCTCCGCAACGCCGGTGCCCGCGTCACCGAGGATGTCCTCCGGACCCTGGCGCTGGCCGTCGCGACCCTCGGCGTGACGCGCATCGCGGTCGTGCACCACACCGACTGCAAGATGGCGTCCGCCTCGGACCACGAGTTCGTCGAGGCGGTGGCCCGGGCCACCGGGCGGCGCGCCGTCGACTTCGAGCCGCTCGCCATCACCGACCGGGCGGTGGTGCTCCAGAACGACGTGTCGGCCGTGCTCGACAGCCCGCTCATCGTCGCTGGCACCGTGGTCGGCGGTCTCGTCTACGACCTGCACTCCGGGCGGCTCACCACCGTCGTCCCGCCCAGCCACCTCTGAGGACTGTCCTCAGCTGAAGCCGAGCATCTTGGTGATGCCGTGGTCGCGGCCGGCGGTGTAGCCGCCGTCGACGGCGAGTGCGTGGCCACTGACGAAGGACGCGTCCGAGGACAGGAGGAAGGCGGCCACGGCCGCGATCTCCTCGGGTCGCCCGTAGCGGCGCAGCGCGTGCTCGAGGCGGTAGCCCTCGGCCACCTCCTCCATGCCGGGCATGTCGAAGAGGGCATCGGTCATCGGCGTCTGGATGAAGCCGGGACAGATCGCGTTGGCGCGGATGCCCGACGGGCCGTAGTCGATGGCCAGGTTCTTGGTGAGCAGCACCACGCCGCCCTTCGAGGCGTTGTAGGCGCTTCCGCCGGCGGTGCCCTCGAGGCCCTCGATGCTCGCGATGGTGACGAGCGAACCCCGCTCGCCGTCGACCGGCTCCTGGGTGAGCAGCTGGCCGATCACGTGCTTGGCGACGAGGAACGTGCCGGTGAGGTTCACGGCGATGACGCGGTGCCACTCCTCCGCGTCCACCTGGTGGGCGAGCCCGCCACCGGCCACACCGGCCGCGTTGACGACGCCGTCGAGACGGCCACCGGCCTCGACGGCCGCCGCCACGAGCACCGCCACGGCTGCTTCGTCGGTGACGTCGGTGGGCACGTAGCGCCAGCGATCGCCGAGCATGCCCGGCCCGTCGCCGAGGTCGGCACCCACGACGGTGGCACCGTCCTCGAGCAGGCGCTTGGACGTCGCCAGGCCGATGCCAGACGCCGCTCCCGTAACGATGACGACCTTGCCCTCGAGCGTGCTCATGGATCTCCCTCGTCCGGTTTCCTGTACAACGTGCGCCATGCGCTTCGCCCTGTTCTACGAGATCCCCGTCGCCCGGCCCTGGGGACCTGACTCAGAACGCCTCGCCTACCAGCACACGATCGAGCAAGCCGTGGCCGGGGAACAGTACGGCTGGGATGCCTTCTGGACCGTCGAGCACCACTTCCTGGAGGAGTACTCGCACTGCTCCAATCCCGAGGTCCTCTACGGCGCCATCGCCGCCAAGACCGAGCGGATCCGGCTCGGCTACGGCGTGCGCCTGATGCCGAAGCCGTACAACCACCCGGTCCGCACCGCCGAGTCGGTGGCCGTGCTCGACCTCATCTCCAACGGGCGCGTCGACATGGGCACCGGGCGGTCGTCCACCCGCGCCGAGCTCGAGGGGTTCGGCATCGACCCGGGGGCGACCCGGGGAATGTGGCAGGAGGCCATCCGGCACGTCGTGGGCTGCTGGACGAACGACGAGTACGAGTTCGACGGTGAGCACTGGTCGATGCCGAAGCGCCGCGTGCTGCCCAAGCCGATCCAGTCGCCCCACCCGCCGATCTGGGGCGCCACCAGCTCCGACGACGGCCACCGGCAGGTCGGCGAGCTCGGGCTCGGACTGTGCTCCTTTGCCGTCGGCGTGCCACCCGAGACGGTGAAGGAGAAGATCGACATCTATCGCAAGGCGGTGGCCGGCTGCACCGACCCGATCGGCGCCTACGTGCACGACCAGGCCTCGACCTTCACGATGGCCATCTGCGCGCCGAGCGTCGAGGAGGCGCGGGCGACCGCCCGGGAGAGCTTCGAGTGGTACCCGAAGGCCGGCGCCCGGCTCATCGCCTCGGTCGCTGACATGCAGGCCGACCGCGGAGAGGACCTCGGCACCTACGCCTACGCCGCCGACCTCAAGCGGGTCGCCGACGACGGGTCGCTCGACTTCATGGACCTCGAGTACCTCGAGGGGAGCGGAGCGTGCGTGCTCGGCACCCCGGACCAGGCCATCGAGACCTGCAAGCGATACGAAGCGGCGGGCGTCGACCAGCTCCTCTGCCTCGTCAACCCGTACAAGATCCCCCACGAGGCCGTGATGCAGACGATCCGTCTGATGGGGGAGCACGTCATCCCGGAGTTCCGCGGATGACCGACCCCGCGGTCCTCGTCGAGCGCGACGGGCCCATCCTCATGATCACGCTCAACCGGCCCGACAAGCGCAACGCCTTCAACGCCGAGGTGCTGTGCCGCCTGTGCGACGCCTGGGACCTGCTCGATGCCGACCCAGAGCTGCGGGTCGGCATCATGACCGGTGCCGACGGCAACTTCTCGGCCGGGGCCGACCTCGACCGGCTCGTCGGCGCCCTCACGTCCGGCAAGCCGGCGGAGGACGAGTTCGAGGAGCGGATCCGGCAGGACTTCACGCTCATCTACAAGGGGTTCCTGAAGGACCACTACGTCCAGAAGCCGATCATCGCCGCGGTCGAGGGCTACTGCTACGCGGGAGGCATGGAGATCCTCCAGGCCTTCGACATCCGCGTCGTCGCCGAGAACGCGCAGCTCGCCATCTCCGAGGTGCAGCGGGGCCTGTTCCCCATGTCGGCCAGCACGATCCGCTTGCCCCGCCAGATCCCGTACACGGTGGCCATGGACATGCTCCTGGTGGGCGACCCGATCACGGGTGAGCGCGCCTACGAGGTGGGGTTGGCCAGCCACCTCACCCGCGACGGCGAGGCCATGTCGACCGCGCTGGAGGTCGCCGACCGCATCGCCGCCAACGGTCCCCTCGCCGTGCGCAACATCAAGGCGTCGGTGATCGCCGCCCTCGAGCTGAAGGAGGCGGACGCCTTCCAGCGCGAGCTCGAGCTGGGCATGGAGGTCATGGCCAGCCAAGACGCCAAGGAGGGTCCCCGCGCCTTCCTCGAGAAGCGAAAGCCGAACTTCACCGGCACCTGAACTTCGGCGGACGCCGATGGATCCCAGTCAGTAGCCTGCGCGGCTGTGGAAGTGGTTCCGATCAGGATCCTCGGCGGAGTGCGGCTGCACGGGCCGTCGGGAGATCGCCAGGTCGGCGGCGTCCTCGCCGAGCGCCTGTTGGGCGCGCTCGTCGCGGCGGGAGGTGCGCCGGTCTCGAGCGACGCCTTGGTCGAGGTGCTGTGGCCGGACGAGGTCGCCGACGACCCGGTTCCCGCTCTGCGCATGGTGGCGTCACGCCTGCGCCGGCGCCTCCTCGAGGTCGGGGTGCCGGACGCCGTCGTGGCCGGACGCGGGACGTACCGCCTCGGTGTGGCAGCCGGGCTGGTGGACGGGGGGCGCTTCGAGGCGCTCGTCAGGGAGGCGCGCGTCCTGGCGGAACCCGCTCCAGACCGCGTGGCCGTGCTGCTCGAGGGAGCACTGGCGCTCTGGCGCGGCGACGCCTTCGGTGGCTTGGCGCACGAGCCATGGGCGCGTGGGACGGCCGCCCGACTCGACGCGCTGCGGATCTCGGCGGAGGAGGAGCTCTCGGCGGTCGACCTTCAGCGGCAGCGGGAGGTGGCGGTCGTCGACCGCCTCCGCTTCCTCGCCGAGGCCGAGCCGCTTCGGGAGCGACGCTGGGCCCAGGTCGCGACCGCGCTCTACCGACTCGACCGGCAGGCCGAGGCCATCCGGGCCATCGACCAGGGCCGCCGCGCGCTGCGTGACCAGCTGGGTCTCGACCCTGGCGAGGAGCTGCGGCGGGTTGAACGAGCGATCCTCGCGCAGGACGACGCGTTCCTCCGGTGCAGATTCGACCCACACCACGTGCTCGCCTCGTCGCCGTGCCTGATCGGGCGCGAGCTGGACGTCGCCGAGCTGCACCGACTGGTCGAGGCCAACCGGCTCGTCACCATCCACGGCCTCGGTGGTGTGGGCAAGTCCGCCGTGGCACGGGAGGTCGCGCAACGGATCGAGCGCGAGGGGCGGGCCGTGGTCATCGCCGAGCTGGACGGTGTGTCGGACGCCGCGAGCGTCTGGTCGGAGATCGCGGAGGGGGTCGGGATCTCCGCGACCGATGACGAGGGTCATCTGGCGCTCGCGATCGTCGCCCGCCTTGAACGGCGCGCCACGCTCCTCGTCCTCGACGGAGCCGAGGCCGGTGCGGACACCGTGGCCGAGGTGGTCGATGTGCTGCTCCTCAGGACGCCCGGCACCAAGGTGCTCATCACGTCACGAGTGCCGGTGGGCGCGACCCGTGAGGTCCGGTATGCGCTCGACGGGCTCGCCGTGCGACCCGTCGACGAGGACGAGCCCCCCGCCTTGCGCCTCTTCCTGGAGCGCGCCGGGCTCTCCGCACGTTCGATCGACGATGCCGCGCTCGCCGCCGCGATGGGCGTGTGCGAGCGGATGGCGGGACTGCCGCTTGCCATCGAGCTCGCGGCCGCAGGCGTCGACCCCCTCGACCTCTCGCTGCTCGGCACGGTCCGCGACGAGACGGCGATCGACGAGCGGGTGCGCGCGGCGGCCGGTTGGGCGCTCGAGGTCGTGCCGCAGGCGAGCCGAGACATCCTGGCGCGGATGGCGGTGCTCCCGCATGGCGCCACGCCGGAGGCGGCGGCCCGCCTTGCCGGTGCGGAGGTCCCGGAGGTGCGCCGCCTCCTGGCGCCGCTGCTGCACGCCCAGCTGGTCGGAGCGATCCACGATGGGGAG
Source organism: uncultured Microthrixaceae bacterium (assembly GCA_963750645.1). GTDB lineage: Bacteria > Actinomycetota > Acidimicrobiia > Acidimicrobiales > VFJN01 > VFJN01. Next base: position 710,457 of record CAVVRO010000008.1, on the reverse strand, counting down.
TCCGGGGTCCGCTACCGGTCGTTGGAGCCCGTGCGGGAGATGGCGCTGACCCTCCTCTCCCTGGAGGATCGTGCGTCGGCCGAGCGCGCGGCGGTGTGCCACTTGATCGGTGTGGCGAAGGCCGTGGGCGGCATCGACGAGGTGCCCGTCGAGTCCGCCGTGGCCGGCGCTCTCGAAGAGCTCGGCAACGTCCGGCACTGGGTGACGCCGACGTTGGGCGATGACGCCGGGCTCGAGCTCGCGACGAGCATGACCAGGGTGCTTGCTCTGATGGGCATGGCCGGGGAGGGTCGCCGGTGGATCAGTGACCACCTCGCCGCCGCACCGGGAGCACCTGCGCTGCTCCGGGCGCGCGCGACCCTGACGAGAACCGCCTCCGCGGGCTTCTTCGCCGCCACCAGCCCGCAGGACCTCGCGGATCTCGTCGACGCCGAGGAGGTCGCCGAGGCGCACGAGGACTGGCGACTCTGGGTCTTCATCTGCGGCCAGGTCGTCCATCGCGGTCGGATGGTCCGGTGAGCGCCGCGCGGGCGCTCGACCTGCTCATGGACCCTCGGGTGGACGATCGGCTGCGTCTCCTCGCCGATCCGTGGCTCGACACCCATCGGATCCGCCTCGTGGCCCTCCACCGAGCCCTCACCGGAGACTTCAGCGGCGCTCGCACCGGACTCGACGGTCTCAGCCACGACTTTCTCCGACTGAACGACTCGGTCGCGGCGTTGTCGACGTACTTCCTTCGCAGCTGGCTGGCGCGCGCGGCCGGCGACATGGAAGCCGCCGCCGAGGATCTCGCTCTTGCGCGCGAGATGGTGGTCACCGGCTTGAGCCGTGGCACCCAGGCCCTGGTCAGTGCGGAGCTGGCCCACCTGGCACGACATCGCCACGATCCTGCGGCCCTGGCGATGCTGGCCGCTGCGATCGACGAGCTCGAGCACGTCGGCAACCTGCGGAGCGCAGCGGCCCAGCGTCGTGACCTGGGGGTCTGGCGACTGGTCGCGGGTGATGTGGACGCCGGGATGGCTGACCTCCGCCTGGCCGTACCAGTCCTGCTGAGCACGGACCGGCGCGCCGCAGCAGTGGCGTTGGGTGAGCTGTCCGCCGCGATGGCACCGACTCGGTCGCTGGATGCCGCGATGCTCGCCGGGGCGGCCTGCCGACTCGTCGATGATGGTTCCGGTCCCCCGCTCTCGGCCGACGAGGAGCGGCGCGTCATGGCCGTGGCCTCGACGGCGTCCGAGCTCCACCCCGCCGCTGTCACTGCTGGCGCCTCGCTGGGTGACGAAGCGCTCCTCGCCCTGGCGACGTGCGTGGCGGTCTGATCACGGCTGGGTCGGCTCTGCGCTCTCCGTGACGTCGGTGACCGATCGCGCCTCGTCGTTATCCAGACGTTACGTCCCAGTGTTCCTCTAGGTAACACATGGCTGTTCGTTGATCGCGAGGGGCCGTGGCTCAAGGGAACGAGCGGAGCGGGGTTGCCAACGGCGGCCCCGCCCTCTCGCGTGAACGACGTCTGCGGTCGATCCCGCTCGCAATGCGGACGAAATCGACCGCAGACGTTGGGGCAGCATGGGGAGGTGTTGCTCGCTGATCTCGTCGCCACCTCCGCGGCCGTCGGGGCCACCCGGTCGAGGAAGGCGAAGGTGGCCGCGCTGGCCGAGCTGTTGCAGCGGCTCGAGCCCGACGAGGTCGAGCCGGCGGTCGGGTTCCTCACCGGGGTCCCGCGCCAGGGTCGCATCGGGGTCGGGTGGCGTTCCGTGTACGGCACCGAGCACCACCACGCCGCTGAGCCGAGCGTGGAGGTTCTGGCGCTCGATCGGATCCTGACCGAGCTGGAGGGCACCTCGGGCAGCGGGTCGGTGGCCGCTCGCCAGGCTCATCTCGCCGACCTGTTCGGCCGGGCGACGGAGGTCGAGGCCGACTTCGTCCGGCGCCTGCTCACCGGTGAGCTGAGGCAGGGCGCGCTGGCGGGCGTGATGACCGACGCGGTGGCGACGGCCGCGGCTGTGCCCATCGGCGTGGTCCGCCGAGCCGCGATGCTCTCGGGCGACCTCGGTCGCACGGCGGCCCTGGCCCTCACCGAGGGCCGCCCCGCGCTCGACGCCGTGCGCCTCAGCGTTCTCCAGCCGATCCAGCCGATGCTGGCGGCCAGCGCCGCCGACGTCGGCGAGGCGCTGGGCCACACCGGCCCCGCGTCGGTCGAGTGGAAGCTCGACGGCGCCCGGGTGCAGGTGCATCGCCGCGGCGACGAGGTCCGGATCTTCACCCGCAACCTCAACGACATCACGCATCGGCTGCCCGGCGTGGTGGAGGTGGCCCGGGGGTTCGACGCCGATGCGTTCGTGCTCGACGGCGAGGTGCTCGGCGTGGACGAGGACGCCAAGCCCCGCGCGTTCCAGGACACCATGAGCGCGTTCGGCCGTGACGACGCGTCCGCTGCGGGCCACGGCCTCCTGGTCACCTTCTTCGACGTCCTGCACCGCGACGGCGTCGACCTCATCGACGAACCGCTCTCGTCTCGACAGCTGCACCTGGACACGCTCGTCGGGCCCCTCGCCGTCACGCGCTCCACCACCGGCGACGCCGAGGTGGCGGCCGCCACGCTCGCCGACTCGCTGGCCACCGGGCACGAGGGCGTGGTCGTGAAGGCCCTCGACTCGACCTACGACGCCGGTCGGCGCGGCGGCGCGTGGCGGAAGGTGAAGCCCGTCCGCACCCTCGACCTGGTCGTGCTGGCCGCCGAGTGGGGCCACGGGCGACGTCAGGGCTGGCTCTCCAACCTCCACCTCGGGGCGCGCGAGCCGAGCGGTGGCTTCGTGATGGTGGGAAAGACCTTCAAGGGCCTCTCCGACGAGCTGCTGACCTGGCAGACCGAGGCACTGTTGGAGCGGGAGGCGAGCCGCGAGGGCATCACGGTCTTCGTCCGACCGGAGCTGGTGGTGGAGATCGCCCTCGACGGCGTGCAGTCGAGCACCCGCTACCCGGGTGGCGTGGCCCTGCGCTTCGCGCGGGTGAGGGGCTACCGCCCCGACAAGGACCCCCAGGACGCAGACCTCATCGACACCGTCCGGGCGCTCCGCGCGGGCGTCACCTAGACCGGTGTTGCTCAGCGCGTGCGTCGCTGAGCAACACGAGTCGTTGGCTGGGTCGCGCTAGCGAGCGCGGCGTCGGTTGCCGCCGGCGGGGCGGCCCGGACGGGCGGCTCCTGCACCAGCGGGTCGTCGGCCGGGCTTGGTGCCTGGGCGACCAGAGCGTGCCGGGGCCCCGGCACGCTCCTGTCCGTTGCGGCCCTGCGAGGCCGCGGGCTTGGGGCGAGGGGTCCACTCGCCCTCGACCTTGCGCGGGCTCTCGCCCTTGCGGTGGCCCTTGCCACGAGCCGGCTTGGTGCCGCGGTCCTGGCGGGGGCGCTCCGCGGCGCGTGCCCGCTCTCGGCGGGAGACGCCGTCGAGGCCGTCGCCGCGGTCGATCGGCTTCGGAGGCCGTGCGGCGAGGATCGTGGCCGCGGTGGCCACGGTCGCCGCCTCGATCGGCTCGCGTCGACGCAGCTCCCGCTGCATCTTGCGCACGTCCTTCTCCTTCTCCGGGGAGACGAGCGTGATCACGGTGCCCGGCTCACCGGCTCGGCCGGTGCGCCCGGAACGGTGCACGTAGTCCTTGTCGGTGGCCGGCGGGTCGTATTGCAGCACGCAGGCCACGCCGTCGACGTGGATGCCGCGTGCCGCCACGTCGGTGGCCACGAGCACGTGGACGTCACCGCGCCCGAACGCGGCCAGGGCTCGCTCGCGCTGGCTCTGGCTGCGGTCGCCATGGATGGCCTCCGCTCGCACCCCGGCCTTGTTCAGCTGCTTCGACAGGCGCTCGGCGCCGTGACGCGTGCGGCTGAAGACGATGGCCGGCCACGAGCGCTCCACGATGGCGGTGGCCACCTGGATCCGGTCGGCGTGCGAGACGGCCCAGAAGCGGTGCGTGACCTCGCCCTGCTCCTCGATGGACTCGGCCTCGTGGTGGACCGGGTTGGTCTGGTAGTTGCGCACCAGCACGTCGACGTCGCCGTCGAGCGTGGCCGAGAAGAGCATCGTCTGCCGCTTCTTGTTCGTCATGTCGAGCAGTCTGCGCACCTCGGGCAGGAAGCCCATGTCGGCCATGCGGTCGGCCTCGTCGATCACGACGAGGTTGACGTCGTCGAGGCGCAGCGAGCCGCGCTCGAGGAGGTCCTTGAGGCGTCCAGGCGTGGCGACGACGATCTCGACGCCCTTGCCGAGCGCCTTCATCTGGCGCTCCATGCCGGCGCCGCCGTAGATGGCGAGCACCTCGGTCTTGGTCCCCCAGCACAGGGCGAGGAGCTGGTCCTGCACCTGGGAGGCGAGCTCCCGAGTGGGCACGAGCACGAGGCCCTTGGGCCGACGCGGCGCCGCCTTCTCGATGCGAGCGAGGAGCGGGAGCCCGAAGGCGATGGTCTTGCCGGAGCCCGTCGGGGCCTTGCCGCAGACGTCGCGCCCGGCGAGGGCGTCGGGCAGCGTGGCGGCCTGCACGGGGAACGGCTCGGCGATGCCGAGGACGTCCAGGCGTTCGCAGAGGTGGGTGGGCACGCCGAGCTCGGCGAAGGTGGGGGGCACGGTCGGGGGGTTCTCCTGCATCGAGGGGGCAGGCACGCGCGCACACTCGAGGGGGTGGATCGGCCGGTTGCCGATCTCGTGTCGAGTGCAGCGATTCGTCCGCTGCTCCTGGGTGGCAGTCTCAAGCCACAGCTCGACACGGCCCGCCAGCGGCTGCTGGCGTCCCGAGCACTGTACCGGGTGGCCACGCCGTGCCCACCATTAGGGTCCGCCGCCATGGAACCGGTCATGGCGCGGAAGATGTGGCGGACCCTCGAGCCGTACCACGGCCTCATCTACTTCGCGCCGGAGGCGACGGCCGCGTACGAGGCGCTGGGCGTGAGGGGGTTCGACGGCTACTTCGCGTCGCGAGCCGCCCCCCTGGGGGCCGTGCCGGCGGAGGTCGTGATCGCGACGTTCTTCAACTTCAACCCCGACATCGTCCGCCACGCCATCCCCTCGGCGTGGGCGGTCGCCTCGCCCGCGCGGCTCCTCGAGGCCCGCCTCTCGGCCGCCGACGCCGCGCTGCGGCGAGCGCTCGGCGACCGGGTGGACGACCCGTCGCTGGGACGCGCCGCCGAGCTGGCCCGGTCCGCCACCGAGGGCTGCACGGCCGCCGGGCCGGCCGCTCTACGCGGCCCACGCCAGCCTGCCGTGGCCCACGCTGCCGCACCTCGTTCTGTGGCATGCCGTCACGCTGCTGCGCGAGTTCCGCGGCGACGGGCACATCGCCTGCCTGGTCGACGCCGGGCTGGAGGGGATCGACGCCCTCGTCCTCCATGCCGCCTCCGGTGAGGTGCCGCGCGCGGCGCTGCAGACCTCGCGGCATTGGGACGACGCCGCGTGGGAGGCCGCCGTCGCGCGGCTGGCCGGGCGCGGGCTCGTCGACCACGCGGGCGCCTTCACCGCAAGCGGGGGCCGCGCTCCGCCAGCACATCGAGGACCAGACCGACGCGCTCGCGCTCGCCCCCTGGGCGACGCTGGGTGTGGTGGGTTGCGACGAGCTGCGTAGCCTGGTCCGGCCGCTCAGCCGGGCGGTCGTCGAGAGCGGCACCTTCGGGTTCCGGTAATGACAAAGGTGTAACTTGTGCCCCGCATGGCCGTGCTGCGCTTCTCCTACGGGACGATGGGATCGGGCAAGAGCACCCTCGCCCTCCAGATCCACCACAACCTGTCCAGCCGCGGGCTCCGCGGGCTGCTGTGCACGCAGCTCGACCGGGACGGCGCGCGGGTGTCCTCCCGACTCGGCGTGTCCGCTGCGGCCGTGGACGTCGGCCCGAAGCTCGACCTCTTCGAGCTGGCGCGGCGCTGTCACGACACCAACGGTGGGCTCGAGTACCTCGTGTGCGACGAGGCGCAGTTCTACACGCCGGCACAGGTGGAGCAGCTCGCCCGCGTGGTGGACGAGCTCAACGCCGATGTGCACGCCCTCGGCCTCCTCACCGACTTCCGGGGCCGTCTCTTCGAGGGTTCGGCCCGCTTCCTCGAGCTGGCCGACGAGCGCCAGGAGCTCCAGGTCGAGGCCCGCTGCTGGTGCGGCGAGCGCGCCACGCAGAACGCGCGGCTCGTGAACGGCCGGCAGGTCTACGACGGCGAGGTCGTCGTGGTGGGTGACACCGGCGGCGACGCCGAGGTGGTCTACGAGCTCCTGTGCCGCCGGCACTGGCTCCGCGGTGAGACCGGTCGTGTCGCGGCCGACGCCGCCGACCTCGTCGAGGACAGCACCCTCACCGACTGACCGTCCTCTCCTCCATGCCCCAGGGGGAGCCGTGGTCGACGAGCAGGTCGAGGAACGGCTGGGCGGGGAAGGCCTCCGGACCGAGCACGCCCGTGCCCGCCCACGCGCCGTTGGCGAGGAGCTCGAGAGCGACGACGGGGTTGATGGCGGTCTGCCAGACCACGGCCTGCGAGCCGTCCCGAGCCATCGTCTCCTCGTTGTCGGCGAGGTGGTACAGGTACACCTCCCGGGGCGCGCCGTCCTTGCCCGTGCCGGTCACCCAGGTGCCCGCGCAGGTGCGGCCGTGCATGCGGTCCCCGAGCCCGGCGGGGTCCGGGAGGCACGCGGCCACCACGTCGCGCGGCGACACCTCCATGCCGCGCACGGTCACCCTCTCCGTGCGATCGAGGCCGATCCTGTTGAGGACCTGGAGCACCTCGATGAACTCGTCGCCCAGGCCGTACTTGAAGGTCACGCGGTTGCAGTCGACCCACCGGGGGATGAGCAGCACCTCCTCGTGCTCGACGTTCACGCACTCCACCGGTCCGATGCCCTCGGGGAAGACGAACGTCTCCGGTTCAGAGAAGGGCGGTGTGGTGAACCATCCGCGGTCGCGCTCCCAGATCACCGGCGGGTTGAGGCACTCCTCGATCGTCGTCCAGATCGAGAAGGTGGGAGCGAAGGCGTAGCCGTCCACGACGAGGTCCGCCCCGTCCCGCACGCCGCACTGGTCGATCCTGCTGAACAGCTCGTCGGCAGCGTGGCGGGCGAACACGTCGGAGAGGCCGGGCTCGACACCGATCCCCACGAGTGCGAGGAGCCCCCGCTCCTCCCACGCGGCGGCGTCGGCGAACTGCTCGTCGCCTAGCTTCACCCCGGGTTCCTCGTGGGGTCGCTCGGGGTGAGGGTGCGAGAGCGACATCGCCATGTCGAGGTAGGTCGCGCCTGGCGTCGAAGGCCCCACCGAAGATCGGCATCACGAAGCGCGGGTCGGCCGCGTTCAGCACGTGCGTGGCGCCGTGGGCGCGAGCGCACTCGGCCACCCCGGCGCGGTCGGACGCGTCGATGGCCGTGCCGGTGAAGCGGGGGTCGGCCGTCCTCTCGGCGGCGGCGCGGGCTCGTCCCTCGTCGAGGTCGGCCAGCACGACCTGTTCGAAGAACGATCGCGTCGGGCGATCATCGCGAAGGCGGAGCCGACCACGCCGCTGCCCACCACGAGGATCTTCATGCTGCTCTCCTGTCTTGGAAGCGGAACCAGGCGGACACGACCGGCAGCCACGCTCGCCGCAGCGAGTGCAGTGGGATCGGCCGGTGGCGCAGCTCGGCGAACGGGGGGAGGGGCTCACCGTCGATGGCCCCGCCATTCGGTCCAGCACGTTTACACTCCATCCTTGCACGCGCCGTTGGCGAGGAGCTCGAGAGCGACGACGGGGTTGATGGCGGTCTGCCACACCACGGCCTGCGAGCCGTCCCGAGCCATCGTCTCCTCGTTGTCGGCGAGGTGGTACAGGTACACCTCCCGGGGCGCGCCGTCCTTGCCGGTGCCGGTCACCCAGGTGCCCGCGCAGGTGCGGCCGTGCATGCGGTCCCCGAGCCCGGCGGGGTCCGGGAGGCACGCGGCCACCACGTCGCGCGGCGACACCTCCATGCCGCGCACGGTCACCCTCTCCGTGCGATCGAGGCCGATCTTGTTGAGGACCTGGAGCACCTCGATGAACTCGTCGCCCAGGCCGTACTTGAAGGTCACGCGGTTGCAGTCGACCCACCGGGGGATGAGCAGCACCTCCTCGTGCTCGACGTTCACGCACTCCACCGGTCCGATGCCCTCGGGGAAGACGAACGTCTCCGGTTCCGAGAAGGGCGGTGTGGTGAACCATCCGCGGTCGCGCTCCCAGATCACCGGCGGGTTGAGGCACTCCTCGATCGTCGTCCAGATCGAGAAGGTGGGAGCGAAGGCGTAGCCGTCCACGACGAGGTCCGCCCCGTCCCGCACGCCGCACTGGTCGATCGTGCTGAACAGCTCGTCGGCAGCGTGGCGGGCGAACACGTCGGAGAGGCCGGGCTCGACACCGATCCCCACGAGCGCGAGGAGCCCCCGCTCCTCCCACGCGGCGGCGTCGGCGAACTGCTCGTCGCCGAGCTTCACCCCGGGTTCCTCGTGGGGTCGCTCGGGGTGAGGGTGCGAGAGCGACATCGCCATGTCGAGGTAGGTCGCCCTGGCGTCGAAGGCCCCACCGAAGATCGGCATCACGAAGCGCGGGTCGGCCGCATTCAGCACGTGCGTGGCGCCGTGGGCGCGAGCGCACTCGGCCACCCCGGCGCGGTCGGACGCGTCGATGGCCGTGCCGGTGAAGCGGGGGTCGGCCGTCCTCTCGGCGGCGGCGCGGGCTCGTCCCTCGTCGAGGTCGGCCAGCACGACCTGTTCGAAGAACGATCGGCGTCGGGCGATCATCGCGAAGGCGGAGCCGACCCCGCCGCTGCCCACCACGAGGATCTTCATGCTGCTCTCCTGTCTTGGAAGCGGAACCAGGCGGACACGACCGGCAGCCACGCCCGCCGCAGCGAGTGCAGGGGGATCGGCCGGTGGCGCAGCTCGGCGAACGGGGGGAGGGGCTCACCGTCGATGGCCGCCGCCATGCGGTGCCCGAGCCAGGTGTTGAGCGCCACGCCGGATCCGTTGCAGCCCGTCGCGTACCAGAGCCCGTCGATCCGCCCGCAGTGCGGCAGCCGGTCGAGCGTGAGGGCGACCTGGCCGCCCCATGCCCGCTCGACCTTGGTGCCGGCCAGCTGGGGGTGCACCTCGAGCATCGACTCGTAGAGGTGGTCCCGTGCCTCCTCGAGGCGCACCGTGCCGAGTCGCTTGCGACCTCCGAACACCATGCGACCGGCGTCGTCGAGACGCCAGTACCAGAGCAGGTTGCGGTCGTTGAAGCACATGCGACCCGTCGGCAGCACCGCGTGGGCGAGATCGGGGGACAGCGGCTCCGTGGCGATGATGAACGAACCCATCGGCAGCACGCGGTCGCGGAGCGCCGGCACCAGCGAGTCGGCATAGGCGTTGGTGGCCACCAGCACGTCATCCGCGTCGATGGTGCCGCGGGGCGTGGTCACCCGCCATCCGCCGCCCACCAGTGCCACCGACGTGGCCGGGGTGTGCGGGTGGAGCGAGGCTCCCGCCTGATCGGCGATCCGAGCGAGGCCGGCGTGGAACCGCGCCGGGTGGAGCCCGCCGCTGCGCTCCACCACGAGGCCGGCCGCGAACATCGCGGAGCCGAGCTCGTCTCGCAGCTCGTCTCCTCGCACCACGTGCGCGTCGGAGCCGATGGACGTGAGCTCGGCCGCCAGCGCGTCGAGGTGGGCGGACGAACGCTCGCCGTGGGACAGGTAGAGCTGACCGCTGCGCACGTAGGCGCACTCGATCGACCCGTCGGTGATCACGCGCTCCACGTGGTCGAAGGCGGCCTCGACCTCGGCGTGCAGGCGGAGCCCGAGCTCGCCGTGGGCACGCTCGAGGGCTCGCGGTCCGGCCTTGAGCTCGGGGAGGACCATGCCGCCGTTGCGGGTGCTCGCCCCCCACCCGAGGTCGTGCTCGTCGAGCACGACCACGGAGCGGCCACGGCGGGCCAGCTCGGCGGCCGCCGACAGCCCGCAGTAGCCGCCGCCGACCACGACGCGCATCGGTCTCCGGGGGCAGCTCGGCCGGCGCGACGGCATGGGGTGTCGAGGTGTCCTGCCAGAGCACGTTCGGCTTGTAGCCGCGGGCCAGCGGGGTGGGCATCGGCCCGGGATGCTACCGAGCCCGCCGGACGCGAAGCCGGGATCGACTCGTTTCGGCCGCCTGACGCGGAGGCTCGGTTACGATCCGGCCCGTCGAACGACCGCTTCCGCATGGCGGCGCGGTGCTCAGTGAGGGAGGCGATCGCAGCGGTGACTGACGAACAGGATGGAGTCAGCGATCGGCGATGTGATCGTGCTCGACCACATCGCCAAGCGATTCGGTGGGTTCGTCGCCGTCGAGGACGCCTGCTTCAGCATCGGACGGGGTGAGTTCTTCTCCCTGCTCGGTCCGTCCGGCTGCGGCAAGACGACGATCCTGAAGATGATCGCCGGCTTCGAGATGCCGACGGCGAGGCGCCATCATGCTGGAGGGCACCGACGTCTCGTCGCGTGCCGCCGCACAAGCGCAACGTGAACACGGTCTTCCAGCAGTACGCCCTGTTCCCCCACATGTCGATCGTGGAGAACGTGGCCTTCGGCCTGCGCTCGAAGCGGGTCCCGGCGGCCGAGGCCCGGAAGCGCTCGCTCGAGATGCTCGACCTCGTCAAGCTGGCCGAGTACGCCAACCGCCGTCCGAGTCAGCTCTCCGGTGGCCAGCAGCAGCGCGTCGCGCTGGCCCGCTCACTGGTCAACATGCCGGCGGCGCTGCTGCTCGACGAGCCGCTGGCCGCGCTCGACCTGAAGCTGCGCGAGGCGATGCAGCTCGAGCTCAAGCGGATCCAGCGCGACGTCGGCATCACGTTCGTGTTCGTGACCCACGACCAGGGCGAGGCGCTCACGATGAGCGACCGGATCGCGGTGATGAGCCGCGGCCGGGTCGAGCAGATCGGTACGCCCGAGGAGATCTACGACAAGCCGGCGAGCATCTTCGTCGCCGGGTTCATCGGCTCGGCCAACCTGCTCCCAGCGGTGGTGAGCGCGGGCTCCACCGCCTCGGCCCCCAAGGTCGATCTCGCGATGGGTGCCACGATCGACGTCGGAGCGGTCGCTGACACCCCGCCAGGGGGCGACGTCACCGTGATGCTCCGGCCCGAGCGCATGACGCCCTACGAGGGTGAGCCGCTCCCCGGCCGGTCGGTCGTCGGGACGATCAAGGAGGTCATCTACCAGGGCTCGGAGATCCGTCTGATCATCGACCTCGACCGCGTCACGGAGATCATCGTCGCGATCGATCCTGACGAGGCCACGGAGCTGACCAAGGCCGGCAGCCTGGTCACGTTGTCCTGGACGTCCGAAGCTCCCTTCGTGCTCCCGGGGCGCACAGCGATCGTCGGTGCCACGGGAACCGACTTCGACGAGGTCGAGGCGACGATGGCCGGCGAGCTCGACGCCGATGATGACGCCGACGACGGGACGGGCGACGCCGGGACGGCGGGCGCCTCGGCCGCGGAGGTGGAGAAGGAGCCGATCGATCGACGCAAGTTCCTCATCGGCGGTGGCATCGCCGTCGCTGGAGTGCTCGGGGCGGTGGCGCTCTCCAGCGTTCGGAGCGGCGGCGGAGGCGGCGGCGGCAGCACCGCGAGCGCGGGCACGTCCGCCGGCGCGGGGCTCGGCGACGGTGCCGACGAGGTGAGGGTCATCAACTGGACCGAGTACATCGACGTGACGGAGGACGGCACGACGGGCACCATCGACCGCTTCCAGGACGAGACCGGTGTGTCGGTGAACTACTCGGAGACCTGGAACGACAACAACGAGGCGTACGGGAAGGAGTTCGTCGCCTACATGGATGCCGGCAACCCCACCCCGTGGGACATCGCCGTGCCGACCTACTGGCTGGTTCCCCGCCTCCTGTCCAGCGAGTACCTGGCGCCGATCCCCTACAACCTCATCCCGAACTACGTGAACCTCGAGCCGCAGTACCTCAACGTGACGTGGGACCCGGGCGGGAAGTTCAACCTGCCGTGGCAGGCCGGCGTCACCGGGTTCGCCTACAACATCGCCGAGACGGGCCGCGAGCTGAAGAGCATCAACGAGCTGTTCGATCCCGAGTTCGCCGGGCGCATCGGTCTGTTCACCGAGATGCGGGACACGCTCGGGCTGGTGATGCTCGGCCAGGGGAACGACCCCGCCAACCCGACCGAGGAGACCATCAACGAGGCCCTCGACCAGATCGAGCAGGCGACGGAGGACGGCCAGGTCCGTCGCTTCACCGGCAACGACTACCTCCAGGACATCCAGAACGGGAACTTCGCCGCCTGCATCGCGTGGTCCGGCGACATCGCCCAGGCGTCGAACCCCGACGTGCGCTTCGTGTTCCCCGAGGAGGGGGCGATGTCGTGGTTCGACACGATGGTCATCCCGCTGAACGCGGCGAACGGCGTGGCGGCGGCGAAGTTCATGAACTACGTCTACGACCCCGTCAACGCCGCCAAGATCGCCGCCTACGTGCAGTTCATCTCCCCCGTGAAGGGCGTCCAGGACGAGCTGGCCAAGCTGGGCGGTGACGCCGCGGCGCTGGCCGAGAGCCCGCTCCTGTTCCCCGGCGAGGCAGAGAAGGCGAACATGTACGTCTTCGGCGCCATGTCCGATGAGCTCGACACCGCCGTGACCGACCGCTTCCTCACCATCATCGGCGGCTGAGTCGATGCTTGCTCACGGGAGGTCCTGACGATGGCGACCGATGCCGACGACCGCACGCTGCGCAAGGTGAAGTGGACGCCCTACCTCCTGGCGGCGCCCGCCCTGATCTTCATCTACCTCTTCTTCCTCGTCCCCCTCGCCACCCTGCTCAAGATCTCGCTCTCCGAGACGGGGGCGCGTGGCAGCAGCCAGGTCGACTTCACCTGGGAGTGGAGCAACTTCTCGAAGGCCTTCACCGACTTCGGTGAGCACCTGTGGCGAGCCCTCGGCTACGCGGGTGTGACCACGATCATCTGCATCCTGCTGGCCTACCCCCTGGCCTACTTCATCGCCTTCAAGGTCGGGCGCTGGCGCAACCTGCTGCTCGGGCTGGTGATGGTCCCCTTCTTCACCAGCTTCCTGCTGCGGACCATCGCCTGGCAGTCGCTGCTTCGCCGACAACGGCCCGGTGCTCGGGATCGCCGAGACGTTGCACCTCATCGGCCTGCTCGATGCCATAGGCATCACGAACGACGGCAAGATCCTCAACACCCCACCAGCGGTCATCGGCGGGCTCGTCTACAACTTCCTGCCCTTCGCCCTGCTGCCGATCTACGTGAGCCTCGAGAAGATCCCGACGAACCTCTTCGACGCGGCCAGCGACCTCTACTCCCCCTTCGCCAGCACCTTCCGGAGGGTGATCCTCCCGATGTCGATGCCAGGGGTGTTCGCCGCCACGCTGCTGATCTTCATCCCCGCCTCCGGCGACTTCATCAACCAGCACCTGCTCGGCGACGTGAACAAGCCCGTCATCGGCGGGGTCATCCAGGCCCGCTTCCTGCAAGCCGGTGACTATCCCACCGCGGCGGCCATCAGCCTCGTCCTGATGCTGATCATCACCGTGATGGTGCTCATCTACGCCCGCACGCTCGGCACGGACGACCTCGTATGAGGGCGCGACCCAAGCTCGGCACGGTGGCCCTGTGGATCACCTCGATCGCGGTGTTCGTCTACCTGTTCATCCCGCTGGTCACGATCGCGGTGTTCACGTTCAACGAGCCCACCACGAAGTTCAACACCACCTGGGAGGGCTTCACCTTCGACAACTGGCTCCACCCGTTCTCGGAGCACGCAGTTCACCGACGCGCTGATCGAGAGCGTGAAGGTGGCGACCATCGCCTGCGTGCTGGCCACGATCCTGGGAAGCCTGATCGCGCTGGCGCTCGGGCGCTACCGGATGCACGGCAGCAGCGCGATCAACCTGCTGATCGTCCTCCCGCTCACCACCCCCGAGATCGTCATGGGTGCCTCGCTCTTCACCCTCTTCTTCAACGTCGGGGCCGAGCGGGGCTTCACGACGGTCGTGATCGCCCACACCCTGTTCTGCCTCAGCTTCGTGGCCTTGACGGTGAAGGCGCGGACGCGGGGCATGGACTGGTCGCTCGAGGACGCCGCCATGGACCTCGGCTCACCGCCCATGCGCACCTTCTGGAAGATCACGTTCCCCGGGATCCTTCCCGGGTGTGGCCGGGGCGTTCCTGTTGTCCGTGGCGCTGTCGATCGACGACTACATCATCACGTCCTTCGTGGCCGGGCCCACGGTGACCTTCCCCCGCCGGGTGTTCGACTCGGCGCGCATCGCACTACCGCCCGCAGGTGCACGTGCTGGCGACGATCATCATGATGGTGGCCGTCGCCGTCATCCTGATCGGCACCCTTCGCAGCAAGCCGGCGAAGACTTGAGCTGCCGGTCGCCCCTCCTCGGGGCTCCGGGCTTCGCCCATCCGCGTCGCACCCCCCACGCTGCCTCGCCTGGCGGCTGCGCAGCTCCAGCGCTACGGCACGCCCCACGAGTAGGTCTGCTTCACCAGCTGCACGTAGGTGAAGACCTCGGTGGAGCGCACCGACGGGATGGAGCGGATGCGGTCGTTCACAACCTCCAGCAGGTGTTGGTTGTCGGTGCACACGACCTCGACCAGCAGGTCGAAGCGGCCGGTGGTGATGACGACGTACTCGACCTCCTCGAGCTCTCCGACTGCGGCAGCCGCCTGGCGCACGTCGCCAGTGACGCACACCGCGACCATGGCCTGGACGGCGAAGCCGAGCGTGGCGGGGTCGGTGACGGCCACGACCTGCATCACACCCCGGTCGATGAGCCGCTGCACGCGCTGTCGAGCAGCAGCCTGGGACAGGCCGACCGCCGGTCCGAGCTTGGAGTAGGGCGTGCGGCCGTCGATCTGGAGCGCTCGGATGATGGCCTTGTCGGTCTCGTCGAGCTCCAGCGGCGTGTGGGCCATCACGCGATGCCGTGGCTCGGCGCGCCCGCGGATACGCCGAGAGCCTCGGCCACCACGGCGTTCACCACCTGACCCGCCTCGGTGTTGAGGCCGGGGGCGAGGGCGGGATCGCGCCGGCATGCCTCGGTGGCCCCATGTACGGCGACCTCGACGAGGTAGGGGAGGGTGGCGATGGTGAGGGCATGGGTGGAGGTGGCGGGCACCGCACCGGGCATGTTGCCGACGCAGTAGTGGACCACGCCGTGCTCGACGAAGGTGGGGGTGTGGTGGGTGGTCTCGCGCGAGGTCGCCACGCACCCGCCCTGGTCGATGGCCACGTCGACGATCACCGCCCCGGGCTTCATCGTCGCGACCATCGGCTCGGTGATCACGATGGGGGCCCGCCCACCCGCCACCAGCACCGCGCCGATGACGAGGTCGGCCTCGGCGATGCAGCGCTCCACGGTGCCGCGGTTCGACGCGAGCGTGGTGATCCGGCCCTTGTGGATCTGGTCGACGAAGCGCAGGCGGTCGAGGTTCTTGTCGAGGAGGTTCACCTCGGCCTCCATGCCGGCTGCGATCCACGCGGAGTTCCACCCCACGTTGCCTGCGCCGATGACGACCACCCGTGCCGGCTGCACCCCTGGGACGCCGCCCAGCAGCACGCCGCGGCCGCCCTGGGGAGCCTCGAGGAACCGGGCGCCGGCCTGCACCGCGAGCCGCCCGGCCACCTCGCTCATCGGGGCGAGCAGCGGCAGGGCCCCGTCGGCGCGCATGACGGTCTCGTACGCGATGCCGGTGGTGCCCGCATCGCAGAGCGCCCGCGCCACCTTCGGGTAGGCGGCGAGGTGCAGGTAGGTGAACAGCGTGAGGTCGTCGCGCAGATGGTCGAACTCCGACTCCTGCGGCTCCTTCACCTTCACGACCAGGTCGGCCCTCGCCCACACCTCGGCGGCCGTGGCCACGATCTCGGCACCGGCGTTGACGTAGGCCGTCGTCGGGGATGCTGGCGCCCTCACCCGCGCCGGCCTGCACCAGCACGTCGACCCCGTGCGCGTCCATCTCGCGCACGCCGTCGGGGGTGAGCGCCACACGGCGCTCGTCCTCCTTGACCTCCGTGGGCACGCCCACGGAGAGGCTCACCGGTCGAGCTCCTTCCAGGCCTCGAGCAGCACCTGCTGGATCGTCCCGGAGATCGCGTCGAACTCCTCGGGGCCGGCGACCAGGGACGGCGAGAGCTGGATGACCGGGTCGCCCCGGTCATCGGCCCGACAGATCAGGCCGAGCTCCAGGAGCCGGTTCGACAGGAAGCCGCGGATCAGCCAGTCACACTCGTCATCGCTGAAGTCGGTGCCGTTCTTCGTGAGCTCGATGCCGTAGAAGAAGCCCATCCCGCGGACCTCGCGGACGATCGGGAGATCGGTGAGGCGGTCGAGCGCCGAGCGGAACTCGTCCTCGAGGCCCTGCACCCGACCGGGAAGGTCCTCGCGCGCCATCACGTCGAGGTTGGCGAGCGCCACCGCGCAGCTCACCGGGTGGCCGCCGAAGGTGATGCCGTGGAGGAAGGCGCTGTCGGCGGTGCGGAAGGGCTCGGCCAGGCGATCGCTCACCAGGACCCCGCCCAACGGGGCGTACCCCGAGGTGAGGCCCTTGGCGAAGGTGAGCATGTCGGGCTGGTAGCCGAGCCGACTCGCCCCGAACCAGTCGCCCACGCGCCCGAAGGCGCAGATGACCTCGTCGCTCACCAGGAGCACGCCGTGGCGATCGCAGATCTCCCGCACCCGCTGGAAGTACCCCTCGGGGGGCACCAGACAGCCACCGGCGTTCTGCACCGGTTCGAGGTAGACGGCGGCAACGGTCTCCGGCCCTTCGGCGATGATCAGCGCTTCGATCGCGTCGGCGCCGGCGAGCGGGTCGTCGGGGTCGGCCCGTTGGGCCTCGAGGGTGTTGGGCACGTGGCGGCCCAGGCCGTTGAGCAGGGGGAGGAACGGCTCCTTGATGGCGTCGAGCCCGGTGATGTTGAGAGCCCCGATCGTGGCGCCGTGGTACGCGGTGTGCCGGCTGATGACCTTCACCCGTTCGGGTTGCCCGACGGCGACGAAGTACTGCCGGGCCAGCTTCCATGCCGACTCGACCGCCTCGGCGCCGCCCGTCGTGAAGAACACCCGGTTGAGGTCACCCGGTGCCAGGTCGGCCAACCGGGCGGCCAGCTCGATGGCGGTGGGGTGGGCGTAGCTCCACAGCGGGAAGTACCCGAGCTTCTCGGCCTGGCGGGCCCCGGCCTCGGCGATCTCTCGACGGCCGTGGCCCGCCTGCACCACGAACAGCCCGGCCAGCCCGTCGATGTAGCGCTTGCCCTCGCTGTCCCACACGTACGCGCCCTCACCACGTTCGATCACGGTGAGGGGCGCATCGCCGGCCGCAGCGAGCGGATAGAAGTGCAGCCACAGGTGGTCGGCGGCTGCAGTCGCCAGCTCGTCGCTGGTCATCGTCATCGGGGTCGCCTCCGGCGAAGGGGGTGTGGATTCCGTCGTAAAGATGCCTTCCTACGAACGGATCCGCCAGATTCTGCCAGACTCGCGAGCGGATCGCTCGCGACGGAGGCTCGACACATGCCCGACCAGAACTTCATCGACAACGAGTGGCGGCCCGCCCGCGGCGGCGCCACCGACGACATCGTCAACCCCGCTACCGGCGCGGTGATCGGCACCGCCCCCGCGTCCGAGGCGGCGGACGTGGACGACGCAGTGGCCGCGGCCGCCCGCGCGTTCCCGGAGTGGGCCGCCAAGACGCCGCGCGAGCGCAGCGAGGCCATCCACGAGCTCGCGCGCCGGATCGAGGCCGACATCGACAACCTCTCGGCCATCGAGGCGGAGAACGTGGGCAAGCCCGTCTCGATCATGGAGTTCGAGATGGACCTCACACTCGACAACTGGAAGTTCTTCGCCTCGGCCGGTCGGTTCCTCGAAGGCCGCGCGGCGGGCGAGTACATGGCGGGGTACACATCGATGCTCCGTCGGGAGCCCCTCGGGGTGATCGGTTCGATCGCGCCGTGGAACTACCCGCTGAACATGGCCACCTGGAAGGTGGCGCCGGCGCTCGTCGTCGGCAACACGGTCGTGCTGAAGCCGTCCGAGCTCACGCCGTACACGGCGCTGCGGCTCGCCGAGCTCGCCGCCGACGTGCTGCCGCCGGGGGTGCTGAACGTCGTGTGCGGTCAGGGCGAGACGGCAGGCGTCGCCCTGGTGGCCCACCCCGACGTGGCCATGGTGTCGCTCACCGGCTCGGTCGCGGCGGGGAAGGCGATCGCCAAGGCGTCCTCGGACACGCTCAAGCGCGTCCACCTCGAGCTCGGGGGCAAGGCCCCGGTGGTGGTGTTCGACGATGCCGACGCGGCGGCCGTGGCAGCCGGGGTCCGCGCCGCGGGCTACTACAACTCGGGTCAGGACTGCACCGCCGCGTGTCGCGTGATCGCGGGCCCCAAGGTGCACGACGAGCTCGTCGCCGCGCTCCAGGCCGAGGTCAGCCAGATCCCCTTCGGCGACCCGACGGATGCCGACACCGAGGTCGGCCCCGTCGTGTCGGCCGAGCAGCTCGACCGTGTCAGCGGGATGGTGTCCCGGGCCAAGGACGCGGGGGCGGAGGTGCTCACGAGCGCGACCCTGCCCGGGGGCGGCGGCTACTTCTACGCACCGTCGATCGTGGTGGGGCCCGCCCAGGACAGCGAGATCGTGCAGCGCGAGGTGTTCGGCCCCGTCGTCACGGTGCAGCGGGCCGCCGAACGAGGAGACGCTCCTCGCATGGGCCAACGGCGTCGACTACGGCCTCGCCGCCTCCGTGTGGACCACCGACGTCGGACGGGCGATGCGCATGGCTGCCGGTCTGCGCTTCGGCACCGTGTGGGTGAACGACCACATCCCGATCATGAGCGAGATGCCCCACGGCGGCTTCAAGCAGAGCGGCTACGGCAAGGACATGTCCATCTACGCCGTCGAGCACTACACCGAGCTCAAGCACGTGATGATCAAGCACTAGGTCGCCGTCGCTACTTGGCCTCCACGACCTCGATGGTGCCCTGCATGCCGTAGGCGACGTGGCCGGGGAGATGGCACGCGTAGACGATCGAGCCGACCTCGCCGAACTCGTAGAAGGTCATCGCGCGATCGCCGGGGGCGACGCTCACCTCGCCCGGGACGGGCGGGTGCCGGCGCTCCGTGCCGTCGGCGTGGCGACGGTGGACCTCGCCGTCGCCCACCACGAGCTCGTGATCGATGGGGTCGTCGTTCTGCACCACGAACTCGACGAGCGTGCCCTGCTCCACCCGGAGCGAGCCGATGTCGAACGTGCTCTGGTCGATGTGCACCTCGACGGTGACGACCCCGGGTCCCAGGGCCTGATGCTGGGCGCCCGACGCCTCCGCGGCGTACCCCGTGGCCGCCACCAGCAGGCCCGCGCCCACGGCGGCGCCGAGCCGTGCGCGCCGCCTCATGCTGCCGCGGTGCCCGACCGCTTGTCCGTACCGAGGAGAGCGGCGGCGACCAGCACGGCGACGGACGCGCCCGCAGCCATGGGCCACACCGGCAGGGCGGGTCCGGGCGCATGCACGGGTTGCACCTGCGGCGCCGGTACGCCCGTGTCTGCGAGGGTGGGAAGGGTCCGCTCGTCGGGCGAGATGGCGAGGTCGTAGTCGAGGTCGGCGGCCTCGGCCTCGACCTGGAGGTAGGTGAACCACATGTGCTGGGGCACCCACTCCATGCCGACGTCTGAGCGGAGGTCGTCGAGCAGGAGGTCGTTCGCGGGCTCGCTGCGGTCGAGGCTGAGGCCGGGACCGCCGGCGAGCAGGTCGGGCTCCTCGTCGGTGAGGAGGAACACGTCGGCCTCGACGACCGTTTCACCCTCGAGACCGAGGCTCAGGATGCGCAGCGGCACCCACGGTGCGTCCGTCGGGATGGTGAGCATGATCGGCGTGCCGTCGCCGCTCGTCTGGCCGAGCGCGGCGGCGCGAGCGGCATCGAAGCGTGCGGCCATGAAGATCTCGCTGCGGTGCCCGTAGAAGTCGAGCACCTCCGGCGCGTCGGGCGTGAGCAGGAAGCCGTTGTCGCGTGCCCAGGTGCCGACCTCGTCACCACCGCCCTTCAGCACGGTGATGTCGAGCGCGTCGATCTGGGTCTCCAGGATCACCTCTGCACTCGCGGTGTCGAGCGCCTCGCCGGTCGCCTGGAAGGAGTCCGCTCTCACCGGCGGCGCCACCTCCTGGGCCAGCCGCTGCAGGGTCCAGTCGCCGCCGCGTACGACCTCGGTGGGGATGTCCGGCAGCGGGATGATCGAGCCGACGGACTCGCCGGTGCCCGTGAACTCGAACGACGTGACGTAGCGCTCGATGCCGTCGTGGTATGCCGCGAGCGTCGACGTCTTGGTCAGCTGGATCGTGCCGTTCTCACCGACGAGGCCGCCGCAGGCCCCCGCGGGGACGGCGGTCGCCACGAGGGCGGCGGTGGCGGCCAGAGCAGCGGCGACCAGGCGGTGGGGGCGGAGGGTGGTGGGCATCGCGACTCCTCGGGTGGGTGACGCCCCCTACGACGCCGCGGGCAGCCGCGCTGGTTCCCGAGCCGTCCCGACAGGCCTACGCTCCGGCGTGGACTTCGTGACGATGATGCAGCTCGACGAGCTGGGCAGCGATGCCTTCCGGGCGCGCGGGCCGCAGTACCCGTGGGGCGGGCTGTACGGAGGGCAGATCGTGGCGCAGGGGCTTCGGGCAGGCGCCACGACGGTGGAGGATCGCTTCCACGTGCACTCGCTGCACGCGTACTTCATCCGACCGGGGAACGCCGATGAGCCGATTCGCTTCGACGTCACCCGCTCACGGGACGGACGCTCGTTCTGCACCCGCAGCGTGGTGGCCAGCCAGCACGAGGTCGGCGTGATCCTCACGATGTCGCTCTCGTTCCAGATCGACGAGTCCGGGCACGACGTCCAGACGGCCGGCATGCCGACGGTCCCTCCGCCAGAGGAGCTGTCCGGCTACTCGTGGAGCCCCCTCTTCCAGCGTCGCTTCGCGCAGGTTCGCAACGAGGAGGAAGGCCGAGGGGTCGCCTGGCTCAAGCTCCGCGACGCCATCGGCGACGACCGCATGCTGCAGGCCTGCGCGGTCGCGTACCTGTCCGACGACCTGCCCACGGACTCCGTCGTCGCGGTCCACCCGGAGCGCCCCGAGCCCGGGCAGGGTGACGCCTTCGAGCACGGCTGGATGTCCGCCAGCCTCGACCACGCCATCTGGTTCCACCGCCCCTCACGCGCCGACGAGTGGCACATCTACGACTTCGCGAGCCACGGCTACCTCTCGAGCCGGGGTCTCAGCATCGGGCACGTCCTGAGCACAGACGGCGTGCACGTCGCCACGATCGCCCAGGAGGTCCTGCTCCGGAGGGCCCGCTAGACCCCACCCGGACGCGATGGTCGTCCGTGGGTTCAGTCGACTCGTTCGCCGTACATCCAGCGGAGGGGATCGGCGATGAGCTCGAGGCGCTCGCCGTCGGGCCCGCGGAAGTAGATGCTCGTCTCGTCGACGTGGTCGTACGGGATGCCCTCGGCCTCGAGGCGCCCCCGTGCCTGCCGCCAGTGCTCGACCTCGATGGAGATGGCCAGGTGGTGGAGGCCCCCGAGCACCTCGTCGTACGGGCCGGGATCGACGCCGGGGAGATCGAAGTAGGCGATGGTGTTGCCCGCGCCGAGGTCGAAGAAGAAGTGCGTCGAGCCAGGCAGGTCACGGTTCTCGAACATCGTGGTCAGCGGGAAGCCGAGCACCTCCTGGTAGAAGCGGGTGGTGCGCTCGACGTCGGAGCAGATCAGCGCGACGTGGTGGACGCCGCGCGCGGCCGAGGGCGGCCGCTCGTCTCGGGGTCGCTGGTACGCGGCGCGGATGCGATCGCGCTCGGCCGTCAGGCGGGCCCGCTCGGTGCCGTCGACCTCATTCGCACCACCGGAGTAGGACCCACTCATCCTCCTGTTCTACCGCGTGCGAAGATCCGTCGTCCCACCCCGGCGGTACCGGACCACCCGCCTGACCAAAACCGGAGGCCCACCGTGGCGACCACCACGCGCCCTGCAGCTGTCCTGACCCCCGTCTCCCGTGTGGCGATCGCGGCCGTGGGCGCCTATGTCGGCGCGCAGGTGATCGCCGACGTGGCAAGCCTCAAGATCGGAGTCGTCGCCGATCGCGCGGTGGACATGGGCACGTTCATCTACCCGATCACCTTCACGCTTCGCGACGTCGTGCACAAGGCCCTCGGAAAGCACGCCGCGCGGGCTCTCGTGATCACCGCGGCGGGCGTCAACCTGTTCATGGTCCTCTACCTGCAGTGGGCGGCCCGGGCGCCCAGCGACGCCTCGTACGCGCTCGGGGCGGAGTTCGAGGCGATCTTCGCCCCGCTCTGGCGCATCACGATCGCCTCGATCGTGGCCGAGGTCGTGAGCGAGCTGGTGGACACCGAGGTGTACCACTGGTTCGTCAGCCGAGTGACGACGCGCCACCAGTGGGCCAGGGTGGTCGTGAGCAACGGCGTGAGCATCCCGATCGACAGCGTGATCTTCGCGGTCGGCGCGTTCGGGGCCATCCCCGGGTTCACGGACCACCCACTCACGCTCCCGTGGAGCGCGGTGTGGGAAATCTTCGTGGTGAACCTCACCATCAAGGCGCTCGTGAGCGTCGTGAGCATCCCGCTCATCTATCTCAGTCCCGACCGCGACTGGAGCGCCGACCCCGACGACGCCTAGCGGCAGGCCTCGAAGGCCTTGCTCAGGGCGGACTGGAACTCCTCTCCCGAGAAGGCGGCCCCCTCGGGGTCGACGATGTCGTCGTAGGCGAGGCCGTCGACGACCTTGTGGGCGTAGCAGCGAGCTTCGTCGGGGCCCACCGCGCTGGCCGCGTCGGCGACGAGGTAGCCCCACAGGCTCGGGAGGTACAGGGACGACTCGGAACGACCGGTCAGCTCGAGGTCGAGGTCTTCGCCAGGGTCGCAGCTCTCCAGCACCGGGTGTCCGGCGACCTCGAGGACCTTGGCGGTGTCGCCCGGCATGACGTCGACCCAGTCCGCCAGGGCGTTCGACATCTCGTCCTCGTCCTCGTCGCGGTCGCCGTTGAACGCGAGCCGCACGCACGTGGTGCCGTCGCGCTCGACGGCGGCGAACGAGTCGCCGTCCCAACCCAGGGCCGCGTCGAAGGCGACCTTGGGATCGATCCGCTCCGCGAGGAACAGGTACCAGCTGGTGGCACCGAAGGGTCCTTCGTCGAGCAGATCGTCGTCGGGGTCGAAGCCCAGCTCGACGCTCTCGGACTCCTCCTC
This sequence comes from uncultured Microthrixaceae bacterium, assembly GCA_963750645.1. Classification (GTDB taxonomy): domain Bacteria; phylum Actinomycetota; class Acidimicrobiia; order Acidimicrobiales; family VFJN01; genus VFJN01. The sequence goes on along the minus strand of CAVVRO010000008.1, from coordinate 687,191 downwards.
GGCCAGATAGCTGGCAGGGTCGAAGAGGTGCTCCTCGGTCGAGGGTGGCTCGTCGAAGGCGTCGTCGACGCCATCGTTGCCGTCCTGGTTGACGAGCATGGTCACGAACGGTTGTCCGAGGGCGTACGGGGCGCTGAAGAGCGCGCTCACGAAGGCCGGGACGTCGCCCGTCGCCTCCTCGCTGGCGGCCAGCTCCTGCCGCGTACTCCTCGTCGTAGGTGGCCCGCTCCTCGTCGGTGAGCTCCCCGGAGGTGTATGCCTCCTCGATGCGCAGCGCGTCGCCCTCGGCGAGGCCGCGAAACGCCGTCGCGGCGCCGTCGTCGAGCTGGGGGCCGTCGAGGCGTTCGAGGTCGAAGCTCTGGTCCTGCAGGGCGTGGGTGAGCTCATGGACGAGCGTCACCTCCATCCCTACGGTCATCGCCGTCCCTCGCACCCGTACGCGCTCGTCGGTGGGGTCGTAGAACGCGAGGGTGCCGCCGTCGGACACCTGGTTGAACGCCGCGAACAGGTCGAGCTCACCGGACGCGACGCCCAGGGCGCGGAGCTCGGCGGCGTACCGGTCGAGCTGCTCTCGCTCGTCCTCCTCCATGGTGCCTTCGTCGTCGGTCGTCTGGGCCGTGTACTCGGCCGGCGTGAGGAAGTCGACGTACACCGGGTGCTCGAACTCGAGCCCGCGCGCCTCCTCGACGAAGGTGGCCAGGTCGGCCACCCGAGGATCCCACTCGTCGGGGTGCGAGGGGCCGTCGTCCCCGAGGCGGCCGACCCCGACGGCCACCGCACCCAGCACGAGCAGACCCACGACCATCGTGCCGAGCGCGGCCGGCCACCGCCGCTTCGGCGCGGCGGGGGGCGGGGGTGGGGGGAGCTGGGCCCACGGACCCGGGGCCGGCTGCCACACGGGCGATGGCGCGGGCGGAGGCGGCGGGGGTCGGTAGGGAGGCGGTGGGGGCGGGGGAAGGTCCATGCGGTGAGCAGCCGTCAGGTGAGAGGCGACGGAGACAGGGCCAGCGCGTCCTCGGGCTCGAAGTCGTCGGGTGACGCGAGCGGGATGGGACCTTCGGCCGTGCGGCGCCCTTGGACGTGCGTGCCGAGCGCGACGATCGCGGCGACGATGTTGCCGGCCAGGAAGGCCGTCGCCGCGCCCTCGATCCCGTCCTCGGGCACGAGCACGAGCGCGGGGACGAGGATCGCGAGCGACAGCACGGAGGTGATGAGCACGGTCGCCGCACTGCGGTGACGCACCCGGGCCTCCGTGAGGTAGACCGATGTCACCGCCCAGGGGATCGCGGCGGCCACGAGCCGCGGCAGCACGTCGGCGGCGTCCTGGTAGGCCTCGCCGTAGAGGGTCACGATCACGTCGCGCCCAAGGGTGGCGACCACCGCTCCGACCACCATCAGGCCGCCCGCGATGACGATGGCCAGGCGCACCTGGCTCCTGAGGTGGGCGCCGTCACGGCCACCCTCGGCGAGCAGCGCCTGCCCGATTGCCGTCGGGACGTAGCAGGCGAGCGCGGCGACGCCCCACGCGACGTAGAAGCTCGCGTTCTGGTCCGCGTCGACGTTCACGAGCACGATGACCGGCACGGCGAAGGTGGGCGCCTGGTAGGTGAGCGTCGAGGCCCAGTTCACCAGCGAGTAGCGGCCCCACGCCCGCGTGGAGGCAGGGACCGGGCCCAGGTGGTGCCGGTCGCCGGTGACCTTGGGAAGCAGCGCCGTGCCGACGTATCCGGACACTGCCGTGGGGAGCGCGGCCACGACGAGGAGCCACACGGCACGGTCGCTGTCCACGGGGAGCAGCAGCAGGGGGAACCTGGCCAGGCCCACGACACTGGCTCGTGCGAGGACGAGCCCCCACCGCCGTTGCGTCATCAGCCGCACGTCGAGGAGCAGGGACAGCGCGGTGCCCACGCACAGGAACACGAACAGCGCCGGGCCGAACGCGCCGTGCCAGCTGCGGAGCTCGTCGACGGCCGGCGGGCTCACGATCAGGAGGTAGCCCACCCCCACCACGGCGGACGCCACCGTCGTGGCGAGCGCACCCCACGCGTAGAGGACGTGGTCATCACGGGTCCGCCCCGCGGCGTATCGAGCGGCCGCGACCGGTTGGCCCAGACCCGCCACGAACGCCACGAACATCACCGAGGTGAAGAGGGCCGTGGCGTGGCCCACGTCGGTCTGCGTGTCGACTCGGGCCGCGATCAGCCAGAACAGTGCGCCCGAGATGGCCTGGGCGCCGGCCGTGAGCACGAGGGCCACCGATCCGGTCAGGAGGTGACGGTGGCCCGAGGCCCGTCGGCGCAGGCCGTGCAGCATCGGTGGTGAGGCTAGTGCCGCCGGTCCTGCGCCCTGGGGGCGCCCGGGCTACCTTCACGCCACGACAGGGAGGACGCGACCCCGGATGGGCGACAACCCGACCACCTACCCGGGCGCGCGCCGTCCGGATCGCCAGCGCACCGTGGACAGCCACGGGCTGGCCATCGCCGTCCACGAGTGGGGCGCCGCCGACGCGCCGCCGCTCCTCATGTGCCACGGAGGGATGGACTTTGCGGGCACCTTCGACGTGTTCGCGCCGATGCTCGCCGACGAGGGCTTCCGGGTGGTCTCGTGGGACCATCGCGGGCACGGCGACTCCCAGCACGCCGCGCTCTACAACTGGGAGGCCGACCTGCGGGACGCCCTGGGGGTGTTCGACTCGGTGACCTCCGAAGCCGTCCCCGTGCTCGGGCACTCGAAGGGGGGCAGCCTGATGCTGCAGCTCGCGGACGCCCTGCCGCACCGCGTGAGCCACCTCATCAACCTCGACGGCCTGCCCTCTCGACGGAGCTTCCCCGACGTCTCCGACCACCAGCGCACGAAGCTGATGGCGAAGGAGCTCACGGCGTGGCTCGACCACCGGCGGTCCCTCGTCGATGCGCAACGCCGACCGGGCACCATCGACGAGCTGGCCGAGCGGCGTCAGCGCATGAACCCCCGACTCGACCCGGCGTGGCTGCGGTACCTGGTGACGGTCGGCGCCCGGGAGGACCCGGATGGGTGGCGCTGGAAGATCGACCCGACCCTTCGTTTCGGCGGGTTCGGGCCGTGGCGTCCCGAGTGGTCGATGATGCGGCTTCCCGACATCGGCGTGCCCGTCCTGGCCGTGCTCGGCACCGCGGCAGACCCCATGGGATGGGGCACACCGGAGGCGGACGTCCTCTCGCACCTGCCACCGGGTGGTCGGCTCGTGATGCTCGATGGCGTCGGGCACTTCGTGCACATCGAGCAGCCCCGTCACGTGGCTGACCTCGTGCTGGAGCACGTGGCGTGACGACCCTGGTCCTCCAGCACAACAGGGTCCGGCTCGCCCTGCACGAGCTGCGCAGCGGCGCCGGTCGCCCACTGCTGCACTTGCACGGGCTGGCCGAGCGCACGCCGCCGGGTGTGCCGGCGCACCTCGAGGCATGGCCCGGGCCGGTGTGGGGGCTCGACCTCTCGGGGCACGGGGCATCCGACGTCGCGGTCGGTGGTGGGTACTTCTGTGAGGCGCTGATGGGCGACGTCGACATCGCCCTCGCGCACCTCGGTGCGGTGACGATCTACGGGCGAGGCCTCGGCGCCTATGTCGGACTGCTCGCCGCCGGCGGGCGCGCCGAGAGCGTGCAAGGGGTGATCCTCGCCGACGGCCCTGGCCTGGCCGGCGGCGGGCCCTCGCCTTCGTCGCCGGCCGTGCCGAGCGCGGTCGGGGCGCCCCCGCCTGGTGGCACCCCGGATCCGTGGGCGCTCTACGAGCTCACCCGGGACGTCCGCCCGCCAGACTACGCCGCCACGTTCGCGCGGCAGGCCTCGACGCGCTCGGGGCTCGACACCGCCATCGCGGTGGTCGGTGTGAACCGGCCGCCGTGGCTGGAAGGCGTGATCGCCGAGCCCGGCGTCACGGAGTGCACCCTCGAAGAAGCCCTGGAGCTCTTCCGCTAGCCCCAGGAGCAAGGCGCGCACGAGTGCCGCGGAGGGGAGCGGGGCGCGCCGAAGGCGCACCACTCAAGCTCGGAGGAGCTCGCCGCAGGCGAGCGACGACGACCTACTCCTCCCGCCAGGCGACGAACTGGGCGAGGTCGACGAGGGCCCCGCGGGCCTCGGCTGGGATCTCGGCGACCTTGATGGCGGCGATGGCCGTGTCGGTCAACGCGTCGATGGTGGCCTCGATCGCGTCGACGGCCCCGGTGGCGACGACCACCTCCTGGAGGCGCACGATCCCCTCGTCGGAGAGGTCGTGTTGCCCGATCTCCGCGAGGACCGCCGCCTGGGCGTCGTTGGCGTTGGCGGTGGCGACGGCCAGGAGCGGCGTGGGCTTCCCCTCGCGGAAGTCATCGCCGACCGGCTTTCCGGTGGCCGCTTCCTCGCCGAAGGCGCCGAGCAGGTCGTCGCGGAGCTGAAACGCCTCGCCGAGGGGATCTCCGTAGGCCGACAGCGAGGGCTGCAGCTCCTCGAGCCGGCCGGCGAGGGCCGCGCCCAGGTGCAGCGGCCGTTCGATCGTGTACTTGCCCGACTTGTACCGCGCGATGAGGCGGGCCCCGTCGTGGTCGGTGTCTCGTCGCGCCGTGCCGAGGATGTCGAGGTACTGGCCGACGTTCAGCTCGATGCGCAGCTCGTCCCACACGGCCTTGACCGAAGGGGAGGCGCCCGCGAGCAGCCGATCGGCGTACACGTGGGCCAGGTCGCCGATGAGGATGGCAACGCCCTCGCCGAACCGGCGGGGTTCACCGCGCCAGACGGCCTCCAGATGGCGGTCGCCGAACACGAGGTGCGCGGTGCGAGCGCGCCGCCGCGTCGCGGAGCCGTCCATCACGTCGTCGTGGACGAGGGCGAAGGCCTGGAGCATCTCGAGGGCCGCCCCCGCCTCGATCACCTGAGGGTCGTCCGGGTCTCCGTCCGCCGCCAGGTAGCCCCAGAAGCAGAACGCGGGGCGGAGCCGCTTGCCCCCGCCCATCACGAGCGACCGCAGCGACTCCAGCGGTGCCACCAGGTCGCCACTCAGCTCTGCCCAACGACGGGTCTCCTCGGTGAGCAAGGCGTCGAGGCGCTGCTCGACGCGCTCGGCCACGGTGAGGAGGCTCGGCGGAACCGGAATCGAGGATCGGATCATGGCCCCGGCATCGTACGGGACCAGGCGCGACGCAGATCAGCCGGGGTCGTCCGCGGTTCCGGGATCGAGCTCGGCGACGATCTGCGTGACCTCCACCTTGGCGGCGGTGATGCGGGCCCGGCAGACCCGGAGGAGCTCGGCGCCTCGCTTGACGCGGGCCGCCAGCACGTCGACGTCGACAGCGTCGTCCTCGATCTCCTCGAGGATCGCCTCGAGCTCGGCCAGGGCCTCGGCGTAGCCGATCTCGGGTGCCGCGTCGTCAGCCATCAGAGGACACCGTAGAGCGGACCTGACCCTGTGCCAGGACGGTCGTGATCTCATCGCCGGGGGACAGGCCGGCGGCGGAGCGGAGCACTTGCCCGTCCGGGCCGCGGGTGATCGACCAACCCCTCGCCAGGGTCCGGTCGGGGTCGAGCGCCCGCAGGCGCGCCTCGAGCCCACCGATCGAGCGCTCGGACTCGGCGAGGGCACGGGGCGCCCGGTGGGCCACCCGGCGTTCGTCGGTGGCCACGTGCGCCTCGGCAGAGCGCAGGTGCGAGCGCGCGGCGCCGGTCATGCGGCCGCGGTGCTCCTCGAGCCGCCGACTCGCGGCGTCGAGACCGGCCTGCGACGCACGGCGGGATCGATCGGCGACGACCTCCAACCGCGCTCCGCTTCGATCCAGCGCCACCCGCGCGCTCCGCGACAGGTGCCGGGCCTGGCTCACGAGGCGATCGTCGTGGAGGGCCACGTTGCGCACACCTCGCGTGGCGATGGCCGCCCATGTGCTGTCGAGGCGGCCGGCGAGGGCGCCCACGCGGGCGACGAGCAGCTGGGCACAGGCCGTCGGCGTCTTGGCCGTGGTGTGGGCCACCTCGTCCGCTACGGACGTGTCGACCTCGTGGCCGACGCCGGTGAGGACGGGTACGGGGCACCCGGCGATGGCCCGCGCGACAGCCTCGTCGTCGAAGGCGGCCAGGTCGGTGCGTGCGCCGCCGCCGCGGACGAGCGCGAGCACGTCGAGAGGGTGGGTGCACAGCATCCGTATGGCGGAGCCGATCGACCGCGGGGCATCCGGTCCCTGCACGCGCGTGTCGACGCGGAGCACATGGAACGCGAACCCGCTCCGGCGCAGCTCGTCGAGGAAGTCGGCCTCGGCCGCGGAGCCCTCGCTCGTGACGAGCCCGACCCGCAACGGAGCCAACGGCATGGTCAGCGTGCCGTTGGCGCGCAGCAGCCCCTCTTCGGCGAGTCGCGCCAACAGCGCCGCCCGAGCCACCTCGAGCTGGCCGAGGGTGTAGGCCGGGTCGATGGCCGTCATCCGCAGCTGGAGCTGGCCGCGGGGGGAGTACCAGTCGAGCCGGCCCCGGATGCGCACGTCGGTGCCGTCCGTCATCCGCACCCCACCGCCGGCGTCGGTGAGCGTCTGGTTGACCGCGCCCTTGGCTCGTGACGACAGCATCACGTCGAGCGAGGCGGTGCCGTCGGTCATCGTGAAGTAGACGTGACCCGAGGGTGCTCGCTTGAGGTCGCGGATCTCGCCCCGCACCCAGACCTCGTCCCGGAAGGCGGCACGCACCGCGTTGCCGATGGCATCGGCCAGCTCCGTGACGGAGAAGGTGGGCTCGGGGATCGTGCCCACGGAGGGATCGTCGAACAGCGACACGGCCGTCACGTTAGGCACGGGGTGCGACAGCCGTCCCTCGACTGGTAGCGGGCACCGGTGGGGGACAGACTGAACCGCCACATGGATCTCGACCCGCACAGGAGGGGCTCGCATGCCCGAAGCCGTCATCGTCGCCACCGCCCGCACGCCCATCGGCCGTGCGAACAAGGGGAGCCTCACCGAGTGCCGCCCTGACGACCTGGCGGGCTTCATCATCAAGGACGTGCTCGGCAAGGTGCCGTCGCTGGATCCCCAGACCGTCGAGGACGTCATCGTCGGCTGTGGCCAGCCGGGTGGCGAGGCCGGCTACAACGTCGCCCGAGTGGCCGCGCTGCTGGCGGGGCTCCCGGATGTGCCCGGCGTGACCGTCAACCGGTACTGCTCGTCGTCCCTGCAGACCATCCGGATGGCCGCCCACGCGATCAAGGCGGGCGAGGGCGACGTGTTCGTCGCCGCCGGTGTGGAGACCGTGAGCCGCTACATGCACGGCGCGTCCGACACCGGGCCCCACAACCCGCTGTTCGCCGACGCCGAGGCCACCACGGCCGAGCGCAGCCAGGGCGCCAGCAGCTGGGCGCCGCCCGCGGGCCTCCCGGACATCTACATCGCCATGGGCCAGACGGCGGAGAACGTCGTCCTCGCCGAGGGCGTCACCCGTGAGGAGATGGACGAGTGGGGCGCCCGCTCGCAGCAACGGGCCGTCGCCGCCCAGGAGCGCGGCTTCTTCGACCGGGAGATCACACCGGTGACGCTGAGCGACGGCACGGTCGTGTCGAAGGACGACGGCCCCCGCGCCGGCACGACTGTCGAGAAGCTCGCCGAGCTGAAGCCCGTGTTCCGTCCCGACGGCAAGGTCACGGCTGGCAACGCCTGCCCGCTGAACGACGGCGCCGCCGCGGTCGTGGTGATGAGCGACACCAAGGCGAACGAGCTCGGCCTCACGCCTCTCGCCCGCATCGTCTCGTCGGGCGTGACCGGTCTCAACCCTGAGATCATGGGGATGGGCCCGGTGGAGGCCTGCCGCCAGGCCCTCGGCCGCGCCGGCCTCACCATCGACGACATCGACCTCGTCGAGATCAACGAGGCCTTCGCCGCCCAGGTGCTCCCGTCGATGAAGCACCTCGGCATCGACCCCGAGAAGCTCAACGTGAACGGCGGCGCCATCGCCCTCGGCCACCCGTTCGGCATGACCGGTGCCCGCATCATGACCACCCTCATCAACGGCCTCGAGGACACGGGCGGCCGCTACGGCCTCGAGTCCATGTGCGTCGGTGGGGGCCAGGGCATGGCCATGGTCATCGAGAGGTTGTAGCCACGGCTCTGCTCCAGACGGCCGATCCCGACGCCGACCTCGAGGGCAACCTCGAGGACTGGCGCCGCTTCCGCGGGCAGAAGCGGACGAAGGACATCCACTGGATCGACGCGTTCTACCAGGCGTACCTCACGGGCATCCTGAGCCTCGTCGCCGTCGCAGTGCTGTCGAGCATGGTCGGCGACGACCCACTTGACGCCGCCCAGATCGCCCAGGTGCGGCTCGACGGACCGGGATGGATCGGGCTGACCGCCGCGTTCGCGATCGCGTTGGGACTGCGATCCGGCAGCCGCGGTGGCCCGTTGGCCCTGGAGCGAGCGGACGTGCGCCATGTGCTGTTGGCGCCTGTCGATCGCACGACGGCTCTCCGCGCTCCCGCCGTGCGTCAGCTGAGGTTCCTCGCCTTCGTGGGCCTGATCGTCGGGGGGATCGCCGGTGACATGGCCGCCAAGCGCCTGCCCGGGAGCGCCCTCGCGTGGGTGGCGACCGGCGCCATCGCCGGGATGACGCTGGCCGGGTTGTTCGTCGGCACCGCCCTCATCGCAAGCGGCACGCGATTGCACCGCTGGGTCGCGTCGCTGGTCGGCCTCGTGCTGCTCGCTCTCGCGGTGGCGGATGGTGTCGGGGCGATCGCCACGAGCCCGACCGCTCCGTTCGGCGACCTCGTCCTGTGGCCGTTGCGCTTCCACGTGTCCGGGCTGGTGCCGATCGTCGTGGCCGTCGCGCTCGTGCTGGCCGGGCTGGCCCTCGTGGGTCGGGTGAGCCTGGAGGCCGCCGAACGACGCTCGACCCTGGTCGGACAGCTCCGGTTCGCCGCCACGCTCCACGATCTCCGCACGGTGATCGTGCTCCGTCGCCAGCTCGCCATGGAGCTGCCTCGCCTGCGTCCGTGGGTTCGGTTGCAGGTCCGGGGCACGGGTCGCCTGCCTGTGTTCGTGCGAGGCCTGCGAGGAGTGCTGCGGTTCCCCGCCGCTCGAGGGGCCCGTCTGCTCCTGCTCGGCGCGATCGCAGGCCTCTGCCTGCGAGGCATGTGGGCGGGCACCACGCCGCTGATCGTCCTGGTCGGGCTGGCACTGTTCGTGGCCGGGCTCGACACCGTCGAGCCTCTCGCCCAGGAGGTCGACCACCCGAGCCGCCGCGATGCCTCACCGCTCGAGCCGGCGGCCATCCACCTCCGCCACGTGCCGATGGGGTTCGTGGGTCAGCTCCTCGTCGCGGCCGTGGCGATCGGCGTGGTCGGCCTGCCCGGCAGCGGGCACGTACCGCTCGAGGTGAGGCTGATCGGCCTTGTCCCGCTGACCCTCGGCGGGCTGGCCGCCGCGCTGGTGAGCGTGCTGTCGGAGCCTCCGAGCTCGAGTGGGAGCTGGTCACTGGCGCCTCCCGAAGCTCAGGGGATGCGGCTCGCCTTCCGCACCGCCTGGCCTCCTGCCATCGCGATCTTCGGCGTCGTCCCCATCCTCCTGGCTCGGGACGCCATCGAGCAGGGCGAGACCGGGGCGAGCGGTGCCGCGCCGATCGCGATGCTCGTGGTTGCGCTGTTCGTCGGCGTGTGCGGGTGGGTGCGAGTACGTGACGACATCGCGACCTGGTACCGGTCGCAGCTGAAGGAGTCCTCCGTTGCCCAAGCATGACGGCCGACCCGCGGTGCTCGAGGCCGACGGGGCATCGAAGGCGTACGCCGACCTCGTCGCCCTGGAGCCCCTGACGCTCCGCGTGCCGGCCGGACAGGCCATCGCGCTCGTCGGTCACAACGGGTCGGGCAAGTCCACCTTCCTTCGCCTGGCCGCAGGGCTGCTCGACCTCACCGAGGGCGCGATCACCATCGCGGGCGAGCCCGCCGGATCGTCGCTCGCGCGGGCCGCCGCGAGCTTCTTGCCGGACGAGCCGGTGCTCTACGACGACCTGTCGGTGCGCGAGCACCTCGCCTACATCGCCGCGCTCCACGGCGTCACGGCCGATGCCGCCGACTTCGACGAGGTGCTCGAGCGCCTGGGGCTCTCGCACCGCGCGGACGATCTGCCGGCCCGCTTCAGCCGGGGCCTCCGGCAGAAGGCCTCGATCGCGCTCGGCCTGGTCCGCCCCTTCGAGATCCTCCTCGTCGACGAGCCCTTCGTCGGGCTCGATGCGCCCGGCAAGGAGGCACTGCTCGGCATCTTCGACGAGCTCCACGCCGACGGGGCAGCCATCGTGGTGGCCACCCATGACCCCTCCTTCGTCGAGCGCGTCGACCGCTGCATCGCGCTCCGCGACGGCGAGGTCGTCCACGACGGACCAGCCTCGCCGACCGACGTCCTCCGTCTCGTCAGCGCGTAGTGCCGTAGACGGGAGCCGGTGCCGGCGCCCGAGCCAGGAGGTCGTCGACGACGGGCCCCAGCTCGGCGGCGTCCCAGCGGGCCCCCTTGTCGACGGTGGGCCCGTGCTGCCACCCCGTGGCGATCCCGACCGTGCCGCCCTCCACCTCGAACACGCGCCCGGTCACGTGGGCCGACTGCGCCGACGCGAGCCACACGACGAGCGGCGACACGTTCTCGGGGGCCATGGCGTCGAAGGCATCCGGCTCGTCCGGCGTGGCCATCATCTCGGTGAAGACGCCCTCCGTCATGCGCGTGCGGGCGGCAGGGCACAGCGCGTTCGCGGTCACGCCGTAGCGACCGAGCTCGGCCGCCTGCACGAGCGTGAGGGTGGCGATGCCGGCCTTGGCGGCGGAGTAGGCGGCCTGCCCGACCGAGCCGAGGATGCCGGCGCCCGAGCTGGTGTTGATGATGCGGGCGTCGACGGCGTGGCCGGCCTTGGCCTGGTCGCGCCAGTGCGCGGCGGCATGGCGGGCCACCGCGAAGTGCCCCTTCAGGTGGACGCGGATCACGGCGTCCCACTCGTCCTCGGCCGCATTGGCGAACATGCGGTCGCGCACGAACCCGGCGTTGTTCACCACGACGTCGAGCCCACCGAAGCCGTCGAGCGCGGCGGCCACCATGCGAGCGGCGCCGGCGAAGTCGGCCACGTCGTCGCCGTTGGCGATCGCCTCCCCCCCGGCGGCGCGGATCTCCGCCACGACCTCGCCTGCGGGCCCGGTGCCGCCGCCGGTCCCGTCGAGCTCGCACCCGAGGTCGTTGACGACCACCCGAGCGCCCTCGGCAGCCAGTGCCAGCGCGTGCGCCCGCCCGAGCCCGCGGCCCGATCCGGTGATGATGACGACGCGCCCCGCGCAGATCCCAGCCATGGCGCAGATCATGGCAGCATCCCAAGTCGATCTGTGTGCGCTGCGCACCGCCATCCGGTGCTGGGCGCACACAGAACCAGGACATCCGCTCGGAGGGTGGGCTACGGGATGAGGACGACCTTGCCGGCCACCTTGCGCTCCTGGAGGTCGGTGAGGGCGCGAACGACATCGTCGAGGGGATACTCGTGCGGCTTCACCGGGTGGAGCGCGCCAGATCCCGCCAGCTCCATCAGCTCGCCGAGCAGCGCCTGGTTCCCGGCTGGGTCGCGCATCGTCCACGCGCCCCAGTCGACGCCCACCAGCGTGCGGTTGTTCAGCAGCACCTGGTTGACCGGCAGCCGGGGGATCTCGCCGCCCGCGAACCCGATCACGAGGTAGCGGCCCATCCAGCCCAGGGCGCGCAGCGCGGGATCGGCGAAGCGATCCCCGACCGGGTCGACCACCACGTCGACGCCGCCGCCGGACAGCTCCCTGGCACGCGCCTTCAGGTCCTCCGTCTCGTAGGCGATGGTCGCCTCGGCGCCCGCCGCGCGCGCCGCCGCCAGCTTCTCCTCCGATGACGCAGCGGCGATCACCCGCGCCCCGAGGTGGCGGGCGACGTCGATCGCGGCCAGCCCGATGCCGCCGCCCGCGCCCAGCACGAGCACCCACTCCCCCTCTCGCACCTGCGTGCGCCTCGTGAGCGAGAAGAGCATCGTGCCGTAGCTCTGCACGAGGGCCGCGGCCTGACCGTAGGACAGCGCGCCCGGGATCGGCACGACGCCGCCGCCAGCCAGCTCGACGTGCGACGCGAACCCGCCGAGCCACGGCATCGCCAGCACTCGGTCTCCGACGGCGACCGTGTCGACCCCGTCGCCCACCGCCACGACATCGCCCGCGACCTCACCACCGGGGGTGAAGGGGAGGGGCGGCTTGATCTGGTACTTGCCCTGCACGAAGAGGCCGTCGACGAAGTTCACGCCCGCCGCGCGCACGGCCACGACGACCTTGCCGGGCGACGCGTCGGGGTCAGGGCGCTCCTCGACGACGAGCCGGTCGATGGGGGCGAACTCCTGGCACACGACGGCTCTCACGCAGGGAGCATGGCACGGGCCCACGACCTCGGCGGCGTGAGAGGCTGCGGCCATGCGCTTCGCGATCAAGACCTCGCCCCAGGACACGCGGTGGGCGGACATGCTCGAGGTGTGGCGGGCCGCCGACGACATCGAGCTGTTCGAGTCGGCCTGGACCTTCGACCACTTCTACCCGATCTTCTCCGACCCCACGGGCCCCTGTCTCGAGGGGTGGATCGCCACCACGGCGCTGGCGCAGGCCACCCAGCGGATCCGGGTCGGCGTGCTCGTGACCGGCAACCCGTATCGACACCCCGCGGTCCTCGCCAACATGGCCGCCACGCTCGACGTCATCTCCGGCGGGCGGCTGGAGCTCGGCCTCGGCGCGGGCTGGAACCAGGAGGAGTGCGATGCCTACGGGATCGACCTGCCACCGCTCAAGGAGCGCTTCGATCGCTTCGACGAGGCGCTCGAGGTGATCACGAGCCTGCTGGCCAACACAGTGTCCAGCTTCGACGGGCGGCACTACCAGCTCCGCGACGCTCGCTGTGAGCCGAAGCCCGTGCAGCAGCCCCATCCGCCGATCTGCATCGGGGGGAGCGGTCCGCACCGGACCCTGCGCTCGGTGGCCCGCTGGGCGCAGCACTGGAACCATCCCGGTGGGTCGCCGGAGCAGCTCCGGGACTCGATCGAGGTGCTGCACCAGCGGTGCGCAGAGATCGGACGGGACCCTGCGGAGATCCTGATCTCCACGCACCTCCGGGTCGACGTGGGCGACCCTGCCGCCATCGAAGCGCAGGTCGCGGCGGCCGAGGAGGCTGGCATCCAGCTCGGCATCGTGTACCTCCCGACCCCGCACACGCCGAGCGTGCTCGAGCCCCTGGCCGAGGTGCTCGAGCCGCTCGCCGGCTGAGGTGCCGGTCGAACGGGTCTCCAGCCTCGAGGACCCTCGTCTGGCGGACTACCGCCACCTCCGTGAGCCGTCCCGCCGGATGGCCGTGGAGCGCGGCCGCGGCATCTTCACCCTCGAGGGCGCGCTCTCGGTGGAGGCGCTCCTCGAGTCCCGCTACGTGACTCGGTCCGTCCTCGTGGCCGAGGAGCACGTCGACAAGATGACCGCTCGGTTCGGTGGCGACGTTCCCCTGTTCGCGATGCCGGCAGCGGCCATGGCGGAGCTGACCGGCGTGCACTTCCACCGAGGCGTGCTCGCCGTGGCCGAGCGACCGGTGCTGCCGGCGCTGACCGACCTGGTGGCCGGAGCGCGCACGATCCTCGTCCTCGAGGCGGTCAACGATCACGAGAACATCGGCTCGCTGTTCCGCAACGCGGCCGCGTTCGGCGTGGATGCCGTCGTGCTCGACCCCGCCACCGCCGACCCGCTCTACCGGCGCTCCACCCGAGTCTCGTTGGGGCACGTGCTGCGTGTCCCGTTCACCCGCGCGCACGAGTGGCCCGCGGCGTTGGCGGATCTACGGGGCCTCGGCTTCACGACCGTGGCGCTGACCCCGGCCGCTGATGCGGTACCGGTCGCCACGCTGGCGGCCGATCCGCCAGAGCGCGTGGCCCTCGTGCTGGGAGCCGAGGGGCCGGGCCTGAGCGCCGGCGCGCTCGGGGCGGTCGACCGTCGGGTTCGGATCCCGATGGCTCCCGGCGTGGACTCGGTGAACGTCGCCACGGCGGCGGCCATCGCGCTCAGCGCGCGCTTCGGCCAGGGATGAGCACGCCTCAGGTCCGCGTGACCTCCGCGGCGCGCCGCTCCAGGAACCGGCGCTCCGTGTCACTTGGCCGGCAGTCGAGGGCGGCGTGGTAGGCCGCGGCCGCCTCCTCGCCTCGCCCGAGGCGCCGAAGCAGCTCCGCTCGGCCCGCGTGCCACAGGTGGAAGGCGCCGAGCTCCTCGAGGGCGTCGATCTCGGCGAGTCCCGCCTCGGGCCCGTCTCGCTCCGCCACCGCCACCGCGCGGTTGAGACGCACCACCGGGGTGGGGTGGATCGCAGCCAGGAGGTCGTAGAGCTCGACGGCCTGGTCCCAGTCGGTTGCCTCCCACGACGGCGACAGCGAGTGGATGGCGGCGATCGCGCCCTGCAGCGCGTAGGGCCCAGGCTTCCCGGCCGCCCGCCGGAGCGCGATCTCGATGTGGGCGTGCCCCTCGTCGATCAGCGTGCGGTCCCAGGCTGAGCGGTCCTGGTCAGCGAGCAGCACCAGGTCGCCCTCGACATCGAGCCGCGTTGCCCGGCGAGCGTCCGTCACCAGCAGCAGTCCGAGCAGGCCGTGCACCTCGGACTCGTCGGGCAGGACCTCGGCGAGCAGGCGGGCGAGCCGGACCGCCTCGTCGCACAGGTCGACTCGCACGAGCGCGGCACCGGACGACGCCGTGTGGCCCTCGGTGAAGACGAGGTAGACGACGGCGAGCACCGCCGGCAGCCGCTCCGGCAGCTCGTGGTCGGCGGGCACCCGGTACGGGATGGCGGCACCGGCGATCTTCCGGCGGGCCCGCACGAGCCGCTGCGACATGGTGGCCTCGGGGACGAGGAACGCTCGGGCGATCTCCGCCGTGGTGAGCCCGCCGAGCGTTCGCAGGCTCAAGGCAACCCTGGCCTCCGGCGCGAGCGCAGGATGGCAGCACGTGAAGACCAGGCGCAGGAGGTCGTCCCGGACGACCGACTCCGGCAGGGGGGCGTCGTCAGCACCTTCGAGCTGCTGCATGGCGCGGATCTCCTTCTCGCCGCGGCGGTCCTCGCGACGGAGCCGGTCGAGGGCCTTGTGGCGGGCGGTCGTCGTGAGCCACGCCGCCGGGTTGCGCGGCACGCCGTCCGCCGGCCATCGCTCGATCGCGGTCAGGGCGGCTTCCTGCAGGGCGTCCTGCGCGGCATCCATGTCGCCGAGGAGCCGGGTGAGGGTGGCCACCACGCGGCCACCCTCGGCCCGGATCGCCTCGGCGACGGCACCCCCCGCGTCCGACACGGCGCTCTACTCGAAGACGACGACCGGGCGGACCTCGACCTTCCCCAGCCAGGCGCCGGGGATCTTGGCCGCCCAGGCGATGGCCTGGTCGAGGTCCTGGCAGTCGAGGAGGTAGTAGCCCCCGAGGACCTCCTTGGTCTCGGCGAACGGGCCGTCGGTCGTCACGACCTCGCCGCCCTTGCCGCCCAGGACGCTGACGGTCGTGGCCGTGTCCGTCGGCTGCAGGGCGTTGCCGCCCACCATCACGCCGGCGGCGCCGGCCGCGTCGCCGAAGGCGAAGTAGTCGGCCATGACGTCGCCGTCATAGTCCTCCGGGGTTGCGGCCTGCTGGTCCGCGGGACCGTAGATGAGGGCGAGGTACTGGGGCATGTGCTGTCCTCCTGTGGAGCGCCGGCGCCTGCCGCCGGTCATCGTCTCCACGACGATCGACGGGAGGCCAGAACGACAGCCTCGCGAAGAATCCTGCTCAGCGATCGAACGGATCTGACTGCTTGGTTCGGTTCGACGTGCTGGGGCGCCCAGGCTGACCCAAGGCGGACCGCAACCGCCCTAGGCACGACCGGTGACGTCGACCACCCACGACAGGTCAGCGGTGTCGAGGCGCTCGTGCCAGGCCGCCGGCGCTGCTCCCATGAGGGTCTGGAAGTCCCAGTAGTCCTTCCAGAGGACGATCGTCCCGTCGACGATGCGCTGGACGGACACGAACGGGAGCGCCACGGTCTCGCCGCTGGCCCACCTCCACACCTCGGTGTGCTCCATGACCACGACGCCGTCCGGACCCTCAGCCACCACGCCGGGTATGTGCTCGTAGCCGACCAGGCCCTCGAGACCGAGCCGGAGCCTCGCCTCGATGCTGTCCGGCCCGACGCCGGCGCTCGACGGGCCGGTCGGGACGTCGTAGTAGATCGACTCGGGTCCGAAGAACGACCGGATGCGAGACCAGTCGCGGTCGTAGAGCGCCGCCCAGAACGCGGCGGCGGTCTCCTTGGGCGTCAGGATCATCGAGCGCCTCTGAGCAAGGCGCCGGGGCGGGCACCCGTGTCGTCGCCCTCGACGAAGGTGCGCACACCGGACTTGATCGTCGCCACGTAGCCATCGGCCTGCTGCACGAGGCGGCTGGCCCCGCCCGGAAGGTCGCTCACCAGCTCGGGTCGCCGCAGCTGGAGGCGCTCGTAGTCGATGACGTTGGCGTCGCCGACGAACCCCGGCGCGAGCACGCCGCGATCGCCGAGGCCATAGAGGGTGGCGGTGGCCTGGGTCATCTTGTGCACCGCCTGCTCGACGGTGAGCCGCCCGTGGTCGCGGTCACGCGACCAGTGGGTGAGCAGGAACGTGGTGGTCGAGGCATCGCACGTCTGCCCCGCGTGGGCGCCGCCGTCGCCGAGTCCGAACGCGGAGGTCGGGTGCTGGAGCATCTCCCCGACGGCGTCGAGGTTGCCGTTCGTGTAGTTGAGCACCGGGGTGTTGAGCAGCTCCCGTCCGCCGTCGCCGAGGAGGAGCTCGAGCAGCATCTCCCACTCGTCGACGCCTCTCGCCTCCGCGATCGCACGGGCGCTGCGCTCGGGCCCGGGCTCGTAGACGGGTGGGTCACCGAGGACGTAGATGCGGCTCGGCCGCATGAAGCTGATCATCGGGTCGGCCCGCATCGTCCTCGCGTCGGCGACGATGCGCGCCGCGAGGTCGGGGTCGGCTGCGATGCGCGCCACCTGTTCCCGCCAGGGGAGGAGGCCGAGGCCGGCCGAGCTCCAGGCCGGCGTGAAGGCGAGTGGGTGGAAGGTCTGGAACCCGAGGAGCAGCGACACGGTGCGACCGTGCACCTGGGGACGAACGTTGAGGCCCCGGGCGGCCGCGTCCGCCGAGAGGTCGAGGAGCCGCCGCCACGATTCGGGGTCGGCGTTGTTCTGGCTCAGCGCGAACGTGACCGGACGCTGGATGGCGGCGGAGAGCCGCTGCATCCAGTCCATCTCGCGCTCGGGCGCCGCGAGGTCCTCGCCCAGGATCCCGGCGGGCGCGAGCTCGAACACGCCGGTGCCGAGCTCGCCGAGCGCCTGGCCGATGCCGAACAGCTCGTCCTCCGCGGCGAAGGTGCCGGGGACGGGCTCGCCGTCGATGGCGCGGTGCGCCAGCGTGCGGCTCGTCGAGAAGCCGAGCGCGCCGGCCTCGACGCCGGCCTTCACGATGGCCGCCATCGCCGCGATGTCCTCCGGCGTGGCCGGTTCGTTCCGGGCCCCGCGCTCGCCCATCACGTAGCCCCGGACCGCTCCGTGCGGGACCTGCGTGCCGAGGTCCATCGCGTGGGAGCGCTGCTCGAGCACGTCGAGGAACTCGGGGAAGCTCTCCCAGCCCCACTGGATGCCCGCGCTGAGGGCGGCTCCGGGGATGTCCTCCACGCCCTCCATCAGCCCGATCAGCCACTCGTGGCGGTCCGGGGCGACAGGGGCGAAGCCGACGCCGCAGTTCCCCATGACCACGGTGGTGACGCCGTGCCAGCACGAGGGCGTGAGCTGCTCGTCCCACGTGGCCTGGCCGTCGTAGTGGGTGTGGATGTCGACGAAGCCGGGGGTTACGAGGGCGCCGTCGGCGTCGACCTCCTCGCGGCCCGTGCCGTCGACCGCGCCCACCTCGGTGACCACCCCGCCGGAGATCGCGACGTCTGCGGTCCGCGCCGGAGCACCCGTCCCGTCGACGACGGTCCCGCCTCGGATGACGAGGTCGTGTGCGCTCATGGTCCTCCCGGTCTGCGGTGACGTGGTGACGGCATCATCGCAGACGCCTGACTCCGACGTGGTGGCGGCGGTGGTGCCCGATCCTCGCCCCGCCTCGGCCGGAGGTCAGAGGCGCTCGATGATGGTGACGTTGGCCTGTCCGCCGCCCTCGCACATGGTCTGGAGGCCGTAGCGGCCGCCGGTGCGCTCGAGCTCGCTCAGCAGGGTCGTCATCAGGCGAGCGCCGGTGGCCCCGAGGGGGTGCCCGAGGGCGATGGCGCCGCCGTTGACGTTCACCTTTCCGTGATCGACCTCCAGCTCCTTCTCCCACGCCATCACCACGGATGCGAAGGCCTCGTTGATCTCGACGACGTCGATGTCGTCCATCGACATCCCCGCCTTCTCCAGCGCGTGGCGGGTGGCGGGGATGGGGGCCGTGAGCATCCAGATCGGGTCGTCCGCCCGCACGCTCATGTGGTGGATGCGGGCCCGCGGGGTGAGGCCATGGTCCTTCAGCGCCTGCTCGTTGACGATGAGCAGAGCCGCTGACGCGTCGGAGATCTGGGAGGCGACGGCTGCCGTCACCCGTCCGCCCTCAGTGAGGGGCTGGAGCGAGCGGATCTTCTCCCAGTTCGGCTCGCGGGGGCCCTCGTCGTGGGCCAGCCCGTTGAGCGGCGCGATCTCACCCTCGAAGCGTCCCTCCTGCGTGGCGCGGATGGCGCGCTCGTGACTCTCGACGGCGAACGCCTCCATGTCGTCACGGGAGCAGTCCCATCGCTCGGCGATCATCTCGGCGCTGTTGAACTGGCTGACCTCGCCCGTGCCGTAGCGCTTCACCCAGCCCTCCGACCCCGTGAAGGGGTCGTCGAAGCCGAGGTCCGCCGCGAGCGTCATGGCGGAGCTGATCGGGATCATCGACATCTGCTGCACGCCACCCGCCACGACGACGTCGTTGACACCGGCCATCACGGCCTGGGCGGCGAAGTGGATGGCCTGTTGCGCGGAGCCGCACTGCCGGTCGATCGTCGTGCCAGGCACGTGCTCCGGCAGATCGGCGGCGAGCCAGCAGGTTCGGGCGATGTCACCGGCCTGGCCTCCCACCGTGTCGACGCAGCCGAACACCACGTCCTCCACGGCACCAGGGTCGATGCCCGTGCGCTCGATGAGCGCGCGCAGGGAGTGGGCGCCGAGGTCGGCGGGGTGGATCTGGCTGAGGCTCCCGCCTCGGCGGCCCACGGGCGTGCGGACAGCATCGACGATGAAGGCTTCGGACATGGCGGTCAGGCTCCTCGATCGGCAGCCTGTGGTCCAGCGTTCCGGTTTTCGGAACGGTCGACCACCGATTGCGGGGGTGGGTCGGGCAGGGCCGAACCTGTGGTCGTCACTTCCGGTCTCCGGAACTGAGAGCCACAGATTGCGGGGTGAGGGCGTCGGCGACACGGTCGGTGTGGTGGGCGGTGTCGCCCCAGGCGCGGGCGAGCGCCCAGGTGCGCTTGAGGTAGAGGTGCAGGTCGGCCTCGACGGTGTACCCGATGGCGCCGTGGCACTGCAGGGCCTTGCGCCCCACGAGCTCGGCGGCGTCCGACGCCATCGCCTTGGCCATCGACACGTCGCGTGCCCTGGTGGGCTCGTCGTGGGCGACGGACCAGGCGGCCCGGCGGACGGCGGGTCGGGCGAACTCGAGCGCGAGGGCCGCGTCGGCGAGGTGGTGCTTGACGGCCTGGAAGCTGCCGACGGGTTGCCCGAACTGCCGGCGCTCGCTCACGTAGCCGACCGTCAGGTCGAGCATGGCCTGCCCGAGGCCGACGAGCACCGCCGCGGTGCCGAGCGCCCCGCGGTCGACGGCCAGCGCGATGACGGCCTGGTCGTCTGTGACGAGGTCGCCCGTGGCGTGCCGGACACGAGCGGCCCGTCGCCCGCCGTCGACGGTGGTCACGGCGGTCAGGTCGACGGTGGCACGGTCGGTGGCGACGAGCCCCAGCTCCGAGCGCAGGAGCAACCGGTCGGCGTCGGCCGCGCACGGCACGATCGGCCCGCCCAGGTCCGTCGTCACCATGCCGCAGCCGGCGCCCAGGAGGGGAGCGGCGACGATGGCCGTCTCCACGATCGGGTGCGGGAGGGCGGCGCGGCCGGCCTCCTCCAGGATCGGCACGAGGAAGGTCTCGTCGAGCCCCATCCCACCGTCCGCCTCGGGCACGAGCAGCGACAGCACGCCCATCGCATCGAGGCTGTCCCACACGCCGCGATCGAGCTTGCCGGCCGGGGCCTCCCACGCCGAGCGCACGATCGCGGGCGTGGCCTCCTTGGCCAGCAGCTCGCGTACCGCGTCGCGGAAGGCGACCTGGTCGTCCGACAGCGCGAACCTCATCGGGGGAGCCCCAGGACGCGCTCGGCGGCGATGTTGCGCTGGATCTCGTTGGTGCCGGCGTAGATCGGCCCGGAGAGGGCGAACTGCCAGCCCTTGCTCCAGGCGCCCTCGACCTCTGCTTCGGGGCCGAGCAGGTCGAGCGCGATCTGGTGCAGCTCGACGTCGAGCTCGCTCCACCAGAGCTTGGTGAGGCTCGCTTCGGCGCCCGGCTTGGCGCCGCTCGCGAGCCTCGTGACGGTGGCCAGCGTCTGCTGCTGGTAGGCGTCGGCGTGCATCCACGCCGTCGCCGCGCGTCGCCGTAGGGCAGCGTCGCCGTGTTCCGCGGCGAGGGCGACGAGCCGCTCGGCGGTGGCGAGGAACCGACCGGGGGAGCGCAGCGTGAGGCCGCGCTCAGAACCGGCGGTTGCCATCGCGACCGCCCACCCGCCCCCGGGCTCGCCGAGCACGACGCCACCCGCGACGGCGTCGTCAGCCAGGAAGGCATCGTCGAAGAAGACCTCGGCGAAGCCCTCGTCGCCATCGAGGCGGCCGAAGCCGCGGACGGTCACGCCCGGGGTGTCGAGCGGGATCAAGAGGTAGATGAGGCCCTTGTGGCGCGTGCTCTCCGGATCGCTGCGGAACAGGCCGAAGAGGTGCGTGCAGAACGCGCCGCGCGTGGTCCACGTCTTCTGACCGTCGAGCACCCAGCCGCCGTCGATCCGGCGGGCCTTGCTGGTGACGCTGGCGAGGTCGCTCCCCGCGTTGGGCTCTGACCAGCCCTGGCACCAGAGATCCTCGGCCGCGGCCATCCGGCGCAGGATGCCGTCCTGCTGCGCCGATGTGCCGAACTCGAAGATGCTCGGCGCCAGGAGGAAGATGCCGTTCTGCGTCACCCGAGGCGGCGCCCCGGCCCGGTAGTACTCCTCCTCGAACAGCAGCCACTCCCACAGGGACGCGCCCCGGCCACCGTGCGCCTCGGGCCATGACACCACGGCCCACCGATCGGCGAAGAGGCGTCGCTCCCAGTCGAGGTGCTGCGCGAACCCCTCCCGCGTGTCACCTGACGCCGGCTCGCCGCGGTGGGCCGCTCGCCACTCGGCCAGGTTGCGCTCGAGCCACCCCCGCGCCTCCTCCCGAAACGCCTCCTCCGAGCTCGACCACGTCAGATCCAAGACGCCCACACCCCCCGACCCCCACCCCAACTGCTTCTGTGTGCGCTCAGCACCGCATGCCGATGATCCACGCACACAGAAGGCGTCATGACTGCAGTCGCTTCAGGGTGGACTCGGCATCGGACTCGATGCGGGCGAGGAGCTCGGCGACGGTGGGGAGCTCGTCGATCACACCCGTGACCTGGCCCGTGGGGAGGATCCCGACCTCCGGCTTGCCGTCGACCATCGTCGCCTTGATGAGCATCGGCGCGTTGGCGGCCATGGCGAGCTGACTGAGCGTGAGGTCCTGGTTCCGGCGCATCGCGGCGCCTTCGCGCAGCAGGTCGCGCAGGGAGGTTCCCGTCTCCTTGCGGAACCGCAGCGCAGCGACGGCGGCCCGCGGGAAGCGCAGCAGCCACGGCGACCGCTCGAGGCGATCGACGACGTCGGTGCGGATCACGCGCTGCGGCGCGCCGTCGAGGGCGGTGGTGACGACGGTGTCGAACACGGTCGCTGACGTGTAGCGCGCCTTCACCACGGGCGGCACACGGCTCTCCTGCGTGAGGAGGAAGCGCGTGCCCATCGCGATCCCGTCGGCACCGAAGGCGAGCGCCGCGACGAGGCCGCGGCCATCGTGGAAGCCGCCGGCGCCGAGCACCGGGATCTCGGCCCCGACGGCGTCGACCACCTGCGGCAGCAGGAGCGAGGTCGGGACCGTCCCGGTGTGTCCCCCGCCCTCACCGCCCTGGGCGATGACGGCATCGACACCCATCTCGAGGACCTTCTCGGCGTGGCGGCGGGCGCCCACCGTGGGCATGACGACGACGCCGGTGTCGTGGCAGCGGGCGACCGCGTCCGTGGTCGGAGCGCCGGCGAACGACACCAGCCGCACCCCTTCACGCACGACGAAGGCCACCCGGTCCGCGAGGTCGGGCTGGTCGGCCCGGAAGTTCACGCCGAAGGGAGCGTCGGTACGCGCCTTCACGCCGCGGACGGCCTCGCGCAGCTGCTCAGGCGTCATCGTGACGGCGGCCAGGATCCCGAAGCCTCCAGCCGCACTCGTGGCGGCGGTCAGGCGGGCGCCGGACACCCACCCCATCCCCGTCTGGACGACGGGCAGCCGGCACCCCACCAGGTCGCAGAACCGCGTGTGCAGCGCAGGGTGCAGCGGATCTGACACTGCGTCAGATTACCGGTGGTCCCGAGGGACGGCGAACCCGACCGGGCGGTGTCGAGCGCGACGGAGCCGCCGACCCTACGCTGCGTGCATGTCCGACTTCGAGGAGACGTACGGCAGCTCCGTCAACGCACGGATGGCCGCGCACGCCGGCGAGGGGCCGAGCGAGCCGGTCGACGACCTCCATCGGAACGCCATCCCGGGTGAGCCGCCCGTGCCTGGTGCCCAGTGGGACGAGCTCCACCAGCGATGGGAGCACTGGGACGAGGACGCGCAGGAGTGGGTCGTGGTGGGGGACGCCGGTGACGGGATCGCGCCCGAGGAGGAGAACCTGATGGGTCCCACGCTCGCGCGCGACCTGCTGATCGCCGATGAGCTGGATGCCGAGCACGAGCCGGTGGCCGACGTCGCGCGCGCGGCGGAACCCGAGACCGGCCCTCCTGGCGCGCAGTGGAACGAGGTCGAGGGTCGCTGGGATCGATGGGACGACGCGGCCGGTGCGTGGGTGGCCGTCCAGGCCGACTGATGCCGACGACGGCTTCTGTGTGCGCTGCACACCGGATGCCGGTGTTGGGCGCACACAGAAGGAGTCAGTGGGGCCTCAGGTCCGGGGGACCTCGGTGAAGCGGACGCCGGCAGGATCGATCACGGTGCCGATCAGCTCGAGCTCGTCGGGGGTCGGCAGGCGGGTGGTGGGCACGCCGTCGGGGACGACGAGGTCGAACCCGGTCGCGTCCTGCACCTCCTGGGTGGCGACACCGGGGTGGACGGAGCGGAGGCGCATGCGGTGGTCGTCCGTCTCGAAGTCGAGCACCGCCAGGTTGGTCACCACGAAGCGGATCTCGTGGAAGCGGGCGGCGCGCGGGCCGAGCGCCGCGGCCCGGTCGTACCCGACGCCGCACACGGTGTCGACGTGCGCGCACAGCACTGCGGGGGTGTGGTTGGGCACCCAGTAGGACGTGGTGTCGTTGATCGTGTTGCCGGGCGCCCCTCGGTAGCCGAGCAGCTGCACCTTCGGCCGCTGGTAGTCACCGATGGCGGCGAAGTTCTGGTTGCCGTACTGATCGATCTGCGACCCACCCATCACCACGTGGCGCCGCCCGTTCCACACCCACCCGAACATCTGGCGGTAGGGGTTGAAGTGCTCGACGATCTTGCCCCCTGGCCACTCGAACGCCTCGTCGTTGGCGATGAGACGGGCCTCGCCGTCGGTCATGGCGAGGTCGGGCTCGAAGGTCGCCCGGGCGAGGCGGCCGCCGATCATGGGGATCGTGCCGATCGGGTTGGCGAGGATCTCGCCGTCGCCTCGGAAGCACTCCGCCATCGCCACGACGCACACGTCGGCGCGCTCGACGAGGCCGGCCACCTGATCGCTCACGACGGACCTCCGTCAGCTCGGAGCCGGGCCTGGTAGTCCGCCTCGCTCAGATCGAGCCACGCCGACCGGAACTCGGCCCACCCCTCCGGGGACCGCGCCGCCGCCGCGTACTGCCTCTGGAACGCCTCGTCGCGCGGGTAGTCGGGGTCGCATGACGTGAAGTGGGCGCCGTTGGGCGCTTCGATGACGCCGTCCACGAGCAGCCGGCTGATCAGGAGCGTCTGCGGGGGGCCCTCCTTCGCGAGGTCCTCGGTGGCGATGACCTTCTCCGTCGACAGGAAGCGCCGCTCGGCGGCGCCCAGGAACAGGTCGTCCATGTACGGGTCGGGGCCGAGGTACTGGCCGTTGCCCCGGGCGTCGGCTCGGTTCATGTGGACGAAGGCGGCGTCCATCGTGAGCGCCGGCACCGCCACCAGCTGCTCGCCGTCGTCGAAGGGCGACGTCACGAGCCGCACGCGATCGTTGTCACGCAGGATGTCCGATCCGAGCCCCACCCGCGTGGGCAGGAAGGGCACGCGCCATGCGGCCGCCTGCAGACCGAGGAGGAACATGCCCTCGTCGTAGGGTTCGTCCTCGATCGCCCCGCTCTGCCGGGCGGCTCGGAAGTGGGGCTCGAGCGGTATGGAGTCGAGCGAGACGAACGCATAGACGAGTCGCTTCACCTTGCCCGCGGCACAGAGCAGCCCCACGTCGGGGCCACCCCAGCTGATGACGGTGAGGTCGGTGACGTCCGACCGGAGGATCGCCCGCACCACCGACATCGGCTTGCGGCGCGACCCCCAGCCGCCGATGCCGATCGTCATGCCGGAGCCCAGCTCCCCGACGGCCTCCTCCTCGGTGCAGCGCTTGTCCCTCACCACGCTCAGCGACCGGTGTCCGTCTCACGCTTGGCCACGAAGGCTGCGCGATGCTCGTCGGCCACTCCGGAGAGGTTGAGCTCGTAGGTGAAGCCCTGCTCGAACCGGTACGAGCGCTTCACGTCCCACGGGTCGATGCCGTTGAGGCTCTCCTTGGCCGCCCGGATGACCGTCGGCGACTTGGCGGCGATCTGACCTGCCACCACGAGGGCGGCGTCGCGCAGCTCGGTCTGCGGCACGACGGCGTGCACGGAGCCGAAGTGGTGCAGCTCCTGGGCGGTCGCGGTGGCTGACGTGTACACCATCGCCCGCATCTTGTGCTGCGGCACGAGGCGGCTCAGATGGGTGGCCGCACCCAACGCGCCCCGGTCGACCTCGGGCAGCCCGAAGGTGGCGTCGTCGGCCGCGACGATGATGTCGGCGTTGCCGACCAGGCCGATCCCGCCGCCGAGGCAGAAGCCGTTGACGGCGGCGACGACGGGCACCGCGCACTCGTAGACGGCCGCGAAGGCGGCGTAGCAGC
Organism: uncultured Microthrixaceae bacterium; assembly: GCA_963750645.1. Lineage (GTDB taxonomy): Bacteria > Actinomycetota > Acidimicrobiia > Acidimicrobiales > VFJN01 > VFJN01. The sequence continues at coordinate 661,741 of CAVVRO010000008.1, read as the reverse complement.
CTCGGTTGGCGCCGAGCAGCGCGTCGAAGCCCTCGGTCGCCTGCATCTCCTTGATGTCGACCCCGGCGTTGAACCCCCGGCCCTCGGCGCGCAGCACCACGACGCGCACGGACTCGTCGCGCCCGAGCGTGACGAGGGTGTCGGCGAGGTCGAACCACCCGGCCACGGTCAGCGCGTTCACCGGTGGGTTGTCCATGACGACCTCGGCGATGCCGTCGTCGTGGATGGTGCTCGTGATGGGCATCAGCGCAGCCTCGTGATCGTTCTGACGGAGCGTCAGGAACCTACTTGCGGGCGCGGGTCTGGTACACCTTCCGCCGATGGCCGTCATCGTCGACCTGAGCGGGCAGGTGGCCCTGGTCACCGGGGGCACGAAGGGCATCGGCGCGGCGATCGCGGGTCGTCTCGCCGAGGCGGGCGCCACGGTGGTCGTGTGCGCGAGGAACACGCCGTCGGGCTCGCCGCACGAGTACGAGGTGTGCGACGTGCGCGATCCCGAGCAGGTGGGGGCGCTCGTGGAGCGCATCGTGGCCTCGCACGGCCGACTCGACATCGCCGTGAACAACGCCGGAGGCTCCCCGACCGCGGATGCCGCCGACGCGTCACCCCGCTTCACCGAGGCGATCATCCGGCTGAACCTCCTCGCCCCGATGCACGTGGCCCAGGCCGCCAACCGTGTCATGCAGGAGCAGGACAGCGGGGGCTCGATCGTCAACGTGGCCAGCGTCAGCGGGTTGCGCCCCTCGCCCGGCACGGCCGCGTACGGCGCCGCCAAGGCGGGCCTGCTCAACCTCACCCAGTCGCTGGCGGTGGAGTGGGCGCCGAAGGTGCGGGTGAACGCCGTGTCCGCCGGGCTGGTGGCCACCGAGGACAGCCTCGACCACTACGGCGGCGCGGAGGGGCTTGCCCGCGTCGCCGCGACCGTTCCCAGCGGGCGGTTCGGGGCTCCCGGTGAGGTCGCCGATGCTGTGGTCTTCCTCGCCAGCCCCTTGGCGGGCTACGTGACCGGCGCGAACCTCTTGCTCCACGGCGGCGGCGAGTGGCCCGCGTTCCTGCGCGCCGCCGAGGGCCCCGGGGTCAGTTGACCCGGGTCGAGATGAAGGTGCGGCTCGTCGTGCCCTGCCATTGGTACGCAGCGCCGGTCACGGCCACGAGGAGCCCGTCGTCCGTGTTGCCGACCACGGCGAGGTCCATCGGTCCCGTCGCCATCGAGTAGCTGCCGGTGACGGTCATGCCCCGTTGATCGATCCCTGTGGGCGTGGAGTACCAGGCGGCGTCGGACGCCGTCCCGGCAGCGATGATCAGGGCGTCGTCGAGACCGTCGCCGTCGAAGTCGCCCACGGTCGGCTGCCCCCGCAGCGCGGAGGTGGTGAGCGTGCGCGAGATCAAGGAGCCGTCGGGCTGGAACTCCCACCGGTACGAGGTGGTCTCCCCAGGCGCGTACCAGAGGATGTCCTCGGCTCCGTCGCCCGTCGCGTCGAGGGCAACCGGCTCGTACCAGCGGTTCACCGCGAACGGTGTCACCACGAAGGTGCGGCTGCTGGTGCCGCTCCACAGACGATCGTCCGCCGTGCCTGGCCCGTAGAAGAAGACGTCGTCGATCGCGTCGCCGTCGAAGTCCCCGACGAGTGGCACGCCCGTGATCAGGTCCTGCGTCACGGCTTGCGTCACGTGTGAGCGATCCGTCCGGAAGTACCACACGGAGTCCTGCGCCAGGCCGGTCGCGTACCAGAAGATGTCGTCGACGCCGTTGCCGTCGAAGTCCCCCGCGATCGGCACGAAGGAGCCGTTGACCTGGAGCGACTGGCTCGTGATCCCTGTCGGACCCGACCACCAGACGTAGTCGCGCGCCGAGCCGGTGGCATGCCACATCACGTCGGAGAACCCGTTGCCGTCGAAGTCGCCGACGACGGGGCGGAAGGTCCCCGAGGTCGAGATCGTCTGCCGCGTGAGGGTGCCCGTGGGCGTGGCGCGCCACTGCGCGTCCCCGCCGGGACCAGGTCGGTACTGGATCGGGTCGACCAGCCCGTCGCCGGTGACGTCCGCATCGAGCATCACGGGCGCCAGGCCGGCTTGGTAGGACGGCACGAGCTGGGCGACGCGCGTGCGGATCCACCCGAGCCTGGCGTAGAGGTTCCCGCCCGGGCAGTCCGTGGACTGGACGTCCCGATGCCCCACGATGCGGGGCAGCGTGACCGTGGTGCCCTTGGGGTACTTGGCTGAACCGGCGCTCGTGAAGGGCACCGTCGACGCCGGATCCACGTGATGGAGGGCGAACTTCCAGGCGATCACGCGCGCGACCGTCTCGACGGTGGCGGCGGACGGGGTGGCGGATCGGTAGTCGCCGAGCACGACGACGCCGACCGTGCCCGTGTTGAACCCTTGGCTGTGCCCGCCGAGGACGACGTTGGTGAGCCCACCGGCCCGCCCTTCCCAGGCTCGGCCGAAGCGGTCGACGACGATGTTGTACGCGATGTCCGTGTAGCCGCGCGCGTCCATGTGGTACGCCTGCACCGAGCGGATCACCTGGGGCACCTGCGCCGCCGTGTACGTGTTGCCGCTCACCGAGTGGTGGACGATCGCCAGCTTGAGGTCGGCTGTGGTCGAGGGTGTCTGCGTGGGCGGGCGTGCCGCCCACGCCGAGCGAGGCTGGATGCTCGGTGCTCCCGCCGCGCCGGCCGTCGCGGGGGACAGCTGGACGCGGCGCTCCACCGGGCCCTCACCGACGACGTGCACGTCGACGCCGGTGACCGACGCGGGCGCGTCCAGCTCGTACGCGTCGGCGTCGCCGAGCCAGACGGGCTCGCTCTGCACGCCAGCGCGGTCGTCACCCGATGGCCCGTCCGGCTGCTCGCCCTCGCTGAACGGGAGCTCGAACCACGGAGTCCACGCGCCGTTCACGCGCCCGCGCACGAGGACCGGGCTCTCGGGCGGCGCCGGCAGCGTGATGCCGATCGCGTTGATCCGACCGGTGCGTCGCGGTGACGTCCGCCGGTCGGGTGCCGCCAGAGCGGCCCGCAGCTCGCGGCCCTCGGTGCTGCTCGCCGCGGCCACGCCGATCGGGTCGTCCGCCCGCTCCGGTCCCCGCGGGCTCAGGTGGACCCGTTCCGTGTGCACCTGGGCCTCGGCGGCGCTGACGATCTGGGGCGCGGGCGCGAAGACCAGGACCGTCGACAGACAGGCCACCGCCAGCCCCGCGACCGCCCAGCGACGAGGTCGGCGGCGGACGTTCCCGTCCCTGGGGGGGAGGTGCGAAGCCACGTTGGCCGGCACCGTACCAGCGCACCACACGCGCACGGGCCCCGGCGACGCCGGGGCCCGTCTCGCGCTGATCGTCGTCGTCCAGATCAGTCGACGGCGGTGGCCGCGGCGAGCGGCTCGTCGGCGCCGAAGCCCTCCTTCTTGCGCTTCGAGAAGGCGATGGAGGCGATGAGGATCACCAGCGCCACGCCGGCGATGGCGATGCCGCCACCGGTCGGTGAGGCGATCTTGGTGATCGGGTCGACGTCGGACATGTTGATGATGGCCGGCAGCATGAGCAGCGAGACCAGGTTCATCACCTTGATGAGCGGGTTGAGCGCCGGGCCGGCCGTGTCCTTGAACGGGTCACCAACCGTGTCGGCGATGACGGCGGCCTTGTGGGCGTCGGAGCCCTTGCCGCCCTCGTTGCCGTCCTCGATGTACTTCTTGGCGTTGTCCCACGCCCCACCCGAGTTGCTCAGGTAGTTGGCCATGAGCTGGCCCACGAGGATGACGGCCACCAGGAAGGCGCCGAGTGCGGTGAAGCCGATGCCGAAGCCGACGATCACCGGGGTGAGCACGGCGAGCAGGGCGGGGGTGACGAGCTCACGGAGCGAGGCCGCGGTGCAGATGTCGATGACCGGGCCATGGTCGGGCTCCTTCTCGCCCTTCATGATCAGTCCGTCGGCGAACTGCCGCCGCACCTCCTGCACCACCACGCCGGCCGTGCGGGACACGGCGTTGATGGCGAGGGCGGAGAAGAGGAACGGCACGGCGCCGCCGATGAGGAGACCGATGAAGACCTTCGGGTCGGCCACGTTGATCGGCAGGAGGTCGAACACGCCGCGGCTTGACTCTTGCGCCGTGTGGATGATCGATCGGGCGTCCGGGAACCCGTTCGCCGTGGTGATGATCTCGTTCACCGCCGTCTCGATGAAGCTGGCGAAGATCGCCACGGAGGCGATCACGGCCGAGCCGATGGCGAAGCCCTTGGTGACGGCCTTGGTGGTGTTGCCCACCGCGTCGAGGCTCACCATGATCCGCTCGGGCTCGCCGTGGAACTCGCCGGACATCTCGGCGATGCCCGCCGCGTTGTCCGACACCGGACCGAACGTGTCCTCGGACACGATGACGCCGGTGGTGGCGAGCATGCCCATGCCGCAGAGGGCAACGAGGTAGAGGGAGAACTGCAGGTTGCCGCCCCCGAGGGCCAGCGCCACGCCGATCGCGAGGGCGATGGCGATGATGGCGTAGACGGAGCTCTCCATGCCGGTCGAGGTGCCCGACAGGATCGCGGTGGCGGGACCGGTGCGGGTGGACTCGGCGATCTCCTTCACCGGCGCGTGGTGCGTGGCGGTGAAGTACTCGGTGAGGCGGCTGACCACCTGGGCGAGCACGAGGCCGATGACCACGGCGCCGAAGACCTTCCAGCCCTCGTTGTCGTAGTCGTTGCCCACGTAGCCGAGGGCGAGGGCGCCCACGCCCACCACGGTGATGATGCCGGCGGTGAGGAAGCCCCGGTTGATCGGCTTGAGGGCGTTGGTCTCGCCCTCCTTCGCCTTCACGGCGTAGACGCCGGCGATCGACGCGACCACGCCGATGGCGCGGGCCGCCACCGGGAACACCAGGCCGAGGGCCGGGTTGGCACCGATCGAGGCGAAGGCAGGGACGCCGAGGATGATGGCGGCGACCAGGGTGACCTCGTAGCTCTCGAAGAGGTCGGAGGCCATGCCCGCGCAGTCGCCCACGTTGTCGCCCACGTTGTCGGCGATGGTGGCGGGGTTGCGAGGATCGTCCTCGGGGATGCCCGCCTCGATCTTGCCGACGAGGTCGGCACCGACGTCAGCGGCCTTGGTGAAGATGCCACCGCCGACGCGGAGGAAGAGGGCGAGCAGGGAGCCACCGAAGCCGAAGCCGACCAGAATGGCCGAGCTCGTGTTCTGGAACAGCATGACGATCACGGTGGCGCCGAACAGCCCGAGGCCGACCGTGAACATCCCGGCCACACCGCCCGTGCGGAAGGCGACCTGCAGGGCGTCGGGCAGCGAGTTGCGCTTGGCGGCCGCAGCGGTGCGCACGTTGCCCCGTGTCGCCAGTGTCATGCCGATGTACCCGGTGAGGCCGGACAGGAAGCAGCCGGCGATGAAGGCGAGGGTGCGGTAGAAGCCGGACTCAGCGGCGCTGAGGGCGGATGTGCCGTCCGGCTTCAGGACCTCGGTCGAGGTGATGAACACGACGAAGGCCAGCGGGATCAGGACCACCGCGATGGTGCGGAACTGCCGCTTGAGGTAGGCGGCGGCACCTTCCTGGATCGCCAGGGCGATCTCGATCATCTTGGGGGTGCCCTGGTCTTGGGCCAGGACGTCCCTCATCAGGAGGAGACCGACGAACAGGGCGAGCAGCGCCGACGCTCCTGCGAGGGCCAGGATCGCCCACTCACCGCCGTTCAGTACGAACTCCTGGTAGCCGCCTTCAGCGGCCAGGATGCTGGTCATGCATGGTTCCTCTGGTTCGTGCCGTGCTCACCGTTGCGAGCCCGGCGGTTGACGTAGATCTGGCGGGCGACCCGTTCGCCCAGGGTGCGGTCCTGCCCGTTGACGGTCACCACGAGGGGTCCGTCGAAGGGGTGCTTCTCGACCACCACGACCTCGACGCCCGGCACGAGGCCGAGGGTGCCGAGGAAGGCCACGAGATCAGGGTCCGTCGAGCCCGAGAGCGCGACCTCCGCCACCTCGCCCGGCTCCAGCGCGTACAGGTCGGGCGTGGCGGGGAGCTCGGCGTCGAGCGCGTTCGGGATGGGGAAGCCGTGCGGACAGGTGGCGGGGCGGTGGAGCGCCACGAAGAGGCGCTCGAGCACGTCGTCGGGCAGCTCGTGCTCGAAGCCGATGGCCATCTTGTCGGCCTCGTTCCACGCGTAGCCGAGCATGTCCGCGAGGAAGCGCTCGACGATCCGGTGGCGCCGGATGGCGGACACGGCGGTCTGCTGCCCGAGCGGGGTGAAGGTGACGCCCTGGTAGGGGCGGTGGTCGACGAAGCCGCGGTCGGCGAGGCGCTTCACGGTCGTGGTGACGGTGCCGGGGGACAGGCCGAGCACGTCGGCGAGCGCGCCCGTGTGGGCCTCCGAGCCGTCTCGCGTCAAGCGGTAGATGGCCTTGAGGGCCTCTCGCTCGGACTTGGTGAGGGTGTCGTCCAACAGCGCTCGTCCGTCGTTCTTTGGTCCGTCGAAATCCTGGCTTTGGCCGGGGGTGGCGCAAAGCGCGGACATCCCACCACGTCAGCACGCGCCAGGCAAAACGGGCGGGCCCCTGTTGCCGCCCGTCCGGGCAGGATCTAACGTCGACTCATCCGATCGGAATTACAGATAAGGACGACGATGAGCAACCCTGCCTGGGGCTTCGAGACACGCCAGATCCACGCCGGACAGGTTCCGGACTCCGAGACGAGCGCTCGGGCCGTGCCGATCTACCAGACCACCAGCTACACGTTCCGCGACTCGTCGCACGCCGCCAACCTGTTCGGTCTGGCCGAGGTCGGGAACATCTACACGCGGATCATGAACCCCACCCAGGCGGTCCTCGAGGCCCGGGTGGCGTCGCTCGAGGGCGCGCCGGACACGGCGCTGGGGATCCCGGGCGCGCTGGCGGTGTCGAGCGGGCAGGCGGCCGAGACCATCGCCATCCTCAACCTGGCCCAAGCCGGCGACCACCTCGTCTCGTCCACCTCGCTGTACGGCGGCACCTACAACCTCTTCCACCACACCCTCCCGAAGCTGGGGATCGAGGTCAGCTTCGTCGCTGATCCCGATGACCTCGATCAGTGGCGTGCCGCGGTTCGCCCGAACACGAAGGCCTTCTTCGCCGAGACGATCGGCAACCCCCGCAACGACGTGCTCGACATCGAGGGCGTCGCCGGGGTCGCCCACGAGAACCAGGTGCCGCTCATCGTGGACAACACGGTGCCGACCCCGTACCTGATCCGGCCGATCGAGTGGGGTGCGGACATCGTGGTGCACTCGGCCACCAAGTTCCTCGGTGGTCACGGCACGTCCATCGGCGGCGTGATCGTCGACGGTGGCACGTTCGACTTCGGCGCCAGCGGCAAGCACCCAGGCTTCACCGAGCCCGACCCGAGCTACCACGGGCTCAAGTTCTGGGAGGCCCTCGGCCCCGGGGCGTTCGTCCTGAAGGCCCGCGTGCAGCTGCTGCGCGACCTCGGCAGCGCGATCAGCCCCTTCAACGCCTTCCAGATCCTGCAGGGCGTGGAGACGCTGAGCCTGCGCATGGAGCGACACGTCGAGAACGCCCACAAGGTGGTCGAGTACCTCGCCGGTCATCCGCAGGTGCAGTCGATCGCGTTCGCGGGCCTGCCCACCTCGCCCTGGCACGAGCGCGCCAAGAAGTACGGCCGCGGCCGGGGCTTCGGCTCCGTGCCCGCGTTCATCATCGAGGGTGGCAAGGACGCCGGCCAGCGCTTCGTCGAGGCGCTCGAGCTGCACAGCCACGTCGCCAACATCGGCGACGTCCGCAGCCTGGCCATCCACCCCGCGACGACCACGCACTCGCAGCTCTCCGACGAGGAGCAGCGCTCGACCGGGGTCGACCCGGGTCTGGTTCGCCTCTCGGTGGGGCTCGAGTCGATCGAGGACATCCTGGCCGACCTCGACACCGGCTTCCGGGCCGCCAAGTAGTCGACCCCGAACCGGAGGTTCGGGGTCGAGCCTGAGCGGTCTGCTGCGCGTCGAGGGGGCTCCGCTCCCTTCGGACAGCCCCCAGCGGCTTCGCCGCGTGGTCGGACCTGCGCGACACTTGCGACGTCTGACACGCCGTCAGATCTGTCCTCTTGCCTTGGAGTCCCTCATGCCTGCTGTGCCTGCTGTCGAGGGGTGGTTCACGACCTCGGACCCGCCCTCGTTGCTCGGCACGCGCTGCACGACGTGCGGGACCGTGTTCTTCCCGCGGGCGAGCGGCTTCTGTCGCAACCCGGAGTGCCGGGGGCGCGAGTTCGATGATGTCGAGCTGTCCCGCACCGGCACGATCTGGAGCTACACCGACGCCCAGTACCAGCCTCCGCCGCCCTACATCCCGCCCGGCGACGAGCACGAGCCGTTCGCGATCGCGGCCGTCGAGCTGGCGGACGAGCAGATGGTGATCCTCGGTCAGGTCGCGAAGGGCTATGGCGTCGAGGACCTGTCGGTGGGCGCCACGGTCGAGCTGGTCGTCGAGCCCCTGTACGAGGCCGACGGCGTCGACCACCTCATCTACCGCTGGAAGCCGGTGACCCCATGAGCGAGCTTGCGAGCGAATCAGCAGCGCAGGGCGCCGCCGGAGGGCTCGCTGACCGTGACCGGCGAACGCTCTCCGCCGAGTCGGTGCCCAGCCCCCGCGCGCCCGACAGCGTCGCCGTCCTCGGCGTCGGCATGCACGCGTGGGGGAAGTGGGGCCGCCCGTTCCACGAGTACGGCATCGACGCGGCGCTGGCGGCTCTCGATGACGCCGGCATCGGCTGGGGTGACGTCCAGTTCGTGGCCGGTGGCGAGACCGTCCGCAACGGCTACCCCGGCTACGTCGCCGCCGCCACGATCACGCAAGCCCTCGGCTGGAACGGCGCGCGCGTCGCGACGTGCTACGCGGCCTGCGCGTCGGGCGTCACGGCGCTCGACGCGGCGCGGGCACGGATCCTCGCGGGGCTGTGCGACGTCGCGCTCGTGGTGGGCGCCGACACCACGCCGAAGGGCTTCCTCGCGCCCGTCGCGGGCGAGCGCTGGGACGATCCCGACTGGCTGCGGTTCCGATTGCTGGGCGCCACCAACCCCACGTACTTCGCCCTCTACGCGCGTCGGCGCATGGACCTCTACGGCGCCACTGACGCCGACTTCGCCAGGGTCAAGGTGAAGAACGCGCGGCATGGCCTGCACAACCCCAACGCCCGGTATCGCAAGGAGGTCACCGAGGCGGAGGTGCTGGCGTCGCCGATGGTGGCGGACCCCCTCCGCCTGCTCGAGATCTGCGCGACCTCCGATGGAGCAGCGGCGGTCGTGCTGACCTCGATGGACTACGCGCGCAGGCACGCCACCGCCCCCGTGCGGATCCGTGCCGTCTCGACGGTCACGCCGCGCTTCCCGAACACGGTGATCGAGATGCCGAACTTCTCCACCGACTCGGCGGCCGCGCTCGCGCCGCCGGAGCTCACCTTCCGCGACTCCATCGCGGCGGCGGCCTACGAGGAGGCCGGCATCGGGCCCGAGGAGCTGAGCCTGGCCGAGGTCTACGACCTCTCGACCGCGCTCGAGCTCGACTGGTACGAGAACATCGGCCTCTGCAAGCCCGGGGAGGCCGAGAAGCTCCTCAACGACGGCGACACCGCCATCGGCGGCCGTGTCCCCGTCAACCCGAGTGGCGGCCTGGCCTGCTTCGGCGAAGCGGTGCCGGCGCAGGCCATCGCCCAGATCTGCGAGGTCACCTGGCAGCTCCGCGGCCAGGCCGAGGGTCGCCAGGTCGAGGGCGCCACCGCCGGCCTCACGGTCAACCAGGGCCTCTTCGGCCACGGCAGCGCCGTCCTGCTCACGACCTGACGACTTCTGCGGTCGATTTCGCTCGCATGGCGAGCGCGATCGACCGCGTACGTTGCAGACTTCGGGCATGGCCGTGAAGCTGAACCACACGATCGTGCACGCTCGGGACGCGGACGCGTCCGCAGCCTTCCTGTCCGAGGTGCTCGGCGTGGGGGCGCCCCGGCGCGTTGGCCCGTTCGTCGTCGTGGACGTCGACAACGGCGTGTCGCTGGACTTCATGACCACCGGTCCCGAGTGGGACCTCGGCATCGAGCACTACGCCTTCCTCGTCGGCGAGGACGAGTTCGACCGGATCTTCGGCCGCATCCAGGAGCGCGGGCTCACGCACTACGCGGACCCGCACGGCAACGAGCCCGGCCAGATCAACCACCATGACGGCGGCCGCGGCGTCTACTGGCACGACCCCGACGGCCACGTCCTCGAGATCATCACCGTGCCGTACGGGGGCTGGGCTACGCCAGCCAGCGGCTGAGGGACTCGACCACGCAGGCGGGCTTGTCCCGGCCCTCGACCTGGATCGTGATGGTGATGGTGGTCTGCAGGCCGCCGGGGATGTCGTCGACCGCGATGATCTCGGCGCCGCCGCGGATGCGGCTGGGGATCGGCACAGGGCTGGGGAAGCGGACCTTGCCGGTGCCGTAGTTCACGCCCGCCGAGGCGCCGGGCACGTCGAGCAGCTGGGGCAGGAAGAGGTTCGACACGGCGAGCGTGAGGTAGCCGTGCGCGATGGGCCCGCCGAAGGGGCTCTCGGCCCTCGCTCGTTCGACGTCGACGTGGATCCACTGGTGGTCACCGGTGGCGTCGGCGAACCGGTTCACGCGCTCCTGGGTGATGTCGACCCAGTCGGTCCAGCCGAGGTGCTGGCCCGAGGCGCGGCGGAGCTCGTCCAGGCTGGCGAAGGTCGTCGGCATCAAGCGCGCTGGCTGGAGACCGACACGACCTCGCCGGTCATGTAGGTGGAGTAGTCGCTGGCCAGGAACGCGATCACGGTGGCCACCTCCCACGGCGCAGCGGATCGCCCGAATGCCTCGCGCTGCCTGAGCTCGTCCAGCAGCTCCTCGGTCATCACCTTGGTGAGGAACGGGTGCATCGCGAGCGACGGGGCGACCGCGTTCACGCGCACGCCGTGCGGCGCCGCTTCGATCGCCGCTGAGCGCGTGAGCGCCATGACGCCGGCCTTGGCCGCCGCGTAGTGGGCCTGGCCGGCCTGCGCCCGCCAGCCCAGGACGGAGGCGTTGTTCACGATCACGCCGCCGCGCTCCTGCCCGTACATCTGGCGGAGCGTCGCTCGAAGGCACCGCATGGTCCCGGTGAGGGTGACGTCGAGCACCTTGTGCCACTGCTCATCGGTCATGTCCACCAGCTCGGCAGTGCCGCCGAGCCCGGCGTTGTTCACGACCACGTCGAGTCGCCCGTGCTCGGCCACCGCGCCGTCGATCATCGCCTGCACCTGCTGCTCGACGGTCACGTCGCACACGATGGTGAGCGGCCGCGTGCCCCCGGTCAGCGCCGTGAGCTCGTCTGCCGCCTCGCCAAGGCGCCGCTCGTGGGCGTCGCTGAGCACCACGGTGGCGCCTTCCTCCACGCAGCGCCGGGCCGTGGCGTTGCCGATGCCCGTGCCCGCGGCCGCCGTCACGAGCACGATCTTGCCGGCGAGCAGGTCGCGCCCGGCCGGTGGTGTGGGAAGGGGCGGGAGCCCGCTCATGACCGCTTCTGGGTGCGTCGAGCACCGGTGTGCGGACGGGAGCGCACACAGATCTGGTGGTCCATGGGGGCGGACGCTACCGGCCGACCTGCGGATCGTCAGGTCTGGCGATCGATCGGCCGGAAGCGGAAGAGCCGCAGGCTGTTGGTGACGACGAACACCGACGACGCGGCCATCGCGGCCCCGGCGATGAGCGGCGTGAGGAGCCCGGCAGCCGCGAGGGGCAGTGCGGTGACGTTGTAGGCGAAGGCCCAGAACAGGTTGCCCTTGATGGTGCGCAGGGTGCGACGGGACAGCCGCACCGCGTCGACCGCCGTACGGAGGTCGCCGCGCACGAGCGTGATGTCGCTCGCCTCGATGGCCGCGTCCGTCCCGGTCCCCATCGCGAGACCGAGGTCGGCCTGCGCCAGCGCGGCGGCGTCGTTCACCCCGTCGCCCACCATCGCCACCACGTGACCGTCGGTCTGCAGCCGGCGGATCGTGTCGACCTTGTCCTCGGGCAGCACCTCGGCGATCACTGCGTCGGCGTCGATCCCGACGCCGGCCGCGACCGTGCGCGCCGACGCCATGTTGTCGCCGGTGAGGAGCATCGGGCGCAGGCCGAGATCGCGCAAGCCCGCGACGGCCTCCGCGCTGGTGGGCTTCACCGAGTCGGCGACGGCGAAGACAGCGGTGGCCGCGCCGTCCCAGCCCGCGAGGATCGCGGTCTGCCCCGCGGCTTCGGCCTCGGTCCGGGCCCGGGTCAGCGCGCGAGGGAGGATCAACCCCCAGTCGGCCATGAGGCTGGGACGCCCGGCGACCACGGCGTGGCCGTCGATGACGCCTTCGACACCGAGCCCGGCCCGACTCGAGAAGGACTCGACGCCGGGCAGCGTGCCGATCTCGGCCTCGGCCGCCGTGGCGATCGCGCGCCCGACGGGGTGCTCGCTGGCGGCCTCGAGCGCCCCGACGAGGCGCAGGGCGTCGCGCTCCTCCACGCCGTCGACGACGGTGATCCCGGCCAAGGCCATGCGGCCCGTCGTGACGGTCCCGGTCTTGTCCAGCACGATCGTGTCGACCCGCTGGGTGGACTCGAGCACCTCGGGCCCACGGATGAGGATCCCGAGCTGGGCGCCTCGGCCGGTGCCGACCAGCAGCGCGGTCGGCGTGGCGAGGCCCAGGGCGCAGGGGCACGCGATGATCAGCACGGCGACGGCGGCGGTGAAGGCCTCGGTGCTCTCATGGCCGGTCGCGAGCCAACCCACCAGCGTCAGCAGCGCGAGCACGAGGACGATCGGCACGAACACCGCCGACACGCGGTCCGCCAGGCGCTGCACGTCGGCCTTGCCGGACTGTGCCTCTTCGACGAGCCGCGCGATCCGCGCCAACGCCGTGTCGGCCCCCACCCGCGTGGCTCGCACCACCAGACGCCCGCCCGCGTTCACGGTCGCGCCCGTGACGTCGTCGCCGGGGCCGACCTCGACGGGTACCGGCTCCCCGGTGAGCATGGAGGCGTCGACCGCGGACGTGCCTTCCTCGACGACGCCGTCCGTGGCGATCTGCTCTCCGGGGCGGACCACGAACCGCATCCCGACCCGGAGGTCCTCGATCTCGGTGACGCGCTCGCCGCCGTCCTCGAGCACCGCGACCTGCTTGGCTCCCAGCGACAAGAGCGCTTCGAGCGCGGCGCCCGAGCGCCGCTTCGCCTTGGCCTCCAGGTAGCGGCCGGCGAGGAGGAACAGGGTGACGCCGGACGCCACCTCGAGGTACAGCTCGTCGGCGCCGCTCCCGGAGAGGCCCATGTCCATGGTCGTGCCGACCATCCCGGCGTCGCCCCAGAACAGGGCGTAGACGGACCAGCCGTAGGCCGCCAGCACACCGATGCTGATGAGCGTGTCCATGGTGGTCGAGCCGTGGCGGAGGTTGATCCAGGTGGCCCGGTGGAAGGGCCACGCGCCCCACACGACCACCGGCGAGGTCAGCGTGAAGGCCAGCCACATCCACTCGTCGAACTGGAGCGCCGGGATCATCGACATGGCGATCACGGGGATGGCCAGGGCGGCGGTCACCAGCAATCGGTGGCGGGCCTGCTCCACGGGCTCGGTGTGGTCGTGGCCGCCCTCGTGGTGCATGGGAACGGGCTCGTGGCCCTCGTGCGCGTCGTGCGCCTCGTGCGCGTCGGCTGCGGGCAGCGTGGCGCCGTAGCCGAGGCTCTCGACGGCCTGGACCAAGTCCTCCGGCTCGGCCCTGCCCGTCTCGTAGGTGACCGTGGCCTTGTCCGTGGCGTAGTTGACGGTGGCGGAGACGCCCTCGAGCGAGTTGAGCTTCTTCTCGATCTTCGCCGCGCAGGACGCGCACGTCATGCCGGTGATCGGCAGGTCGAGGCGCGCCGGCGCGCGCTCGACCTCGGTCATGACCTCACCAGCCGCCGGATGGCGTCGGTGGCCTCGGCCACCTTGGCAGCCCCCTCGGGGCCGCCGGCGGCGACGGCCTCCGTGACGCAGTGCCGGAGGTGATCGTCGAGCAGACCCAGGGCGACGCTCTGGAGGGCGCTCGTCGTGGCGCTCACCTGGGTGAGCACGTCGATGCAGTACGTGTCCTCGTCGATCATCCGCTGGAGGCCTCGCACCTGCCCCTCGATGCGGCGCAGGCGCTTCTGGAGGTCGTCCTTGCTCATCGTGTAGCCAGCCATGCCTATACCCTAGGGGGGTATAAGGGTCCCGTCAACGCCCTAGGCGCGTTCGAGCTCCGAGCGCACCAGGATCCGGTAGAGGTCGGCGTACACCCCACCGCTGGCGAGGAGCTCATCGTGGGTGCCCTGCTGGACGAGGCGGCCGTCGTCGAGCACGAGGATGTTGTCGGCGGCCTGGATGGTGGACAGCCGGTGGGCGATGACGAGGCTCGTGCGGCCGGCCAGTGCCCGAGCGAGCGCCTGCTGCACGAGCTGCTCGTTCTCGGAGTCGAGGTGGCTCGTGGCCTCGTCCAGGATCACGATCGACGGGTCCTTCAGCAGCATGCGGGCGATGGCCAGCCGCTGCTTCTCGCCGCCCGACAGGCGATGGCCGCGCTCGCCGACCAGCGTGTCGAGCCCATCGGGGAGCGAGGTGACCAGGTCCTCGATCCGAGCCGCCCGGACCGCCTCGGCCACCTCGGCGGCGGTGGCATCGGGCCGCGCGTAGCGGAGGTTGTTGCCGATGGTGTCGTGGAAGAGGTGGGGGTCCTGGGTGACGATGCCGATGGCGGCGCGCAGCGACTGCTGCGTGAGATCGCGCACGTCGAGGCCGTCCACCCGCACCGCGCCACTGGTGACGTCATAGAGCCGGGGGACGAGCTGCGAGAGCGTCGTCTTGCCGGCGCCCGACGGACCCACCAGCGCAACGAGCTGTCCGGGCTGGATCACCGCCGACACCCCGCGGAGCACCTCAGACCGTGGCTCGCCGTTCGTGCCCAGGGGGCCGACGGCCTCGAGGCTCGCCACGATCGGCTCGCTGGGGTAGGCGAAGTGGACGTCGTCCAGCTCGACCCGGCCGTGGGGCGAGACGAGATCGACGGCGCCGGGTCGGTCGGGGATCGGGTTCGGCGCGTCGAGCACCTCGAACACCCGCTCGAACGACACGAGGGCGGTCATCACGTCGACCCGTGCGTTGGTGAGGGAGGTGAGCGGGCCGTAGATGCGACTGACGAACGTGGCGAGTGCGACGAGGGTGCCGATCGTGATGGTCCCGGAGATGGCCATCTGCCCGCCGATCCAGTAGACGGCGGCGGTCGCCAGTGCCCCGACGAGCCCCAGGGCGACGAAGAACGTCCGGCCGTAGACGGCCGAGCGGACGCCCACCGCCCGCACCCGGTCGGCGCGCACGGCGAAGTCAGATGTCTCCTGCGCGGGGCGGCCGAACAGCTTCACGAGCAGCGCACCGGACACGTTGAACCGCTCCGTCATCGTGGTGCTCATCGACGCGTTCAGATCCATCTGCTGGCGGGTGAGGTCCTGCAGCCGCCGGCCCACCCGTTTCGTGGGGACGATGAACAGCGGGAGCAGCAGCACGGTGATCACGGCGAAGCGCCAGTCGAGGAAGATGATGGCGGCGCCGTTGGCGACCAACGTGACCACGTTCGACACCACCGAGCCCAGCGTTCCCGTCACGGCCCGCTGCGCGCCGAGCACGTCGTTGTTCATCCGGCTGGTGAGCGCACCCGTCTGCGCCCGCGTGAAGAAGGACATCGGCAGGCGCTGCACGTGGTCGAAGAGCGACACGCGGAGGTCGTAGATGATGCCCTCGCCGATCTGCGACGACAGGTAGCGCTCGACGAGCGCGAGGACTGCGTCGCTCAGCGCCGCCACCACGATCAGCCCGGCCAGCACGTTCAGCTGGGACCGGTCGCCGTTCGGGATGGCCTCGTCGAGGATCTGGCGGAAGAGCAACGGCGGCGCCAGGCTGAGCAGTGACGACGCCACGATCACGAGCAGGAAGCCGAAGATCGCGCGGCGGTAGGGCGCCGCGAACCGCCAGACCCGGGTGAGCACCGATCGGCTCAGCTTCACGCCCGCCACCGCCGCGGGATCGCTCCCGATCATGCTGTGCGGGCCTTGTCGCATGGCCCGGAGCGTACGGGGGGTGCCGCAGAACGCGGTCGGGGTCAGCCGCGGCGGAGCGAGCGCGACAACAGGAAGGCGCGGACGATGCCAACCGCGGCGACCGCGAGCATCACGGCCCGGCCCACCGGATCGTCGAGCACGGCGACGAGAACGGCGGCCACCACGACGACGATCACGATCACGATCAGCCCGATCCGCACCTTGCGGGGGTCGACCTGAGGGGCGCCGGGTTCCGTCACCCCGGCATCTTGCACCGGAACCCTGCCTGGGACCCAGCTCGCGTCAGAAACAGGTCAGGTTCCTGGCGATCGGGCGGCGAGCGTTCGCGCCGTCGGGTTCATCTTCACGACACGAAGGCGTGACAGCGCCTCCTTAGGTTCAGGACCAGGTCAGACAACGGCGTCCGGCCCCCACCTCAACGCTCCCGAAAGGAACGCTGCATGTCCCCTCGTCCCCGCTCCCGGACGCTCGGCAGGGCACCCACCACCCGAAGGGCCGTCGTCGGCCTCGGCGTGGCGATCACCGCCTTGCTGGCCTTCCCCGCCGTGGCTGGCGCCCAGGAGGCTGACCCCGTCGCCTCGTTGGGCCAGCAGCTCAACCTGCTCTGGATCGTCCTCGGCGCCGATCCTCGTGATCTTCATGCAGGCCGGCTTCGCCCTGGTCGAGACCGGCTTCTGCCGGGCCAAGCACGCCGCCCACGTGGTGAGCACGAACTTCGCCATCTTCGGCCTCGGCTTCGTCGCCTTCTTCCTGGTCGGCTACGCGTTCATGTTCGGTGGCTTCAGCTACGTGCTGCCGGGCTACGACTTCGGCTACACGGCCCCCCTCGGCGACGCCTTGGTCAAGTCCGGTGACTGGGTGTTCCTGTGGAAGGGCGGCTTCGCCCTCGACGGGTGGCAGGCGGCCGGCGGCGCCGGCGTGCTCGGCTACTTCATCTACATGGTCGCCTTCATGGACACCGTGGCCACCATCCCCACAGGATGCCATGGCCGAGCGCTGGCAGTGGAAGAACTTCGTGCTGCTGGGGCTTCTTCTGCGGGGCGATCTACTACCCGCTGTTCGGTGCCTGGACCTGGGGTGGCGGCTGGCTCAACCAGCTCGGCAACAACGCCGACCTCGGCTTCGGCTACGTCGACTTCGCCGGCTCCGGCATCGTCCACGCCATGGGCGGCGCGGCGGCCCTGGCCGGCGCGGTCGTCATCGGGCCGCGCATCGGCAAGTTCAACGCCGACGGCTCGCCGAACACGATTCCCGGCCACCACGTCCCGATGGCCATGCTCGGCACGCTTCATCCTGCTGTTCGGGTGGTTCGGCTTCAACGCCGCCTCCACCCTCGCCGCGACCGACGTGCAGTTCGCGGTGGTGGCCGCCAACACGGCCATCGCCGCTGCCTTCGGCGCGGTCACGGCGATGCTCTACGTCATGTGGAGGTCGGGCAAGCCCGACCCCGGCATGATGGCCAACGGCATGCTCGCTGGCCTGGTGGCCATCACCGCCCCCTGCGCCTTCGTGAGCCCGCAGATGTCGGCGCTGATCGGCGTGATCGCCGCCGTGCTCGTCGTCGGAGTCGATCGGCTTCTTCGAGCGGCGTCGGCGTCGATGACTGCGTCGGCGCCATCTCGGTGCACGGCATCGGCGGCACGTTCGGTGTCCTCGCCGTCGGGCTCTTCGCCAACGGGAGCTACGGCGCCGGCTGGAACCTCACCACCGAGGGCGCGGCCGCCGATGCCACCGGCATCACCGGTGTCTTCTACGACTTCGAGCTCGGCATCCGGCAGCTCGGCGCCCAGGCCATCGGCGCCGTCGTGATCTGGGTCGTGATGGGCGGGATCGCCTACGCCTGGTTCAAGCTGAGCAACAAGATCACCCCGATCCGGTCCGCCGAAGCCGACGAGATCGGCGGCCTCGACCTCCCGGAGATGGGCGCCCTGGCCTACCCCGAGTTCGAGCGGGCGATCGAGGGCTCCGACCCCGAGATCGGCGAGCGGGAGCTCATCGGTTCCTCCCGTGGCAGCCTGCACGAGGGTGAGCACCACTAGATCACTGCCCGACCTGCGCCATCCGCGCCGACCGCCGGGCGGGCACGACTCGATCGTGCCCGCCCGGTCCGCGCCCTCGACCTGACTGACACCGCCGCATGGACATCGCCGAGATCCTCCGCAACATCCTGATCGTGCTCGTGGCCGCCAAGCTGGCGGCCGAGGTCTCCGAGCGCATCGGCATCCCCGCCGTGGTCGGCGAGATCATCGCCGGCATCATCATCGGCCCGTCGCTGCTCGACCTCGTGGGTGGTGGTGGGGGCGGCGAGGTGCTGCGAACCCTCGGCGAGATCGGCGTGATCCTCCTCCTGCTCGACGTCGGGCTGGAGATGGACCTCAAGGAGCTGAGCAAGGTCGGCCGCACGTCCATCCAGGTCGCGACGATCGGCGTCGTCGCCCCCCTGGTGCTCGGCCTCGGTGCCATGTTGCTCATGGGCGAGGACTTCAACACCGCCCTGTTCGTCGGCGCCGCGCTGACCGCCACCAGCGTGGGCATCACGGCCCGGGTCTTCGGTGATCTCCGGGCCCTGGCCACCCGCGAGGCCCGGGTGGTGCTCGGTGCCGCCGTGGCCGACGACGTGATGGGCCTCGTCGTGCTCACCGTCGTCGTGCGCCTCGTCACCGAGGGCTCGGTGTCGATCCTGTCCGTGGCCGGCATCATCCTCGTGGCGGTCCTCTTCCTCGTGCTGGGGAGCTTCGTCGGCCTCCGCTTCGCCCCGCCGCTGTTCGCGGCGATCGACCGGTCGTCCCGCTCGGTCGGCACCCTGGTGGCCCTGGCCTTCGCCTTCACCCTGGCTTTCGCCGAGCTGGCCGACCTGGCCAAGCTGGCCCCCATCGTCGGGGCGTTCGTGGCCGGCATCGCCCTGTCGCAGTCCGACCAGTCAGACCGCATCCGGCGCGACCTGACGCCGGTCGGACACCTCTTCATCCCCGTGTTCTTCCTGCAGATCGGCATCGACGCCGACGTCACTGCCTTCGCGCGGGCGGAGGTCCTCCGCGACGCCGCCATCCTCCTCGCCGTCGCGGTGGTCGGGAAGCTGGTGTCCGCCGCTCGGCGCGATCGGCGCGCCCGGCGACAAGCCCCTCATCGGGCTGGGCATGCTGCCCCGCGGCGAGGTCGGGCTGATCTTCGCCACGATCGGGCTGCAGAACGGCGTGCTCGGCGACGACCTCTACGCCGCCCTCCTCCTCGTCGTGCTCGTCACGACCCTCGTCACCCCGCAGCTCCTGAAGCTCCGGTACACGCGGCTGCGGGCGGCAGCCAAGCACGGCGGGACGCCACGCGACACGCCGCCCCCCGAGGGCGGATGGCTGCAGGTCGGGCTCAACGACGTCGGGCTCGCCGCTCGGCCGCCCGACGACCTCGCCGTGCGGTTGGCCCTCGACGCGTCGGTCTTCCTCGCCCGCCGCCGACCGGAACCCGCCCTGCTCGACTGGCTGTCAGAGGCGGTGCCGGCCGAAGGCGCATGGGATCCGGGCCTCACCTCCACCCTGCTCGACGTCATCGAGCGCGGGAACGAGCGCTCGTGGCGGTTCCTGGAGACCACCGGCGTCCTGGACGTCACGCTGCCCGAGCTGGGCGCGGCCTTCCGTCACCGGGCCCGGGACAGTGCGTCGTTGGACGGCTCCAGCAGCCACCGGCTGCAGGTGATGGAACGGCTTCGCCTCCTCGACGAGGACGACCCGTTGTCGGTCGAGGTGCGGGCGCTGGCGAACGTGGACCGGCTGCTCCTCGGGGCGTTCCTCGTCGAGGCACTCGAGGACGAGCCCGACCAGGAGCGCAAGGCCGGACTCCTGCTGAAGCGACTCGACCTCGAGCCCGCCGACGTGGAGTTCGTGCGCAGCCTCATCGACGACCGGCACCTCCTCTGGTCGGCGGCGCACCAACCCGGCGCCCTCACGGAGGAGCGGGTCCTGCAGCTGGCCGCCCACCTGGACACGCCCGAGAAGGCCCGTGCCCTCTACGTGATGAGCGCGCTCCGCAGCGACGGACGCGAGCGCTGGGAGATGCAGCGGCTCCGCGCCCTGTACGACCTCGTGCAGGCCGTCCTGGCCGACGACACGCTCGCCGGTGGCGAGGCGCGCTCACTGGCGGACCGCCGGATCACCCAAGCATCCCAGCTGCTGGAGGGCGAGCCGGGCGCCACCGAGCGGCTCGGCGCGGCGCCACGCGCGTACGTGCTGCGCACGCCGTCGACAGCCCTCGCCCGCCATGCTCGTCTCCTCGACCCGCCGCCCGCCCGGGAACCCCGCGTGGCCGTGACGGCCGCGAAGGACGTGGGCTGGTGGGTGGACGTCGCGTGGCAGGACGACGCCGGCCGGCTGGCGGCCATCACCAAGGTCCTCGCGGACCGCCAGCTCTTCGTCGACGACGCGGTCCTGGCAACCTGGCCCGACGGG
Source organism: uncultured Microthrixaceae bacterium (assembly GCA_963750645.1). GTDB lineage: Bacteria > Actinomycetota > Acidimicrobiia > Acidimicrobiales > VFJN01 > VFJN01. The sequence goes on along the minus strand of CAVVRO010000008.1, from coordinate 641,210 downwards.
GCCGTGCTCGACTCCTTCCACCTCCCCCTCGGTGCGCGCCCGGACCCCGACGCGCTGGCCGCGGCGATCCAGGAGGCAAGCGGTCAGCCGATGACGGCGCCGCCGATCCCGGACGCCGAGATCGACGTGGACTCGACGGCGTCGCCGTGGCACTCCGTCTGCGAGGTGCGGTGCACAGATCGCGGCGGCCTGCTTCACGCACTCGCGACGTCGTTCATGGCGGCTGGGGTCGAGGTGCGCTCGGCCGAGGTGTCCGCGCACGATGGTCTCGTCATCGACCGCTTCGAGGTGACGGACCGCGACGGCAGCAAGCTGAGCGACGAGGAGATCGAGCGCCTCGAGCAGTACGTCCGATCAGGTGTGACGGCCAAGCGCCGGAGGTTCGGCCGCCGGCTCAACGTACGGGTGCCGGCTGAGTCCTGACCCGCCGGTGAGCGCAGCCGCGGTGAGCAGCACACCGCGGCGACGCACCGATACGAGCTCGAGCCCCACCGTCCGCAGGCGCGTCGTGAGCCGGGCGACCAGCGTGCGCACGGAGGCCGGGTGTCCGCTCGCGCCGGTGCTCTCGTAGGCGGCGACGACGTGGTCGTAGCGCACGACCTTGTCGAGGTGGGCGAGAAGGACGCGCACGACCGGTGCCTGCGCGGGGGTGAGGGCCACCCACGAGGTGCCCACCCAGAGGAGACCGTCGTCGTCCAGCACAGGCGTGAGCGAGCCGCACGCGGCGTGCTCGTCGCCGCACGGCGTCGGTCCGGGCCCGCAGGTCGATCGGATCGGCCGGGGTGCGCATCCAGTCCTCGAGCTCGTCGAGCAGGTCAGGCGGGCGGTCGCCAGGGTCGACCAGCAGCACGCGGGGCAGGCCGAACCAGGCCAGCTGGTGCCGGAGCTGGTCCTCGTCGGGCCAGCACAGCACGGAGACGTCCGCCGCGATGGTCGTCATGTCGTCAGTGGGTTGCACGAGGAGCCCTCCAGCGCCGCCGCCCCGACTGTGGCCGAGACCTTTCGTGCACCTGACGCTAGAGACGCCTCGTTGCTCGACCGTGTGCAGCCCGTTGCGGCCCGTGGTCAGCTCTCTGACCTCAATCTGAACGTGGGTGCCTTGGTGGCGGAGAGCGTGGGATTCGAACCCACGGTGACCCGAAAGCCACAACGGTTTTCGAGACCGTCCCATTCGTCCGCTCTGGCAGCTCTCCGCCGTCCACGTTAGCCAGCGGCTCGCGCGAGCCCCCAAGCCTTCACCCGCGGCGCGAGGCGAAGAAGTCGTCGAGGAGCGCGGTGGCGGCGTCGGCGTGCACGCCGTGGACGACCGCCACCTCGTGGTTGAGGCGCGGATCGGCGCAGAGGTTGTAGAGGGTGCCGCAGGCGCCGTTGTCGGTGTTGGCCGCGCCGAAGACCACCCGCGCGACCCGGGCGGCCACGAGCGCGCCTGCACACATCGGGCACGGCTCGAGGGTCACGACGAGGGTGGCGCCGTCGAGCCGCCACGTACCGAGGGAGGCGGCCGCTGCCCGCAGCGCGAGCAGCTCGGCGTGCGCGGTCGGGTCGCCGTCCTGCTCGCGCCGGTTGCCCGCCCGGCTCACGACCTGGCCCTCGACGAGCACCACGGCACCGACGGGCACGTCGCCCTGGGCGCCCGCCTGCCGAGCCTCGTCGAGCGCGAGCGCCATCGCCTCGGTGTCGTCCACCCCCGCACGCTATCGAGCACCCCTGATCTGGCGGAGGGAGTGGGATTCGAACCCACGGTGGGTTGCCCCACACACGCTTTCCAAGCGTGCCGATTCGGCCGCTCTCGCACCCCTCCTCGGGACCACCCCGAGGTGGTACCCAGGATCGACGAGGCTATCGTGTCGACCGTCCCGCTCTCGCATGTGGCGGTCGGGTCCTGTGCAACTGCAGTCCGTGAACCGAGTCAGGGCCGGGAGGCAGCAGCTCTCAGCGGAGCCTGCGGTGTGCCGCAGATCGCCTGACCGTCACATCCGGGAGCGGGATCATCGCGTCTGACCGGCCAGTAGGGTCGGGCCCGATGGCCGATCCGTACCAGGCGCTGTACCGGCGCTACCGCTCGAAGCGCTTCGGCGAGCTGCGGGGGCAGGATCACGTGGTGCGCGCGCTGCGCACGGCCGTCGCCGAGGACCGCGTCGGGCACGCCTACCTGTTCAGCGGACCGCGAGGCACGGGCAAGACGTCGACCGCTCGCATCCTTGCCAAGGTCCTCAACTGCGAGCACCCCGTCGACGGCGAGCCGGACGGCACGTGCCCCAACTGCGTCGCGGTCGACGAGGGCCGCATCGTCGACTGGCTGCTCGAGCTCGACGCGGCGTCGAACAACCGGGTCGAGAACATGCGCGAGCTCATCGAGCGCATCCCGCTGGGCACGTCGGGCAACCGCAAGGTCGTGATCCTCGACGAGGTCCACATGTTGACCGCCGGCGCGGCCAACACGCTCCTCAAGACCCTCGAGGAGCCCCCGGCGCACGTCGTCTTCATCCTCTGCACCACCGACCCGCAGAAGGTCCTGCCGACGATCCGGAGTCGCACACAGCACTTCGAGTTCCACCTCCTCAACGCCGACGAGCTCGCCGACCACGTGCGCTTCGTGATCTCGGACGCCGGGCTGGAGCTGGGGGAGGACGCCGTCGAGCACGTCGTGCGGCAGGGAGCCGGCTCCGCCCGCGACGCGCTCTCGGCGCTCGACCAGGTGTCGGCCATGGGCGGGGTCGTCGAGGAGGCACAACCGGTCGACGCGATCCTCGACGCGCTGGCCAAGCACGATGCCGGCGCCGCGCTGGTCGCCGTCGCCGAGGCCGTGGCCGCCGGGCGCGACCCGCGGTCGCTCGGCGAGGTGCTGATCGGCCGGCTGCGCGACGCGTTCCTCGCCGTCATGAAGGCGCCCGACCGCCACCTCCCGGCCGCCGACCTGGCCCGGGCCGAGGCGCTCGGCGCGGAGCTCGGCGCGGCCGGGCTCACCCGGGCGCTCGAGGTGCTCGGCGATGCGCTCGTCGAGCTGGCCAAGAAGCCGGATCCGCGGATCGTGCTCGAGGTGGCGCTCGTGCGGCTCTGCCGACCCGATGCCGACCGGTCCTACGACGCGGTCCTCGACCGCCTGGAGCGCCTCGAGCGCGGGATGGCCGCCGCCCCCGTGCCGCCCGCCGCCATGGCACCCGCCGACCCAGCGCCCGCGACGACGGGCCCGGCGGCCGAGGCCCGTGACGAGCTCGCCAGGGCGGTGGCGCGTCCGGCGCGTCCTGCCGTCAAGAAGGCCACCAGTCCCGCGTCGCCGGCGCCTCGCCGCGCGGCCTCTCCTGAGGCCACGCCCGCGCCGACCGTCGCCGCGCCGCCCGCTGCACCGAGCAGCCCCCCTGGAGCGGACGAGCTCCAAGGCGCCTGGCCGATGCTGGTCGAGGGGCTGAAGGGCGCGACACGAGGGATGTTCCGCGACGGTCGCTTCGAGGTCGACGCGAGTGGGGCCACGGTGCTCCTCGTGCCCAAGGGTCCGCCCGCCGACCAGCTGGAGAAGCGCCGCCCGGAGGTCGAGGCCGCGCTGGCAGGGCAGTTCGGGCGCGCGGTGCCCCTGCAGATCGTGGTCGCCGCCGACCTGGCTCCGTCGCCGGCGGAGGTCGCCGATCGGGCGGCCGCACCGGAGCCCGACGACGAGGTCATCGACGTCCACGCCCTCGAGGACGCACCCTCGGCGGGCACCGGGGTGGACCGCCTCGCCGAGGCCTTCCCGGGGGCCGAGCTCGTCGAGGAGTAGCCGCTCGGTCGCGTCGGGCGCGGCCTACGCTTCGAACCGTGAGCGACGACCCCATCGACGACGACACTGGCTCGTCCCTGCCCGAGATGCCCGACCTGGTCTCCGATGCCCCGGACGGGCTCGGCGGCCTGCTCGAGCAGGCGCAGCAGGTGATGGCCGCCCAGCAGGCGGCCTCGGAGCGGGAGATCGAGGGCGTCGCCGGCGGTGGGGTCGTCCGGATCCGCACCACCGGCACGGGCCAGGTGCTGGGCGTGACCATCGCGCCCGAGGTCGTCGACCCCGCCGACGTCGCGATGCTCGAAGACCTCGTGCTCGCGGCCATGCACGACATGAACGCCAAGCTGCTCGAGATCCAGCGCGAGGCCATGGGCCCGCTCGCCGGTCTGGGCGACCTGTTCGGCGGGAGCTGATGGCCGGCGTCTACGCGCAGCCGGTCCAGGAGCTGATCGACGAGCTCGGCCGGCTCCCGGGCGTGGGCCCGAAGTCGGCCCAGCGGATCGCGTTCCACCTCCTGAAGGTGGAGAAGGCCGATGCGCTGCGGCTCGCGCAGGCGATCGTCGAGGCGAAGGACCGCGTGACGTTCTGCGACCGCTGCTTCAACATCGCGGAAGGTGGGGCGTGCGCGCTGTGCACCGACGATCGCCGCGACCCGACCATCCTGTGCGTGGTCGAGGAGCCGCGCGACATCGTCGCGGTGGAGAAGACGCAGGAGTTCAACGGCCGGTACCACGTGCTGCAAGGCGCCATCAGCCCGATCGAGGGCATCGGGCCCGAGCAGCTGCGCATCCGCGAGCTCCTGGCGCGCATCGAGCGCGAGGGTGTGGAGGAGGTCATCCTCTGCACCAACCCCAACCTCGAGGGCGAGGCCACGGCCATGTACCTCGGACGGCTCCTGAAGGACCTGCAGGTGAGGGTGACCCGCATCGCGAGCGGGCTGCCCGTCGGCGGCGATCTCGAGTACGCCGACGAGCTCACGCTGGGCCGTGCCCTGGAGGGCCGGCGCGAGGTCGGCGGCTGACCCGAGCCGAAAACGCCCGAGGCACCGGTACTTCGTCGGGGCGGGCGGACAGACCGACGAAGCAACCGGTGCCTCAGAGGGAGGCGCTGCCGGACCGGGAGACCGTGCCAGCAACGTTGCGATCACGTTACATTGGTTTCGATCCAGTGACAAGTACTTCCAGGCGGACGGCGGTCCCATCGGCGGTCGGCGTGAAGGTGACCGACTCGGCGAGGCTCTGCATCAGGGGCAGGCCGAGGCCCCGCTCGTGGCGGAGGCGTCCGGGGTCGTCGGCGGCGGGGATCGGATCGACCTCGTCCGGCGCGAACCCACCGGCATGATCCCGGATGGTGACGATCACGGAGCGGCTCGTGAGCTCGATGGCGATCTCCACCGACTCCGGTGAGCCGGCGGCGCGCTGCGCATCGATCGCGTTGGCGCAGGCTTCGGAGACGGCGAGGCTCAGGTCGTCGATGCGGCGGTCGGACAGCCCCTCGTCGACGCTCGCCGCCCGAGCGACAACGCGACGCACCAGTGCGAGGTAGTCGCTGCGCGGCGGGATCTGCAGCTCGATCGTCCGCCGCATCGCTCAGCTCCTCGTCGGGTCGGTCGCGGCGATGGCGGCGTCGACGCTGGCGGCCATGGGCAGGGCCTGACTCAGGGTGGTCAGCTCGAGGATCCTGCGCAGGCTCGCGCGCGTCGAGACGAGGCGTAGGTCGCCGCCCTGGCCACGTGTTCGCTTGAGCAGCCCGACGACCACGCCGAGCCCGGTCGAGTCGACGAAGTCGACCGCCTGGAGATCGAGCACGACGCGGGGCTGACCGCCGACGACGACGCCGACGACCGCCTCACGCAGCCGCGGGCCCGTGGTCATGTCGAGGTCGCCGCTGGCGCGCACGACGGCCCAGCCGTCGCGCTCCTCGATCTGCACCACGAGGTCCATGGGCCGAACCTACCCGGAGGGTGGGGATGACAGGGGTGGAACTACACCCCTGTCATCTGGGCCTCCACGGGCGTACGCTCGTCGTGCGCCATGGCCGTCCGCCCCGACCACCTCGACGCCCTCACGGCGAGGGCGAGCACCGCCGACGTGCTCCGCGAGCTGGCAGCCGAGCGCGATCGTGCTCACCACGCCGACGCCGGTGTCGGCACCGACCTCGGCCCGAGCCGGCTGCTGCACCTCGTGCCCATCCCTGCCCGGCCGCCCCGCTTCGGCACGCTCACTCGTCCGCTCCCACCACCGGTCGCGGCGTGCCTCCCCGGTCCGCTCTGGTCCCACCAGGCCGAGGTCATCGACCTCGCCAGAGCGGGTCGGTCGGTGGTCGTGGCCTCGGGCACCGCCTCGGGCAAGTCGCTCTGCTACCAGGTGCCGATCGCCGAGGCCGCGGCGGCGCCGATCCGACCGGGCACCGGCCTCGTCCTGTTCCCCACGAAGGCCCTGGCCCACGATCAGCTGCGGGCGCTCACGGCGATGGACCTGCCTGGTGTCGTCGCCGGCGCCTACGACGGTGATGCCAGCCCGGAGGAGCGCACCTGGGTGCGCAAGCACGCCTCCGTCGTGCTCACCAACCCGGAGATGCTCCACGCCGGGCTCCTGCCCCACCACGAGCGGTGGGCCACCTTCCTCGGCCGGTTGCGCTACGTGGTCGTCGACGAGCTCCACACCTTCCGGGGCGTGTTCGGCAGCCACGTCGCCCAGCTGTTGCGTCGGCTGCGCCGCTTGGCGGAGCACCATGGTGCCGACCCCGTCTTCATCTGCTCCTCCGCCACCATCGGTGAGCCCCAGCGACTGGCCTCGGCCGTGTGCGGCGTCGACGTCACGGCTGTCCTCGAGGACGGCTCGCCGCGCGGACCCCGCACGGTCGCGCTGTGGCAGCCCCCGCTGCTCGACGCGGGCACAGGCGCACGGGCCTCGGCCCACCGCGAGACGGCGGCCGTCATGGCGGGGCTCATCGACAGCGGGAGCACGACGATCGGGTTCGCCCGCAGCCGGCGAGGGGTCGAGATCGTCGCCGCCGACGTGCGGCGTCGCCTCCCCCGCGCGCTCGGCCGGCGCGTGCGCGCGTATCGCGGTGGCTACCTCGCCGAGGAGCGCCGCGCGATCGAGGACGAGCTCTTCGCCGGCCAGCTCTCGGGCGTGGTCGCCACCTCCGCGCTCGAGCTCGGCATCGACGTGGGCGGGCTCGACGCGGTCGTGATCGACGGGTTCCCGGGCACCATCGCCTCGTTCTGGCAGCAGGCCGGGCGGGCCGGGCGCTCGGGTGCGGCGTCGGCCGCCGTGCTCGTCACCGGCAGCGACCAGCTCGATCAGTGGCTTGCCACCCATCCCCACGAGCTCCTCACCCGTGCGCCGGAGCCCGGGGTCGTGAACCCGGCCAACCCCTTCGTCCTCGACCCCCACCTTCGCTGCGCCGCCCACGAGCTCCCGCTGACCCATGCCGACCAGCGGTGGTGGCCGCAGGTGCTCGACGACGGCGTTCGCCGGCTCGTGCAGGCCGACGAGCTCGCCGTGCGGCACCGGGGCCGACGGCAGGAGCCGATCGCCGTCTGGGTCGGGAGCGGGTGGCCCTCCCACGGAGTGGGCCTGCGCAACGCCTCCGGCGCGCCGGTGCGGATCGTCACGGCCGAAGGGGAGCGGCCGGTGGGTGATGTCGACCGGGCCCGGGCGCCCGAGCACGTGCACGAGGGCGCGTCCTACCTGCACCAGGGTCAGCACTGGCGTGTCGTGGAGCTCGATCTCGAGGCGGGGGTCGCTCGCGTGGAACCCGACGACGGGGCCACGTACACGGTCCCGCGCAGCCACACCGAGATCCGGCTGCTGCAGATCGACGATGAGCGACCGGTGGGGCGAGCGCGGTTGCACCTCGGATCGGCCGAGGTGCACACCACCGTCGTCGGCTACCAGCGAAAGGACTCGCTCACCGGGGCACTGGTGCACACGCAGGCCCTCGAGCTGCCGACCTCCACGCTGGTCACCCGCGGGATCTGGTACGTGGTCGAGCACGAGCTCCTGGACGAAGCCGGCGTCGACCGCGCCCGCGTCGCCGGCGCCCTCCACGCCATCGAGCACGCCGCCATCGGGATGCTGCCGCTCTTCGCGATCTGCGACCGATGGGACGTCGGCGGCGTCTCCACCGCCCACCAGGTGGACACGCAGCGGCCGACCATCGTCGTCTACGACGCCATGCCCGGCGGAGCCGGGGTGGCCGAGCTCGGGTTCGAGGCGGCCGACCGCCACCTGCGCGCCACCTTCGAGAGCGTGCTCGCCTGCGGATGCCGCGAGGGATGTCCCTCCTGCATCCAGTCACCCAAGTGCGGCAACGCCAATGATCACCTCGACAAGGCGGCCGCGCTGGACCTCCTGCGGGTGCTCCTCGACGGCTAGCCGATCGCCTTCAGGGCGGTGCCTCGACGCGCATCGTCGCGGTCGTGCGGATGGTGCGATCGGCGGCCAGCCTCCCGACCAGCGGAACCGAGGTCGGCACCCGGTAGGCCACCTCCACCCGCACGCGGCGGTCGGTAGCGCCGGTGCCGGTGCCGGTGCCGGTGCCGGTGACGGAGACCGTGACCTCGACTCTCGTCGGGTCCAGGCCGCTGGAGGCGAGCGCCGCGGCGCGGGCCACGCTCGGGCGCGGGTCGGTCGCCGCGGCCCGTGCCGCCTCCCTCGCGGCGTGGGTGACGAGCACCACATCGCGAGCCAGCAGGCCGACCTGCAGCACGGCCAGGAGCAGCAGGAGCACCACGGGGAGGAGCAGGGCGAGCTCCACCGATGCTTGACCGCCGCGGCCGAGCCGCCCGCGTCGCGGTCTGCTCACGGAACCTGCGCGAGCACCCGATCGATGACCGAGTTGAGCAGCCGGGTGACCTTGTCGGTCTTGGTGGCCCAGGCCACGAGGAGGAGCGCGACGCCTGCGGCGCCGAGGAGCACCAGCGCGTACTCCGCCGTGGACTGGCCACGGTCGGCGACGACGCGGCGTCGGACCCGCTCGCTGGCACCGAGGAAGAGCACTTGGAGGGACACGAGTGTCCGGAGCATGAGGAGACCTCCGTGGGTCAGGGTTGATCAGGTGGGCAGCGCCTCGAGCGACGCGGCGAGGAGGGGGACGACCGTGAGGAGGGCAAAGGCCGGCAGCACACAGGTGACCAGCGGAGCGAGCAGGCGCACCGGGACGCGTCGAGCCTCGAGCTCCGCCGCCCGCCGTCGGTCGAGGCGCAGCTCGAGGCTGGTGCGCTCGAGCGCGGGGACGAGCGGCACGCCGTAGCGGAGGTGGTCGGCCAGCACGTCGGCGAGCGCGTGAGCGCGCTCCCCCAGGGGCCTGAGGTGGTCGAGGAGCGCGTCGGCGCGGGGCTGACCGGCGGAGGCGGCCTGGTGGGCGGCGTCGAGGGCGCGTCGGAGGGGCTCGGGCGCGCACGATGCGACGAGCGGCAGCGCCATCGGGAGCGACAGACCCGCGGTGCCGGCGAGCGCGAGGAGGTCGACGACCTCCGGGAGCGCGCGCCGCACGTCCCGGGTGTGCGCTCGTCGGGCGTGCTGCTCGCGGAGTTGGCGGCGGGTCCACCAGGCGAGCACCGCGAGGACAGGGAGCACCGGCGCGACGATCCCCAGCGAGAGGAGCAGCACGAGGACGCCCCAGCGCCGCTGAGTGGGCGGCAGCACGGGGTGGCGGGCGAGGGTGCGCCGCCGGACGGGTCGGCGCCAGAGCGTGTCGCCCACGACGAGCGCGGCCGCGCCGCCCAGGAGCATCGCCCTCACGTCGCGCTCCGGCTGATGCGGGCCATCCACACGCCTCCGAGCGCCTCGAGCCCGAGGCCCGCCACGAGGCAGACCAGCCCGAGCGGGCTGGTGACCAGGAACGCCACCGCTCCCGGCTCGATCGTGCTGACGAGGGCGGCGAAGCCCAGCGGCGCGGCTGCGAGCACGCCGGCGGAGGTGCGGGCCTGGGTGGCCAGGGCGCGGACCTCACCCTGCACCTCGCGCCGCTCCCGCAGTGTGGCGGCGACGCGATCGACGGCGCGCGCGACCTCTCCTCCCGCGTGGGCGCCCAAGGTGAGCGAGGCGACGACGAGGCGGACGTCCGTGGAGGCGTCGGGCCGCTCCGCCCACCCCGCCAGCGCCCGCGCCACAGGCTCGCCCTGGTCGATCGCCGCCGCGATCGGGCGCAGCTCGGCGCCGAGGGGATCCGGGACGGTGACCGCCACCTCGCGCAAGGCCGGTCCGATGGCCTGTCCGCCCCGCACGGCGGCTGCGAGCCGCTCGAGGGCATCGGGGAGCTGGGCGTCCCGTCGCCGGTGGCGGTGCTGGGGTCGTGTGCGCTCGAGGAGCCGGATGGCCGACGCGTGGCTGATCGTGCGGACCGCCCCGCGCGTGGCGCGTGCACCTGGCCGGCGGTGAACAGGCGTCGCGGCACCGCCCACCGCCGCGACGAGGGCGGCCACGATGGCCCCGGTCAGCAGCGCGGTCAGCGACACCAGGCTGGGTCCGGCGGTGGCGTGTCCGGGCATCGGGGCACGCGGGCGGGCAGGTCGTGGACGCCGCTCGGTCCCGCGAGCAGCTTGATCCGAGGGCCGTCCACGGGCGGGTCGACCACCTCACCGACGGACTGCACCTGGCGCTGCCCGTCAGGTCCCCGCGCGACCTGGACGACGAGGTCGAGCGCCGAGGCGAGCTGGTCGCGCACGGCGGCGAGCGGCAGGTCGAGCCCCGCTGACATCGCCATGACCTCGAGCCGGCGCAGCGCGTCCAGGGGCGAGTTGGCGTGGCACGTGGAGAGCGAGCCCTCGTGGCCCGTGTTCATCGCCCACAACATGTCGATGACCTCCGGGCCCCTGACCTCGCCCACGATGATCCGATCGGGCCGCATGCGCAGTGCGTTGCGCACGAGCTGGCGGATGGTCGTGGCACCGACGCCGTCGGCGGTGGCGGGTCGGGCCTCGAGACGAACCACGTGCGGCCCGGGCAGCCGGAGCTCTGCCGTGTCCTCCACGGTGACGAGGCGCTCAGACGCCGGAAGGAGTGCGCCGAGCGCGTTGAGCAGCGTGGTCTTGCCTGCGCCCGTGCCGCCGCTCACGAGGATGTTCGCTCGGGCGGCGATGGCCCACGCGAGGAGATCGGCGACGCCTGGTGGGCAGAGCGCGCCGAGGGGGACGCGGCGCGCTCCGAACCGGCGGATCGTGATGCACGGCCCGTCGAGGGCGAGCGGCGGCACGATCACGTTCACGCGGGATCCGTCTGGTAGCCGGGCGTCGGCGACCGGCGACGTGCGGTCGGCGCGAAGGCCGAGGGGCCCGACGATCCGCTCGATGAGGAGGTCGACCTCCGGCCGCGTGAGGTGCACCTCGGTGGCATGCAGCCGGCCCGCCTGCTCGACCCACACCGGCCCGCGACCGTTCACCATCACCTCAGTCACCGCTTCATCGGCCAGCAGCGGCTCGAGGGGGCCGAGGCCCGTCGCCCTGGCGGTGACGGCCCGCGCCACCGCCGCGACGTCCCGCTCCGGCAGGAGCGGATGGTCCCGACGGACCTCGGCTCGCACCCGGTCCGGATCGGCGACCCGAGCGGGTTCCTCGCGCACGAGGCGTGCGTGCACGGCCTCGACGACCTCCTCGTGTCGCACCTCAGGCGGCACGACCGAGCTCCTTCGCGAGGGTGCGCGGCAGGCGGGTGGCGAGCAGGCCGGCATCGACGGCGCGCGCCACCTGTGGGTCCACGGCGACCTCGGTGACCACCGGCGCGCCGATGCAGTCCTCGACGTCGGCGCGCGTCAACGCTCGCCCGGGCTCGGACAGCAGCACGACCTCTGAGGGCCGCAGTGGCGTCGCCATCGCGCGGCGCAGCGACAGGAAGCACGGGCGTGTGACGAGGATCGATCGGGTGGCCCCTGCGGCCAGGGTGAGGGCCACACCGGTGGGGCCCGTGCCGCAGTCTGCGATCACCGGCCGATCGTCTGCAGCGAGCAGTGCGCTCAGGACCTCGGCCCGCTGGTCGTCGAGCGCGCCCTGCCCTCGTGGCAGGACGGCCAGCCCGTCAGCTGCTGGTTGCTCGAGGCGACCGAGGGCGTCGGTGGGGACATCAGGCCCTGCCGCGAGCCAGTCGGCGATGCCGGGGCCGGCTGGGTCGGCCAGGCCGAGGGCGGCGGGCACATCGCCGGCGAGGTCGGCGATGAGGGCACCCTGCGGCGAACGGCGGGCGAGCAGGACCGCGAGCGTGGCGGCGACGACCGTGGTGCCTGCACCACCCTTCGACGACCAGCAGGCGACGAGCATCGGGTTCCTCCGGGGAGGCAGCAGCGTGGGCGCGCTGCGGTCGGCGTTCGGGGGAAGCCGGCCCGGGCGGCGGTCCGCCGGGCTCGTCGAGCCGACGGTAGGGGAGCCCGCGCCGTCCGACAAGGGGGTCGTTCCAGCGCCGGTACCCTCGTCCCGTGCACGGTGTCGATGACGCGCCTCGCGTGGCGGCCTTCTTCGACCTCGACAAGACCGTGATCGCGAAGGCGTCGATGGTGGCCTTCAGCCGACCGCTGCATCGCGCGGGCATGCTCACGCGCCGTCTGATGCTCAAGGCCGCGTGGGGACAGCTGATCTACGCGCAGATCGGTGCGTCCCCGGAGAAGCTCGAGAAGCTCCGGGAGTCGGTGCTGCAGCTCACGAAGGGCTGGGACCAGGCCGAGATCAGCGCGATCGTGCGGGACACGCTGGGTGACGTCATCGAGCCGATCGTCTATGACGAGGCGCTCGAGCGGATCCGTGCGCACCAGCGGTGGGGCCACAAGGTCTTCATCGTGTCGGCGTCACCCGAGGAGGTGGTGGCGCCGATCGCGCAGCTCATCGGCGTGGACGAGGCGATCGCTACTCGTGCGGAGCTCGACGAGCACGGTCGCTACTCGGGGCGGACGGAGCGCTACGTCTACGCCGAGGAGAAGGTGGCGGCGATCACCGAGGTGGCCGAACGCGATGGGCTCGACCTCGACCACTGCTGGGCGTACTCCGACTCGGCGACGGACATCCCGATGCTGGCCGCAGTCGGCCACCCGGTGGCCGTGAACCCCGATCGCGAGCTGGCCAGGGCCGCGAAGGAGCGCGGCTGGCAGGTCGAGCAGTTCCGCCTCGAGGTGCCGCTGCGAGACCGGGTCCCCATGCCGGCGCCGAAGCACGCGGCCGCGGTCGGGGGCGGCGCGGCGGCGGCAGCTGCGCTGGCCGTGGGGGCCTGGTGGTGGTGGCGCCGAGGCGCGGCGCCTACAGCTCCCGCACCTTCTTGGCAGCAATGGAGGCCAGCGCGACGAAGATGACGAGGAGGAGCAGCTTCTTCATGACCGCAGGCTAAGCCTCAGGCTGCGCGGCCGCCAGAGCGGAGCAGCTAGACGGCGAGGAGGTCGCGGGCGCCGGTGTCGCTGCTCGGGTGCCGGAGCTTCGACATCGCCCGGGCCTCGATCTGACGGATCCGCTCCCGTGTGAGGTTGAAGTGCTCACCGACCTCTTCGAGGGTGCGAGGCTCGCCGCGGTCGAGGCCGAACCGGAGCTTGAGGATCTCGCGCTCCCGGTCGTCGAGCGGGGCGAGGAGCCGGTTGATCTCGTCGGGCAGCAGCGCCGTGGCGGCCACCTCGAACGGCGACTCGGCCGAGCGGTCTTCCACGACGTCGCCGAGCTCGGCGTCGCCGTCCTCGCGGAGCGGCTCGCTGAGCGAGAGCGGCTCCGCCGCGAAGCGCAGGGCCTCGGTGACCTTGTCCTCGGGCATCTCCACCTCGGCGGAGAGCTCCGCGAGGGTGGCGGGACGGCCGAGCTTGAGCTCCAGGCGGGCCCTGGCCTTCTGCAGCCGGGCCAGTGTGTCGCCGGCGTGGACGGGCAGGCGGATGGTGCGGCCCGTGTTGGCGATGCCGCGGGTGATCGCCTGGCGGATCCACCACGTCGCGTACGTGCTGAACTTGAAGCCCTTGCGCCAGTCGAACTTCTCGACGGCGTGCATCAGGCCGAGGTTGCCCTCCTGGATGAGGTCGAGGAGGGGCAGGCCCGACGCCTGGTACTTCTTGGCGATGGAGACCACCAGCCGGAGGTTCGACTGCACGAAGGTGCGCTCGGCGGTCTCGCCGGCGCGCGCGGTGCGGCGGAGCTCGCGCTTGCGGGCGGGGGTGACCTCCTTGCCGCCGGCCTCGAGCTCGGTGCGGGCCTCGTTGCCTGCCTCGATGGCTTGTGCCAGCCGCACCTCGTCGTCCTTGGTCAGCAGCGGGTACTGACCGATGTCCGTGAGGTAGAGGCGGACGAGGTCTTCCTCGTCGCGCTCGACGCGCTCCTTGGCCACAGGCAACCTTCTTGGTCGTGAAGTCGAAGCCACGGGCGTTCGCCCTGGCCGGGGGGTACGGATCTACGATACCGACTTGGTCAAGCGTGCCAACCCCGCGCCGAGATGTCCTGGTCAGCGGCGTCCCTGCCCGATGAAGAGAGCGTGACGTGGTCGACGTCGACCCCGATGAGATCGACCTCACGATGGTGACCATGACCTTCGATGCGCTCGACCCGGGTCGGTTGCAGGCGGTGCTGGCCCGCTACGTGGTGCTGAGCCGTGGCCACCCCGGCTGCCGGAACATCGACCTCGCGATGTCGTCGACGCGGCCGAACCGCTTCGTGGTCGTCCAGAAGTGGGCGCGGCCCGAGGACCAGCAGGCCCACTTCGACTCCGCCGACATGGTCACCATGGCCGAAGGCTGCACCGGCCTCCTCGCGGCCCCGCCCTCGATCGACCTCCTCGACGCCATCTCCGTGCACGATCTCCACTGATCCCGCCGCTCCAGTCGGGAGGGTGATCGACCGATCTGAGTTGGGTGCAACGACGTGTCCGGCCAGCGTGCCCCGCGGATGTCGCTGCCGATGGTCTCCTGGGGCGCGATGGGTCCATGGCCCGAGCTCGACCGGACGACTCCCGCGCGGAGCTCGCGTCCGTGCTCGAGCGGGCACGAGCCGGTTCGGACGTGGCGTTCGAGGCGGTCTTCCACGAGCTGGCACCGGCCGTGGCCGGCTACCTGCGGCTCAACGGCGTCTCAGAGGTCGACGAGCTGACCAACGAGGTGTTCGCGCAGGTCCACCGCGGCCTGCACCGCTTCTCGGGCGATTGGGCGGGCTTCCGGTCCTGGGTGTTCACCATCGCCCACCACCGCATGGTCGACGATGCCAGGCGCGCCCGGCGACGTCCTCCGGTCGCGCTGGCGGAGGTGTCGGAGGAGGCCGCCACGGGCGATGTCGAGTCCGAGGCGCTCGACTCGCTCTCCGACGAACGACTCCACCGGCTCCTGTCGATCCTGTCCGAGGACCAACGACAGGTGCTGCTGCTGAGGATCGTGGCGGATCTCCCGTTGGAGGAGGTCGCCGTCGCGCTCGGCAAGACCGTGGGTGCCGTGAAGTCGCTCCAGCACCGCGCGCTGGCATCGTTGCGGCGAGCGCTCGAGCAGGAGGGGGTAGGGCATGGCCACTGACGACCCGGTGGCTCGAGACTGGGGCCGTATCCCGGCGAGCGCCGCGGACGCTTTCGACGAGTGGATGGCACGTTTCGCCGAGCTCGATGACGCAGCAGTCGATGATCTGCTCCGGGGGGAGACCCCAACCGGACACGACGACCTCGCGCCCGTGGCCGAGCTCGCCGCTGCGGTGCGGGTGCGAGCCACGGCCCACGGACCCGAGATCGGTCCCGCTCTTCGGTCGCAGATCCAGGAGCGGCCGCATGTCCCGCCTCGCTTCGCGGCGACCGCACGGCGCCGTCTCCGGTTGGTCACGGCGGCGGCCGCCGCGCTGATGATCGTCGGGGTGGCCGCGGCGCAGAACGCCCTCCCCGCGGCGGCACAGCGGTTCGTCGCCGACGCAGCCGACCTGATGGGCCTCGACGTCCCTCGCCCGGAGGACACCGGCGGTGGCGCGCCGGCGGATGCGGGCAAGACGTCGGGGTCGACGCAGACCACCGAGGCGACCGAGGCTCCCGGCACCGCGGGGGGAACGCCGAACGGCACGCCAGGCGACGGCCCCTCCTCGACGGGTGGACCGCCGGAGGAGACCCCAGGGGGAGCGACGCCCGCCGACCCGGGCACGCCGGGCGACGGTGAGCCTGCGACCCCGGCCGTCCCGCCAGCCCACAGCAACGGCGGCGGCAACGGCAACAACGCCGGCGGCAACCCCGACAACGAGGGCAAGGGTGACGGCCGTGGCGGCGGGCGCGACACCGCCCCGGGCCAGACGGACGGCAAGGCGGCCGGCGAGCCGGGCTGAGCAGCGCTAGGCGGGCAGGGCGGCCAGTGCGTCCTGGGACGTTGCCTTGATGCCGTCCCAGGTGAGGTCCTCCGCCGTCCAGAGGTGATCGAAGGCGGTGTCGGCGGCGTCGGTGAACCCGTGGCGGTTGCGGAACTGGTACAGGCGGCGCTGCCGTTGGACGGTGTGCCCGAGCCGACCCAGCCGAGCGACGCAGTAGACCTCCCAGGCGACCGACTCCTGGAGGGTGAGGTCGTCGTCGAGCGGCGGGTCGCCGAAGGCGGGATCGAGCCGGTCGCGCACCGAGAAGAGGAGCTTGCCGAGCACGTCGGTCGTGCCCTCGGCGCTCAGCTGGCGAGGCCGCTTGACGTCTTCGAGCGCACCCGACTCCGCCGTGATCAGCAACGGGTCGATGGACGCCACTCGGGCCCGGCCCATCGGCGTCGTCTCATCCACCTCGACGGTGACGGACAGGTCATCGGGCAGGCCGACCTCGGCGACGAGCTTCTCCACGATGGCACGGATCTCGGCCGCGTCGAAGAACACCATCGAGTACGTCTCGGGCCGGACCTCGACGGGCATCAGCGCGCCTAGTTGGCCACCGCAGCGCGGTTGGCCTCGACCCGGGCCTCCATCTCCTCGCGGGCTTCGCGAGCGATCTCGGCGAGGGTGTCCATCTCGGCTTCCTCGAACCCGGCCAGCTCACGGAAGCGACGGGCGAGGCGCACCGGGCTGTCCTCCTCCTCGCCGCGGAACCCGCCGAGGGAGAAGAGCTTGTCGACCACGCGCTGGAACTCGAGGGCCCGCTCCTGGCGCTCCTTGTCGTTCGCCGTGAGGCGCCGGAGCCAGTCGGAGCCCATCTTCACGTGAGTGACCTCGTCGGCGAGCATCCAGTCCTCGCAGAACTCGAGCACGGGATCGCCGGCGATGTCGCCGAACTCGCGCATCGTGTTGAACACGTCGATGGCGAGCCCTTCGAGCGCCCGGTTGACGCCCGTGAGGCGCAGGACCGGGTCGGGGTTGCACGCCGCCTCGTAGAGGAACGTGTTCTCGGAGAACTCGCCGAGGTCGGTGCCCATGTGGTTGCTGAGCTTGATCGAGATCTCGCAGTGGCGAGCCTCGTCCCAGCACTGTCGGGCCATGTCGAGCTTGAGCTCGAAGGGCACCTCCGGGATGCCCTCGCCGTTGCCCGATCCGACCTCGAAGTCCCAGCAGGTGCGGCCGGCCCCCTCGAGGGCCTGGATCTCGCCCACGAAGATGCCGTGCATCAGGGCGCGGGCGGCATCGGGCGCGTCGGGGCGGTCAGGGGTGAGGCGACCGGGTCCACGCTTGCCCTTGGCGCCCTCGTCCTGCCGCGCGGTGCGCGGGTCGTTGAACCGCTCGACCATCGGCACGCGCACGAAGCGATCGTCACGTGCCAGATCCTCGACGGGGAAGGACTTCCTCATGCGTGGGCCTCCTCGGTGGCCTCGTAGGAATCGCCGATGCTGCCCGGGCCGGTGATCCCACCGGCGGCCAGCATCAGCTTCTGCAGCTTGGCTTGGTGAGCGATGGCCCGGTCGAGCTCGGCCTCGCTCTGGATCAGGGACTGGATCGTCATCTCGCCGTCACGCCAGTCGTCGAGCTCGTCCTGCAGGGCGAACTTGAGCGACCGGATGGTTGGTGCATCGGTGATCGTGGACGTGTTGTTGAGGTGATAGGTGTACGCCGCGATCTTCGCCGGGATCAGCACCCGGTAGACCCCCACCAGCTTCTCGATGGTCAGCTCCGGGCCCTCGGGGTCGGTCATAGCGTCCACGAAGGCGACGAGCTCGTCGTTCGGCGGGGCCGTGAGTCGCTCCGGGTTCATCTCGCGCAGCTCCGGCAGGCGCTTGTGCCACAGCTCGGCGTGCCAGGCGTGGTGGTAGCAGTGGGTGCCGAGCCGCAGCTTCACGTCGAGCTCGGGAACGGTGGCGACCCAGCCGCCGAGCACCTCGAACAGGCGCATCTCGATCCACTTGTAGTTGCCGACCCGTCGCGCCGACTCCTCGACGCCGAAGATCCCCGGGAGCTCCCGGCGGTCCCACGGCGCGAACGGTGCTCGCGGCTTCCTCGCATCAGCCAAGCGTCAGACCCCCCGGTCCTGCTGCGTGCCGATCACCCACGTGACCGGCTGAGAACGATCGTTATCGAGTGCAGCCTCCCGCGTGTTGACCCTGCGGTCAAGTAGCGGGGGGAGGACCTCGGAGATCGTGACGGCCACGAGGATGAGCGCCGCCCCCGTGATCTGGGACGGGGTGAGCGGGTCGCCCTGCACGGTGGCCACGACCGCCGCGAACACGGGCTCCAGCAGGAGGAGCAGGGCGGCGCGCGCCGGGGGCACCGTCCGCTGGCCCGTGACCTGGAGGACGAACGCCAGCGCGGTGGCGATGAGGGCCGTGGCGACGGCGGCGGCCAGCGCCGGGCGCGGGAACCCGTACCCGCCGAGCCAGAACCCCGGCAGCGCGCAGGCCGCGCCGACGAAGGCGACTTGCACGGCGGCCAGGCGGATCGGGTCGTGACGGTGTGCCGTCGCGCCGAGGATCACCACGTGCGCGGCGAAGGCCACCGCGCACCCAAGGGTCAGGACCTCGCCCCACCCGAACCCACTCGCATCACCGCTCCCGCCCGGATCCGTGAGCAGGACCAAGCCCGCCACCGCGACCGCGATGCCGACGAGGGTCACGGGATGGGGCCGACGGCGGAGGATCACGAACGCGAGCAGCGGCACGAACACCACCAGCAGATAGGTGATGAACGCCGACGTGGCGGAGCCCGTGTACTGCAGGCCGACGGTCTGCAGCACGTAGCCGACGAGGAGCGCCATGCCGGCGAGCACGCCATCGCGGAGCTCGCCCGTCGACCGCGGTCTCCGGTGGGCGAGCGGTGCGAGGGCGGCCGCGCCGATCAGGAACCGGACCGCCAGGAAGGGGATCGGCTCGACCAGGCGGACGGCATCCTGGACGATCAGGAACGTGCTGCCGAAGCAGACCGCCGCCACCACCAGCGCCCCGTCGCCCAGGCGGGGGTGGGAGCCGATGCGTCCGTCCATGCCGCACAGTGTGGGCGCGGCGCCCCGTCGCGCGCCCGTCGAGTTGTGCGGGCTACGACGGGACGCCAGTGTTCGTGAGGCCCGCGCGGCAGCGGGCAGGGGGTGCTACTGATCACGTGACTGCGCTCGACCGCGACCTGGAGCGGCTCAGCGAGGCACCGCGCCCCTACGAGCCCCCGGTGCCGCCCGGCCTGGTGGCCCCCGCGCCGGCGGCCGCGATCTCGCCGGACCGCAGTCTCGGGTGGATCCGACGGATCCTCCCGCTGGTGATGGCCCGCAAGCGGCGCCTGGTCCTCGGGCTGAGCGCCGCGGCCGTGGCCATGCTCGCCCAGGTGATCGCGCCACGGGTGCTGATGGGGGCCATCGACCGCGCCCTCACCGAGCAGACGAGCAGCCTGACCCCGTTCGTGATCGCGTTGAGCGTCCTCGCGGTCCTGCGGGGTGGGCTGACCTTCCTGTACCGGACGACGCTCTTCAAGGTCGCCTACGCGCTCGAGTACGACCTGCGCAACACCATCTACGAGCACCTGACCACGCTCTCGTTCCCGTTCTACGACCGGGTCCAGTCGGGCCAGCTCATCTCGCGGGCCAACAGCGACATCCGCTCGGTGCAGATGTTCCTCACCTTCATGCCGATCGTGTCGTTGAGCCTGATGAGCTTCGTCGTCGCCCTTGCGATCATGCTCAGCGTCAACGTTCTGCTCACGCTCGTGGCGGTCGCGCCGATCCCCTTCATCTACGTGGTCGGCGTGCGGATGCGCGAGCTGCTGTTCCCGATCAGCTGGGTCGTCCAGGCGCGGACGGCCGACGTCGCCACCATCGTGGAGGAGAACGTCACCGGTGCCCGGGTCGTGAAGTCCTTCGCCGCCGAGGCGCAGCAGCTGGACGTGCTCGGGCTGGCCGCCCGACGGCTGCGGTGGGGTGCGATCCGCCAGGTCGACGTCCGAGCTCACTACGCCCCGCTGATGGAGGCCCTGCCCCGGTTGGGGCTGGCGGGTGTCCTGCTCGTCGGCGGGCTCCTCGCCATCGACGGGAGCGTCACGGTGGGCACGATCGTGGCCTTCACGGCCTACGTCGTGCTCCTCCAGGCCCCGTTCCGCACCTTGGGCTTCATGCTGCTGCTGGGCCAGCGCGCGGCCGCCTCCGCTGATCGGATCTACGAGATCCTCGACAGCGAGCCGGAGATCGTCGACCGACCGGGGGCTGTCGACCTGGTCGACCCCCGCGGAGAGGTCGAGCTCCGCGACCTGACGTTCAGGTACGGAGAAGCCGGTCCCGTCCTGGAGCACATCGACCTGCACCTCACCCCGGGGGAGACGGTGGCGCTCATCGGCCGGACGGGGAGCGGCAAGTCGACCGTCGCTCGCCTGATCCCGCGCTTCTACGACGCCACCCAGGGCGCCGTGCTCGTCGACGGCCATGACGTGCGCGACCTCACCGTTCGGAGCCTGCGCGCGGCGGTCGGGCTCGTGCTCGACGAGCCGTTCCTCTTCTCGGCCACGGTCCGCGAGAACATCGCCTACGGACGCCCGGACGCCTCTGACGAGCTGGTGCGGGCGGCAGCCAGCGCGGCCGGCGCCGAGGCGTTCATCGACGCGCTCCCCGAAGGGTTCGACAGCGACGTGGGCGAACGTGGGTACACGCTCTCGGGCGGACAACGACAGCGCATCGCGATCGCGCGCACGCTGCTCGACGACCCCGCGATCCTCGTCCTCGACGACGCCACGAGCGCCATCGACGTGCAGGTGGAGGAGGAGATCCACGCGGCGCTCCGGGTGCTGATGAAGGGGCGCACGACGCTCGTGATCGCCCATCGGATCTCGACCATCAACCTGGCGGAGCGGGTGGTGCTGCTCGAGGGCGGCCGGATCGTGGCCGATGGCACCCATGCCGGTCTGATGGCCACGGAGCCGCGCTACGCGGAGGTGCTGGCCTACCTCGAGGAGACCGACGCGGTGCGCCGAGCCCGGGTGGAGGAGGAGCGGGTGGCGGCCACGCTTCGGGCCGAGCTCGCCGATCGTGACGCTCCGGCACCCAAGCCGGGCGGGCTCGGGGAGCTGCCCTGATGGCGTGGGGCGGAGGTGGTTTCGGGGGCCCGCCGGCAGGGGCCGCGTTCGGCGGAGGGGTCGCCGCCGGCGGCCGGCTCCCGTTCGCCGGCGTGCCGCCTGAGATGCAGTCTCGGGTGGACAAGCTCGTCAAGGACGAGCCCGATCACTCCGGCGAGCCGGTGCCCTACGACCCGGTGGCGTCCGATCAGCGCCCCTTCACCCTGCGACAGCTCCTCGCGCCACAACGCGCAGCGCTGCTCGCCTCCGTGGCGCTCGTCGTGGTCGAGACGATCGCGCTCCAGGCCGGGCCGCTCCTGACCCAGGTCGCGATCGACGATGGGATCCGCGCGGCGAACCGGACGGTGGTGGTCGCGGTCGCCGGCGTCTACCTGCTCAGCGTCCTGGTGGGGGCGGTCACCAGCCGGAGCCGGATCCGGTGGACCGGCCGGGTGGGCGAGCGGCTCCTCTACGACCTGCGGATCAAGGTGTTCGCCCACCTCCAGCGCCTGTCGATCGACTTCTACTCGCGGGAGAAGGCCGGTCGGCTGATGACCCGGATGACGAGCGACCTCGACAACCTGACGCAGCTCCTGCAGGAGGGCGTCGTCCAGATGTTCGTCCAGGGCCTGACCGTGGCCTTCGTGTCCGGCGTGCTGATCGCGCTGAACCCGCAGCTGGCGGCCGTCACCCTCCTCGTCGTGGTGCCGGCGATGCTGGCGGCGACGCTGTGGTACCGGGCGCGGTCGGATACCGCCTTCGACGTGGTGCGCGACCGCATCGCGGACGTCATGGCCCACCTGCAGGAGAGCCTGTCGGGCGTCCGCATCGTCACCGCGCACAACCGGCAGCGCCGCAACGTGGCGGAGCACCGCACGATCGTGCAGGGCTACCAGCGGGCCAACGACGTCACGGCAGAGGTCGGGGGCACGTACGGCGGGATCACCGAGACCGTGGGCATGGGGGGCCAGGTGGTGATCCTCGTCATCGGCGGACGGTGGGTTCTCGAC
Organism: uncultured Microthrixaceae bacterium; assembly: GCA_963750645.1. Lineage (GTDB taxonomy): Bacteria > Actinomycetota > Acidimicrobiia > Acidimicrobiales > VFJN01 > VFJN01. Next base: position 619,114 of record CAVVRO010000008.1, on the reverse strand, counting down.
GGCTCCATGGAGATCGGGGAGCTCGTCGCCTTCCTGCTCTACCTGACGGCCTTCTTCGCCCCCATCCAGCAGCTCGTGCAGCTGTACAACACCTATCAGCAGGGCCAGGCGTCGGTCCGCAAGGTCCGGGGACTGCTCGCCGAGGTCCCGTCGGTGGAGGAGCGGCCGCACGCGACCGCCCTGCCCGAGCTGCGCGGCGAGGTGCGACTCGAGTCCGTCACCTTCGCCTACGACGAGGGCCGGCCCGTGCTCCACGGGGTCGATCTGGTGATCCCTGCGGGGGAGACCTTCGCGTTCGTGGGCGAGACGGGGGCCGGGAAGTCGACGATCGCCAAGCTCGTCAACCGGCTCTACGACCCCACCGCGGGGCGGGTGCTGCTCGACGGCATCGACGTGCGAGAGGTCACCCTCGAGTCGGTCCGCCGCCAGGTGGGCACCGTGCCGCAGGAGGCCTTCCTGTTCGCAGGGTCTGTCCGCGCCAACGTCGCGTTCGCACGCCCGGACGCCTCCGAGCACGAGGTGCTGGAGGCGTGCCGGCTGGTGGGGCTGGGCGACCTGATCGACCGGTTGCCGGAAGGGCTCGACACGCCGGTCCACGAGCGTGGCGTGTCGCTCTCATCCGGCGAACGGCAGCTGCTGGCCCTCGCTCGCGCCTTCCTCGCCCGGCCGCGCATCCTGGTGCTCGACGAGGCGACGTCGAACCTCGACCTGCGCTCCGAGGCGAAGATCGAGGAGGCGCTCGACACCCTCCTCCAGGGCCGGACCGCGATCCTCATCGCCCATCGGCTCGCGACCGCGATGCGGGCGGATCGGATCGCGGTGGTCCACGACGGCGAGATCGTGGAGCTCGGCACGCACCAGTCCCTCGTCGACCAGGGCGGTCGCTACGCCGCCATGGTCGCCACCTGGGACCTGTCGGCGCGTCGAGGGGGCTCGGCCCCCTTCGCCTGACCCCCGCCCCCGGTCGTCACAGCTAGGGACAGCCTTGGGGGGAACCGTTCTGCGAGACCTGCAGGAGCCGGTCCAGCTCAGCGACCGCGCCGGCCGGGTCCTCGACCAGGATGGCGTGGAGGCCGGCGCGCTGGGCGCCGACGACGTTGCCGGGGCTGTCGTCAAGGAACACGGCCTGGTGGGGAGGGACGCCGCCCAGCAGCTCGAGCGCATGGTGGTAGATGGCGGGGTTCGGCTTGCGCATGCCGACCTCGGAGCTGTCGACCACGGCATCGAACAGCTCGTCGACGGGGACGAGCGAGCGCCACATCGCCGACCCCTCGCGCACGTTGTTGGTGATGAGGCCGAGCTTGTAGCCCTCGGTGCGGAGCGTGCGCACTCGCTCGAGGATGGGCTCGTGCAGCGTCAGCTCCCCGAGCATCGCCTGGAGCGGCGTGAAGTCGACTTCGATGCCCTGCTGGCGCCCGGTCTCCGTGACCGCCACCGCCCAGTCTGCGATGGCCATCTCGCCGCGCTCGACCTGGTGCCACGGATGGTCGGTGTCCTCTTCGTAGGACCCGATCAGCAGCTCGAGGTTCCCGCCGCCGGCCGCCGTGAGTGCGACCCAGGGTGACGACGTCAGCACGCCTGCGAAGTCGAACAGGACCGCCGTGATCGAGGTCATCCGCGGTAGGCGTTCGTGATGGGCATGCGGCGGTCCTTGCCGAAGGCCTTCGGGCTGATGCGAGGGCCGGGTGGGTTCTGGCGGCGCTTGTACTCCGAGAGGTCGACGAGCCGGGTGATGCGATCGACCAGCGTTGGGTCGAAGCCCTGCTCGACGAGGTCGCCGCGCGTCAGATCCTCCTCGATGTACGCCTCGAGCAGCGGGTCGAGGTCCTCGTACGGCGGGAGCGACTGGTCGTCACGCTGATCGGGCCGGAGCTCGGCGGAAGGCGGCTTGGTGAGCACCGACTCCGGGATCACCTCCCGTCCGGCGCGCTCGTTGCGAAGCCGGCACAGGTCGTAGACGAGCAGCTTGGGCACATCCTTGATGACCGCGAAGCCGCCGGCCGTGTCGCCGTAGAGCGTCGAGTACCCGACGGCAAGCTCGCTCTTGTTCCCCGTCGTGAGCACGAGCCAGCCCCGGAACTTGTTCGAGAGCGCCATCAGGAGCGTGCCGCGGATGCGGGGTTGGAGGTTCTCCTCGGTGAGGTCGTCGGGGAGGCCCTCGAAGCTGGGACCGAGCACCTCGAGGAAGGCCTGGAACACCGGTTCGATGGTGATCGTTCGCAGCTCGATGCCGGTGGCTTCGCACAGGACCTCCGCATCGGTCGTCGCGCCCGCCGACGAGTACCGGCTGGGCATCGACACCGCGTGCACGTGCTCCGGCCCGATGGCGTCGGCGGCGATGAGCGCCACGAGGGAGGAGTCGATGCCCCCGGACAGGCCGAACACGACGTCGGTGAAGCCGTTCTTCGTGACGTAGTCGTGCGTCGCGAGCACCAGCGCGTCGTACACCTCGTCGACGCGCGGCAGCAGGGGATGACGGGCGGGTGGTCGCGGCTCGCCTGGGTGGTCGGCGACGGCGAGGGACACGGGCACCACCGGAAGGGCCGGGGCGGTGCCGCGCCCGCGCGGGTCGAGGAGGCGCGTGCGGAACACGGGGCGCACGTCGAGGTCGACCACGCCGACCCCCTCCTGCATCTGCGGCATGCGGTGGAGCACGTCGCCGTTGTCGTCGACGACGAAGGAGGCGCCGTCGAAGATCAGCTCGTCCTGGCCCCCGACCTGGTTCACGTAGGCGATGTGGCAGTGGGCGTCCTCCGCTCGGGTGGCCACCATGCGCTCGCGCTCGTCGTGACGCCCCTCGAAGTACGGGGATCCGTTCGGGATGACGACGAGCTGGGCACCACCGGCCGACTGGGCCGCGATCGTGCCCTCGGCGCTCCACACGTCCTCGCAGATCGCCACGCCCACGCGCACCCCGGCGATCTCGAACAGGGTGAGCGGCGCGGCGCCGGGGGCGAAGTACCGCTGCTCGTCGAACACGGCGTAGTTCGGCAGCAGGCGCTTCTGGTAGGTGCCGAGCACCTGGCCGCCGGCGCAGACCGCGGCGGCGTTGTACAGGTCGCGGTCGGCGTCGACGAAGCCGACCACGGCCGCGCAGCGGCCGGTGCGGGCCGCGACCTTGTCGAGGGCCGTCCGGTTGGAGGCGACGAACCCGGGCTTCAGCACGAGGTCCTCGGGCGGGTAGCCGGTGATGGCCAGCTCTGGGAACACGGCCACGTCGCACCCCGCGACCTCCGCCTCCTCGTAGGCGGCCAGGATCCGTTCGACGTTCCCGTCGAGGTCACCGACGACCGTGTTCAGCTGGCAGAGCCCGAGCCGGATGCGCGCCACCACCCCAGCGTACGTGCCCACCCGCTGCTCCAGGACGCTGGGTCTGGGAGGCTGGGGGACGTGGCCGAGGTCGTGATCCCCGCCAAGCTCGCCGCCACCGTCGTGGAGTGGGAGGGCGACAGCGGGCGCGACTGGTTGGCGCAGCTGCCGGGCCTCGTCACGGCGGTGTCCGAGGCCTGGGACCTCGAGCTGGGTGCCCCGTTCGAGCCCGGTGGGAACATCTCGTGGGTCGCCCCCGCACGGCGGCGCGGCGACGGCGTCGAGGCCGTGCTGAAGCTGCAGCTCCCACACCCGGAGTCGGAACCGGAGGCGATGGCCCTGACGGCGTGGGATGGCGACGGCGCGGTGCGGTTGCTCGCCCACGACCGCGACCGGCGGGCGCTGCTGATCGAGCGCTGCCGACCCGGCAACCCGCTCGGCGACGAACCGGACCCGTGCGCGGCGGCCCGGGTCGGCGCGGCCCTCGGCGCTCGACTGCACATCTCGCCAGCGCTGTCTGGCCTGCCGACCCTCGCGGCGGTGCAGCAGGCCTGGGCGGACGAGCTCGAGGGTCGTCTCAGGAGGCACCCGGTCGCCGTTGCGGATCTCGCCCACCGTGCGCTGGCGACCATGCGCGGGCGCCCCGACGCCTGCGAGCGTCCCGTGCTCCTCCACGGCGACCTGAACCCCACGAACGTCCTCGCGGCGGCTCGGGAGCCGTGGCTGACCATCGACCCCAAGCCGATGCTCGGCGACCCTGCCTACGACGGGTCCCGGCTGGTGACCCAACCGGATCCGCTGAACGGGGGCGATCCCGCCGCCATCGTCGCCGCGCGGCTCGACCTCGTCGCTGACGGGCTCGGCGTCGACCGGGCGCTCCTGGCGGAGTGGTGCCTGGTGCACGCGGTCGAGATGGGGATGGCCGCGATCGACCGCGGCGATCACGAGACGTCCCAACGCTGCGTGGCCCATGCCGCGCTGGTCGCGCCGCACCTCCCATGACCACCGCACCCGTCACGGATCTGGTCGCGCAGTCGGCCGACCCGGACCGGGTGCGACGCGCCCTCGACCGCCTGGTCGAGCTGCATCCTGGCGTCCCCGCCGAGCTGGACGCTCGATCCCCACTGGCGGAGGCATTGGTGACGGTGCTCGCGGCGAGTCGCAGCCTCGGTCGCCTGCTGCTCGGCGACCCCGGTGCCCTGGCGATGCTCCCGCCCGACGCCGTGAGGGAGCGGCCTCCGGTCGCGAGCGTCGAGGAGATGGTCGTGTGGAAGCGCCGCGAGCTCCTGCGGATCGCGGCGCGCGACCTGCTGGGCACCGATCCCGTCGAGCTCGTCACGGCGGACCTGGCGACGATGGCGGCGACCGTCCTCGATCACGCGCACGCGGGGGCGAGCGGGCTCCTCGGCCCCGACGACCGGCTCACCGTGATCGGCATGGGCAAGCTCGGGGGCGCCGAGCTCAACTACGCGAGCGACGTGGACGTGATGCTGGTGGGCCAGGGCGACCCCGAGCGCCTGGCGCGGGCCGGACGGAACCTGATCGACTCGGCCGGTCGCTGCTTCCGCGTCGACCTCGACCTGCGCCCGGAGGGTCGAGACGGCCCGCTCGTCCGGAGCCTCGAGTCCTACGAGGCGTACTGGGCGCGGTGGGCGGAGCCGTGGGAGCGGCAGGCACTCCTGAAGGCTGTCCCCGTCAGCGGTGATCGCGAGCTCGGCCACGCCTGGGCCGCGGCCGCCGCGCGCGTGGTCTGGGACGCGCCCTTCGGGGCCGACGAGCTGCGCCACGTCCGTTCGCTCAAGGTGCGCGCGGAGACGGATGCCCAGCGCCGTGGTGGCGCCGACCGCGACGTCAAACGGGGACCGGGTGGCATCCGCGACGTCGAGTTCGCCGCGCAGCTCCTGCAGCTCGTGCACGGCCGAGTCGACGCCGACCTGCGGGTGCCCGGCACGCTCGCCGCGCTCACGCAGCTCCGGCAGGGCGGCTACGTCGATCCGGACGACGCCGACGTGCTGGCGGACTCCTACCGGTTCCTGCGCCGCGTGGAGCACGTGGTGCAGCTCGAGGACGAGCGGCAGACGCACGCGGTGCCCGAGGACAGAGACCGGCGACGCCGGGTGGCGCGAGTGCTCGGCTTCCGTGGGTCGCCGGCCGCGGGCCCGACGGAGGCCTTCGATCGGGAGCTCGCCGGCCATCGGGGACGCGTGCGCACGGTGCACGAGCGCGTGTGGTTCCGGCCCTTGCTCGCGTCCCTCTCAGGGGTCGGTCCCCTCGGCGAGCTCGCCACCGCCCAGCGCCTCGAGGCGTTCGGCTTCGCCGATGTCGAGCGCACCCGCCAGGCGGTCGCCGAGCTCACCCGCGGCCTCACCCGGTCCTCGCGCATGATGCAGCAGCTCCTGCCGCTCCTCCTCGACTGGCTGTCCGCATCTCCCGATCCGGACCTCGGCCTGCTCGGCCTGCGCCGGCTCGCCTCGGGTGAGCAGCGCTCGACCGCGCTGGCCATCGCGTTCCGCGACTCACCCGAGGTCGCCCGCCACCTGGCGTTGCTGCTCGGCACGAGCCGGCATCTCGGCGACGTGCTCGTCGCCAACCCCGACCTGATCGAGCGGCTCCCCGATCCCGAGCGCCTGCGCACCAAGCCCTGGGACGCGCTCGTCACGAGCGGCCTGAACGCCATCTCGTGGCGTGAGGGACTCCACGACCGCCAGCGCGCGCTGCAGCGATGGAAGCAGCGGCACCTGCTCGGCGTGGCCGCGCGGGACGTGTTCGGCCACGCGGGCGTGGAGCAGGTCGGGGCTGACCTCACCAGCCTTGCCGAGGCGAGCCTCGAAGGCGCACTGCATTCGCTCCAACCGCAGGTCCCGGTCGCGGTCGTGGCGTTCGGGCGGTTCGGCGGCGCCGAGCTCGGCTACGCGAGCGATCTCGATCTGGCGTTCGTCCACGAGGGATCGAACGCCGACGAGGCCGAGCGGCTGGCCGCTGGTCTGTTGCGGTTCGTCGGGGGCGACACCCCTGCCGAGCGGATCTTCCCCGTGGACGCCGATCTCCGACCGGAGGGACGCAGTGGCCCACTGGCCAGGAGCATCGAGGGATGGGAGGGCTACCTGGACCGGTGGGCGTCGACATGGGAGCGTCAGGCGTACCTGCGGGTCCGGTGCGTGGCGGGCGATGCCGACCTCGGCCGCCGGCTCGTCGATCGCATCCGGACCGCCGTGTGGGAGCGGCCGCTCAGCCCCGCCGACGAGCGGGACGTGCGGCGCATGAAGGTCCGGATCGAGCGCGAGCGGATCGCGCCGAGCGAGGACCCGGAGTTCCACCTCAAGCTCGGGCGGGGGTCGCTCGTCGACATCGAGTTCACCGTGCAGCTGCTCCAGCTCCGGCACCGAGTGCCCGAGGCGTCGACCATGGCGGCGCTGCGCGCGCTGGTGGCCGCGGGCCACCTGCCCGTGGAGGAGGCCGACGTGCTCGAGGAGGCCTACCGCTTCTGCGAGGGAGCACGGAACCGCACGTTCCTCGTGGTCGGCGCGGGCGATTCGCTGCCGACCCGTCCCGAGCTGATCACGCGCGTCGCGCGTTCGCTCGGCTGCACCGTCCCGGAGCTCCGGGGGGACTTCCGGCGCGTCACCCGCCGGGCTCGCCGCGTCGTGGAGCGTCGCTTCTACGATCAGCCCTGAGCGCCCATGCGCCATGATGAGACGCCGATGAGCCCGAGGGGGCCCGGGGGGAAGGGGAATGACGTGCCGCTGCACCCGCAGGTGAAGGCCCTGCTCGACGGGTTGGCCGAGGCCGGCGGTCCGGCCCTGTCGGAGGTGACACCCGCCGAGGCGCGCGAGCTGTACAAGGCGCTCAGCGCGCTCGACCAGCCCGAGGAGGTCACCCGGGTCGACGACCGCGTCGTGCCGGGCCCCGTGGACGTGCCGATCCGCGTGTACACGCCCGAGGACGCCATCGGAGGCGACGCGCCCTTGCTGGTCTGGCTGCACGGCGGCGGCTGGGTCATCGGCGACCTCGACACCGCCGACGCAGTCGCCCGCGCGCTCGCCAACCGGTCCGGCGCCGTCGTGGTGTCGGTCGACTACCGCCTGGCCCCGGAGCACAAGGCCCCCGCCGCGCTCGACGACGCGCTGGTGGCCCTCACCTGGGCGGTGGAGAACGCCGAGCTGCTCGGGGTCGACGCCAGCCGCGTGGCGGTCGGCGGTGACTCAGCGGGCGGGAACCTCGCCGCCGTGCTCTGCCAGCGGGTACGGGACGAGTACGGCCCGGACATCGACTTCCAGCTCCTCGTGTACCCGGTGGTCGACTGCACCCTGAGCCAACCCTCGATGGACGAGAACGCCGAGGGCTACTTCCTCACCAAGGACACGATGGTGTGGTTTGTGGGCCACTACCTCGGGGGCGTGGACCCCAAGGACCCGTCCGTGTCGCCGCTGCACGCCGACTCGCTGGCTGGTCTCCCGCCAGCGATCGTGATCACGGCCGAGTTCGATCCCCTCCGTGACGAGGGGGAGGCGTACGCCGCCGCGATGCGCGAGGCGGGCGTCGCCGTCGAATCCGTGCGCTACGACGGCCAGATCCACGGCTTCTTCAGCATGGCCGCGCTCCTGGACGACGCCAGGGTCGCGCTCGACCACGCCGGAGCCGCCCTGCGAGCTGCGCTCTCCTAGTCAGCGGCGCCGGCTGCTCAGCTGGTCGAGGGCGGCCCGCAGCTGGGTGAGGAGGTCCTGCCCCTCCATGGCGCCCAGCTGGGCCTGGACCCGAAGGTCCTCGAGGCGGCCGCGCACACCTTCGAAGAGCGCGTGGGCGACGTCGTCGACCTGGGGGGAGTCATCGGCCCGCAGGTCCGCGGCCAGGATCTCGTCGACCCGCTGGACGTAGCGCTGCCAGGCGGCGTCCTGCTCGGCGTGCAGCACCTCCTCAGCCTGGTGGAGGTCACGCAGGGCATCCCGCAGCGGGGTGAACATGGTTCGGCGACCTTGGACCTCGGTCATGGCACACCCCTCTGGACGTCTCGCTGACCCGTCCTGACCTTGCCGTTCGCTCGGGGTCCAGGAGTAGGGCCGAAGGACCTTGAGCACCCCCACGCTGGTCACGAGGAGCGACCTCGAGGGGCCCGAGTGCCATCGAGCCCGATGCCTCACTACCGTCCGGGACGTGGAGGTCACTCTCAGCACGCCCGAGGGCCGCAAAAAGCCATGACGGCACCTGCTCACCTGGCGCCCCGCGATCCGGGCCGAACGCGTCGCGTGGTCGCGGGTGCGGTGGTCGTGGTCGTACTCGGCACCGGGACGGTCGTGGCCATCGGGGCCGGTGACGACGACCCGGTCGATCCCCGCTGCGACCTCGCCATGCACGAGGTGGACGAGGTCCGGGCCTACTGGGACGTGGCCGATGACCATGGCTTGTCGGACGCACAGGTGAGCCTGGCGAGGTCTGCGCTCCACGCCGCGGACGACGTGGCCGCCCGGTGTGGGAAGGCGGACGCCGAGGTCGCGAGCGCGCCGCCGACGACGGTCGAGTCCACCACCGCAACGTCGGGATCCGTCCCGACCGAAGACGTGCTGTGGCACGCGGACGCGGACGCCGACGCCGACGCCGGCGCCACCACCAGGTTCTGGAGGAAGGAGGTCGCGTCGGAGGACATGAGCCGCTTGCAGGTCGTGGACGATCCCGCCGGCCAGTTCGACAAGGTGTACGAGGCACACCTCACACCCGGCGAGATCGAGGACGGCTTCAAGAGGGCGGAGTTCTCCCAGGCACTGCTCGGTGACGGCAGCACCAAGCTGAGGTTGGGGGTGGCCGACACCCCCCTGGGCCCGACCGACAACATCTGGTTCGGATGGCGCTCACTGTTCGGCACCGACGTCGCCATCGACGACGAGCACAGCAACGACGGCAACTACATGCAGCTCAAGGGCGACTCATCCTGTGGAGGTCCCGCGATCGGCATGACCATCAAGTTCGGGCGGCTCACGCTCCGCTCGGAGCAGCACCTCGAGGAGTTCGACCACGCCGCGTGGAACGGTCCGCAGATGGCCACGCTGCTCGGCTCCTGGCACAGCGTGGTCCTGCACGTCCAGTTCTCGAAGGACGCGTCGGTCGGCTATCTCGAGGTGTGGTTCGACGGCCGGCGCCAGATCATGAGCAACGGTGAGGACCGGATCTTCTTCCCGACCGTCTGCCCGGATGACACGTACGTCTACCCGAAGCTGGGTGTCTACGGCATGGACGACGCGATCGGTGATGGGCCCGAGCACTGGTTCGACAGCCCGCGCATCGGGACCAGCTACGAGGCGGTCGTGCCTCGGTGACGGCCGCGTCAGGCAGAGCCGGCATAGGCGCGCAGCCGGTCGAGATCGAGGACGACGATCGACCGTCGACCGGTGCGGATCAGGTCCTGCTTGCGGATGGTGGTGAGGGCGCGCGCCAGCGATTCACGCGATGCGGACACCATTCCGGCCAGCTCGTCCTGGGTGAGGTGGATCCCGATGTCGGTCCCGCCCTTCCCGTCGGACGCTCCCGACTCGGCCAGGTCGACGAGGAGGCGCGCGACGCGGTGAACCACGTCGAGCGAACCGAACTCGACTCGTTGTCGGTCGGCCTCACGTAGTCGCTCGATGAGCATCCTGAGCAGACCGATCGCGCTGGTGGGGTGCTGAAGGAGGAAGGTGCGGAAGTCCTCTCCGGAGATGACGCGCACCTCCAGGTCATCGAGGGCGACGGCGGTGGCATAGCGGGAGCGGCCGTCCTGCGCGATGGCCGTCAGCTCGCCGAGTAGCTCGCCCGGCCCGCGCAGGCCCAGCACCAGCTCGCGACCGTCGGGAGCGGTGGTCAGCACCTTCAGCCGGCCGTCGACGACGAACAGCACGGAGTCGCCCGTGTCGCCCTCGAAGAGGACCGTGGCGCCCCGTCGATGGCGCCGTGGCGCACCGAGGGCCTGGAACGCGCGCTGAGCGTCCGCGTCCAGCCGGGCCAGGAAGCTGTTCGCAGCTCGTTCGGCCGCCACCCCCGGGACGGTAATCGCTGTGTGTGATCGATGACGCACAGCGGGCGTGTCAGGTGCAGCGGAACTCCCGCCGTCGTGGGCGGATGCTCGCTCCATCGGGTCGGAACACCGATCCGGAACAGGAGCAAGGAGCCGATCATGACCATCAACATCAACATCGACAAGAAGGCAGCCATCCATCGGACCGCTCTGTGGGGGACGTGCTTCCTCATGGGTGCGGCCGCCCTGACGGCGTGTGGCGAGGGCAGCGGCGATGTCGCGACCGTCTCCGCCGGCGCCGCGGCACCGTCGTACGCGTCGTCGGAGCAGGTGGACCGCGAGGCGTTCCTGGCCCTGCAGGCCGAGCACCTCTCTGGCGGCGTCATCGCCCGGCCGGTTGCGCCGTACGTGTCGCCCGAGCAGGTGGACCGTCAGGCCCAGCTCGCCGTGCAGGTCGACCATGTGTCGGCCGGCGCTCTCGATCAGCGAGCCACCGAGTCGACGTCGGCTTGGGCATCTGCCGAGGACTTCGAGCGGCGCGGTGTCGAGTCGAAGTCAGCCCAGGCGTCCGTCGACGCCCTCGAGCGCCGCGCCTTCGTCGTCAAGACGTCGGCCCACGCGTCAGCGGATGCGCTCGACCGGCGGGCGACCAACGTCTCGACGTCGACCTCAGCCCACCCCTCCGCCGATGCCCTCGAGCACTGGGCGACCTCGGAGGGCGAGGGCTGATCGTCACCCCGGCCGTCTGCGGCCCGGAGCCAGCATCCAACCCGGGCGGAACACGTCTCCCCTGGCGGACGGCGGCGTGGCGGGTGGCGGTCCTGGCTCCGGGCCGCCACCCGCGCGTGGGGGCACAGCACTGGAGTCGTCCACATGGAGGCGAGGGCCCGACCAGCGGGCTCTCGCCTCCGTTGTCGTTGTCGACGGCTCAGAGCTCGAGCAGTGGCGTCAGCATCCCGATCGGTGCGTCGATCCGATCCCGCTTGGCGAACCAGGTGTCGAGCAAGGCGACGATCTCTCGCCGCGCGTCCCGGAGGTGGGCGGTCTCACCGCCACTGTTCTGTTGGGCATTGCTGAGCGCTCGTGCGACATAGCCCACCCAGACGGCGAGGCCAAGCTCCTCGCGACTGCCGGTGGCGCCCCACGGCTCGAGGTAGGCATCGCAGAGCCGATCGACCGCGTCGGGTTGGCGTCGGCGAGGCAGCTTGCCGACGACCCACTCGATCGGCACCAGGAGCGACGAGAAGGGGTGGGCGATGCACGCGTCACCCCAGTCGATCAGTCGCGGGCCACCCGCACCTACGAGGACGTTCCCGCCGTGGAGGTCGGCGTGATCGACGGAGCCCGGGAGGCCCGCGTCCGCGAGCAGCCCGCACGCACGCTCGAGGTCACCGAGGCCCGACCCGTAGCGGCGCGTCCGGGTGCGATCGAGGACCCAGCGACCGGTGACACCCTCACCGGCCAGCAGGGCCTCGAGCAGATGCGGCAGGCGAGCCGGCCGACGGTCCGGGACGCCCGACTCGACCCAGTCGTCGGCCATCGGCGCAAGCGTGCGTTGCAGCTCTGCGTACTGGGGGAGCAGCTGCTCGATCGCGGCGAGCTGTCGCGTCGGATCCACTCCGTCGATGACTGCGGTGCCGTGATCTGACATCAACAACCACCCCTCGTCTTCGCGAAGGGCCAGCACGTCCGGCGCCAGCCCTGGGCTCCGCCGGGCGATCTCGGCAAGGAGCCGTGGCTCGTGACGACCACCCGCACCGACCGCCTTGAAGAAGCACACTCGCGCCGGCGTTGCGACCCGCACCACCGCCCCCCACGGCCGCTCCTTGATCACCTCGACCGTTTCCGGCCGCTCGCCGAGCGCGGCGAGCTCCCCGGCAACCCAGCCCTCCACTGAACGAAGCCACGCACCCCGCCGTTCGTCCAACCAAGGAGGACGATCACCAGCCATCGACGAACCGGACGCACGGCATCACGAGGAGCACTCTGCCTGATCCACGGTGCGCCCCGCGAGCAGGATCGCGATGATCACCAGGGCAGCTGGCTTGGGTCCCGGACCGCCCCGCGCCGCTCGCCGTGGAGGCGCACCAGGGACGCTGACGGCGTCGGTCCTGGTCAGGGGGCTGCCACACGATTGCCACAGGCTCCTCGGATGCTGCCACAGCAGTAGCGTCGGCCCACGGGAGGACTCTGGGGCATGGTGCGGTTCCACGCGCTGGGCAGCGTCACGATCACCGAGCACGACCGGGAGCTCGCGGTCGGCGGGCCCCGCCAGCGCCGCCTGCTGGCGATGCTCCTCATCCACCGCAACGCCGTCGTGTCGGTCGACCGGCTGGCCGACGTGGTGTTCGACGGCGAGCCCACCCCCGCCGCCAGCACGACCCTTCGGAGCTACGTGGCCCGAGTCCGTCGGGTCCTCGATGGAGCCCCCGGGATCGGCGTCGTCACCCAGGCGCCGGGCTACCAGCTCCAGCTGCCCGACGACGCCTTCGATGTGGCGCGGTTCGAGGCCATGGCGGGCGAGGCGCGGTCGCTAGCGGGGCGAGGCGATGCGATCGGCGCGGCTTCTGTGCTCCGCGAGGCGCTGGGACACTGGCGCGGCGACGCCTACGCCGAGTTCGCGGACGAGGAGTGGGCGCAGCCCGAGGCCCAACGCCTCGGCGAGCTGCGGCTCGCCGCCCAAGAGGACCTCTTCGCAGCGGAGCTGGCGTGTGGTCGCGCGGCAGACCTCGTCCCCGAGATCGAGGCCCTCGCGCGCCAGCATCCGCTGCGCGAAGGCGTGCGGTCGCAGCTCATGCTCGCCCTGTACCGCGCCGGCCGGCAGGCCGATGCCCTCCGCGCCTTCCAGGATCACCGCACCGCGATGGTGGAGGAGCTCGGGCTCGATCCCGGTCCGGCGCTGCGCGAGCTCGAGGAGCGGATCCTTGCCCACGACCCGGATCTGCTCGTGCAAGAGCCAGCCGGGACCCCGCTCCGGGGCTACCGCCTCGGCGAGCGGCTCGGCACGGGCCACGACGGCACCGTGTGCGTCGCTCACCTCCCCGGGGTCGAGCGCGAGATCGTGATCCGGCTCGTCCGTTCGGAGGTGGTCGACGACCCCGCCTTCGTGCGCGGCTTCGAGTCCACCGCCCGGCGGGTGGCTGCCCTGCGCCACGAGGCGATCGTCCCGATCGTCGACTACTGGCGCGAGCCCGGTGGGGCCTACCTCGTGATGCGGCGCCTGCGCGGCGGATCGCTCACCGACCGCCTCGACCGTGGCCAGCTGAGCGATGACGAGCTGCTGCAGATCACCCGCCGGATCGGCGGGGCGCTGATGGCCGCATCGGACGCGGGACTGGCGCACGGACGCGTGTGCTCGAACAGCGTCCTTTACGACGACGACGGCCTGCCGTCCCTGTCCGACTTCGCGCTCGTCGACGGCATCGGTTCGCCGGAGGATGACGCGGCGGACTTCGGTGCGCTGTTGCGCGCGTCGACGGGTCGGGGCGATGTCGCGGACGCGACCGTCGCGGCCGGCTCGTCGGTGGCCGCACTGGTGACGATGGTGTCGGACACGCTCGCCGCGGGCGGTCCGCCACCCACCCTGTCGCCGGTCAACCCCTACAAGGGTCTGCGCGCCTTCGACGAGGCGGACGCCGCCGACTTCTTCGGACGGGCCTCGGTGGTGACGGAGATCCTCGGCCGCTTGGCCGGCGACGACGCGGCGAGCCGGTTGGTCCTCGTGGTCGGCGGCTCCGGTACCGGGAAGTCGAGCATGGTGCGCGCGGGGCTGTTGCCCAGGTTGCGGGAGGGGGCGATCCCGGGCTCCGAGGAGTGGTTCGTCACGACGATGCTCCCGGGGCCGTCGCCCTTCAAGGAGCTGGCCGAGAGCCTCGAGCACGTCGCCGTCGACGCGGCACCGGACCTCGTCGACCGGTGGGGGGACGACGGTGGGCTCGACCAAGTCCTGCGCCGCATCCTCCCGGCGCGAGGTCAGCTCCTCCTGGTGGTCGACCAGCTCGAGGAGCTGTTCACGACCTCGTCCGACGCAGACCAACACGCGTTCCTCGAGGCGCTGATCCAGGCCATCGAGGCGCCCGACAGCCGGCTGCGCGTCGTGGGCACGCTCCGCGCCGACTTCTACGACCGACCCCTCGGCGTGCAGCGGTTCGGGGCTGCGGTGAGCGACGCCACCGTCACCATCCCGGTGATGGCACCGGCCGAGCTCGAGGCCGCCATCGTCGAGCCGGCCGCCCGAGCCGGCCGGCAGGTCGAGGGGGCGTTGGTGGCCGAGCTCGTCGACGCGGTGGCGCACGAGCCGGCCGCGCTTCCGTCGCTCCAGTTCACGCTGTTCGAGCTGGCCGAGGCGAGCGCGGGCGACCTCACCCTCGCCGCCTACCGGGAGCTGGGAGGTGTGACTGGGGCGATCACGTCCCGGGCCGAGCAGCTCTATCGGTCCCTCGACGACGATGACCGGGACGCGGTTCGCCACGTGTTCGAGCAGCTGGTCGTGATCAACCCGGACGGTGAGCCCACCCGGCGGCCGGCGGCGCGGGCCGAGGTGGTCCGAGAGCTGAACGCCGCCTCGGTGGGGCTTGTCGTCGATCGATGGGTCGATGCTCGGCTCCTCAGCCTCGACCGACACCGACAGACTCGCGAGCCCACCGTCGAGGTGGCGCACGAGGCGCTCCTGCGCGAGTGGCCGCGCCTGCGCGGATGGATGGACGCCGATCGGGATGTCCTCATCGCCATCGGCCAGCTGCGCGAGGCCGCCACGGCCTGGGACGCCCTGGACCGTGACCCCGGCGCGCTCTACCGCGGGGCTCGTCTCCAGGTGGCGCTCGATGCCACGGCCGCACGCGCCGCGACACTGGCCGATCGCGAACGTGAGTTCCTCGACGCCAGCCGTGCTGCTCGGGACGCCGAGGAGCACGCCGCGTCCATTGCCGCCGCGCGGCAGGTGCGCGTCAACCGACGCCTCCGGGGCCAGCTCGTGGCGATCGCGGTGGCGCTGGTGGTCGCGCTGGTCGGCGGCTTCCTGGCGCTGGACCAGCGCGGCGAGGCCGAGCAGGAGCGCCGGATCGCCACTGCTCGGGAGCTGGCGTCGGCGTCGGTGGCCAACCTCGCCGATGACCCCGAGCTGAGCATCCTGCTGGCGCTCGAGGCCATCGACACGACGAGAGCCCACGGCGAAGCCGTGCGTCCCGAGGCCATCGAGGCTCTGCATCAGGCGATCACCGCCAACCGGGTGGTGCAGCGCGTGCCAGGCCTCGGGGGTGCGGTCGACTGGAGCCGGGACGGCTCGGTGTTCGTCACCGAAGGCGAGGAGGAGTCGGGCGTGGTCGACATCCGCGACGCGGAGACGGGCGACTCGGTGCTCACCTTCCGGGGTGACGCCATCGACATCAACGACGTCGCCCTCAGCCCTGACGGCGCGCAAGTCGCCGTCGTGGGCGACGAGGGCTACCTGCGCCTGTTCGACGTGCGGACCGGGGAGGAGCTCGCCGAGCTCGGGGACCCCGTGGCGCCGGTCCGGGGGCCGTCGTTCAGCCCCGACGGCTCGCGGGTCGCCGCGGGCTGGCAGGGGGGGAACGGCATCCGTGTCTTCGACGTCGACTCCGGGGACCTCGTATCGAGCTTCGTCGACAACGACGCCCTGACGACCGCGTTCAGCGCCGACGGAGCACGGATCGCTGTCCCGAACGTCTTCGACCGCGGCATCGTCGTGGCCGACGTCGAAACCGGTGAGTCGCTCCTCGAGCTCGACGACCGGGGCACCAACGTGGCCGACGTCGGGTTCAGCCCCGATGGTCGCTGGCTGGCCACCGCGCATGAGGACGGCGCGGTAAGGATCTGGGACGCCACCGACGGGGATCTCCGGCACACCGTCAGCGGGCACAGCTCGATCGTCGCTGCGTTGGACTGGGCACCTGACAGCACGCGCCTCGCGACCGTGGGCGCGGATGGCACGGCGCGGGTCGTGGAGCTGATCGACGGTGGCGTGCGGGAGGTGCTCGCGCTGTCCAACCGAGACAGCCGCAACGGACTGTTCGGAGTGGCCTTCTCACCCGACGGCGACCGCCTGATGACCGGCGACGGTGCGATCACCGCCGTCACCGTGTGGGACGTGAGCCCGCTCGGCGGTGGGGAGCTGGCCAACTTCGCCAACATGGGGGACTCGCGGGCCTTCTTCACACCGCAGGGGGAGCTGCTCGTGAGCACCCCCGGCGACGGCGTGGCGATCTGGGACCTCGAGGAGGGATCGCCGCGGCTGGAGATCGACACGCGGGCCGTCATCCACGACGACGTGTACCAGATGGCGCTCAGCCCGGACGGCGAGCTGCTCGCGACGACGGCCGGCGGGTTCCCGATCGAGCTCTGGGACGCGGAGACCGGCGAGCACCACCGATCGCTCACACCCGCCGGACTGGACGCGTGGGTCGAGGACCTGAGCTGGAGCCCCGACGGCCAGCACCTCGCCCTCGGTCTCGGCCTCTTCAACACGGAGGACGACACGCAGGGCGCCACCGTGGTCTTCGATCGGCAGGGGACCGAGGTGAGTCGTCTGATCGAGGCACCGCTCGTGTTCCTCACCTCGGCGACCTTCAGCAGTGATGGGCGATCGATCGTGACGTCACAGGTCTCGGACCGCCGCGACCCCGCTGATTCGGGGTTCGGAGTGTGGGACTGGCGCGCGGGGGAGCTCGCACGGGAGGTGCGGGCCAACCCGGTCGCCATCGCTGCCGATCCGGTCCACCCTCGGGTGGCGGCGGTGGACGAGCTCGACGGCTCGGCTGAGGTGTGGGACCTCGATCGCGAGGAGCGGATCGCGAGCTTCCGTCGCTCGGGCACGCTGCAGGCCGTGGCCTTCCGCCCCGATGGCCAGCAGCTCGCCTTCGCCGGCGCCGACGGCACCATCGGCCTCGGCGATCCGGACACGGGCGACCAGCAGCTGGTGCTGCGCGGCAGCCCATCGTCGATCATGGGCGTCTCGTACAGCCCCGACGGCACCCGGCTGGCCTCCATGGGCACGGATGGGATCCTGCGGCTCTGGGCGCTCGACCTCGATGAGCTGATCGAGATCGCCAGGGGACGGCTCACCCGGTCGCTCGACGACGACGAGTGCCGAATGTGGCTGCACGTGGAGGCCTGCCCGACCCCCTGACCAGGTCACGACGGAGCGCACGCGGGGGATGCCACGGATCTGCCACGCCTCCGGCACGCCGCTGCCATCGGCCAGGTGCACCTTCGGGTCAGCCGGTTGCACCCGCAGCCACGATCCGAAGGAGCCACCGATGGCGATGATCACGCAGACCCGACCCGCTGATGCCACCCCCAAGGAAGCCCTCCCGCCGGAGCCCGTGAGGGGCCTGGGCGGCCTGTTCGGCTGGATCGCCGTCGCGGTCGCCGTGATCGCCGCGACCGTGCTCATCGTCCGTGCCTTCAGCTCTGAGGATGCCGCTGCGCCCCGTCCCTGGTACTCGGTCGAGCACGGCAGCATCACGGCGATCGACCACACGGCCGCCATGGCGGGGTCGATCGCCGAGGTCTCGGCGGAGCGGGGCAGCATCGCGGCGATCGATCATGCGGCGATGCCCTCAGCGGCTCGGCAGTGGTACTCGATCGAGCACGGCAGCGTCACCGCGATCGATCACGCCACCGCCACGGCGGGGTCGATGGCCGAGGTCTCGGCGGAGCGGGGCAGCATCGCGGCGATCGATCATGCGGCGACGCCCTCAGCGGCTCGGCAGTGGTACTCGGTCGAGCACGGCGGCATCTCGGCGATCGACCACGCCACCGCCATCGCCGAGCGCTAGGTCGGGGTTGGTCGACCGCGGCCTCCCCAACGATGCCAGCCCCGCTGCAGCCCCCGTCGCCCTTGGGCGCGGGGGTTGCCGCGCGCTGGGGCGTGCCCGTCAGATGTCGTAGTAGAGCGTGAACTCGTAAGGGTGAGGACGGAGGCGGAGGGCGTCGACCTCGTGGGCCCGCTTGTAGTGGACCCAGGTGTCGATGAGGTCGTCGGTGAACACACCGCCGACGCGGAGGAAGTCGTTGTCGGCCTCGAGCGCGTCGAGGGCTTGCTCGAGGGAGCCGGGGACCTGGGGGACCTGGGCCAGCTCCTCGGGCGGGAGGTCGTAGAGGTCCTTGTCCATCGGCGTGGGCGGCTCGATGCGGTTGGCGATGCCATCGAGCCCGGCGAGCATCATCGCCGAGAAGGCGAGGTACGGGTTGGAGGTGGAGTCGGGACAGCGGAACTCCACCCGCTTGGCCTTCGGGCTCCGCTGGCCGAGCGGGATGCGGCACGCCGCCGATCGGTTGCGCTGGCTGTACACCAGGTTCACCGGCGCCTCGTAGCCCGGCACGAGCCGCTTGAAGCTGTTGGTCGTGGGGTTGGAGAAGGCGATGATCGCGTGGGCGTGGTGCAGGAGGCCGCCGATGTACCAACGGGCCAGGTCGGACAGCCCGGCGTAGCCGGCTTCGTCGTAGAAGAGGGGCTCGCCGCCCTTCCAGAGCGACTGGTGGGTGTGCATGCCCGAGCCGTTGTCCTCGAAGATCGGCTTCGGCATGAAGGTGAGGCTCTTGCCCGCCTGCCAGGCGACGTTCTTGAGCACGTACTTGAACGTCATGAGCTTGTCGGCCATCGACAGGAGCGTGTCGAAGCGGATGCCGATCTCGCCCTGGCCGCCGGAGGCCACCTCGTGGTGGTGGAGCTCCGTCTCGATGCCGACGTCGTGCAGGGCCACCGCCATGTCGGACCGCAGGTCCTGGTAGTGGTCCATCGGCGGGGTGGGGAAGTAGCCCTCCTTGGTGCGCGGCTTGTAGGCGAGGTTCGGACCCTCGTCGGTGCCGGTGTTCCACTGGCCCTCGACGGAGTCGACGCGGTACATGCTCCCGTTCGGCGTGGTCTCGAAGCGGACATCGTCGAAGATGAAGAACTCCGGCTCGGGACCGAAGTAGGCCGTGTCGGCCACACCGGTCGAGAAGAGGTGCTCCTGCGCCTTCTGGGCGACGTAGCGCGGGTCGCGGCTGTAGCGCTCACCCGTCACCGGGTCCGCCACGAAGCAGTGCATCACGAGCGTCTTCCGCCGCCGGAAGGGGTCGAGGTAGGCGGTGGTGGGGTCGGCCACCAGCACCATGTCCGACTCCTGGATCTCCTGGAAGCCGCGCACGGACGAGCCATCGAACGCGTGGCCGTCCTCGAACTGGCCCTCGTCCAGCACGGCGGCCGGGATCGAGACGTGCTGCATCACCCCCGGCAGGTCGCAGAAGCGCAGGTCGACGAACTCGACCCCCTCCGCCTCGACCAGCTCCAGCACCTCATGCGGCGATCGCTCTTCCATGTTGCGCGACCGTAGCCGTAGGGCCGGCCGAGCGGCCTTGTACGGTCGGCGCGTTCAGCCGCCACAGGACGGAGACGACGGCCATGGCGACGGAGACGCTCGCGAGCAGGGTGGTGACCCTCGTGCTCTGCCGTCGCGGCGGCGAGGTGCTCGGTGCGCTCGATCCCTTCGAGGTGGACGTGCCGTGGTGGCAGGAGGTGGGATCGGTTGTGGACGCGGCGCGCCAGGTGCACGGCGTGGACTCGGTCATCCTGAGGTTGATGGTCGGGGAGGAGCACCGCCTGGGGGCGGGCGGTCCCGTCACCTACCTGGCCGAGGTGGCCGACGACGTGGACGCGCCGGTGCGGCCGTGGGATCGCCCACGCGACGCGGACCATCCCCTGCGCGCGTCGTGGGCCCGACCGGGCGGTCCGGCGGACGACCTGGCGTGGGCCGACGCGGCACTGGACCTGGCGGGCATGCCGCGCGCGGGACCGGGCGCGCAGGTGCGCAGCTGGAACCTGTCGAGCCTCTGGCGCCTCCCGACGGCCCGCGGAACGGCGTGGCTGAAGGTCGTCCCGTCGTTCTTCGCCCACGAGGGCGCGCTCCTCACCGCCCTCGACTCCGACCGGGTGCCCGAGGTGCTGGCGACGGACGGCGCTCGCACGCTGCTGGCTGAGGTCCCCGGCGACGACCTCTACGGCGTCGGTGGTGCGCGGCTCCCCGCGATGGTCGACCTGCTCGTCGACCTCCAGACCGCCTGGGTGGACCGCGTCGACGACCTGCTCGCTCTCGGGCTCCCGGACTGGCGGCGCGAAGCCCTCACCTCGGGCCTCGCCGCGCTCGTCGAGCGATGGCGCGACCGGCAGGCGCCAGATGTCGTGGCCGGTCTCGACCGCCTGGTGACCGGCCTGCCCGACCGCTGGGCCGAGGTCGAGGCCTGCGGCGTCCCTGACACGCTCGTGCACGGCGACTTCCACCAGGGGAACCTGCGCTCGGCAGGCCCTGGACACCTCGTGCTCCTCGACTGGGGTGACTCCGGGGTCGGCCACCCGATGCTCGACGAGGCCGCCTTCCTGGAGCGGCTCGGGCCGCAGGACCAGCAGCTCGTACGAGACGTGTGGACCCGTCGGTGGCGCTTGGAGGTCCCCGGGTGCGAACCCGACCGTGCCGCCGGCCTCCTCGCCCCGGTTGCCGCGTTGCGCCAGGCGTGGATCTACCAGATGTTTCTCGACGGCATCGAGCCCGACGAACGGATCTACCACGCCCCCGATCCGGCTCGGTGGCTCGCGCGGGCCGCTGCCCTCGCAGGGGGCTGACGCACCCGCCGCCCTACGCTCCACCGGGTGGACGACGCCGCGATCGAGGAGGCCGTCCGCCGAGCCGCCGGGGGCACGGGCATCGCCCACGAGATCGTGCCGTGCGACCCGGCACTGGCCGACACCGCCGCCTTCTGCGAGGCCTACGGGTACGCGATGGAGGACTCGGCCAACTGCGTGGTGGTGATCGGCAAGGCCGATCCGCCCCGCTTCGCCGCCTGCGTGGTCCTGGCCACCACCCGGCTCGACGTGAACGGGGTCGTGCGCCGGCGCCTCGGCACGCGCAAGGCCAGCTTCGCGCCGGCCGACGATGTGGTGCGAGCGACCGGCATGGCCATCGGCGGTGTCACCCCCCTCGCCCTCCCGCCCGAGCTCCCGCTGTGGGTGGACGCCGCCGTCATGGAGCGGGAGCGCATCGTGCTCGGGGCCGGCAGCCGCAACGCCAAGGTCCTCGCGCCGCCCACGATCCTCCGCGCGCTGGGCGCTGAGGTCGTCCCGGACCTCGCCAAGCCGGTCTGACGCGCCGAGGGCGCCCCAAGGGCGCCCTCGTGCGTCTGACTCGACGATCTACTCCGCCAGGGCGCTGCAGATGGTCTCGATGAGGATGTGGGTGGTCTGGTACGGGTCGCAGTTGGCGTTGGGCCGGCGGTCCTCGATGTAGCCCTTCTTGTCGACCTCGACCTGCCACGGGATGCGAACCGAGGCGCCGCGGTCGGAGACGCCGTAGCTGTACTCCGTCCACGGGGCCGTCTCGTGGAGGCCCGTGAGGCGCTCCTCGATCCCGGCGCCGTAGACGGCGACGTGGTCGTGCAAGCCGCGGGGCGAGTGCCTCGCACGCCGTGATGATGGCGTCGTAGCCCTCGCGCATCGCGTTGGTCGAGAAGTTGGTGTGGGCGCCGGCGCCGTTCCAGTCGCCCTTGACGGGCTTCGGGTCGAGGGTGGCCGACACCTCGAAGTCCTCCGCGATCCGGTAGAGGAGCCACCGGGCGAGCCAGAGCTCGTCGGCCACCTGGGGCGCGGCGACCGGACCGACCTGGAACTCCCACTGCCCGGGCATGACCTCGGCGTTGATGCCGGAGATGTGCAGGCCGGCCGTGAGGCAGGCGTCGAGGTGGGCCTCGACGACGTCGCGGCCGTACACCTCGTCGGCGCCGACGCCGCAGTAGTAGCCGCCCTGGGGCGCGGGGAAGCCGCCGAACGGGAAGCCGTACGGCCGTCCGTCCTTGAAGAAGGTGTACTCCTGCTCGATGCCGAAGATCGGCTCCTGGTCGGCGTACTTCTCGGCGATCTCGGCACACTTGCGGCGGGTGTTCGTCTCGTGGGGCGTCATGTCGATGTACAGCACCTCGCACATCACCAGCACGTTGTCGCCCCCACGGATCGGGTCCGGGCAGCTGAAGACCGGCTGGAGCACGCAGTCCGACTTGTCGCCGGGAGCCTGGTTCGTCGACGAGCCGTCGAAGCCCCAGATCGGGAGGTCCGTCTTGCCATGCTCCATGATCTTCGTCTTCGAGCGCAGCTTGGCCGTCGGCGAGGTGCCGTCGACCCAGATGTACTCAGCCTTGTACGCCATCAGGGGTTCCTTTCCTCCACGGAGGGGTGAGCGGATGGGGGGGTTGCCGGCTCACGCTCGCAGCGCGCAGTTTCTCGGCGTTTTCCCGAGTGTGAACGCTATGTGAACGCGGCCGCAAGCCAGGTGCCGACGCCTGGGAGGGCCTGCCATCATGGCCGCACCATGGAACGTCAGCGCGACTACGTGCTGCGCACGGTGGAGGAACGGGGCGTCCGGCTGATCCGGCTCTGGTTCACCGACGTGCTCGGCCAGCTCAAGTCCTTCGCCATCTCCCCGGCCGAGCTGGAGGGCGCCTTCGACGAGGGCATGCGCTTCGACGGCTCCGCCATCGACGGCTTCAGTCGCGTCCA
This sequence comes from uncultured Microthrixaceae bacterium, assembly GCA_963750645.1. Lineage (GTDB taxonomy): Bacteria > Actinomycetota > Acidimicrobiia > Acidimicrobiales > VFJN01 > VFJN01. The sequence goes on along the minus strand of CAVVRO010000008.1, from coordinate 596,282 downwards.
GGAGAGCGACGTGCTGGCCCGCCCGGACCCGAACAGCTTCGAGCTCCTGCCGTGGGCTGACTCCTACGGAACGTCGGCGCGCATGTTCTGCGACATCACGAACATCGACGGCACGCCGTTCGAGGGCGACCCCCGGCAGGTCCTGCGCCGCAACCTCGACAAGGCGCGAGAGCGCGGCTTCAGCTTCTACGCCGCGCCGGAGATGGAGTTCTTCTACTTCGCCGACGCCGACCCGAGCGCCGCTCCGCAACCGCTCGACCAGGCGTCCTACTTCGACCTCACCACGGCCGACGTGGCGTCCGACCTCCGCCAGCGCACCATCCACACGCTGGAGGCCATGGGGATCCCGGTGGAGTACAGCCACCACGAGGACGCACCCAGCCAGCACGAGATCGACCTCCGCTACACGGATGCGCTCACGATGGCCGACAACGTGATGACCTTCCGGCTCGTGGTGCGGGAGGTCGCCTTCGAGGCGGGGGTGCACGCCACGTTCATGCCCAAGCCGCTCGCCGCCGTCCAGGGCTCGGGGATGCACACGCACTTCTCGCTCTTCGAGGGCGACACCAACGCCTTCTACGACCCTGGCGACGAGCGCAACCTGTCCAAGGTCGCTCGCGGGTTCATCGCCGGGGTCCTCACCCACGCCCGGGAGATCGCCGCGGTCACCAACCAGTGGGTGAACTCCTACAAGCGGCTCGTGGTGGGCTTCGAGGCTCCGGTCTACGTGAGCTGGGCGCGGAACAACCGGTCGGTCGTCGTGAACGTGCCGCCCATCAAGTCCGGCAAGGCGGAGTCGGCTCGCATCGAGTTCCGGGCGCCCGACCCGTCCTGCAACCCCTACCTCGCCTTCTCGGTGGTGCTGGCCGCCGGTCTCAAGGGTGTCGAGGAGGGCTACGAACTCCCCCCCGAGACGCTCGCGAACCTCTACCAGCTCACCGACGAGGAGCGCCTGGCCGAGGGGATCTCGATCCTGCCGGGATCACTGGCGGAGGCCCTCGACGAGATGGAGGGCTCCGACCTCGTCGCGGAGGCCCTCGGGGAGCACGTCTTCGAGTGGTTCATCCGCAACAAGCGAGCGGAGTGGCAGGAGTACAAGACCCAGGTCTCCCAGTTCGAGCTCGACCGGTACCTCCCGAGGCTCTAGGCGAGCGCCAGCGATGGAGCCCCTCCTCATCTACCCCGATCCCGTGCCGCCTGAGCTGGCCCAGTCACTCGACCTCGGCGGCTACCCGTGGAAGGCGGTCACCGACGACACCGCGGTCGCGTCGGCCGAGCCGGACGACGGGTGGTCGGGAGCGATCATCGTGGCGGCCGACGATCCGGAGGGCGCCTTCGCCGTGTGTCGGGCGCTTCGGAAGCGTGACCTGCCCCTGGAGCCGCTGCTGCTCCTCGTGACGGGTGCGCAGCTCGCCGACCTCGAGCTGCGGGACGACCTCTTCGACGACTTCTGCCTGTACCCGTTCCAGCCGCGCGAGCTCGAGGCACGTCTGAAGCACCTCTTCTGGCGCACCGGGCGGGGCACACGCCCAGAGCTCGTCGAGTACGGCGACCTGCTCCTCAACCTCGAGACCTACCAGGCGGCGATCGCCGGCAAGCCGCTCGACCTGACCTACATGGAGTACGAGCTCCTCAAGTTCCTCGCCTCGCACCCCGGCAAGGTCTTCACCCGCGAGACCCTCCTGTCGCGGGTCTGGGGCTACGAGTACTACGGCGGTGCGCGCACCGTCGACGTCCACATCCGTCGCCTGCGCGCGAAGCTCGGCGAGGAGCACGCCAACCTCATCCAGACCGTGCGCTCGGTCGGCTACCGCTTCGGCCAATCCCGCTGGGGGATCTGATCCTTCGCTCCCCACCTGGGTCTCTCGGGCTCCCCCTCCTGCGCCGGTGACGTCAGGTGTTGAGGTCGATGAGCTCGCTGCCTTCGTGGGTTGCCTCGCCGTTCTCCTTGAGGGACCAGCCGAGGAGGGCGGCGACGAGGGCGCCCGTCAGGATGACCGAGACGGGGATGACCACGAGGATGATGATCGCGATGACGAGGGCGCCGGGCATGGGGTCATCCTGCCCCGACGTGGGCCCAGGCTTCCACCTCCACCAGGGCGCCGAGCGGCAGGTCCGCCACCCCGATGGCCGACCGGGCCGGACGGTGGTCGCCGAAGAGCTCCATGTACACCTCGTTCATCTTGGGATAGTCGCTCCCGAGGTGGCGGAGGAAGACCGTGGTCTTGGTGACGTCGTCAAGCGTGGCTCCCTCGCCGGCGAGGAGATCCTCCAGGTTGGCGATGGCCTGGCGCAGCTCGCCGTCGAGACCGCCGGGCACGAGCTTGCCGTCGCTGATGCCGATCTGGCCGGAGACCATCAGCCACTCGCCGGCGCGCAGGATCGGGGTGTAGGGACCGACGGGCTTCGACATGACGCCCAGTCTGTCAGCGCCAGCGGGCGCCCGTCGGCCAGTCGACGGGACAGCCGAGGCGGAGCCAGGCGGCCGCCGCTACGGCGACGAACACGGCGTCGGAGCCTCGACGGGCCGGGCGGTCGCTGGCGACCAGCTCGACCTCGATGGGCGGAGTGTCGATCGCGCGCAGCACGCCGAAGGAGCGGATGGTGAGGTCGTGCGCCGTGCCCTCGTCGTCGACCGCCACGCCCTCGGAGCTGATCCACGAGAGCGCCATGTGGGCGGCTCCTGTCGCGTAGGAGCGGAGGACGATGCCGTCGAGGAGCTCGCCGGCCTCGACCCGCACCCGCACCGTGCCGTCGGCTTCGATCGCGGCCTCGGCGACCGCGCCGCTCACCGGGTCGGTGACGGGCCCTGCGGCCCCCTGGGCGCCGGCGAGCAGCACCGTCGCCTCGGCCCAACCGGCCGCTCGGAGGTCGATCGATGTGGGGAGCCCGGCGAGATCGACCTCCTCGACGACCAGGTGTCGGGCGACGGATGCGATGACCTCGACGATCCCCGGCGTGCGTGCGACCCGCAGCACCCCGCGGCCCTGCTCGTCGGCGCCACCGGCCACCGGTGGCCGCTTCGGGCCTGACCGCACCACGTCCTCCCGGTCGAGCAGCACCCGGACCGCGCGGCCGTGCTGGTCGGCGAGCGCGCGGGCGGTGCCGGTGACGATGCTCCCGACCTTGCCGCCGAAGGCCCCGCCGTTGGCCAGCGGTGTGGAGGGCTCGCCGCCCGGCTCGCACCAAGAGGCGTCCGGCTCGAGGTACGCGGGCTCGACCCACGAGGTCCGGAGAGCGGCGCTCCAGTCGCCCGGAGGTAGCGAGAGCGGAGGACGGGCCTCGACGGTGGTGCGGCGCCCCTGGACCTTTCCCGCGATCGCTCGCGCCTCGGCGAGCGTGTCGCCGACGGCCCATCCACCGCGACCGTCGGGTACGGCGACGAGCGCGTCGGCGGGCGCCGTGTCGTCCGCGAAGCCGCCGTGGCCGAGAGCCACCTGCGGGCCGACGGCCTGCGGACTGCCTCCTTCCAGCCCGGCCCGGGTGGCCGCGGCGACGAGGTCGCGGCGCATCGCGTCGGGCGCCGACCCCACGGCGGCGTCCCATGCCGCGAGGATCGTGCGCCAGCCAGTGCAGCGGCACAGGTGGGCGAGGAGAGCCTGCTCGACGGCACCGTGATCGGCCGGCGCGGTGCCCTTGGCGCGCAGGCCCTCGAGACGGCAGATGATGCCGGGGGTGCAGAAGCCGCACTGGCTGGCGCCGGTCGCACAGAAGGCCTCGCCCCAGCGACTCCGCACCTCGGGCACGAGGCCGTCGACGGTGGTGATCGATCGGCCGGCCACGCGCCGGGCGGGCGTCACGCAGGCGACCCGGGGTTGGCCGTCGACCAGCACCGTGCAGCAACCGCACTGGCCCTGCGGGCTGCAGCCGTCCTTGGGGGACCGCAGCCCGAGGGTCGTCCGCAGGACGTCGAGGAGCGATGCGCCGTCGTCCGCCACCTCGACCTGTCGGCCGTCGACCTCCAGCTGCAGGGTCGGGTGCTGACCTCGGTCGACCATGGGCGGAGGATAGGTTCGCCGCCGTGCCTGCCCGTCCCTCGAGCCCGTTGTCGCGGCGTCGGTTCCTCCTCGGTGGGACCGCGGCCGCCGGAGCCGTCCTCCTCGGAGCGTGCAGCAACGACGACTCGAGCAGCGGCACCACGACCACCACGCCCGCCTCGGGCGACCTGTCCCTCGTGCAGTTCTTCGGCGGTCCGCCGATGCTCGCCGCCGGCCGGGAGGTCCGAGCCCCGTTCGGGCTCGCCGATGCGGATGGTCTGCTCCCGTTGGATCGAACACCGAGCACCGTGACCGTCACGATGCTCGGCCCCGACGGCGCGGTGGTGGTGGAGCCCGTCGAGGTCGCCCGCCACGCGGAGGGTCTGCCACGGCCCTACTACCCGCTGCGCTTCACCGTCGAAGACCCGGGCATCTACACGGGACGCTCGGAGATCGACGGGGCCGTGCTGGAGATGGCGATCAAGATCGACGCCGCCGCTGACGTGCAGGTCATCCAGGCAGGCGACGCGCTGCCCCCGATCATCACGCCGACGGTCGACGACGCCCAGGGGGTCGAACCGATCTGCACGAACGACCCAGCCTGCCCCCTTCACGACATCACCGTCGCCGAAGCCCTCGACGCCGGTCAGCCGATCGCGCTGCTGGTCGCCACGCCGGCCTTCTGCCAGATCGCCATCTGCGGGCCGGTGCTCGACGTGCTCCTTGCGGTGGCTGATGACCACCCGGACGTGCGCCTCCTGCACGCCGAGGTCTACGCCGACCCGGCCCAAGACCTCGACGTGCAGACGGCCGCGGTGGAGGAGCTGGGCCTGAGCTTCGAGCCGTGCCTCGTGCTGACCGGCCGCGACGGGGTGGTCGTCGAACGGCTCGACACGATCTTCGACGAGGTCGAGGTGGGCGAGGCGCTTTCGCGGCTGACCTGAGGCGCCGGTATCGTCCTCGCCGTGGATGCTCCGGTCGTGGACGAACCCGTGAAGCCGGGTCTGCACGTCCACCTCGACTCGGACCCGATGACGCGGGCGAGCGAGCTCGCCGACGAGCTGCACGGCGACCTGTGCGCCACCGCGCAAGAGGCGGAGCACGTCATCAGGCAGCTCGGTGCGTACCCACCGCTCGATGCCGACGGGATCGCCCTCATCCAACAGCTGAGCGAGCGTGTCGCGACCGCGCAGAGGATCCTCGAACGGACCGTCGATCGGGCAGCCAGTGAGGTCGGCGAGCGGCTCGCTGCGGTCGGCACAGGTCTGGCGATCCACCCCACCATGGTGCGGGAGCGAGCCGCTGCGGTGCTCGCGGCTCGTGAGCTGCTCCGCGAAGCGGAGGAGCGGCTCGTCGAGGCCGAGGCGCGCGCCGAGGCCGACGAGGCCGCCGCGGCGGCCGCGTCGGATGAGCGGCTGACGGAGGCGTCCGTGGCAGCGTCGGACGACCGATCCCGAACGGGCCGCCGAGGCCTCTTCGGACGCGGTCGCGCCGCCCGGGCCCGTCGCGACGAGGAAGACATGAGCGAGTCCACCCACCTGCTGCAGCAGATGGCGGCCGCCACCGATGAGGCGTTCGGGCTCCGCCGCGCCAACGACGCCCGCACCGATCTGCTCCTGCTCCTGGAAGCGCAGCGCGACCGTGCGCGCGAGGACGTGCGGGTTGCCCACCGTGCCTGGCACGATCTCGCCGGCGAGAGCAACGTCGAGGACGTCGAGGAGGTCCTCCGACGGTTCGACCCGCAGCTCCAGGAGGCGAGGGAGGTCGCCCAGGAGGCGATCGGTGTGCGGGCGGTGTCGACGCTGGTCGAGCGAGCCACGGCGCGTTGGGCGGAGGGCTGGCGCTCGCTCGGCGAGGACCCGCCCGCGTCGATCGACCACGAGTGGGTCGAGGCGATGGCTCGGCGGATGACCCGACCGGTCGTCCTCGTGGCGGACGCGACCGCGCTCGGGGAGCGCTTCGCGGATGTCGCCCCGGCGGCGCCGGTGCTGGTGGTCGAACCGGCTAGCTGAAGGACTTGCCGCAGCCGCAGCTGCGCTGCGCGTTGGGGTTCTCGATCGCGAACCCGGCGCCCTGGAGGCCGTCCTTGTAGTCGAGGGTGGCGCCCTGGAGGAGCTCAGCGCTCGACGCGTCGACGACGACCTTCACGCCTGCGTAGTCGACGAGGTTGTCGTCGGGGGCGACGTCGGTGTCGAAGAACATCTCGTAGCTGAAGCCCGAGCACCCGCCGGGGCGGACGGCCACCCGCAGTGCCAGGTTCGGCTCGCCCTCGGCCTCGATCAGGTCCTTGACCTTCGTGGCGGCGGTGTCGGTGAGCGTGATCACTGGTGGGGCCTCCTGAGGGACCGGGTCTTCACGGGAATGCTACCGGGACGGCTGCGCGATCTCGACCTGGCACGGCGCGCGGTCCGCGAGGTCGTGGAACTCGAGCACCTGTGCGTCGCCCCGTTCGTCGGCAAACCCCTCGATCAGCCCGCGGTGCAGGCCGCAGACGAGATCGGGGTTGCTCTCCGCCAGCTCGCGGAAGGGACAGCGGGTGAACGCGATCGTGGCACCGCGGTCGTCGGTGACGGACTCGGGGTCGAAGCCGAGCGCGGCCAGCTCCGCGCTGAGCGCCGCCGCGCAGGTGCCTGGGCCCGTGCGACGTTGGGCGGCCGTCGCGCCTTGCTCACGGCCGGCCTCGACGGCGTCGGCCGCCGAGAGGTCGCCGGCCGCCGCCAGCCGGAGGAGCATGCGCGCCAGCACCGGGTAGGCAGGGGGCTCGAACCCCAGCGATGGCGCATCGGCAGCGAGCGAGTATCGGTGCTGCGGTCGCCCGACGGAGCCCTGCGCGTCGGTGATCACCGCGAGCAGCCCCACCTCGCGCATGCGGTCGAGGTGCGGGCGCACCGTGTTCGGGTGAAGGCCGAGGGTCTCTGCGATCTGGGACGTGGCCAGCGGCGACGGGGCGCGCGCCAGCTCGAGGTAGATGGCGTAGCGGGTGTTGTCACCGAGGGCCTTGAGCAGCTCGAGGCGAGGAGCACCGGCAGAGGGGGTGGCGTCGGCCATGTCGTCGTGGAGTTTACACGGCTCAGGCCGGTAGAATCCGGGCGTGTCTGCCGAACCCCTCCCCACCGCAGAGGACGTGTTGGCGGTGCTCCGCGGGGTCATCGACCCCGAGCTCGGCAGCGACATCGTGGAGCTCGGCATGGCCAAGGGTGCGCGGGTCGAGCCCGGCGGCGAGGTCGTGGTCACGATCGCCCTCACCACCTCGGGCTGCCCGTTGCGCGCCCAGATCCAACGGGACGTCCGCGCTCGGGTCGGGTCGCTGACGGGCGTCACGCACGTGACCCTCGACTGGACCGAGATGACCCAGGACGAGAAGTCCTCGGCGATGGCCAAGGCGCGGTGGAACGTGGCCCAGCGACCTGAGGACACCGCCCTGGCCCCGACGACGAAGGTGGTGCTGGTGGCCTCCGGGAAGGGCGGTGTCGGCAAGTCATCCGTCACCGTGAACCTGGCCGCCGCGCTCGCGGCCACGGGCCTCACCGTCGGCGTGCTCGACGCCGACATCTGGGGCTTCTCCGTGCCGCGCATGCTCGGCATCTCCGGGCGCCTCGCCGGCGAGGAGCGGGACGGCAAGAAGCAGATGATCCCCCACGAGCGCCCGGTGGGCGACGGGATGCTGCGCATCATCTCGATGGGCTTCCTGGTCGAGGACGAGGAGCAGGCTCTGATGTGGCGAGGCCTGATGCTCAACCGAGGCGTCACCCACTTCCTGCAGGACGTGGCGTGGGGTGACGACCTCGACTACCTCTTCGTCGACATGCCGCCCGGGACCGGCGACGTCCAGATGGGCGTGGCGAAGCTCCTCCCTCGGGCGGAGGTGCTCGTCGTGACGACGCCGGCGCGAGGCGCCCAGAAGGTCGCCAGCCGGGCCGTGTCGATGGCCCGCAAGAGCTTCCTGCGCGTCGCGGGCGTCATCGAGAACATGAGCTCGTTCACCTGCGAGCACGGCACGAGCTACAGCCTCTTCGGCGAAGGCGGCGGTGCCGAGCTGGCCGCAGATGCCGGTGTGCCCCTGCTGGGCCAGGTGCCCCTCGAGCCAGCCGTGTCGATCGGCGGCGACGACGGTGAGCCGGTGGTGCTCGGTGACGGCGCGGCGGCCGAGGCCTTCCGGGCGATCGCCGATCGCATCCTCACCGACGCGATCCCGCCGGCCGAGATGGCCGGGTGCAGCGCCAGGATGCTCGAGGCGGCCGTCGCCGCGCTCGACGAGCTGTAGCCAAGGGGGACGATTCGGCGCGCTACGCGGCAGCCCACACCTTGTCCGGCGTGGTGCCCTTGGCCCGGCCGTCGTTCTTCAGCTTCCGCAGGTGTGCCCACACGGTTCCGGCCGCCATCGGCAGGAGCTCCTCCGGCGTCTCGGTGTAGAGCGTTGCCACGATGGCGTCGATGGTGATGGGGCCTGTGGTCTGGAGCAGGTCGACGATCTGCTGCTCGCGCATGGCGCGGTGCTTCAGGTACTCGTCGATCTTGGCGGCGGGGTGCTCGATGAGGTGGCCGTGGCCTGGCGCGATCGACCGCAGCCGAGGGCGCAGCGCCTTCAGCCGCTCCAGCTGTTGGAGGTACGCCTCCATGTCGCCGTCGGGAGGCCGGATGACCACGGTGGACCCCTCCATGATGTGGTCGCCGGAGAACAGCATCCGCTCCTGTTCGAGCAGGAAGCAGAGGTGGTTGGACGCGTGCCCGGGCGTGTGGATGGCACGGAGCACGAACTCGGTGGCCTCGATGCGCTCGCCGTCGCGGAGCGAGCGATCGATGTCGAGCCCGTCGCGCGCCTCGAACGCAAGCACCTCGGCTCCCGTGCGCTCCCTGAGCCCAGCCACCCCGGGGAAGTGGTCGATGTGGGTGTGCGTGCAGGCGATCCAGCGAATGCGGTCGCCGCCACAGCCGGCGATGGCGTCGAGGTGTCCGGGGTCGTCGGGACCGGGGTCGATGACGACGATCTCGTCGATGCCGACGAGGTACGTGTTGGTGCCTGGTCCGGTCATGTGGCCCGGGTTGTTGGCGACGATGCGTCGCACCAGAGGGCTCAGCGCGCTGGCGACCCCGTGCACGATCGGCCTGCGCTGGGGGAGGTCGTCATCGGTGGCGGGTTCGGGGGTCATTCCGGACCGCGATCCGCACCGGCCGCGGAGAGCTCGTGCGAGCTGAGCAGCTCGTCGCAGGTGTCGAAGCGGTCGATGTCCTGGAGGCAGACGATGGTGGGCCCGATCATTGGGAAGTCGCCGGCGCGATGTCGCGCGAGCGCATCCGTCGGGCGCACCCACTCGCTTCCGATCAGCTCGGCGTCATCGTGCGCGTAGGCCTGGCCCTCTGGCGCCCTCGCGAGGAAGAAGCGGGTGTCGAAGCGCTTCGGCTCACCCTCCGGAGTGATCCAGTGGGCGAAGTAGCGAACCTGGTCGACGGCCAGCACGAGGTCTTCGGCTTCAAGGACGTCGACGAGCGCGCGCTCGCCCGCGTGCAGCGCGAGGCGGTGCTCGTCGAACCGGGCCTGGACGTCCTCGTGGTGGTCGAACCGCACCGGCTCGCCGTCCGCGCAGCGTGCGAGCAGGACGCCGGCCTCCTCGAAGCTCTCGCGGATGGCGGCCACCCAGTAGGCCCGTCCGCCGCTCGCGATGCCGAGCCGCGCGGACGCGTCGGCGTCGGTGAGCCCGGGGCAGTGCGCATCGAGCGCCGGCGCGCGGTCAGCCGGGTCGACGACGCCGCCGGGGAACACGTGGACGCTCCCGAAGGCCGTGCGCGGGTGTCGCCGCAGCATGAACACCTCGAGGGGGTGCTCGGCGTGGTGACCGTCCCGGACGAGCATCACGGTGGCGCCGTCGCGCGTCGGGACCGTCGGGGTCATGGGCCGATGGCCGGCGGGTTGGGTGGGTCTTCCCAGCTGTCGACGTCCCAGACGTCGTCGGCAGGCGCCGGCTTGGTGGGCATGGACGTCACCACGGAGAAGAAGCCACCACGAGCCCGGAGACGCCGCAGCACGACGCCGCGCACCGCCGAGCGGGAGGGCGGGAGGAGCAGGAGGATCGCGACGGCATCCGACAGGAACCCCGGGATGATCATGAGGGCGCCGGCGAGCAGGACGAGCGCGCCGTCGATGATCTCCACGGAGGGCACCCTTCCCTCCCGCACCGTGCGCTGCAGGCGGTACAGGACGCCGATCCCGGCCACCTTCGTCAGCCAGACGCCGAGCGCGCTGATCCCGATGAGGAGGAGGATCGTCTCGAGGACGCCGATCCCCCCCGCCACCTGCACGATCACATAGAGCTCGGCGATCGCCGCCGCGACGAACACGAGGGCGGACAGCAGGAACACCAGGACAGCCTACCGTCGACCTCCTGCCGCCCGGCTGGGAGAGCACGCGGCCTCGGGCGTCACCTCCCTGTCGGTGCGCCGCCCTCTCACGGGCGCGCGCTTCGAGCCGGGCGAGGCGTCCATGACGTCTGGTCGCGCCTGCTCCGCGACCGGATCGTGTTCCTCGGCACCGCCCTCGACGACAGCGTGGCCAACCTCGTGGTCGCGAGCTGCTCTTCCCGCGATCTCCGGGTCGTCCCTGCCGAGATGCCGATCGCTCGCTAGTTGGATCGGGCGCTGACCTGCTTGCGCTCGACCTCGTTGAGGCCACCCCAGATCCCGTGCGGCTCACGGATGCGGATGGCGTAGCTCAGGCAGGGCTGGCGGACGGGGCAGGTGGTGCAGATCGCCTTGGCCCGGTGCTCGCGCTCGAGCTTCTCGTCCTTGCGTTCGAAGTGGGACGGCGGGAAGAACACCTCTGCCTGCGGACCCCGGCACGCAGCCTTCATCTGCCAGGCCTCGTCGACACGCTGTGCGCTCACGTGGCATCCCCCTTTCGGCGGCGACCCTACAGGCGGTCCTTTGAGGGAAACAAGGGTCAATCGATCGCGAGCAAGCTGCTTGTGATCGCGAACACTCCCAGGTCACAGCCCTATCGCTCCGGTGTCACGGGCCGCGTTGGGTTGCATGGAGCCTCGGGGGAACACGCAAATCCCAACAAAGGGATATCGCCGATCAGTGCCGGTCGCGGTGATCCTTGGCGGCACCCTCGAGCGGCTCGACCTCGAGGAGCAACCCGTCGATGGACACGACCCGCACGGGCTGGGCGGCGTCGATGGGCGTCGCCCGGTTGGTGCGCGCACGCCACGGGGCGTCACGGACGGTGACGATCCCATCAGGGGCGACGCGGCCGACGGCCGTCCCGACCTCGCCGACCATCCACTCGCGCCCGATCGTCGGGGTGGAGAAGCGGCTGCGGACCATGGCCGGCATGCCTCCGATCATCGCCACGGCCATCCCGACGATGGCCACCAGGAGGGTGATCCACGACAGGGAGAGGCCGTCGTAGAACACGACCGATCCCACCGTGAAGGACACCGTGGCGATGCCGCTCCAGACGCGAGGCACGCCCGTCTGGACATCGATGGCGTAGCCGAGCATCGCGAACAGGATCAGGCCCACGCCGAGGGGATTGGTCGGGAGGGCGGCGAGGCCGTAGCAGCCGAGGACCAGGCATCCGGCGCCGACCAGCCCCGCCACACCGACCCCGGCGGTGAAGAACTCGAAGAGGATCAATGCCAGGCCGATGACGAAGAGCAGGTACGCCACCGGCGGGCTGGACACCGTGTGCATGAGCTGGCCGCCGAGCGGCAGCTGGGCGAAGCGAGCCTGGGTGACGGGTTGGCGCCCGCCGTCGACGACCTCGCTCTCCACCCCGGGCAGGCCGAGGACGAACTCTCCGATGGTGGGATCGGCGTTGTCGGCCAGGCCCAGGTCGACGGCTTCGCCAGCGCTCACCGTGTCGCCGACGGCCGCCTTGCCGTCGAGCGTGCCGTCGCCCAGGAGCACGGGCGTGATCTCGATCCGGCTCCCGCCGGCGACACCGACGGTGCGGGCGGCGGCCAGGACCGCGGTCGCGTCACCGGTGGCGTTGCTGCCTGATGGTCCCACCCAGACGTCGATCGGGACGTCGGCGGTCTCGATGCGCTCGACCAGCTCGTCGACGCGCTCGTCCGCCACGACGGCGCCCGAGCTGTTCAGCTGGAGGACCAGCGCGATGGCGCCGCCTTGCTCGGCCTCCGTGATCTGCGTCTCGATGAAGTCGACGAGGACCCGATCGAGCAGCCCACTGACCTCGATCACGGCCACGTAGCCCGGGTCGTCGGCCCGCGCGGTCGCCGCGCCCGCCGTCGGCCCGAGCAGGAGCGTGCCGACGCCGAGGAGTACGGCCACCAGACCGGCCCTCGATAGCGTCATCGGTCGTGGACCCGGGTCGCTTCTTCGCAGCATCTCGGCTGCTCATCGTGGCCGGGAAGGGCGGCGTGGGCAAAACGGTGGTCACCGCCACGCTGGCCCGCGCGGCCGCGCTGATCGGTCTGTCGACCCTGGTCATCGAGGTGGAGGGCAAGTCGGGGCTCGCCAGCATGTTCGGGCAGCAGCCCCTCGACTACGACGAAGCGGTGCTGTCGGCGGGCGGGGGACCCGCTGGCGAGGGGGAGGTACGGGCGAGGACCCTGACACCCGATGACGCGCTGCTCGACTACCTCCACGACCACGGGCTTTCGCGGATCTCGAAGCGGCTGGTGTCCTCCGGGGCCCTCGACGTCGTCGCCACGGCCGCGCCCGGCATCAAGGACATCCTCATCCTCGGGAAGGTCAAGCAGCTCGAGCGGGCCGGAGCGTCGGACCTGATCGTGCTCGACGCGCCGGCGGCGGGACACGCGATCACCTTCCTCCAGTCGGCCAGCGCTCTCCTCGACACGGTCCGGGTCGGTCCGATCAACGCCCAGGCCCGAGACGTGCTCGAGATGCTCACTGACCATGCCCGCTGCCGCGTCATGCTCGTCACCCTGCCGGAGGAGACACCGGTGAACGAGCTCGTCGACACCGCCTTCAGCCTGGAGGATCGCGTGGGTGTCGGCCTCGGGCCGGTGGTGGTCAACGGCCTCTACGACGAGCTGCCCGGACTGGCGACGCCGCCAGAGGAGGCCGCGGAGCTGGCGGGAGCCACCCTGCGCCCGGGCGAGGCGGCCAGCTTGGAGGCCGCGGCGTCCTTCCGAGCCGACCGCATCGCGCTCCAGGAGGAGCAGGTCGGCCGCCTGGCCGAGCAGCTGCCCCTCGCACAGATCCGCCTCCCGTTCGTCTTCACTGCCGAGATCGGTCCGGCCGAGCTCGAGGCGCTCGCCGGGCGCCTGCTCGTCGAGGTCGAGGCCCTCCCGGAGATCGTGTGATGGCCGCAGTCGGTCCCTCACTCCGGGAGCTCGTCGAGGAGCGCCGCATCCTGGTGTGCTGCGGGACTGGTGGCGTCGGCAAGACGACCACGGCTGCGGTGCTGGCCCTCGAAGCGGCGCGCGCCGGACGACGAGCCGTTCTCGTCACCATCGACCCCGCCAAGCGCCTCGCGGACGCCCTCGGGCTCGAGGGGCTGACCGGCACGCCCAGCCGGATCGACGGCGATTGGCCCGGGGAGCTGTGGGCGCTCATGCTCGACACGAAGAGCACGTTCGACGACCTGGTGGCGGCCAACGCCACCACCCCGGAGCAGGCTCAGCGCATCCTCGAGAACCGCTTCTACCGGAACATCTCTGGGGCCCTGTCGGGCACGCAGGAGTACATGGCGATGGAGAAGCTCTACGAGCTGCACGCCCGCACGGACTTCGATCTCGTCGTCGTCGACACCCCGCCCACGCGCCACGCCCTCGACTTCATCGATGCCCCGCGGCGTCTGTCACGCTTCCTCGACCACCGCCTGTTCCGCATGATCACCTCGCCCGGTCGCGGCATCGTCAGGGCGGTGAACGTCGCGACCCAGGCGTTCCTCCGCACGGTGGCGAAGGTCGTCGGCGCCGAGGTGATCGACGACGCCGTCGCGTTCTTCCAGGCCTTCGAGGGCATGGAAGAGGGGTTCCGGGTGCGGGCCGATGCGGTCGTCCACCTCCTGTCCGACGCGGACACCGCCTTCGTGCTCGTGGCGTCCCCGCGCCGGGACACGATCGAGGAGGCCGAGTTCTTCGTCGCCAAGCTCGCCGAGGCCGGCATCGGCGTGCGGGCCCTCATCGTCAACCGCATGCACCCGACCTTCGGTGGGGGGCTCGCGGCGGCCACCGGCGCGCGTGCCGTCACCCTCGAGGGCACGGACCTCGGTGGCCTCTACCGCAACCTCGCCGACTTCCAGCTCGTGGCATCCCGCGAGGAGGAGCACCTGGCGGGCCTGGCCGAGGCGGTGGCGCCGGCGCCGGTCGTGCGGGTGCCGTTCCTGCCCACCGACGTCCACGACATCCATGGCCTCACCGAGCTCGCGACCTACATGCTGTAGCGCCGGGCTCACGCCAGGCAGAGCTCTCGCAGCAGCCCGACAACCTCACCGTCCTGGGGTGCCGCCCGGGAGCCGGTGGTCAGCGCGGCGCAGGTCGAGGCGACGAACTCGTGGTCGGCGGCCGAGAGGCTGATCCCGGTGTCTCGATGGTGGGCGCCGGCCGCCGCTGCCAGGAGGCCGGCGTCCGCCGGGCGGCCGAGCCGATCGACGAGCACGGCGATCCGGGCCAGGGAGAGGGGTGCCGCCGCCGACCAGACCTCCAGGAGGTCGAGCGCCGCGGTTGCGAGGTCAGCGAGCCCGCCCGGATCGCCGTGGTTGGAGCGCCACCAACCCAGGTCCCCGAGGCACGACGCGGCCCACTGCCCGTCACCGTGCCGGTGCAGGGCCGCGTAGGCAGCGAACAGCAACGGACCAGCACGGTTGTCGTCGGTCAGCGTCAGGCGCTGGGCCCGGCGGTACGTCAGCCCAGCGACCGGGTATCCGGTGAAGCGATCGGGAGCGAACCCCTCGGCAAGGTCGAGGATGGTCTCGGCCCGCTCGTCGTCGTCGGTCAGCGTCGCGAGGGAAAGGGCGATGTGCAGCACACCGACGGCATCGGCGGCCATGCCCCCGTCGTCGAAGGCATCGGCGGTGACGAGGAGGTCGTCGATCGCTCCGCGAACGTCACCCCGCAGTCCCCGGATCATCGCGCGCAGCGTGGCCAGCGTCAGCCGCCCGAAGTCGTCGAGGACGACTCGGTCCTCGCAGCGGTCGAGGAGCTCGGTCGCACCGACGGCGTCAGCGGCCCAGATGCGGCTGAGCGCGAGCTCGGTCGTGCTCCGGACGGCGAGGTCCCGGTGGCCGAGCCGATCAGCGATGTCCGCCGCCTCCGCGAGCTGCGGCGCCAAGGCGGCCCGCACGGACAGTGCGGGCGACATCTGCGCACGCATCACCCAGTACCGAACCCGATCGATGGGCGCCGCGATGGCGGCCAGCGGCTCGATGTCGGCGAGCAGCGCACTCCCCTCGAGGCTGCGCCCGCACGCGCTCCACACGACGGCGAGGCGGTTGGCCAGTCGCAGCCGTGGCTGACCGCAGAGGTGTCCAAGAGCCCAGAGCAGCGCGTCGTGGTCGTCGTCGACCTCGGCGAGACGAGCCCGATCCAGCCGACCCACCAGCGATGGCTGTGCGGCATCGACAAGCTCGATCGTCTCGTCGGCCATCCGCATGGCAAGCCAGCTGGTGGTGCCTGGGTCAGGGCCCTGGGGACGCAAGACGTCCGCGACCTGGTCGAGGACGCTGATGCGCGCCACGTCGCCGGCCGTCACCTCGGTGACGAGCCCAGCACGAGAGGCAGCGCCGAGGTTGCGTCGCAGCTCCGCCTCGGGCGTGCCGAGGATGCGTGCTGCCAGCGGCACCGTCACCGGGCGGCGCAGGTCGGCGATCGTCGTCACGAGCTCGACGACTCGCGAGGGCAGGTGGCTCAAGGCCGTAAGGGCAGCATCGCCGACGGGGTCTTGGGCGGAGGAGCTGTTCGGGGGTGGTGGCAAGCCGTCCCCGGAACCGGCCAGGAGTCGGATCGCCATCGGGATGCCGGCGCTGCGCTGACAGATGTCCTCGATGCTGGTCCATCGCTGCTGGATGCAGCTCCGGGGGATCGAGGCGAAGTCGGCGGCCAGGAGCGCAGCAGGACCGGGGTCGTCGGGAGCACCCGCGTCGAGGGGGACCAGCGGACGGTGGATGCCGTGCGGGATCGGCAGTGACGAGCGTGCCGTGACGATCACGCGCGCGTCGGGCGCCCGTGCCACGACGGCCATGAGCGCGTCGATGACGAGCGTGTCCGCGTCGTCGAGATCGTCGAGCACCAACAGGGCGGCTGAACGGTGTAGGTGCCGCGCGACGACATCGGTGCAGTCGGGCCCGGGGCCTCGGGTGGGCAGCCCCAGCGCGGCCGCCGTCGCCATGACGAGGCCAGCCTCGTGTATCGCGCTCGACGTCACCCATGCCGAGGGTCGTCGGATGCATCGGCAGACTTCAGCGGCCACGGTCGACTTGCCCATGCCGCTCGGTCCTTCGAGGACGACGACACGGTGGCGGTCGAGGAGGTCGATCACGTCCCGGACGTCGGCGTCCCGGCCCACCGCAACGGGCCCGATGCCGAGATGACCTGTCGGGACCGTCTGCGACGGACGCCAGTCCAGCTCAGGATCCTGGTCGAGCAGCTGCTGCTCGAGGGTCCGCAGCTCCGGCCCCGGCTCGACGCCGACCGATTCGACCAGCTCGCGACGAGCGTCGGCAACGGTCCGCAGGGCTCCTACCTGGTCGCACGAGCGGTATCGGGCCAGCGCGAGCGTCGCCCAACGACGCTCGCGCAGGGGCTCCGCCGCCACGTCGTCGGCGAGCACGGCCGTGAAGCGCTCATGGGTGCCGGCTCGCAGCGCGAGCTCTCCCCACCGGTCGACGATGAGGCGGTGCTGTTCCTCCAGCCGCGTAGCGGCGGCCTGGAAGTGGACCTCGTCGGCCAGGTCGCCGAAGGGACGGCCGCGCCAAGCTCGCCGAGCGCGATCGGCGTAGCGCCATGCGGCGTCCGGCCAAGGCTCGTCATCAGCGGCCCGGCACCATCGTGCGAACTGGACGTGATCGACGAGCGAGGGATCGACGTCGAGGCAGTAGCCGGCTTGGGTCGTGGAGACGGCGTCGCTTGCCCCCGCTGTGGTGAGGGCCACGCGCAGCCGTCGGACCGCGACCCGACCAGCCGTGGCGGCCTGTTCTCGGTTCGAGGTTCCGTCTCCCGCGAGTACCTCGGCTGTCACCGCCCGGCCCGGTTCGACGAGCAGGCAGCCGAGGGCGTACCGCAGGCGCGGCCCGAGAGGCACCTCGCGTCCGTCGGCCTCGACGGCGACGCCACCGAAGACCTGCCACCGAATCGCCCCACCTGGGTTCGTCATCTCACCCTGCCCGCCCTCGTACCTGCCCTCCCCAGCCCCAGCCGCAGCGAGGCTACCCGGTGTGTAACGCCGTCGTAACGGCGACTCGGGCACGGTCTGCACACTGGTGACGACGCGGGGGGTCGAGATGGTGCGGACGGGCAGTGGTGGATCGCGGGCGGTAGCTCGACGGCTTGTCGTGGTGGCAGTGGTGCTGATGGCACTGGCGGGATTGGCGCCGACGGCCTCAGCCGACTGGGGGCCATCGGAGAACATCGCGCCGACCGGGTACGACCTCACCAACGTGATCGTCCGCTATGACGACACGGGCCGCGCGTACGCGTTCTTCGAGCGCTATGTCGCCTTCAACAACTCGCTCCACATGAGAGAGCGCGCGCCTGGGAGCCGCACCTGGGGTCCCGTGCAGACCATTCCCTCCATCGCGCCCTCTCCGGGCACCCTCGACGCGAGCGTCAGCCCCGGAGGCGACATCGCGGTCGCCTACGCCAACGGCTCGGCGCTGGCGGTGCGCCGACCGGCCGGCGGCACGTGGGAGCCCGCCGTCCAGTACAGCTCGCCCGGTACGGCTGGCCCGACCAGTGGCTACGCGAACCGGGTGAGCGTCGACATCGGCGCCGACGGCACGACCGTGCTGGCCTGGGCGCCCAACAACTCCTGCTGTGGCGTCGTCACCACGTGGAGGGTCCTCGCGGCCGCGTATCGGCCTGGCGTCGGCTGGGACGCGGTTCCCCAGCTCTGGAACACATCGACGCAGGACGTGCACATGCAGCCGAACGCGGCCGTCGACGACACAGGTCACGCCGTCGTCGCCTGGGGCGCCCGCACCGCGGCCAACACCGATGTGATGTTCTCCGCCGAGTGGACTGGCGGCACCTGGACGGCGCCCACGCTGCGAAGCGCCAGCGGATCCGGCTCCAACAACATGGTCGATGCCGACGCGGCCGGGTCCACGATCGCGATCATCTGGTCACGGGGCACCGGGATGCACGCGATCGTGAACACCGGTGGGGTGTGGTCGCCCTCGTACTTCCTCAGCGGCAACCAGCTGGGAAGCCAGCCGTCGATCGCCGTGGGAGCCGAGGACACGGTGTTCGCCACATGGAACGACCAGAGCCCGCTGAGGATGCTCTTGGCCCGCCGGCTGCCAGGTCAGGGCTTCACGCAGGAGGAGATCGACGGTCCGGGCGACTACGCGTTGAGGCCCGTCGTGGCCGCGAACGCGAACAACGACATCGCTGTCGTGTGGAGCGAGTACGTGTCGGCGTCCAACTCCCGGTTCGCGTACGCCGCGTTCGCACGGGCCAACGGCGCCGTCGGTGCTCCCACCCAGGTCACCACCGTCTCGTCGGACAACGACCTGCTCGTGTCGGCGGCGGTCGACCCGTGGGGCCACGCACTGGCCGCTGCTGGCCGGATCTTCCAGGGGCTTGCCCGCTCGTTCGAGACCGTCATCGAGCTGGGCGTCCCCGCGGAGGCTGACCAGACGACCGCCGCCACGATCGCACCGGCCACGGCCGAGGTCGGCGACACGGTCACCTGCACCCCGTCGGGGTTCCTCGGTACCGCGCCGTTCGCGTACAGCTATGAGTGGCTGCGCGACGGTGTCACCATCCCGGGAGAGGCCCAGTCGTCCTTCACGGTTCGCTCGCAGGACGTCGCGGCGGGGATCTCCTGCGTCGTCACGGCGGACAACGAGGGCGGAACGGCGAGCGTGATCTCGGAGGAGGTCGTCGTGGACTTCACGCCGCCGTTCAACCTCACCCCCCCGACCCTGCAGGGCACCGCCGCGGTCGGCGAGATCGTGACCTGTTCGCCGGGGACGTGGGGCGGCGAGCCGTCGCCAGAGCTCGCCTTCGACTGGCTCGTCAACGGCGTCAGCGTGGGTGAGCCGGCCGACAGCTACGAGATCGCCCTTGCCGACGCCGGGAGCACGATCGCATGTCTGGTCACCGCCACGAACGACGGCGGGTCGGACCAGGCGGCGTCGTCGCCGGCGAACATCCCCACCGTGACGGCCCCCCTGAACGTGACCGCCCCGCGGGTGACGGGCATCAACCGCCCCTCGATCGGGACACCGTTGACCTGCACCTCGGGTACGTGGACCGGACAGCCCACGCCGTCCCTCTTCACGGACTGGCTGCGTGACGGTCAGGTCATCCCCGGGGCCTACAACAGCGTGTACATCGTGACCACCGAGGACGCGGGGACGGTGCTCTCGTGCCAGGTCTCGGGAGAGAACGTGGCCGGGTCCCAGACGGTCGCGTCGAGCAGCAGCCGTACCCTGGATCCGGCACCGGCCAACACGGTGCTGCCTCGCATGCTCGTGCAGTCGGGCAGCACCTGGGGGATCGGTGGAACCGGCCGCTGTCAGCGAGGCACCTGGACCAACGCGCAGACCTACGCCTACCAGTGGCTGCGGGACGGCACGCCGGTGCCGGGCGCCACGTCGGAGTTCTTCGCGATCACGGTGGCGGACAGTGGGCATGAGCTGTCGTGCACCGTGACGGCCGCGGGCCGCATGGGCACTGGTGAGGCCACGGCCGTGCCGAGGTTGGTGCCGTCGGCGCCCACCAACACGGTCGCACCGACCATCACCGGTACGCCTCGCCCGGGCCGAACGCTCACCTGCGCCCGGGGCACCTGGCTCAACGCAGTGTCGTACGCCTACTCCTGGCAGCGCAACGGTGTGACGCTCCCGTCCACCACCAACAAGTACATCGTGGCTGTCGGTGATGTCGGAACCACCGTGACCTGCGGGGTCACGGCGACAGGGCCAGGCGGATCGACCACGGTGTACGCCGCCGGGCGCCTGATCACCCCGTAGCAGTCGCACGGGCAACTGCCGACCGGCTCGGACGTCGTGCGAGCCGGTCGGCGGTACCTGCCCGCTCGGCGCTGGTTCGGAGGCACAGGACTCTCGGGCCTCCTCACTTCGCTGACCTCGCGAGCGGCGCGGCCTAGGTGGCGGGGCGGGCGTCGGCGAGCGCGGCCGCCGCGTCATCGACCGTCTCGGTGACCGACACGATGCGGTCGAACCCGGTGGTGTGCAGCAGGCGCGTCAGGGTGGGCCGGCTGCAAGCGACGGCGACGTCGCCGCCGGCCTCCCTGGCGCGGCGGATGCCGCCGATGAGAGCGCCGAGCCCGGCCGAGTCCATGAAGGGCACGGCGGAGAGGTCGATCAGCAGGTACTGCTTGCTGGCCAAGCCCCCGAGCGCCTCTCGGAACTGGCTGACCGTGTAGGCGTCCAGCTCCCCGACCGGTCGGCACAGGGTGTAGTCGGTGGAGTCCTCCACCTCGATGTCGAGCACACGTCCTCCAGGGGGCGATGGTTCCGCCGTCCGGCAAGGCTAGCCAGGCGGCCGGGGCTTTCTGCCCGAGTAGCCTCCCCTCCATGACGGAGGTCCTGATCGCCACCGACGCCGACGCCGTGTTCGCCGAGGTGGAAGCCGCCCTCGTCGACGAGACCACCACCATCCGGCGGGTGCGATCGGGCCAGGCGGTGGCCGGCGAAGTCGCCGAGTCCACCCCGGATCTCGTGGTGCTCGACCTGCAGATCGGCAACATGGGTGGCATCGCCACCTGCCTCCACCTCCACCACGAGGCCGGCGCCGACCGCCTCCCGGAGGTTCCGGTGCTCATGCTCCTCGACCGCGACGCCGACGTGTTCCTGGCCCGCCGAACGGGGGCGGACGGCTGGGTCGTGAAGCCGCTCGACGCCTTCTCGCTGCGCAAGGCGGCGACCGCGATCCTCGACGGCGACCTGGTCGCAGAGGCCAATCCGGCTTAGGGCGGCCCTGAGGTGATGCGGTAGCCTCACCTCTCCTCCGGGTGGTGGCTCAGCTTGGCAGAGCGCTGCGTTCGGGACGCAGAGGTCGGGAGTTCAAATCTCCCCCACCCGACCACGGAAGCCGCAGGTCAGCCACCTGCGGCTTCTTCGTTGACGGTCCCCGGTTCGATCGCGTCCCGCGGCGATCCCGCGGTTCGTCTCCATCCCGCGCCCATCGCGCGACGTGAGCGGTGGCGCGCTGCTCGTGTCGACGGGCCGCGCGTTCTGGTCATCGCCCGGCCGGTTGCGGTGCCGCGCAGATCGCCGCATACGTCGCGGACGCTCAGCAGAGCTGCGGTCGCTGTGGAGAGGCGTCGTCGACCGTTCGTGTTGGAGTTCTGATGGCTCAGACGAATCGGTCCGTAAGGGCTGCAACCTCGTCGAACTTCTTCTTGATCTCCGGCAAGGTGGCCGTGCCGTCGCGATACGACTGCTTGGACATGTCGACGTCGCCGAAGCGCAAGCGACCGGAGTCGCTGTCGATGACGTCAGCCACCAGTAGGTCGCCTGTCTCGCGATCGAATCCGCATTCGATCTTGAAGTCGATGTAGACGCCGCCGTGCTGCTTCCACGCCGCCTCGATGACCTCGAACGCCGAGACGGTGCGGCTTCGAAGGCGTGCGATGAGCTCCGGCGAGACGTCGGCGTAACGGCTCTCTGCTAGCGGTTCTTCAGTGATGAGGGCGCCGGCCTTGGCGTCCGGGCCGATCGCTTCTGCCGCGTTCTTGTTGGGCACGTGCCGTCGCAGAACGCCTGCTTCGAAGTCGAAGTCCAGCAGCGGGTCGTGATTGGCATCGTCCTTCTCGAAGACCTCGAACATGAGCTCTTCGAAGACTGCGCCGTCCGGCAGGTCAGGGAAGCGGTCTCGAAGGCTGCCGGAGGCGTACCGGCGTGCGACAAGCTCCAGTGGGATCATCTCGACGTTGCGCGCCCGGAAGGTGACATCGTCGACACGATCCACGAAGTGGGTGCGCACGCCGTTGCGCTCGAGGAGCTGGAAGATGTTGCAGGTCGTCCGCGTGGATGCGGCCGCCTTGCCATCGAGCACATCGTGTTTGGCTCCGTCGCCGGCGGTGATGTCGTCCTTGCTGCGGACAAGCACTTCACCATTGCCCGCTTCTTCGACGATCTTGGTCTTGCCTTCTGCCATCATCTTCGTGTCTCCGATCAAGGCCATCAGGTCGTAGCTGTCGAGGTCGCGGCCGCTCTGGAGCTGGGCCACGACGGTGGCGAGACGGTCCCGGAGCGCTGACGTCTGCGCGACGCGCAGGTCGAGGTCGCGCAGCTGCCGGGTGAGCGTGGCGGTCAGGGCTTCGCCGCTGTCGAGACAGCGTCGGATCTCGCCGAGGGAGAGCCCGACGCTGCGTAGCGCGACGACTTGGGTGAGGCGGGCAACGTCGGGCTCCGTGTAGCGGCGATGGCCAGCGGCACTGCGCGTCGGACTCAAGAGCCCGATCTGGTCGTAGTGGTGCAGTGTTCTCACCGACACGCTGGCTTGATGCGCCAGCTCACCGACCGTCCACTCCCGCGCCACGCTCGTAACCGTAAGAGGTCACGTCGCGTGAGGTGCAAGGGGATTCTCTGAGTACGGTTCGCGCCGTGTCGGGCGATCGTGCAGGCGACGTGATCATCGTGGCGGCGTGCTTACTTGACCTCGCGGCGTGCTGGGTCGGCTTGGCTTATCGGCGCACCTCTCAGCTATCGGCCCGGGCCTCAGTGCCGGGGCGGCAGAGCTGAGATCGGACCGGACTGTCGGTGGATTCCGACGTGCTCCATGGCAGCGGCACGGGCGATGCGCTCTACCCGGTCTCTGGCAGTGCCCGAGTCGAGAGCAAGCCGAGTGCTGACGGCTGGGAGCGCGAGACCGACGAGCTGAGGTTCCTCGGCTACCTGGTCGACCTGATGGAGAGCTGACTGAGCCGTCACGACTTCGACCGGCATGGGACGATGCGGCGGTGGAGGTGCACGTCGACATAATGAGCGCTGCTGATCCCGTCCTCGAAACGGTGCTCCATTGGCACTGGCGGGAATGGAGTCTCGGCACCGAGGCGGAGCGGGAAGAGTGGCGCAAGCGGCTGCGGTCCCGGACGGGTGAGACCGGGATCCCGTTCACGCTCGTGGCCCGCTGGGGTGACGAACCGGTCGGCTCGGCCAGTGTCTGCACCGACGACGTCGACGTCGAGTTCGCCGACCGGGGTCCCTGGCTCTCCGGCGTCTACGTGCTCGGCGCAGCGCGTGACCTCGGCCTGGGTCGCCGACTCCTCGGCGTGACCGCCGACCGCGCACGGGAGGCAGGCGCGACCGAGCTCTGGCTGCATACCGGCGAAGCGGCCCGCTTCTACGAACGTTGCGGCTACGAGGTGGCGCGTCCCAAGACGTCGCTGGCGAGGGATGCTGTGCTCTGGCGCCCGCTGAGCTAGCCGGGAGCCGCCGTTCATCGCCGGAGGAGTGCCAAGTGGTTCACGTCGTCGTCGGCCGATTGTCCAGCCCCGGCTGACCGCCCCTATCGCCGGCCTGATGGCAACCCGGCGCGCTGCGCCGGGGCCGGAGAGGTGGGTCGTGCAGGCTGTGACCGTGACGGACGAGTACCGAGAGTCTCCATGAACGAGGTCTCATCGACGCGGCTGGTGCTGATCTGTGGGCTTCCAGCGTCGGGCAAGACGACGCTCGCTCGCCGGCTCGCCCCCAAGATTCCAGCGATCAGGTTGGACAAGGATCAATGGACGACTGAGCTGGGTCTCGACGTGTGGGACGACGAGCTCCGAGTCCGCGTCGAACGGCAGCTGTGGGCCCTTGCCCAGGAGCTCCTCGCGCAGGGTCAGAGCGTCATCTTGGAGTGGGGCCACTGGGCGCGGGTCGAACGGGATGAGAAGCGACGTGGAGCCCGAGCGCTGGGCGCGGGAGTCGAACTGCACTACCTCGACGCGTCTCTGGAGGAGCTCATCGAGCGAGCTCAGCGCCGCCAGGCCTCGGGCGAATGGACCGCCTCGCCTATGACACGGGCTCACTTCGAACAGTGGGCAACGGTCTTTCAACCTCCAGACGAGGAGGAGCTCCTGTTGTTCGACGAGTCTGTCATCGAGACTTGATTCAGCGGCGAGGGCTTCTATCCGCGACACCAGCTCGTCGACGCCAGCTGAGGCAGAGCCGATCTCGCGAGGATCCCGCCCGATTCGCGAAGCCACTGCTGGCCGGGCCTGTCGTCGCCAGGATCGTGTTCGGGACGCAGAGGTCGGGAGTTCAGATCTCCGACCAACGGTCAGCCGTGTGCTCTCAACGGTGATCAACGTCAAGGCAGGAGCTTCCCGATCTCCTCGACGACCAGGGCCGGCTGGTCGAGCTGGATGTGGTGGCCGGTGTCCTGCACGGAGACCACGGTGGAAGCTGGTGACAACGACGCCCAGGTTCTGACACCCGCTGCCCAGACGGCGTCGAGCCGCGTGAGCTCATGCTGCATGAGAGCAGGATCGGTCCGGTGCGCCGCGCTCATCACGGTCATCGGGAGATCACCCAGCGACCTGATGGCTGCGACGTCGGCAAACGCGGGGATCGCGTCGAGTCGTTCCGGGTCCAGCGTCGAGTCGTGCATGACAGCGCACAGCTCTTCGTAGGCGGGGACCGAGCACACGGTGGTCGGCCACGTGGCCGGGCTCGCGTCGACGAGCATGAGCCCGACCACGTCGTCGGGGTACTGCGACGTGAACGTCACCGCTTCGGCGCCGCCGAAGGAGTGGCCGACCACGACGTACGGGGCCGGTTCTCCTGCCGCGTCAAGAACGGCGTGGAGGTCCGATGCTTGTGTCTCGAAGGTCTGCGTCGCGGATCGGCGCGTCGCTGGTTCCGGTGCCGAACCGTGCGTAGGAACAGAACGGCGAGTGGAACGTCGCCCAAGCGTGTGCAGCTTGGCGGCCTGGCCCATCGCCATGCGGATCTTGCTGAACTCGTCTCGGACGCTGCGGCTGTGCCGTGGCGTCGAGAGGAAGGCGCGCTCCTGGTCGCGTTGGGCCGCCGGCAGCTCGCTGTACGCACCGCCGTAGATCAGGCGGCCGATCCCGAGCCGTGCGAGCGAGGGCGACACGGCCGACATGCGTCGGAACATCTCGTAGAAGCCGGGCCAGGAGGCCATGCGCGTGTACTGCTCGGGGTGCATCGAGTCGAGCAGCACCACGCCCGGCCACGTCCTGCGGGAAGAGCTTGGCGAAGTTGAGGACGTAGATCCCCCCGGCCGAGTGACCTGCGAGCACGTACGGGCCGGGCTCGCCTGCACGTGACAGCAGGGTGTGCAGGTCGGTGGCGACCTGCTCCCCGTCCTGCGGGGCGGATGCCGACTCGCTCCATCCTCGTCCGGCTCGGTCGTAGACGCAGACCCTGGTCGTCGTCGCAACGCCCGGGGCGATCCAACCGGCCATGACCGGTGACGGCTCGCCCATACCGGGCTCGAGGACCACGGTCGGGCTGCCGGAGCCGGTGCAGCTGATGTGCAGCTGGTGACCGCCGACGTCGATGAGCCGACCGGGCATCGCCGACGACGGATGTGTCGCTGGTCTCGCGGTAGGTCTCGTACGCGCCGCCCAGGGCGGAGAACGCCAGCGCCGCGAACACCGGGTAGAGGACGAGGGTGCGGGCCCGGCTCCGCAGATGCGCGTCGCGACTGGACGGTCATCCAGGCGGCGAGCGCAAGGATCGCCGGCGGCCACACCCATCCGACCTCGTTGCCGGTCGGGGCGACGCGCGAGGATGGTCACGGCGCCGATGGCCATCACGGTTGCCGGCACGGCGGCCCAGCGCTGCGCCTGATCCGTCCAGTGGCCGGTGAGGAAGGCGAGCAGCGCCCACGACGATGCGAACACTGCTGAGCACCGATCCGCTGATGACGTGCGAGGCGTAGCTGGCTGGCGGCGACGCTGCCGATGACCGCGACGCCGAGCGCGCCGCCGAGCTCGCGGACGGTGTCGTTGACGGCGAGCCGACACCGGCCCGTGCCGGCGGAAGCGTCGCCATGATCAGGTCGGTCGCGGCGGGCATCGCGATGCCGGCGCCGAGGCCGAACAGCAGCAGCCCGACACCGGTCGGGGCGTACGACGTGCCGTCGATGAAGCGCGGCCTGCACGGCGACGCCGCCGGCGGCGATCAGCGTGCCGGTGGTCACGGCGATGCGCCCGCCGTGCCTGGCGGCGAGGTGAGCGCCGGCGCCGGTGCCGAGCAGCATCCCGATCGCGGCCGGGACGAGGGCGAACCCGGCGGCGAGCGGGGTGTAGCCGAGCACGAACTGCAGGTACTGCGCCTGCAGGAACACGGTGCCGGCCATGGCGAAGAACAGCAGGGCGAGGGCGATGCTGCCGGCGGAGAAGCTGCGGTTGCGGAACAGCCGCATGTCGAGCATCGGGTCGTCGCGGCGCATCTCCCAGCCGACGAACAGCGACCGCGATCGCGGCCCCGACCGCGAAGTTGACAGCGACGGCGGTCGACGTCCAGCCGCTGCTCGGGTGCCTGGATGATGGCGTAGACGAGCGTGCTGATCGCGGCGATCGACAGGCAGGCGCCGATCGGGATCGAGCCGGGTCGCGTGCGGGTCGCGGGAGTCGGGGACGAGGTGCAGCGCCCCGACGAAGCGCGGCGACGAGCAGCGGCACGTTGATCCAGAACACCGACGACCACGAGAAGCTGCGCATCAGCGCGCCGCCGACGATCGGTCCGAGCGCGATGCCGGCGCCGCTCGCGGCGGTCCAGCCGGCGATCGCCTTGGCCCGCTCGCGGGGATCGCCGAACACGTTGACGAGGATCGACAGCGTCGTCGGCATGATCAGCGCGCCGCCGACGCCCATGACGCAGCGGCCGGCGATGAGCGCCGTCGTCGAGCCGGCGAGTGGCGGCGACGATCGGAGCCGGCCGAGGAACGTGGCCAGGCCGGCGAGCAGGGCGTGCCGGCGGCCGAAGCGGTCGCCGAGGCTGCCGGCGGTGAGCAGCAGCCCGGCGAACACGATGGTGTAGGCGGCGACGATCCACTGCAGCTGGGCCGAGCTGGCGCCGAGGTCGCCGACCAGCCGGGGCAGGGCGACGTTGATGATGGTGTGGTCGATGGAGGTGACGAGCAGGGCGAGCACGAGCACGCCGAGGATGCGCCACCGGTTCGGGTGGCTCGCCGTGGTCTCGCCGAGGACTTGGTGGACGGGACGACCGTGCATGACTGCTCCTTCGTGCCTACGGGAGGCGTGGGTGGCTTCCTGGGTCCACCGTCTCGGCTAAGGCCCCTGCCGCGCACATCGGGCATGACCCCTCAGATCCGGGCCGCATGTGCGGCACCCCGTCACCGGCTGCGGTGGCGGCGTCATGATGAGATCGCCGTGCCCGATCGCCACCAGAACCCAACTTCGTCGGACGAAGCGAGGAGCTCGCCCTGTTCGAGCGGCCTTCGCGGACGCACGCAGGCCGGTATCCCGTCGATCCTGCTGGTCGGCGGCGACGCCGGGATCGGCAAGTCGACGCTGATCGCCGAGGCCGCCGAGCGGGCGGGGGTGAGCCTGTACCTCGGGCGGTGCGTGCCCCATCGGTGGTGACGTCATCCCGCTGGCGCCGCTCGCCGACCTGCTCCGCCAGGTCCGCCGCAGCCAGCCCCGACCTGCTCTCCGAGTCCGAGCGCCTCGCCCCGCTCGCCCGCTGGCTCGACCCCGGGCACGATCCCCGGGGAGACGACGACCGTGGCCCCGGCGGCGCTGTTCGCGCCGATCCTCGACGTTGTCGGCCACCTCGGCGCCGACGGGCGCCGTCGTCGTCGGGATCGAGGACCTCCACTGGGCCGACGCCGTCACCTGGGACCTCTTCGAGTTCCTGGCCCGGAACCTGCTCGACGAGCCGGTCGTGCTCGTCGGCACCTACCGGGCGACCGAGGTCGGAGCGCACCCGTCGCAGCGGCGGCGGCTCGCCGAGCTCACCCGCCTACCGGCGGTGCACCGGATCCACCTGTCCGGCCTCGACCGCGACGACGTCGACCGCCCGCGTCGACGGCGCTGCTCGGGACCATCGCGCCGCATGATCTCGTCGACGAGATCCTCGCCCGGGGACAGGGGAACCCGTTCTTCACCGAGGAGCTCGTCGCCGCCCACGTCGCCGGCGAGGCGATCCCCGCCGTCCTGTCCGACCTGATCTCCGCCGACATCGCCGGCCTCGACGACGAGGCCCGCCAGGTCGCTCGGTGCCATGGCCGTCGTCGGGCCGTGACGACCGACGCACGACCTGCTGCGCGCGATCGTCGACCTCGACGACGAGGCCATCGAACGGGCGCGTCCGCGCCGCGATCGACGCGCAGCTGGTCGTGGTCGACGCCGCCACCGACGCCTACCGGTTCCGTCACGCCCTCATCGGCGAGGTCGTCTACGCCGACCTGCTCCCGTCGCAGCGAACCCGCCTCCATCGCCGGGTCGCCGACGCCCTCCAACAGCAGTCCACCGCCGAGCTCGGCGCGGGCCGACCGGGCCGGCGAGCTCGCCTTCCACCTCGACCGCGCCGGCGACCGCGAAGGCGCGTTCGTCGCCTTGCTCGCCGCCGCCGACGCCGCAGCGACGATCGCCCCAGCGGCCGCGTTCGCGCCATCTCGAGCGGGCGTTCGAGCTGCTGGGACGACGCCGGTCGAGAGCGCCGGGCAGGACGACCGTGGTCGACCGGCTGTGGCAGGCCGCCGAGCTCGCCACGTGCCACCGTCGGGCAACGAGCGAGCCGTGCGAGGTCGCGCCAGGCAGCCTTCCAGGTCGGGCCGCCTCCGCAAGGGCGAAGCGTTCGGGCACGAGCGCCTGGGCCGCTACCTGTGGGCCGTCGGGCTACCTCGAGGAGAGCCGAGCCGAGTTCGAGCAGGCCGCGTGCGCTCCTCGGCGACCGACGGCGACCCGAACGCGGCAGGGGTGTTCGCCGGACTCGGGCAGGCCGAGGCTCATGGCCGGCCACTACGAGCTGTCCGAGCAGTGGTGCGCAGCGCGTCTTCGAGCTCGTCGAGAACGCCCGGCCGACGATCCCGCTGGCCTGGGCGATGGCCCGCCGCACGCTCGGCCTCGTCCGCAGCCATCGTCGGCCGACCCCGCGAGGGCGGTCGAGCTGTGCCGCGAGGCCATGGCGGCGGCCCCGACAGCGCAAGCACGAGCGCTCGCGGCGATCTACTTCTGCGCCGCGCTCCTCGACGACGGCCGCAACCTGGAGGCGGTGAACGCCGCCCTCGACGCGGTCGCCGAAGGGCACCTGGCCGGGCTCGACCACAGCTTCGGTGGCTACCTCGACGCCCTGGCCGCCGAAGGCCTCATCCGGCTCGGCCGCTGGTCCGAGGCCGAGGCGACGCTGGCCCGCCACACGACCGACCAGACCCTGCCGGTCGGGATCTTCCGGGTCGCGCGGGCGGGCGCCATGCTCGCGGCCAGGCGGGGCGACACCGAGCGGGCGACGAAGCTCCTCGCTGACGCCACCGCACGACCCACCGACGGCTTCCACCAGACGTTCCTCGACTCTGCCGTCGCCGACGTCCACCTCGCCCTCGGCAACTGGGCGGAGGCGGGTGCGGCGGCGGAGCACGGCTGGGAGACACGCCGCCGCGACCGCCACGCTGTGGTCCGCCCGGTTCGCGATGCTCAGCGTCGCCGCGGCCGTCGAGCAGGCACTCGATGCCCTCGCTGCGGGCCGGCCGGTCGACGTCGACGCGACCGTCAGCCTGCTGCGGCAGCGCATCGACCAGGTCCAGGTCGACGACCAGAACAGCACTGGGACCGGCCATGTCCCGCGACATCGTCGCCCACCTCGCCCACGCCAGGGCCAGCCTCACCCGCCTCACCGCCCCGGACCCGGACGCCTGGGCGGAAGCCGTGGAGCGTTGGGAGCGACCTCGGCGACCGGTGGTGGATGGCAGTGGCGCACGCTACGCGAAGCCGACGCTGCCGCCTCTGCCGGCGACACGGCCCGCTGCCGCCGGAGCGCTGCAGGCCGCCTACCGCATGGCCATCGACCTCGGCGCCGCCGCGGTGGCGGCCCAGGCCGAGGCGATCTCACGCCGCACCCGGCTCAGCGTCGAAGCCCCGACCCGCGTGACCATCGACGACACGTCGATCGAACGGCTCGGCCTGACCGCCCGAGAAGCCGAAGTCCTGGCGCTGGTCGCCACCGGGCAGACCAACCGACAGATCGGCGAGCAGCTGTTCGTCTCGGAGAAGACGGCCAGCGTGCACGTGTCGAACATCCTCCGCAAGCTCGGCGTCACCAGCCGGGTCGACGCCGCCGCCGTCGCCCAGCGCCTCGGGATCGCCTGAACCGAGACCCGGAGGCGGGAGATCCAGCCGATCTGAGGGGTTCCTCCCGATGCGGAGGCGGGCCCCTTACGCAGACGCTGAGGGCATGCCCACCGCCTCGGCACCCGCAGCTCCCCACCAGGAACCACGCGCCGGGCGCGGAGGAGACGACCCTGACGGGCCTCACGGTCGAAGGCACCCTCCCACCTGCCCTGACCGGCCGCTATGTCCGAATCGGGCCCAACGCCGTCGTCCCGTCTCCGACGCCCGTTGGCCGGAGCCTCGATGGAATGGTCCACGCTGTGGAGCTCCACGAGGGCCGGGCGGTCCGGTATTGCAGCCGATGGGTCACCACCGACAACGTCGCCCGCAATCTCGGGACCGACCCGATCCCCGGTCCGCCCGCCGCCGCGTTCGACATCGTCGCCACCAACGTCGTGACGTTCGGTGGCCGGACCCTTGCCCTGGGCTCGGGCGCCCTCGCCTACGAGCTCGACGAGCACGTCGCCACCGTCGTCCGGGTCGACCTGGCCGGACGGGGTCGTGGGATCGGCGCCCACCCCCAGCTCGACCCCCACACCGGTGCGCTCCACCTCGTCTCCTACGGCGACGAGCCGGCGCATCACATCGTGGCGCCGAACAGCCAGACCCGGATCACCGTCCCCGTTCCCGACGCCCCTGGACCCCTGCAGGGCCTCCTCCTGACCCGCGACCGCATCGTCCTCCTCGGCGAAGGGTTCGTCGGCGTCGTCGACCGCACCGGACAGACCCCGCCCCGTTGGTGCGACGCCGGCGTCACTGAGGCCGTCGCTGCGTACGACCTCGGCCGGGACGTGGCCGTTCTCGCCACTGACCGATCCTTGGTCCGATGGACCTTCGACGGCGGCGGCGCCCGCCGTAGCGTCCTCGACGACACGCCGCAAGGGTTCGGGACCACCAACCGTGACCGCGTCTCGGTCCCCACGTACCTGTGGGCCGTCGCCGCCGGCGGCGGGACGGAGGTGTACCGGCACGACCTTCGCACCGGCGACCGGACCGCCCATGACCTCGGCCCCGATCGTCACCCCGGCGAGCTCAGCTTCGTCCCGGACCCGTCCCGTCGCCACCGCGAAGACGGCGGCTGGCTCATCGGCTTCTCCCACGACGACAACCGCAATGAGGCCGACCTGATCGTCCTCGACGCCGCCGCCATCGACCACCCGCCGCTCGCCACCGTCGCGATCCCTCGACGCATCCCCTACGGGCTCCACGGCGCGTGGATCCCGGCCACATGATCAGCGCAACGGCCGCTCTGCCCTCGCCGAGAAGACCGAGCACCGCGACCACGTGGTCAGGATCGGAGCCCAGGTCCATGGCCTGACTGAGGGCCGCGTCCCGCGACGGCGGAGCCCCCGCCACTGCGCGCGTTCCTGGATCGTCAGTCGACGTCATCGCGGGACTGAGGTCCGAGGATGACCGGTAGCGCGTCGAGCCCTCGGAGCACGAGACCGTCGCCACGCGACCAGCTGAGGTCGCTTCTCTCACCGGTCAGTCGGAGCCGCGGGAAGCGTCGGAGCAACGTGGAGAAGGCGATCCTCGCCTCCAGCCGAGCCAGCGGCGCCCCCAGGCAGAAGTGGATGCCGTGCCCGAAGGCGAGGTGTGGGCGGGGCGCTCGCCCGATGTCGAGGGTGTCCGGATCGGGATAGACCTCTGGATCGCGATTGGCGGCGGCCAGGCACACCACGATCTGTTGTCGATCCGGGACGTCGGTGCTCCCGATCGGCAGGGGTTCCGTGGTCATGCGGAACGTCGCGTGGGGGACAGGAGCGGAGTAGCGAAGGAGCTCCTCGACAGCGGCCGGCATCTGATCGAGATCTTCGAGGAGCGTCGCGAGCTGGGCGGGGTGGTCGAGCAGCGCCACGACCGAGTTCCCGATGTGGGCCGTGGTGGTGTCGTGCCCGGCGACGATCAGCTGGAACAGGCTCGACAGCAGCTCTTGATCCGTGAGCTGTTCGTCGGCGCTGGCGTCGACCAGCACGCTCACCAGATCGTCGCCAGGAGACTGCCGCTTGGCCGCCACGAGCTCGGCGAGGTACCCGACGATGCCATCCGACGCGCGGACAGCCTCGGGCGGTGGGCTGTCCAGCCAGGGGCGAAGCAGCGTCCGGAACCAGTCATGGAGCTGCGGGCGGCTCTCCATCGGCACGCCGAGCAGCTCACAGATGACCCTGAAGGGCAGCGGATGCGCGAAGCCCTCGACGAGGTCGACGACCGCCTCGGGCCCCTCGGCCTCGAGGTCGTCGAGGAGGTCGTCGGCGACGGCTTGGATCGCGGGTTCGAGGGCTGCGACGCGGGAGGGCAGAAAGGCTCGTGCCACGAGTCGGCGCAGCCGCGTGTGGTCCGGGGGGTCCACGTTGAGCATGTGGCGGGAGAACTCCGGTCCTGGCAGGCCTCCCGCCACCACATCGGGGTCACCCTCGAGGGCCGCCACCATGTCCTTCGAGATCCGCACGTCGTTGAGCGCTTGGCGGGCGGCGTCGTGGCCCAGGACGACCCACGCGTCGTGCCCGTCCGCGAGCCGCACCGGCTGAACGGGGCAGTCCGAGCGCATCGCCTCGAAATGACGGAAGGGGTCGTCACGGATGGAGGGGTCCCATCCGCCCCAGATCGGGGTCTGCTCAGCCATCGGGCTCGGGGAGATAGCCCGAGCACAGCACGGAGAGGTGCCGGATCCGATCCTCCTCGTCCGTGTCGGCGTAGGCGGTCTGCTCGACCACGAACCATCCCGGGTCGAGCCAGCTCGCCTGCAGGCGAGCGCGCCAGCGCAGCTGCAGACGCGGACCAACCTCCCCGACCGAGGTCTCTGTGAGCTCGTACTCCTTGGTCCCATCGAACCAGCGGACGAAGGCAGCCCTCACCTTCTCCGGCCCCTCCCACTCCCTGAGCCCGCCCGGCAACAGGGCCCGCAGCTCGACGTCGTCGCGGCAGAGCGCGGCCAGGCCATCGAAGTCCTGAGCCGCGAGGCAGTCGAGGAACCTGCGGCCTACAGAGGTCGACGGCGCGTCCGTCGGCGGCGTGGGCATGGGCTCGTCAGCGAGCGTGGCCACGAGAACCTTGTACCACAGCCGTGCGATCGGCACTGGCCCTCATCGGGCACCCTCGCCCCGCCCCCTTCGGGACCCGGGCGCGTCGCCGGCGGCCTTCCTCCCTGCTCGCTCAGCGAGCGATCAGGACACCAGCTCCACATCGCGGCCGTGCACGGTCAAGGCCCAGATGATGGCGACGTCGATCGCGATGACGGCGATGGCCCACACCGGGTAGTAGGGCAGGAAGGCGAAGTTCGCGATCGCGCTGAGGCCCGCGATGATGACGCCGACGGTGCGGGCGGCGACGTTCCCGGTGAGGATCCCGGCACCGATGAACAGCATCAGGATCCCCACGAGCAGGTGGATCCAACCCCAGGTGGTGACATCCAGCTCGAAGACCCACTTCTCCGTGAGGACGTAGAACTCGTCTTTGAAGAGGGCGACGATCCCGGCGATGATCTGGAACATGCCGGCGATCATGATCATGATCGCGGCGAACAGTGCCCAGCCCACCGCGGCGGCGCTCGGTGCTCGTTGGCTCATGGTTCTCCCTCAGGTGTTGACGCGATGGGGGCGTGACGGCGCCCATCGATCGGCGTCGTGAGCGTACGGCGGCGCCCGTTCCAGCGCGGTGATCCCTGCTTGGCGACCGTCGTCTACGGTGCGGGCAGCGTCGGCGGATCCGCCGACCGCTCAGGCGCAAGCGAGGAACCGATGACCGACGCAGGTGAGGACCAGACGCAGGGCGACGAGGGTGAGGCAGAGGCCGTGGAGGTGACCTCCGTGACCGAGATCGACGTCGACGGCGACGGTGTGATCGACGCGGTGGAGGTCAGCACCGCCACCGCGATCGATGTCGATGGCGACGGCGTGGCCGATGCCGTCGTGGTCAGGACGGCCACGGCCGTGGACCTCGATGGGGACGGCGTGCCCGACGTGGTCGAGGTGGTCGAGGCCGTCGGTGTCGACGTGGACGGCGATGGTGTGATCGACGACGACGAGATCGAGGTCAGCTCGACCGTGTACGTCCGCGACGACGAGGACGAGGACTGATCCCCAGGGAACCTCGTAGGCGGCGCTGATGGACTGGGCCGTCCTCGGCGTCGCGGCGCTGGGAGCGGTGGTGCTGGGCGGATCCTTCGCCGGTGCCAGCCTGCCCCGGATCCATCCGCTCGAGCAGCGGGCCTTTCGAGCCGTCAACGGCCTCCCTGGATGGCTCTACTGGCCGCTGTGGGTGCCCATGCAGCTGGGGAACCTCGCGGTGGGGACGGGCGCCGGCCTCGTGGTGGCGTTCGTGCGGGAGGACTGGCGGCTGGCGGTCGCGGTCGTGCTCGCGATGCTGCTCAAGCTGGTCAGCGAGCGTGTCCTCCGGCGCCGCATGGCGGGGCACCTCAGCGTCCGCCAGCGGCCTGGCACGAGCGAGCCGGGGGCGATGCTGCGGGGCGCCGACGTGCCGACGGCGGGCCCCAGCTTCCCGTCGGGTCACGTCATCCTCGTGGCGGCGGTCGCCGGCGTGGTCGCCAACGACATCCCGCTCGCGTGGTCGTGGCTCCCCTTCCTGCTGGTGGTGCTGGTGATGGTCGGTCGCGTGTACGTGGGCGCGCACAACCCGCTCGACGTGACGGCGGGCCTGGGCGCCGGTCTCCTCGTCGGCAGCCTGCTCGACCTGCTCCTGCGCTGACCGAGCCCGCTTGCCGCGCCGTGCAATGCCGCAGCGGCAACGATGTCGGGATGGCAGAACCCACGGAGATCATCGCGTCCGAGCCTGGGCGGACGGCCAAGGCCCCAACCGACGTCCTGCGACTCGCGGTCTCGGTGACGGCGCTCCTGATCGTGGTGGTCATCGGAGCGTTCTTCGATGATGCCATCGTCGGGTTCGTCTCGGACCTGCTCCGCGGCCTCGAGGCGCTGCCGACCTGGTTGGTCACCGGCGTGGTCGTGCTCGGACAGATCCTGGGTGTCGTGGTCATCGTCGGCGGGGCGGCCCTGGCGATCATCCGTCGCCGCTGGTTCCTGCTCGTGGTCACCGCTGCGGCCGCCGCCGCCGCGGTGGCGATGACGCTGCTGATCCTGCCCCTCGTGGATCACGTCGCCCCCCAGGCGGCCGAGGTCGACGAGTCGTACACCCTGGTCGATCCCGACGAGGTCGTGTCCACGGTGGGTCTGGCGATGGTGGCCGCCATCGTCACCGCGGCTGCGCCGTGGGTCTCGCGGCGCTGGCGCCGTGCCGGATGGACCCTCGTGATCATCATGGCGCTCACCCGATTGCTGGGGGCGCCGGTCGAGTTCGACACGCTGGTGGCGGTCTTGGCCGGTTGGATCGCCGGCGCGGCGGTGATCGTGCTGCTGGGTGCACCGTCCCGCCGCCCGACCGGCGCGTCGATCGCTGAGGGCCTGGCAGCCGTCGGGGTCCCGCTCGCCCGTCTGGAACAGGCCAGCCTCGACGCGCGCGGGTCGACCCCGTACTTCGCCACCGGTCGTGACGGGTCGGCCCTCTTCGTGAAGGCGCTCGGCGACGACGAGCGCAGCGCCGACCTGCTCTTCCGGGCGTACCGGCGGCTGCAGCCGCGCGATCTGGGGGACGAGAAGGCATTCTCCACGCTTCGTCGAGCTGTCGAGCACGAGGCGCTCGTCGCGCTCGCGGCCCGCGACATCGGCGTCCGCACACCCCGGCTCGTCGCGTTCGCGACGGCCAAGCCGAATGGCTACGTGCTGGCCTACGAGGCCATCGCCGGTCGCTCCCTCGACCGTCTCTCGCCCGAGGAGATGACCGACGAGGTGCTGGCGGGCGTGTGGGAGGAGTTCGCGCTGATGCGCAGCCATCGCATCGCCCACCGCGACCTGCGTCTGGCCAACGTCTTCCTGGCCGACGACGGGGCGGCCTGGATCATCGACTTCGGCTTCAGCGAGCTGGCGGCGTCGGACCAGCTGTTGGCGACGGACCTGGCCGAGCTGCTCGCGTCGTCCACCACCCAGGTGGGACCCGAGCGTGCGGTGGCGGCGGGGCTCGCCGCAGTGGGGCCCGACACCCTCGCGACGGCGCTCGACCGGCTGCAGCTCCCCATGCTGAGCGGTGCCACCCGCACCGCCATGAAGGCCGATCCCAGTCTGCTCTCTGAGCTCCGCCAGCGCGTCGGGTCCGCCGCCGCCTGACGAGCCGATGCCGCCGCCCCGATCTCAAACGTCAGGGGTTCTGTGCTGGACTCGTCCGCGAGCAGCAGGAGGGTTGGTTCGTTGGCGAGTTCGACTGGAGCGCACGGGTGGCTACGCGCGGCTGTGCTCACCGTCATCTGGGGCGGCGCCCTGGCGGCGGGGCTGGTGGTGGCGCGGCTGACGAAGGTCGGGCCCATCCTCTTCGAGATCAGTGGTCGCCACGGGGTGCATGCAGGCGACGTGGTGGCGTTCGCCTTCGCCTTCGCGGTCGCGTCGCTCTGCACCGCCGTCATCTTGGACTGGTGGGACCGATAGCCGCGTCGAAACGTGTGGGCCTCGCTCACCAGGAGGCGAGCCCGGCCGCGGGCTATCCTCACCTGACGCAGGGACCTTTCAGCAGGGCGGCGATCCGGGTGAGACCCCGGTCAGGCGGGTGAGGGCGACAGTGCGGCGGCGGAGCGCAGACAGGCACCTCGGTACGTGCGAATCGATGGCGGGATGACGGCACGTCCCCTCGCGGAGGCGACTCGTGACGGAAGATCGACGGCGGTCCGCCGGTTCGCGCCCCTCGGAGCTGACAGCGATGGTGCGTGGGATGCGTTCGTGGCGGAGTCGGGCGGTCGGCATGCGCAGACCGCGGCATGGGCGCGCGTCAAGGCGACCACCGACTGGCGGGCAGAGCGTGTGGAGGTCTGGAAGGACGGCGCCATCGTCGCCGGTGCCCAGGTCGTGACCCGACGGCTGCCGCTGCTCGGTCGGGTGGGGTACCTCGATGGGGGGCCCGTGGTCGGGGTGGCCACCGCCATCGACGACGTGGTCGACGGGGTGGTGGCGCTGTGCCGGAGATCTCGCGTCCGCAACCTCGTCGTCGATCCTCCCGAAGGCTCCGACGAGGTCGTGGCCCGGTTGCGGATGCGGGGCTTCATCTCGAGCCAGGTGAAGACGGCGCTCGCCGCGACGCTCGTCGTCGACCTCACCAGGGACGAGTCGGAGATCCTCGCGGACATGCGCTCATCGACGCGCCGCAACATCCGCAAGGGCGAACGAGCGGGGACCGTCGTGCGGCGCGGTGGTCGCGACGATCTGCCGGTGGTGGGCGAGCTCTTCGAGGCCACGGCCCGTCGGCAGGGGTTCGTGGCCGCCGACGAGGACTACCTCACGGCCGTGTTCGACGAGCTGGATCCGTTGGGTCAGTGCGTGATCATGATCGCCGAAGCCGAAGGAGCGCCGGTCTCCGCCATGCTCGGCATCGTCTTCGGAGATCGCATCGTCTACAAGCGCGGTGGGTGGAGCGGGACGCACGGCGAGTGTCGGCCCAACGAGGTGCTGCACTGGTCGACCATGCAATGGGCGAAGGCCGCCGGGCTGCGGCGCTATGACTTCGACGGGATCGAACCCGAGGTGGCGAGCGCGCTCGCCACCGGGACCGACGGGCCCGAGCCGACGCACGTCACGCGCTTCAAGCTCGGCTTCGGGGGCGACGTCGTGCTCCTCCCGGAGTCGCTGGCGTTCGTCCCGAACCCGTTGATCCGCTTCGGCTACACCACGGTCTTCCCCAGGATCAAGGGGCTGAAGGTCGTGAAGCAGACGGTCAAGCGACTGCGGGCGCGATGACGAGGCGGCTCACTCCCCACGGCGGCCGTGGCGGATCGCGTCCGAGAGGCGGGCGAACATGGGCGCCGGGTCCTTCCACGACCAATGGGCATAGCAGCGACGTCGCAGATACGGCCGCGCGTACTCGGCCACGCCGTACCCCTCCGCCCTCCACTCCTTGAGGGTCGTGCCGAGATCACGAGGGAAGTCGATCCAGTATCTTCCCTCCTCGAAGGCGTCGGTCCGCTCGGGGAGCACGCCGTGCAGCCTGTGGTTGTACTCGATCCAGGGGAAGTCGACCCCGGTGCGCAGGGCCAGCATGGACGAGAGGTTGTGGCGTCCGTTCACCTCGATCAGCTTGTAGAGGCCGTCCCGCTCGTCGCGCTTCCACTCGGTGCACGAGAAGCCCTCGTAGCCGAGGGCAGCGAGGAGTCTGCGACCAGGTTCCATCACCTCCTCGACCCGCTCGCTGACGGTCACCCGGGGCGAACCCCATCGGGTCGGTGAGTTGCGGACCTTCCGCGCCGTGAACTCGGCCACCACCTCGCCGTCGGCTCTGTAGGAGTTGTAGTTGACACCTGCGGAGTCGGGCCCGGGGATGATCTCCTGCATCATCACCTCGAGACCGGCCCCGTCGGCCAGATCGAAGCCCGCCCGCACCTCCGACGCTGTCGTCGCCTCGATCATCTTCTTCCCGAACGCTGCGACGAACAGGTGGCTGTGGGAGGGCTTGACCAGAGCGGGGAGGCCGATCTCGTCGATCGCGCGGTCGACCTCCTCGGCGCTGCGGGGAGTGAGGGTCTTCGGGGTCGGCACTCCGACCGACGCGGCGAGCTGGTAGGTCTCGCGCTTGTCGATGCACAAACGGGCGATCGGCCACTCGGGACAGGCCACCACCATCGTCTGGCCGAGCCGCTCGTGGTGCCGAGCGATGGCCACGACCGCGGCATCGTGGGTGGGCACCAGGAGCGCGCCGGGATGACGAGCCCCGATCGCCTCGAGTCGGGCGATGAACTCGCCCTCTTGCGCATCGGGACGCGGAACCCGGTGCACCTCGGCGACGTAGCGGGACCGCTGGGCGAAGTCGCGCTTGTCGAACTGGACCGCCACGATGGGGACCGCGCGTTCGCCGAGGCTGCGGATCACGCCGAGCGCCATCGTGTAGCAGGAGACGACGATCACCGGGGTCGGCGTCGAACCAATCGAACCAGTCATCGGCTGAACGCGGCGGCCCCGGCCGCCCACGTGCGATCGAGGTCGCTGCCCTCGGGGTAGCGACCATCGATCTCGAGGATCACCATCCCGTGGGCGAAGCTCCACAGCGCCTGGGAGCGGTACGGGTCGCCGGCGGCGAAGAAGAACGGCTGGCCCGCCCACTCCTCGAGGCACTCGGGCAGGAGGTCGCGCCGGAGCTGGCCGCCCGTGGCGAGCCGGTAGCGGTTGGGGTGCTCCAGCGAGCGTTCGCGGTAGGCGTGCAGGATGCTGGCCACGGCGCCCTGGTCGCCGGGCTCGGCCAGCGCTTCGTGCAGGACGTCGCCCATGTCGAAGAGCACGTCCTCGATGAGGGCGGTCTCCAGCGTGGCCTTGTCCTTCACGTGCTTGTAGAGCGATGGCGCTCGCATGCCGAGGTCCTCGGCGAGGCGGCGCATCGTGAGGGCGTCGCGGCCCTCCTGGTCGAGGATCGTGAAGGCGGCGTCAACGAGGTCCTGGGTCCGGGCCGAGCGGATCGAGCCGCTCGGCCGCTCGGTCGGCTCAACCGGCAGCATCGAGGCGGAACACGGGGTGGTCGGGGGCGATCCCGAGGAGCGTCTCGTCGGAGGACGAGGCGTCGACGCCGTCGAAGAACTGGCCGACCTCGAACTTCCAGCGAGCGAGGTAGGCGCGGAGCACCTCGACCTTCTCGGCGTCGGGCAGCTCGTGCGCCAGGTGGTGCGTGCGACGGCGGCCGAGCAGCAGGTCGAGCCGGCCGTCGTTGGCGCGCACGTTGCGCACCCACTGGCCGTGCCCCCGGGGGGAGACGAGGTACTGCTGGCCGTCGTGGGTGAGGAGGTTGACGGGCACCCGGCGCAGCTCGCCCGTGGTGCGGCCGGGCACCTCGAGCACACGGCTGCCCCACACGCTCAGCCCTCGGCGGGTGAGCCAGCCGACGAAGCCGTTGAACACGTGCCGGGTGAACCATCCCGGTTGCGTGTAGTGGTCGGTGGTCGCGGCGGTGGTGGGCATCGTGGCTCCTCTCGGCTAACGGTGTTAGCGCCAGTATGGCTAACATCGTTAGCCTTGTCAAGGGCCTACGGTGCACCGATGGAGCTCGGCGAGCTGCAGCGCCTGATGGCCGACACCTACGGCGAGCGGGATCGGGCGCGCGGGGTGCCGGCAACCGTCGCCTGGCTCACCGAGGAGCTCGGCGAGCTGGCCCAGGCCGTGCGCAAGGGCGGCGCCGAGCAGCAGCTCCACGAGCTGGGCGACGTCCTGGCGTGGTTGGCGTCCCTGGCCGAGCAGCTCGGGCTGTCGCTCGACGACGCCGTCGCCCGCTACGCCGGCGGCTGCCCCCGCTGCGGTGCGTCCCCCTGCCGCTGCTGATCCCCCCCACTGACTGCACACAGAAGGCGTGTGGTTGGCCGTGGTCGTCAGCAGGCGTGGCGGCCGGAGAGGAGGATCTCGGCGATCTGGACCGCGTTGAGCGCCGCGCCCTTGCGGAGGTTGTCGCCCGAGAGGAACAGGGCCAGGCCGTGACCGTCCGGGACCGTCGGGTCGAGGCGGATGCGGCCGACCTGGGTGACGTTGCCACCGGTGACCCCGAGCGGGGTGGGCACGTCGTTCACCTCGACACCGGTCGCTCGCGGCGAGGATCTCCTCGGCGCGAGATGGCGACAGCGGGCGCTCGAACCGGGCGTTGATCGACAGCGAGTGACCGGTGAACACCGGGACGCGCACGCAGAGGGGCGGACACGAGCAGGTCGGGGAGCCCGAGGATCTTGCGGCTCTCGTTGCGGAGCTTCTGCTCCTCGTCGGTCTCGGCGAGCCCGTCGTCGACGAAGCTGCCGGCGTGCGGGATGACGTTGTAGGCGATCGGTCGTCGGGAACTTGCTCGGCGGGCGGGAAGTCGACCGCGGTGCCGTCGACAGGGCGAGCGCGGCCGCGTCGTCGCCCGACCTTGCGGACCTGCTCGTCGAGCTCGGCCATCCCGGCGAGGCCCGCCGCCCGACACCGCCTGGTAGGTGCTCACGACGATGGCGCGCAGGCCGGCCTCGAGGTCGAGCGGCTTGAGCACCGGCATCGCCACCATGGTCGTGCAGTTCGGGTTGGCGACGATGCCCTTGGGGATGCGACCGGAGGTCGTGGGCGTTGACCTCGGGCACCACGAGCGGCACGTCGGGGTCCATGCGCCAGGCCGAGGAGTTGTCGATGACCGATCGCGCCCGCGGCTCGGCGACCCGGGGCGCGAGCGCCCGGGAGGCGGTGGCGCCGGCCGAGAACAGCGCGATGTCGAGGCCGGCGTAGTCGGCGGTCTCGGCGTCCTCCACCTCGATCTCGCCGTCGCCGAAGCCCAGGCGTCCGCCCGGCGGATCGGGCCGAGGCGAACAGCCGGAGCTCGTCGACGGGGAACTGGCCCGCTCGGCGAGCATGCGGCGCATGACCCCGCCGACCTGACCGGTTGCCCCGAACGATTCCGATGCGCATGGACGACAGGCTACGGCGTCGCTCCACGAGGCCCAAAGCCTTATGGCGGCGCAATCGGGGGTCATGCGAAGGGGGCGGAGCCGCCCTTGACGCGCTCAGCTCGAAGGCGTCGTGGAGGGCCTGCACGGCCTGCTCGACCTGGGCCTCGGCGCACCACGCAGCTGATCCGGATCGCCGAGGTGGAGATCATCTCGATGTTGATGCCGGCGGCGGCGAGGGTCTCGAACACCGTGGCGGCCACGCCCGGGTTCGACTTCATGCCCGCGCCGACGACGCTCACCCGGGCGATGTCGCCGTCGCTGGTGCACCCCGGTGGCGCCGATCTCCGCGGCCGAGC
Source organism: uncultured Microthrixaceae bacterium (assembly GCA_963750645.1). Classification (GTDB taxonomy): domain Bacteria; phylum Actinomycetota; class Acidimicrobiia; order Acidimicrobiales; family VFJN01; genus VFJN01. The sequence goes on along the minus strand of CAVVRO010000008.1, from coordinate 554,091 downwards.
GCCGACGGTGATCTCGTGGCTCGGTCGAGGTCGTCGTGGGGGACGGTGAAGGAGATGTCGGTCACGCCGTGCTCCGACGTGTTCTGCACGATCATGTCGACGTTGATGTCGGCGTCGGCGAGGAGCCGGAACAGGCGGGCGGCGATGCCGGGCTGGTCGGGCACCCCGGCGACCGTGACCTTGGCCTCGTCGGTGTCGTGGACGACCGCCGAGATGATGGCCTGCTCCATGTCGTCGTCCTCCTCGTGACCCAGGTGCCCGGCTCCCAGGTGAACGCTGAGCGGACGTGCAGGTCGACGCCCGTAGGTGCGGGCGAACTCGACCGACCGCATGGCCGGCTTCGGGCAGCCGTTGGCGCGTCATCTCGAGCAGCTCGTCGAAGCTGACGCGCTCCATGCGGCGGGCGTCGGGCACGACCCGGGGGTCGGCTGGTGAACACGCCGGAGACGTCGGTGTAGAGCTCGCAGGACGTCGGCGCCGAGCGCGTGGGCCAGCGCGACCGCGGTGGTGTCCGAGCCGCCGCGACCGAGGAAGGTGACGTTGCGGTCGGTCGGACACGCCCTGGGAGCCGCCGACCACCGGGACGTGCCCGGCGTCGAGGGCCGTCGCGGATGCGGTCGGCCGCACCTCGACGATCTTGGCGTTGGTGTGGGTGGTGTCGGTGATGAACCCCGCCTGGCTGCCCGGTGAACGACTCGGCGTCGACGCCGAGGTCGTGCGAGCGCCATGCACAGCAGCGCGGTGGCCTTGCGCTCGCCGGCCGTGATGCAGCATGTCCATCTCGCGGCCGGGGCGGGTCGTCGGACACCTCGGAGGCGAGGCGCAGCAGCTCGTCGGTCTCCTTGCCCATGGCGCTGACGACCACGCACCACGTCGTTGCCACGGCGCTTGCGTGCGGGCGACGTGGTCGGCGACCTCGCGGATGCGCTCGGGGTCGGCGACCGACGTGCCGCCGAACTTCTGGACGACCAGAGCCACGGGCGAGGACGCTACCGCCGGCTCCCGTCCCGTCACGAACTGGTTGGCCCGCTCCCGTCGACGAGGGCACCCCACTGGTGCAGCCGCTCCAGGGTGGCGGCCTCGTCGGTGCGGAGCAGGGAGCAGATCGCCCGCAGGTCGTCCCGCCGCACGGAGAGGACGCGCCCGTTGTAGTCACCTCGCTCGAGGATGATCGAACGCAGGTAGCGCAGCACGGCCTCCGCCTCGGGCACCTGCTGGAGGGCCACGAGGTCGAGCACGAGGCGGCCCTGCGCTCGGCTGCCGTCGGCCCCGTCGTCCTCGCCGAGGAGGACGCCCATCGGCACGTCGTAGAAGCGTGCGAGGTCGCGAAGGCGCGGCAGGCTGAGGTTGCGGAAGCCCCGCTCGTAGGCCCCCACGGCCGAGGCGCTCCAGCGGCCACCGGACTCCCGTTCGACGTCATCGAGGGACAGGCCACGGATGCGTCGCACCGAGCGCAGCCGTTGACCGACCTGGCTCGAGAACGTCGACTGCTCCCCGTCACTGTCCGCGGTCATGCGATCGCTCTCCTGTGCGCGCGTGGGCCGCCCATCCTATTCGCGAACGGCCGCGATGACCCAGGATGCCCGGATCGACCGACTCGGAGACGGGGGAGGGCCACCACTAGTGTTCGGCGCCATGCCGAGCGAGAAGCGACAGCGTCAAGACGAAGGCCGGCTCCTCCGCCTCGAGGAGCAGCGGGCCGCCACCCAGAAGACACAGCGAAAGCGCCAGTTCCGGAGCCTCGTCATCATCCTGGCGCTGGTCCTCGCGGTGGCCGGTGCGATCGCTCTCTTCAGCGCCGACGGCGCCGACGACACCGCGGCGACCACCAGCACCACGAGCGATGCCGTGGCGGTCGTCTATCCCGGGCCAGGGGCCGCCATCACCGGCGAGACCCCCTGCCCACCGGCGGATGGCACCGCGGAGCGCACCACGAGCTTCGAACAGGCGCCGCCCACGTGCATCGACCCCGCCAAGACCTACACCGCGACGGTGAGCACGACCGAGGGTGACATCGTCATCGAGCTCGACCCGGTCGGCGCACCCATCGCGGTGAACAACTTCGTGGTCCTGGCGCGCTACCACTACTACGACAACGTGCCGTTCCACCGGATCGTGCCGGGCTTCGTCGACCAGACCGGCGACCCCGTCGGTCCCGAGTCTGGCTCTGCGGCCCCCGGCTACACGATCGAGGACGAGCCCCCGGCCGATCCGGCCACGGCCTACGCCCCGGGCACCGTGGCCATGGCTCGGACGCAGGAGCCCAACAGCGCGAGCAGCCAGTTCTTCTTCGTGGTCGGCGACCCCAACGGCGCGCTCTCGGGCACCGGCACCTATGCCGTGTTCGGCAAGATCATCGAGGGCCAGGACGTGTCCGAGGCGATCAACGCGCTGGGCAACTCGGCCGAGCAGCCGACGAAGCCCGTGGCCGTGACGTCGGTGGCGATCACCGAGGGCTAGGGGAGCGCAGACAGCCCGGCCTCCTCGCCGTCGAGGTACACCACCACCGACCCCGCGCCACCGGCTGTCCAGGTCCCTTCCGGGGAACGGATCAGGGCGGTGCGCGCGTCGATCCCGGCGATGGCGAGGCCCGTCGGGGCGATGCGAAGGGTCCGCTTGGCCTTGTCCTCGCTCCACGTGTCGTGGTGCGGGATGACGGCGAGCTGCTCGATCAGCCCGAGGCCCAGGGTGAGGGCACCGCCGCGCGGGTCGACCATCGGGTCGCACAGCACCATCGCGCCGGAGCCAGAGCCGGCGAGCACGGCCCCTCGTTGCCAGGCCGCGACCAGCGCGTCCCACACGGGGGAGTCCTTCAGCACGGAGCGCAGGTGCATCGGGCTGCCCCCCGAGAGGTAGATGAAGGTCGCGTCGGTGATCGGGGCCACGTTCGCCTCGTCGACGGCGTCGCGCCGGGTGAGGACGCGGAGTGGGCGCATGGTGGCGTCGAGCTCGTCGAACCAGCGCTGCGCTGACTCGAGGGCACGGTCGGGGTGCTCGTACGCCGCCGCGGTCGGCAGGACGAGTACCTCGCGCCCGCCGCTCTGATCCAGCAGCTCGCGATCGAAGTCACACCCTGCCCGCCATTCGGCACCACCGACCAGCGCAAGGGGACCAGGCACGGGTGCGAACCTAGCGGCCCGGCATCTGGACCCCGGTTGTTACCGGTCGGTAGCGTCGCAGCCCATGAGCATCACGAAGCTTGCGGTCGTCGGGTCGGGGATCATGGGGTCGGGCATCGCCGAGGTGGCCGCCAAGTCGGGCATCGAGGTCATCCTGCGGTCGCGCCAGCAGGCGACGGCGGACGCGATGGTCACCGGCTTGGAGAGGTCGCTCGCGAAGCAGGTCGAGCGGGGGAAGCTCGACGAGACCGCCGCGAAGGAGATCGTCGCACGCGTGAGTGCCACGGACGACCTGCACGCCCTGCACGATTGCGACCTCGTCGTGGAGTCGGTGGTGGAGGACCTCGCCGTCAAGCAGGAGCTGTTCACCCGCCTGGACGACATCCTCAAGCCCGAGGCCATCCTCGCCACCAACACGTCCACCCTCCCGGTGATCGAGCTCGCGATGGCGACAGAGCGGCCCGACATGGTCGTCGGCATCCACTTCTTCAACCCGGCGCCGATGATGAGCCTCGTCGAGGTCATCGTCCCGCTGACGGCCAGCGAGGCGACGGTGGCGGCGGCCAGGGAGTTCGCCGCCGATTGCGGCAAGGACGTCGTCGAGGTCAAGGACCGGGCCGGCTTCATCGTCAACGCGCTGCTGTTCCCGTACCTGAACAACGCCGTGCGGATGCTCGAGGCAGGGACCGCCAGCCGGGACGACATCGACACGGCCATGAAGGGTGGCTGCAACTTCCCGATGGGCCCGCTCGCGCTGCTCGACCTCGTCGGCCTGGACACGTCGCTGTCGATCCTCGATGCGCTGTACGCGGAGTTCCGCGATCCGAACTACGCCGCGCTCCCCTTGCTGCGCCGCATGGTCGCCGCCGGCCAGCTCGGCCGGAAGTCGGGTGCAGGCTTCTACGACTACAAGAAGTAGTCGTCGTCACTCGCCTTCGGCAGCCGGTCGAAGTCGCGCTACTGGCGCACTGACGGCTCACTCCTCGGGACACGGCGGAGCCGGTCCCTCGCGGGCGGTGAGCTCCGGCGGAGCCTCTGCCCCCGCCCCGGCGCATAGCGTCCTCCCATGACATCTGATCTGTTCGACATCGCGGGGAAGAAGGCCGTCGTCACCGGCGGTGGCAGCGGCATCGGGACCATGATCGCCACGGGCTTCGTGGAGGCCGGCGCCAGCGTGATCATCGCCTCGCGCAAGGAGAACTCGCTGGAGCAGGTCGCGACGGAGCTGTCGCAGAAGGGTGACTGCTCGTACATCGTCGCTGACCTCTCGACCGAGGAGGGCTGCCGGGGCCTCGGGACGGCGGTCGCTGACCGGTGGGACTCGCTCGACATCCTCGTGAACAACGCGGGTGCCAACTGGGGCGCGCCGCTCGCCGAGCAGGACACGAAGTCCTGGCACCGGGTCCTCGACGTGAACGTCGAGGGCGTGTTCCACACCACCAAGTTCCTCCTGCCGCTGCTGCAGGCGGCTGGCACGGCTGACGAGCCGGCGCGCATCATCAACATCGGGTCGGTCGACGGCATCCAGGTGCCAGGCTTCGAGACCTACGCCTACTCGGCGTCCAAGGCGGCGGTGCACCAGCTCACCCGCCACCTGGCCAAGCACCTCGCGCCCGCAATCACCGTCAACGCCATCGCCCCCGGGCCGTTCGAGTCCCGGATGATGCGCGCCACCATCGAGGCAGCCGGTGAGGAGCGGATGGCCCAGATGATGCCCTTGAAGCGCATCGGCCGGCCGGACGACATGGCCGGGCCGGCCATCTTCCTCAGCTCGAGGGCCGGTTCGTTCCTGACCGGCGCGATCATCCCCGTCGACGGCGGCGTCGCCACGACGAAGTAGCGGTGCCGGCCGAGCCCCCGCCGAGCGTCTGGCGGTTTCCCGCCCTCGACGCGACCGACGAGCACGGCATGGTCGGCGTCGGCGCGGACCTCGAGCCGGGCACGCTGCTGCACGCCTACCGTCACGGCGTGTTCCCGATGCCTCTCGGGGTCAGGGGCCCGATCGGGTGGTGGTCACCCGACCCCAGAGGGATCCTCCCGCTGGACCGGCTGGTGGTGAGCCGCTCGCTCCGGCGCTCCTGTGCCCGCTACGAGGTGCGGGTCGACTCCTCGTTCGCCGAGGTGATCGATGCTTGTGCCGACCCCGGTCGCGACGGCGGGTGGATCACCCCCTCGATCCGGGCGGCCTATGTGCGTCTGCACGAGCTGGGCTGGGTCCACAGCGTCGAGGCATGGGACGACGACGGGCTCGCCGGCGGGCTCTACGGCGTGGCGATCGGTGGTCTGTTCGCCGGTGAGTCGATGTTCCATCGGCGGACGGACGCGTCGAAGGTGGCGTTGGTGGCGCTCGTCGAGCACCTCCGGGCGGAGTGCTCGGGGCGACTGCTGGATGTGCAGTGGCCGACGGAGCACCTCGCGTCGCTGGGGGTGGTGGCCGTGGCTCGTGTCAGGTACGTGGAGCTGCTCGCGACGGCGATCGAGCTGCCCCTCCCGGCGCTGTGGAGGTGACCGCTCAGGCGGCGGCCGGCCCGTGGCGGTCCGTGCGAGCCTTGGCCGAGCGCGCCTCCCACGCCCGGTAGAAGGCGGGATCCACCTCGGCGGCGACCCGCTCGAAGTACGGCTCGTTGGCGTCCCACAGCGAGCAGATCGACTCGATCGTGGCGTTCGCGCTGGGGTTGGGATCGTGGCGACCGTTCGCGGTGTGGAGCAGGTCGCGCAGCGACTCGGCGTCGTCGCGCGCCCCCATCAGCCGTCCCCGGACGCTGGGGCCATCCGCCCGCTCCGCGGCGTGCGCGAGGAGCTCGAAGACGGCGTCCGTCCAGGCCTCCATGGCCCTGAGGTAGCCCCACGTGGTGCCGCTGGATGTCTGTTCCGCCATGTTCGTCGACATCGCGAGGACATCGACCTGCCGGCAACGTGACTGCTGACCATTTCAACAGGGCCATGACGTCATGGTCATCGATGGCTGGCGTCCGATGGGTGCGCCCGGGGATCATGTCAAGATGACCGCGCACCTGGAGCAGCCCGATCGTCCCTGGATGATCCGCACCTACTCCGGGCACTCGACGGCCAAGGCCAGCAACGAGCTCTACCGGTCGAACCTGGCCAAGGGCCAGACCGGCCTGTCGATCGCCTTCGACCTGCCGACGCAGACCGGCTACGACCCCGACCACGAGCTCGCCAAAGGCGAGGTCGGGAAGGTGGGCGTGCCCGTGGTCCACCTCGGGCACATGGGCGAGCTGCTCGACGGGATCCCGCAGGGCGAGATGAACACCTCGATGACGATCAACGCGCCGGCCGCTTGGCTGCTCGGGCTCTACGTCGCCAACGCCGAGCGCCAGGGCGTACCGAGCCAGGAGCTGCGGGGCACGACGCAGAACGACATCGTCAAGGAGTACCTCTCCCGCGGCACGTACATCTTCCCGCCGCTGCCCTCCCGCCGGCTGATCGTCGACATGATCGCGTTCTGCGCGGAACGGGTGCCGTCGTGGAACCCGATGAACGTGTGCAGCTACCACCTGCAGGAAGCGGGCGCGACGCCGGTGCAGGAGCTCGCCTACAGCCTGGCGACGGCGATCGGCGTGCTCGACGCGGTGCGAGACTCCGGGCAGGTCGACGAGGATCGGTTCCCGGCCGTGTTCGCCTCCATCAGCTTCTTCGTCAACAGCGGCATCCGCTTCGTCGAGGAGACCGCCAAGATGCGCGCGTTCACGGCGCTGTGGGACCGGATCGGCCTCGAGCGCTATGGCGTCACCGACCCGAAGGCGCGTCGGTTCCGCTACGGCGTGCAGGTGAACAGCCTCGGCCTCACCGAGGCGCAGCCAGAGAACAACGTGCAGAGAATCGTGCTCGAGATGCTCGGTGTGACCCTCTCCCGGGACGCGCGGGCTCGCTCGATCCAGCTGCCCGCGTGGAACGAGGCCCTCGGCCTGCCGCGGCCATGGGACCAGCAGTGGGCGCTGCGGATGCAGCAGGTGCTCGCCTACGAGACCGACCTGCTCGAGTACCCGGACCTGTTCGAGGGCTCCGTCGTCATGGACCGTCTCACCGACGAGCTGTCGGAGGGCGCGTGGGCAGAGCTCGAGGACGTGCTGGCGCTCGGTGGAGCCTTCGAGGCGATCGACGAGCTCAAGGGTCGCCTCGTGGCCAGCCATGCCGAACGCCTCCGGCGGCTGGAGTCCGGCGATCTCACCGTCGTGGGGGTGAACCGCTTCACCGAGGCGCTGCCCTCGCCTCTCGAGGGCGAGGGGTCGATCCTCAAGGTCGATCCGTCCGTCGAGGCTGACATCGTCGCAGGGGTGGTGGCGTGGCGTGCGAACCGAGACGACGACGCGGTGAAGCGCTCCCTCGACGAGCTCCGGCGCGTCGCGACGACGGGCGAGAACGTCATGCCGGCCACGATCGACCTCGCCCACGCCGGCGGCACCACCGGGGAGTGGGCCGGGGTGCTTCGAGAGATCTTCGGCGAGTACCGCGCCCCGACGGGCGTGGCCGCGGCCGCGGGGGTCGGTGGTGGCAGCGAGGGGCTGCGAGCCCTGGCCGCGCGGGTGAAGGCGCTGCCCGGCGGGCCGCCCCGGTTGCTGGTGGCCAAGCCCGGCCTGGACGGTCACAGCAACGGCGCCGAGCAGATCGCGGTGGCCGCCAGGGATGCCGGCCTCGAGGTGATCTACCAGGGCATCCGACTCACCCCAGAGCAGATCGCCGCCGTTGCGCTCGACGAGGACGTGGACGTCATCGGCCTCTCGATCCTCTCCGGGAGCCACCTCGAGCTGGTGCCCGAGGTGGTCCGCCTGTGTCGGGAGCGAGGCGTGACGGCGCCCGTCGTGGCGGGCGGGATCATCCCGGAGGACGACCGGCCCCGCCTCCTCGCGGCTGATGTCGCCGCCGTGTACACGCCCAAGGACTTCGAGCTCACGAAGATCATGGGGGAGATCATCGACCTCGCCGTCGCCCGTCGAGGCTGACGCCTTGTATCCTCCCGCCCGTGGCGGATCGGGGAGATGACGAGGCGGCGCCCGACGGCGCGCTCGAGATCGATGCCTCCCTGCTCGATCCGTCGTCAGGTCTCTTCGCCCAGCCGTTCTTCCTCGCCGCGCTGAGCTGGCGCGTCATCGCATGCCGGCGCGTGCTCCGACCGCTCGCGTTCGCTCAGCTCGAGGTCGTGGACGGGCTACCGGACGGCCCGGCGGTCGCGTCGGATCCCCGGGTCGTCACCGCCATGATCCGTGCCACGCTGCGCACGTCAGACGTCGCGGCGCGTCTGCACGATGGCACCTACGGCCTGATGCTCGAGGACACCCCCGAGGACGGCGCGGTGTGGGCGGTGGAGCGCCTTCGTCGGTCCCTGGCCACGCGCCCGGGCGGCCGGGTGCTCCGTGCCGGCGTCGCCTGCTACCCCGGCCACGCGCTCACGCCCACCGACATCGTGCTCGCCGCGCAGGCGGCCTTCGCCAGCGCCCGCGAGTGGCCACAGGACCGCATCGAGGTCGCGCCGCCGACATAGGTTCGGCGTCGCTCGCCTGCGGCGAGCTCGTCCGAGCTTGTTCGGGGCGCCTACGGCGCGCTCACTGCTGGTCGGCGACCGGCGGAGCCGGATCACCTCCCGAGTGGGGGGCTCCGGCGGAGCCTCTGCCCCCCACGCCCCCCGTCGGGCTGGCCCACTCGGCCTCGTCTGCGCCCAGGCTCCTCCCTGGCCACCGCACTGCTCCTGGTGTCTCTGACAGCTTCGCGACCAGGCCCTGCATCGTGACGCCGTCCACCTCGATGATCGATCGCCTGGCCTGGTAGTGCGGGTCCGCCGCGATGTCGGCCATGTCGTAGATGGGAGCGGCGGCGGCCTGGGCCTCCTCGAACGAGGCGAGCACATCGGCGCGGGAGCGGGCTGCGCAGAACTCGGTCATGCGCACGTCGATCTCGTCCCGGGCCGCGATGCGACCGTTGAAGCTCTGGAGGTCGGCTCGGTCGCCGAACCCGATGAGCTCCATCACCCGGCCCGCCACCGACTCGGCCGAGGTCGACACGGCGACCCAGCCGCCGTCCGCGCACTGCCACGTGCCACGGGGCACCGAGTACGGGATGCCCGAACCGAGCCGAGGCTGCAGGTAACCGGTGGCCGCGAACGCGCCCGGGAGCGGTCCCATGCACTGGAAGAGGGACTCGAGGAGGTTCACGTCGACCACCTGCCCGACTCCGGACCACAACGCCACCATCGTGGCGAACGCGCCGACCAGGGCGGTGACCTCATCGGTGAGGGCGATGGGAGGGAGCAGCGGGGCGCCGGCGGGCTCCCCGTTGAGGGCTGCGTACCCTGACATCGCCTCGGCGATGGTCGCGAAGCCGGCTCGGCCCGCGTAGGGCCCGTCCTGCCCGAAGCCCGTGACGCGCAGGACCACCAACGACGGGTTCCGTTCCAGCAGCACGTCAGGCCCGAGCCCGAGACGTTCGAGCGTGCCCGGCCGGAAGTTCTCGATCAGGACGTGGGCGTCGTCGACCAGGCGAAGGATCGTCGCCCGCCCGTCGTCCGACTTGAGGTCGACGGTCGTGCAGCGCTTGTTGCGAGACACGAGCTTCCAGTACAGGGAGGTGCCGTCGGCCGGGTCGGGCACGCCCATGAGCCGTGTGCTGTCCCCGGTGCCCGGACGCTCGACCTTGAGCACGTCAGCGCCGTAGTCGGCGAGGTAGCGCGCCGTGCCGGGACCGGCGATGACGGTGGCCAGGTCGAGGACGCGGATGCCGGCGAGGGGCCCCGGTCGGGTCAAGTCGGGATCCGCATGGCGAAGCATCGATCGGTGAGCTCGCCGAAGGCGTACTCGCCGTAGACGCCACCGAACATGTCGCGCGTCTTCTCCGTCCACGCCAGGGCCTCGGGCGTCGAGATGCGTCGGTGGATCTGCAGCACCGCGCCCTCGAACACCCGGTACTCGGCCCAGCTCCCTGGGTAGTCCTTGACGCAGGCGACCTCGATCCAGGGGCGGTGGCCAGTGGCGGCGAAGCGTCGGACCCGGTTTCGGTGCGTGTGGCCGGCGGCGTAGCCGATGATCCTCGAATGGCGGCCGACGACGGAGATGAACCGCTCGGAGTCGTCCGGGTGGATCCCGAAGTAGTCGTCCGGCCTGGTGCTCGCGTCGGGGTTCCACACGTGGTGGTGCCCCAGCGCGAGCACGGGCCGGTCGGCCTCGGCGGCGAGGTCTTCCAGCCAGTCGAGCTGGTCAGCCGGCATCTGCCCCGTGGTGTGGCCGGGGATCGTGGTGTCGAGCAGCGCCAGCGTGAGGCCCTCGACATCGATGCGCTGCGGTCCCTCGGGAGCATAGGTCTGGTAGCGGTAGGCGTCGTGGTTGCCGCGCACGTGGTGCAGTCGGTCGCCGAAGGCCGGTCCATAGGCCGCGAGGAACGCGGCGTACTCCTCGTCGAGACCATCGCAGGTGAGATCGCCCTTCACGAGCACCGCGTCGGGCTCGATCGCCGAGATCTCCTCGATCGCGCCTCGGTTCATGAGCTCGGGGTACGGCTCCGCGCCTGGCTCGACGCTGAAGAACGGCCCGTCGGGGATCCCGTCCATGATCCCGCACACCTCCTCGCCGAAGTGCACGTCGTTCACCGTGGCCACCGTCGCCAGTCGCTGGCCGAGGCGGGGAAGCGTGCGGAACGCGAAGCCGTCGAGCTCGTGGGCGGTGTCGTGGTCGAGCCCGGTGTGGGTGCGCGCCTCCGGGCCGTCGTGGATGACGGCCTCATCGTCGGCGACGGTGGTGAGCTCAGCCATCCCGCGTCACCAGGGTCGACCGCGCCGGACGGCGATCGGCTTGGTCCACCAGCGGCCCGCGAAGCGCCAGCGTGGCGTCTCCGTGGTCGGCGCCACGGCCGCCCGCGGCCAGGTCAGCTCGATGGCCGTTGCGATCGCCGCCGCCTCCTCGTCCGTGGGCGTGGGAGAGACGTCCATCATCGGGAGGCGCCAGGGTTGCGGGCGGGGGGTGTGGGGGGCAGAGGCGCCGCCGGAGCCCCCCACCGGCGAGGGGCGGCTCCGCCGACCCCGAGCGACAGGGGGTCAGCACCGGCCGCTGGCCGGTCTCGAACGAGCTCGGCTCCGAAGCTCCGCTTCGGTGACGAAGCCATCACAGCGGTACGTTGCCGTGCTTCCGCTTGGGGAGCTCCTCGCGCTTCGAGCGCAGGAGCTCGAGACCGGCGACCAGCTTGATCCGCGTCTCGGCCGGATCGATGACGTCGTCGACGAAGCCGCGCTCGGCCGCGACATACGGGTTGCAGAACCGCTCGGTGTACTCGTCGACCAGCTCGGCGCGCTTGGCGACCGGGTCGTCCGCGCTGTTGAGCTCCTTTCGGTACACGATCTCGACCGCGCCCTGCGGGCCCATGACGGCCAGCTCGGCCGACGGCCAGGCAAAGGCGAGGTCGGCACCGATCGACTTCGAGTTCATCACCACGTAGGCGCCGCCGTAGGCCTTGCGGGTGATGACCTGGATGCGGGGGACCGTCGACTCGCAGAACGCGTAGAGGAGCTTCGCCCCGTGGCGGATGATGCCGCCGTACTCCTGGTCGACGCCCGGGAGAAAGCCCGGGACGTCGACGAACGTGACCAGGGGGATGTTGAACGCATCGCACGTGCGCACGAAGCGGGCGGCCTTCTCGGCGCTGTTGATGTCGAGCACGCCCGCCAGCACCATCGGCTGGTTGCCGACGATGCCGACCGGGTGGCCATCGATGCGGGCGAAGCCGCAGGTGATCGATCCCGCCCAGTGCGGGAAGTACTCCAGGTAGTCGCCCTCATCGACGACCGAGGTGATGACGGACGTCATGTCGTACGGGATGTTCGGGCTGGCGGGCATGATCTCGCGCAGCTCCGGGCACGCCCGGTCCGGGTCGTCCCCGGTGAGCTCGTGCGGCGGCTCCTCGAGGTTGTTCGAGGGCAGGAAGCTCAGCAGGTAGCGCACCTCGTCGAGCACCATCTCCTCGTCGTCGCCCATGAAGGTGCAGACGCCCGACTTCGACGCGTGCGACATCGCCCCCCCGAGCTCTTCGAGCGTGACCTCCTCGCCGGTCACCGTCTTCACGACGTCGGGACCGGTGATGAACATGTGCGACCGCTCCTTCACCATGAAGATGAAGTCGGTCATGGCGGGGGAGTAGACGGCGCCGCCGGCGCACGGGCCGAGGATCACGCTGATCTGCGGGATCACCCCGGAGGCGAGGACGTTGCGGTGGAAGATGCCGCCGTAGCTCGCCAGGCTGACCGGGCCCTCCTGGATGCGGGCCCCGGCCCCGTCGTTGAGGCCGATCAGCGGCGCGCCGACCTTGATGGCGAGGTCCATCACCTTGTGGATCTTCTCGGCGAAGACCTCGCCGAGGGCGCCGCCGAACACGGTGAAGTCCTGGCTGAAGATGAAGACCTTGCGGCCGTGGATCGTGCCCCACCCGGTGACGACACCGTCCGTGTACGGGCGCTCGAGCAGCCCGCTGTCATGGGCCCGATGGCGGGCGAGCATGTCGAGCTCGTGGAACGAGCCCTCGTCGAGGAGGAACTCGATGCGCTCGCGGGCGAGCATCTTGCCCTTCGCGTGCTGGCGCTCCACCGACTGCTCGGACCCGGCGTGCAGCGCCTGCTCCTTGCGCTTGGCCAGCTCGGACAGGCGCTCGCTCATGGGGTGCTCGGTCACGCCGTCACGGTACTTCCGGGTCCCCCCGAGCGAAAACTAGACCGACCGGTCAAGACCGCGACAAGATCTGCGTGCGCCAGGCATCGGCATGCGGTGCTGGACGCACACAGAACGGGGGTAGCCGGCCATGCACGAGCTCGTGATCCGCGGAGGGACCGTCGTCGACGGCAGCGGGGCGCCGGCGGTGGCGGCCGATGTCGCGGTCGATGGCGGCCGCATCATCGAGGTCGGAACGGTGGACGGGCGGGGCGCGCGGGAGCTGGACGCCGACGGCCTGGTCGTCGCCCCCGGGTGGGTGGACATCCACACGCACTACGACGGACAGGTGACCTGGGACCCGGACATGACACCCTCGAGCTGGCACGGCGTCACCACGGTCGTGATGGGCAACTGCGGCGTGGGCTTCGCACCGGTGCGGCCAGGCGGCGAGGGCTTCCTGATCGAGCTCATGGAGGGCGTGGAGGACATCCCCGGCACCGCGCTGCACGAAGGCATCGACTGGGACTGGGAGAGCTTCCCCGAGTACCTCGACGCCCTCGACAAGACCCCGCGCGCCATCGAGATCGCCGCCCAGGTGCCGCACGCCGCGCTGCGCGCGTACGTCATGGGCGAGCGGGCCCACGAGCGCGACGCCACCGCCGACGAGATCACCGCGATGTCGCAGCTGGCCGAGGAGGGCCTGCGCGCCGGGGCCTGCGGGGTCAGCACCAGCCGCACCATCCTGCACAGCTCCAAGCACGGCCTCGTCCCCGGCACCGACGCCCCACCCGAGGAGCTCCTCGCCCTCGGCGACGCCATCGGGCGGGCCGGCCACGGCGTCTTCCAGCTCGTGTCCGACCACCAGGGCGGGGCCGCTGACCGGGCCTGGCTCGTCGAGCTCGTCGAGCGCACCGGTGCCACCGCGACCTATGCCCTCGCCCAGGCCGGCTACGCGCCCGACGCCTGGCGCGACGCCCTGGCTGCCGCGAGCCTCGACCAGGCGGCGGGGCGCAACATCATCCCGCAGGTGTCCTGCCGGCCGACCGGGATGCTGTTCGGCCTGCAGTCGTCCCTGCACCCGTTCTCCACCCATCCCACCTACCGATCGCTGGCCGACCTCCCCCTAGCGGAGCGCGTGGCGCGCCTGTCGCAGCCCGAGGTGCGCGCGGCGCTCCTGGCCGACCAGCCGGGAACGCGAAACCCGATCGCGCTCGGCCTGATGCAGCGGTGGGAGCAGATCTTCCCCTTGGGCGACCCGCCCGACTACGAGCCGCCACGGTCGGCGAGCATCGCGGGGGCGGCCGAGCGCGAGGGTCGAGCGCCGCAGGAGGTGGCCCTCGACTGGCTCCTCGAGCGAGACGGCACGGCCTTCCTCTTCGCGCCGCTGGCCAGCTACGCGGACCACGACCACGAGGCGCTCCGGGAGATGATGAGCAGCCCGAACACGGTGCTCGGCCTGTCCGACGGCGGGGCCCACTGCGGGCTCATCTGCGATGTCAGCATGCCGACCTACCTGCTGACGCACTGGGTGAACGAACGAGACCGCGGCCCGCGCCTCGGCCTCGAGCACGCCATCAGCCTCCAGACCTCCCGCACCGCGGCGGCGTACGGCTTCACCGACCGCGGCGTCCTCCGCCCAGGTAAGCGAGCCGACATCAACCTCATCGACCTCGACGGCATGCACCTGCGGGCGCCCGAGATGGTGTTCGACCTCCCCGCCGGCGGGCGGCGGCTCATCCAGCGCGCTGACGGCTACGTCGCCACCCTCGTGGCCGGCGAGGTGACGATGGAGCACGGCGAGCCCACCGGCGCGCGCCCCGGCGGACTGGTCCGCTTCTGAGGCGCACGATCCGCGCCGTCGTCTTCGACGTCGGCGAGACCCTGGTCGACGAGACGAGCCAGTGGCGCGCCGAGGCCTCGGCGCTCGGTCTCAGCCCGTTCACGTTCTTCGCCGCGCTCGGTGCGGTGATCGAGCGACGGGGCGATCACCGCGACACGTGGCCCCTCGTCGGCCGCCAGCGGGTGGCAGCCGACCTGCCCTCGTTCACCGCCGACGATCTCTACCCCGACGCCCTGCCCTGCCTGCGAGCGGTGCACGAGGCCGGCTTCGTCGTCGGGGTGGCCGGCAACCAGCCCGAACGCGCCGAAGCGGTGCTGCGCGGCTTCGACGCTCCCGTCGACCTCATCGCCTCCTCGGCCGGGTGGGGCGTCGAGAAGCCGTCGCCGCGCTTCTTCGAGCGGATCGCCCTCGAGCTCGACCTCCCCACCGCCGGGATCGCCTACGTCGGCGACCGGTTGGACAACGACGTCCTCCCGGCCCAGGCGGCGGGGATGGTGGGCGTGTTCATCCGGCGGGGGCCCTGGGGTCACATCCATGCGACCTGGCCGGAGGCTGCCGAGGCCCACCACAGGATCGAGTCCCTCGACGAGCTGCCCGGGCTGCTCGAACGGTAAAGACCCTGGTCGCCGAGGCGCCATCGACCACGCTGGTGGGATGGTGATCGAGGCACGGGGGCTGACGAAGGTCTTCGACACTGGTCGGCGCAAGGCGCGTCGCCAGGTCGAGGCAGTGCGCGCCCTCGATCTCGACGTGGCGGCCGGAGAGCGCGTCGCCTACATCGGCCCCAACGGCGCCGGGAAGTCCACGTCGATCAAGATCCTCACCGGCATCCTCCACCCCACCTCCGGCGCCGCGACCGTGCTCGGCCTCACGCCCTGGCAGGAGCGGCGGCAGCTCGCCCGCCGGATCGGCACGCTCTTCGGCCAGCGGTCGCTGCTGTGGCTGGAGCTGACGCCCCGCCAGTCGTACCGGATGCTGGCCGCGATCTACGGGCTCGATCGAGCCGCCGAAGCGCGGCGAACGGCGGAGCTCGGTGTCCTGCTCGACGCGGGTGACCTCTTCGACCAGCCCGTGCGGAACCTCTCGCTCGGGCAGCGCATGCGGTGCGAGCTCGCGGCCTGCCTGCTCCACGATCCGGAGATCCTGTTCCTCGACGAGCCCACCATCGGTCTCGACCTCGTCGCCAAGCAGCGCTTCCGCGAGCTGCTCGTACGCCTCAACGAGCAACGGGGGACGACGATCTTCCTCACGTCGCACGACGTGGCGGACATCGAGCACGTGGCCAAGCGAGCCATCGTCATCAACCATGGTGAGGTCATCTACGACGACGAGGTCGCCGCCATGCGCCGCACCCTGCTCGCGACGAAGATCGTCGAAGTCGGTCTCCTCGCACCGATCCCGCCACCCGCCTCGCTCGGTGTCACCCTGCTCGAGCACACGGACACGGTGATGCGGCTCGTCGTCGACACCCACACGACACCCATCCGGACGGTGCTCGACGAGCTCCTCGCCGGTCCCTCGGTGGCTGACATCTCCGTGGTCGACCCGCCGCTGGAGCAGGTCATCGCGGAGATCTACGAGCTGCCGGCCCGATGATCTCCCGCGCGTACACCGAGGCCGTGCGAGGGGCAGCGCACCGGTCCCTCGTGGACGGTGGCGGCATGGTCGTGTCCATCGGCTTCTACGTCGTGATCGTCGGCACGCTCTCCGGCCTCTGGCGAGTCGCGGTCGACGCGAACGGGGGCGACCTCGCGGGGTACAGCGCGGTGGCGCTCACCTGGTACATCGTCACGTCCGAGGCGGCCATCGTGTCCGTCAACGCGCGCCACATCGAAGACGTCGGTACGGACATCGCACAGGGGACGGTGGCCGTCGAGCTGTTGCGGCCGGCCTCGGTGCTCGGTGTCCGCATGGCGACCGAGGTCGGGCGCGGGCTGCCGAAGGTGGCGGCCCTGTGGGGAGCGGGCGCGGTGGTCGCCACGATCGTCGGCGGCGCGCCGCCCCGGCCCGCCACCTTCGTGCTGGTGGCGCCGAGCCTCGTGCTGGCGATCACCGCCAACCTCTTCGCCCAGCATGCCGTGGCCTCGATCGCGTTCTGGATCCGGGACGCCGGCTCCGTCTGGTTCCTCTACATGAAAGCCGTCTTCATCATGGGCGGGATGATCATCCCGCTGGAGCTGCTGCCCGACTGGCTCGAGCGTGTAGCGATGCTGCTGCCGTTCCGCGCCATGGCCTACGCGCCGGCCCGCCTCGCGGCCGGGTTCTGGGAGCCGGTGCTGCTCCTCGAGCAGCTCGTGTGGATCGGGATCCTCGCAGTGGTGGCCTCGGTCGCCTTCAGCGCGGGCGAGCGTCGGCTGCAGGTGGTGGGCGGGTGAGCGGGCTCCGCGCGACCCTGCGCAACGCCTTCGCGGAGGTGGCGGCCAAGCCCGGAGCGCTGGCCACCCAGATGACCGTGATGATGATCAACGACTTCGTGTGGGTGGTGTTCTGGGTGCTGTTCTTCGACCGGGTCGGCACGCTCGGAGGCTGGAACCGCGACACCATCCTCGTCCTCCAGGCCGTCCTCACCACCGCGGGTGGCATCTCCCTCGGGCTGCTCGCGAACGCCCGTCGGATCGGCGCGATGGCCGTCGGCGGCGACCTCGACGCGGTCCTCGCGCTGCCCGTGGCACCCCTGCCCTTCGTGCTGCTGCGACGGATCGAGCCGGTCAACCTCGGCGACCTCGCATTCGGGATCGGCCTCTTCGTCATCGCCTGCGACCCCACGCCCGCCCGCACGGTCACCTTCGTGCTGGTCGTGCTGGCGTCTGCCACCCTCCTCACTGGCTTCCTCGTGCTGACCGGCGCACTGGCGTTCTTCATCGGGCGCAGCGAGAGCGGCGAGCTCGGCTTCCACAGCATGCTCCTGCTCGGCGCCTACCCGGTCGACCTGTTCGCCGGTGCGATCCGAGTCATGTTGTTCACGGTCGTCCCCGCCGCCCTCATCGCGGCCGTCCCTGCGGGGCTGGTCGACGACTTCGACGCCGGTCGCGCCGCCGTCCTCGTCGTCACGGCTGCGGTGTTCGCGGTCGCCGCAACCGCCGTCTTCACCCTCGGCCTCCGTCGCTACACCTCCGGCAGCGTCTGGACCAGGGCGTGAACGCCGCAACCTGTGGTCCCCCGTTCCGGACGCCGGAAGCGACGACCACAGGCTCGGGCAGGGCGGTCGCACCTCCGCAGCCTGTGGTTGCGCGTTCCGGAAACCGGAGCCTGGAACACAAGCTGCGGGGGTGGACATCGACCGCAGACGCCGTCAGCTCTTGGGGAGGTCCTTCCAGGGACTGCCCTTCAGCGGGTCGGGCTCGCGAGGGAGGCCGAGGACGCGCTCACCGATGATGTTGCGCTGGATGTTCTCCGTGCCCCCGCCGATGCGGCTCGACCACTGGAACAGGAACACGTCCTGCCAGAAGCCGTCGTCGGGGGCATCGGCGTGCCAGAGCGTGCCCGTCGCGCCGAGGATCGACATGATGACCGAGCCCAGGTGCTCCACCTGGTGGCTGTTGACCAGCTTGAGGACCGACGCCTCTGGACCGGGTGGCACGCCCTTCGCGGCGGCCGTGCGAACGCGGTACACGAGCCAGCGCTGGATCATCTCGCGGGTTGCGAGGTGGGCCAGCTCCTGTCGCACCACGGGCTCACGCTGCCGGTCGAAGCGCCGGGCCAGATCGGCCACCTCGCGCCAGCCGGTCTGGCCTCCCCCGCCGATCGAGGTGCGCTCGGCGGTGAGGGTCGTCATGGCGACGCGCCACCCGTCGCCGACGTCGCCGACCACGTGATCGTGCGGGACGCGCACCTGGTCGAGGAACACCTCGTTGAAGTGGATGGCGCCGTCGATCTGCCGAAGGGGCCGTACGTCGACCCCAGGCGCGTGCATGTCCACCAGGAAGTACGTGATGCCCGCGTGCTTGGGGGCGGCGGGGTCGGAGCGGGCGAGGCAGATCGCCCAGTCAGCGGTGTGCGCTGAGGACGTCCACACCTTCTGGCCGGTGAGGATCCACTCGTCGCCGTCCCGCTCGGCCCGGGTGGCGAGGGAGGCGAGGTCCGATCCCGCACCAGGTTCGCTGAAGAGCTGGCACCACGACTCGTCTCCGCGCAACATCGGCTCGAGGAACCGCTTCTGCTGCTCCGGGGTGCCGTGCGCCATGAGCGTGGGGCCGGCCATGTCGATGCCGATCATGAAGAACCGGCCGACCACGTCGAAGCGCGCCTCCTCCTCCGCGACGACGCCGGCCTCGATGCCGCTGAGCCCCTGCCCGCCGAACTCATGCGGCCAGTGGGGCGCGGCCCACCCTGCTTCGAACTTGGTGCGCTGCCACGCCCGGGCCATCTCGAGGTGCGCGGCGTCCTGGTCGTCGGTCCGCGCTCGGAAGGCGCGCCAGTCGCCGTCGCCCTCACCGCGCGGCTTGGCCACCGATGCCAACCAGGCACGAGCGCGAGCCCGGACCTCGGCCTCTGCGGGGGTGTCGTCCACATCCACTAGAACAGGTTCTAGTTCTGTGGACAGGTACGGTCCCAACCGTGGACCTTCCCGTGATGCCGCCGGTGAAGCCCATGCTGGCCAAGGCCGTGCACACCGTGCCGCGGGACCCGGGCCTCCTCTACGAGCCCAAGTGGGACGGGTTCCGTTGCATCGCGTTCCGCGACGGCGACGAGCTCGAGCTCGGCTCTCGCAACGACCGCCCGCTCACGCGGTACTTCCCGGAGCTCGTGGAGCTGATGCACGCCGCCCTGCCGGCGCGATGCGTCGTGGACGGTGAGATCGTGGTGGTCACCGAGCAGGGGCTCGGCTTCGACGCCCTCCAGCAGCGGCTCCACCCGGCGGCGTCGCGGGTCCGCAAGCTCGCTGAGGAGACGCCCGCCAGCTTCGTGGCCTTCGACCTTCTCGCCATCGAGGACCGCGACCTGACCGGGGAGCCCTTCGTCGAGCGTCGACGGATCCTCGAGTCCGTGCTCAGTGGCGACCTGGGGCGCGTGCACCTCACGCCGATGACCGACGACTCGGACGTGGCCGAGGACTGGTTCACGCGCTTCGAGGGTGCAGGCTTCGACGGTGTGATGGCGAAGCCCGCTGATCAGCCCTACCAGCAGGACAAGCGCGTCATGTGGAAGGTGAAGCACGAGCGGACGGCCGATTGCGTCGTGGCCGGGTTCCGCTGGCACAAGGACGGCGAAGGGGTGGGGTCGCTGCTGCTCGGCTTGTTCGACGACGACGGCACGCTGCACCACGTCGGCGTCGCGAGCAGCTTCACGGCCGCTCGCCGCCGCGAGCTGGTCGATGAGCTGGCTCCGCTGCGGGACGGCGCCCTCGACGAGCACCCGTGGCGGGAGTGGGCCGACGCGGCGGCCGAGGCCAAGGACGCCGGGCGCATGCCCGGCGGCGTCAGCCGATGGAACGCCCAGAAGGACCTGTCGTGGGAGCCGCTGCGAACCGAGCTGGTGGCCGAGGTCCGCTACGAGCACGTGCTCGGCGGGCGCTTCCGGCACGGCGGGCGGCTCGTGCGGTTCCGCCCCGACCGCACTCCTGAGTCCTGCACGTACGCACAGCTCGACGAGGTCGCGCCGGCCGAGCTCGCCGACATCTTCCGTGCGTGACACGAGCGGGACGCCGGAGGCGACCGGCCTCGCCGTGTCGCTGGGAGGCACGTGGCGCAGGCAGGAGCGAAGCGACGCCCGGAGGCGATGCGAAGGCTCAGGGGATCGGGGTGAGCGCGCCCGCGTGGTAGCGCACGTTCGGGTTCCACAGCATGAACCCCTTGATCCCGAGCACGCTGGCCGCATCGATCTGGGCCCGCACCTCCGCGTCGCCGTAGGGCACGCCGAACAAGGTGAAGTCCTGCAGCCACGGAACGATGCGGACTCCGGTGCCCTCGGTGACGCGCTGGAAGTCAGCCAGCGACTTGGCGACGATGGCGGCGGGCTCGTTGATCGGGCTGTCGACCCGGTACATCCCCGGTCCCCAGTGCGACGGGTAGACCATCGGCGCGAGGTAGTCGACCACCGTCGCCATCACCGGCACGTCCTGGGCGATGCTGTCGCCGGCCGCGGCCGCGATGCCGAACACGGATGCTCCCTGGTAGGCGCCCCTGGCCCGCAGCGCCGCGTGGGTGTCGCTGAGGAAGTCGGTGACGGCCGCCGAGCTCGGTCCCACCAGGCCGGGCACCACCATGGTGTCGGGGTCCCCCTCGGGGCGGCGGATGTAGTCCCAGAGGATGTCCTTCACCCCCAGGTCGACCGCCTCGAGCGCGATGTCGAGGTTGTACTGCCGCACGGCGGCGTTGGCGTAGTTCGCGAACCCGCCGTACGTGCCCAGCATCCCGCCGCTCGGCGTCTGGAGCACCTCGTCGTGCCGCCCCGCCGCCCACGCGGCGTTGGCGTAGATCGGATCACGGAAGGCCACGAGGCGCCCGATGACCCGGATGCCCTTGGCTTCGAGCGTCCGCACCGCCTCGCCGAGGTCGTACTCGTCGGTGACGGCACCGATCTGGCGCGCCATCGGCAGCTGGGAGCTGTAGCTCACGACGCCGGCCTCGTCCTTGAGGTCGAGCTCCACCGTGTCGATCAGGCCCCGGTCGATGAGGTCCATGACACCGGCGCGGAGCTCGTCGTTCGACCACGCGGCACCGCTCACGTGGACTGCTCTCGAGCGGTCGGGGTAGACGACGGGCACGACCACGCGCGCCGTCGTCTCGTTGCCGGCTTCGTCGGTCGCGGTGAACGCGAGGGCACCGGTGGGCGGGGTGTCGAACGCCACCGCGAACTCTCCGTCGTCGACGTCGAGCTCCTCACCGCCGAAGCGCAGCTCGGCGCCGTCCTCGACGGTGCCTCGCACGGTCACCGCATCGGCGATCGGCACCGGGTCGAGGTTCGTGGGCAGGTCGAGCTTCGGGGCGATGCTGTCTACGACGTACCTCCACGTGAAGGTGGAGTCGCCGAGGAACATGCGCCCGACCGAAAGCTCGATCTTGTGCTCGCCCTCGGCCAAGGCCTGCTCGACGAGCTGGGACTCCACCAGCTCCGCCGGCCGGACCTGCACGGATCGCCCGTCGGCCTCCGGCTCGAGATCCTCGAGCAGCGGGACACCGTCCACCTTCAGCTCGGCGCGGAACATCTCGTCGCTCGAGTCGAGCGCGATCGTGACGTCGAGCTTCTCGGCCGCCTCGGGCGTGAGCGCCCGGCCGTCATCGATCCCGCTGGCCACGACGTGGACACGTGTCGCGCCCCAGAAGGCCGTGCCGAGCCACACCGCGACCCCGATCGCGCCCAGTACCAGCACCACGAGGAAGAGGTCGACCTGACGGGACGAGCGCCTGGACCCTCGTTTGCTCGGCCGGCTCAACCGCAGCGATCCGGGGGTGAGGTCGAGCTTGGTGCTGCGCGACGGCGCCCACAGGCCCCGTTGGGACCGGCGTGGCTTGCGGGCGCGGTTGGCCCCGGGGATGTCCTTGAGAGAGGTCGCCATCGAGCTGGAGCCGCGGCGCGGCCGACGACCAGTCTGCCCGCCGGAGCCCCCTGAGAGCCATCGCGTGGCTCGCCGAGCCGGGAGCCACGCCGGTCGAGCAGACTGGGCGGTCCATGGCCGAGACGATCGTGATCGACGCCGGAGGCACCGAGGTGTCGGTGACGCACCCCGAGAAGGTGTTCTTCAGCGCCCGCGGCGAGACGAAGCTCGACCTCGTCCGGTACTACCTCGCGGTCGCCGATCCCCTGATGGAGACCATCCGGGACCGACCCGTCCTGCTCCAGCGGTTCCCCGAGGGTGCGGGAGGCAAGTCGTTCTTCCAGAAGCGGGTGCCGAAGTCGGCGCCCTCCTGGCTGACGACCGCCGTCGTGTCGACGCCCAACGGCACCACGAGCGACGCCCTCGTCGCTGTCGACATCGCCCACCTGCTCTGGGCGGTGAACCAGGGCTGCCTCGGCTTCCACGTGTGGCCCAACCGCCTCCCGGACCTCGAGGTCGCCGACGAGCTGCGCATCGACCTCGATCCGTCACCCGGCGTGGGGTTCCCTCAGCTCCAGGAGGCGGCGGTGCTGGCGCACGACCTGCTCGACGAGCTCGGCATCGAGGCGCACGTGAAGACCTCCGGTTCGCGTGGACTCCACGTGTACGCCGCCCTCCAGCCTCGTTGGAACAGCTACGACGTGCGCGCCGCCGCAGTGGCGCTGGCGCGGCGAGCTCGAGCGGCGCCACCCGGACCGCATCACCGCGCAATGGTGGAAGGAGGAGCGCGGCCAGCGCGTGTTCGTCGACTTCAACCAGAACGCGCCCCACAAGACCGTCTTCGGCGCGTGGTGCGTTCGCCCTCGCGTCGGGGCCCAGGTCTCGACGCCCATCACATGGGACGAGCTCGAGTCGATCGAGCCCGACGAGCTCACCATCGCCACCGTGCCGGCGCGGCTGGCGGAGCGGGGAAACGCGTGGGAGGGCATGTACGACCGCCCGCAGGACCTCACCCCGTTGCTCGAGCAGTCAGCGCGCGACATGGCCGATGGCTTGATGGACGCGCCCTGGCCGCCGGTCTACCCGAAGCAGCCGAACGAGCCGCCGAGGGTCGCCCCGAGCCGCGCCCGCACAACTTGACCCGCGGGTCAAGATCGCGCTCTGCTGTTGCGACCGACCGCCGAGCACCAGCCGATCCAGGGGGACCGATGACCGACCTCGAAGAGCGCAGCACCCAGCCGTCCGACGCCGTGGCGGAGGTCAACGCGTGGCTCGAGGAGAGCTGGGACCCCGACCTCACGGTCGCGGCATGGTGGGAGCGCCTCGGGCTCGCCGGCTGGGCTGCACCGGGACTCCCCGTGAACGCCTACGGCAAGGGCCTCAACCGCAACGACAGCGTGGCCGTGCAGAGCGCCATCGCGGAGTTCGGTGCGCTTGGCGCCCCCGGCGGCCTCGGGTTGCTGCTCGCTGCGCCGACCATCGCCGCGCACGGCACGCAGGAGCAGATCGACCTCTACGTGCGGGACATCGTCACCGGCCAGAAGGCGTGGTGCCAGCTCTTCAGCGAGCCCGGGGCCGGTTCGGATCTCGCGGGGCTCCAGACCCGCGCCATCAAGGACGGAGACGAGTGGGTCGTCACCGGCCAGAAGGTGTGGACCTCAGGTGGCCAGGTCGCAGACATGGGCATGCTCATCGCTCGCACCGACCCCGATGTCCCGAAGCATCAGGGCATCACCTACTTCGGCATCGACATGCACCAGAAGGGGATCGACATCCGGCCCTTGGTGGAGATGACCGGGCACGCGATGTTCAACGAGGTGTTCCTCGAGGAGGCCATCGTCCCCGACAGCGCGCTCATCGGTGGCCTCAACAACGGCTGGGCGGTGGCGAACACCACGCTGATGAACGAGCGAGCCGGTCTCGGGTCCGGCGGTGGGAGCGCCTCGGCCGGTGCGGCCACCCCCGGCACGGTCGTGAACGACCTCGCCAAGCGGGCGGGCGACTTCGTGTCCGGCGCCGCGGTCGGACGCCGTCGCGGAGGTGGCGGAGCGGGCGGCGGCATGTTCGGCGCCTCCTACAAGCTGCTCGTCGAGCTGGCCAAGGGGAACGGGAAGATCGCCGACCCCACGGTGCGCCAGGGCCTCATGAAGCTCCACACGCTGAACGAGCTCGGCCGCATGAACAACCTCAGGGCCAAGGCGGCCAAGGCGATCGGGCAAGACGTGCCCGGGCTGCCCAACATCTCGAAGCTCTCGATGAGCGAGATCGTGCGCCAGCAACGCGACCTCGGCCTCAGCATCATCGGCCCGTACGGCACGCTCCACGGCTACAAGCCGGAGGACCAAGCAGCCCTCAACGAGGCGACCGGGAACCCGTTCACCGCGATGGTCACCGGGATGTCGCTCTTCGCGCAGGCGCCTCCGATCTACGGCGGCACCGACCAGGTGCAGAGGAACATCATCGGCGAGCGAGTGCTCGGCCTGCCCAAGGAGCCCAACAACGACAAGACGGCCGCCTTCAGGGATCTCCCCAAGAACGCGTAGCGGGTACGGCCTAGGCAGCGGCGAGGTCGCGTCGGTCGAACGCGGTGAGTCCGACGACGGCGGTGAGCACCCCGAGCCCGGTGAGCCACGCCGCGGCCGTCCAGTCCAGGCTGGCGGCGGGCACCGGATCGAGGTGAGCGAGCACCGACGTGTCGAGGAGCCAGTGGTTGGTCGTGATGCTCGATCCGATGACCTGGACGACGAACGACCAGACGACCAGGCCGTAGAGGATCGGCGTCGCGAGCCGCGGGGCGAGCCCGTAGACGAGCGTGCCCACGCCGAGGACCAGCAGCGCCGGCACGGTCACGTTCAGGCCGGCCTGGAGCATCGCGCTGAGCTCGATGTCGCTGTGACCGGTCGCCACGCCGATCCAGCCGCCGACGCCACTCGCCAGGCCGGCGGCGGCGGCGAGGGCCGCAGCGAACCCAAGGCGACCTGCAAGCCATCGCCGGCGGCTGACCGCACGCGCGAGCAGGTTGTCGAGGCGGCCCTCGGCCTCCTCGTCGCGCAGCGCCGCGATCTGTCCGGCGGCCGCGAAGGCCACGAGAGCGGCGAGGTACAGGAACTCGTAGCCGATCCAGGCGGCGGCGCCGCCGCGGTCGCCGCCGAGCCGGCCGACGGTCTGCTCGACGGAGCTGTCGGCCAGGTGTGCGTCGGCCGCGGACCGCGCCACCACGCCGAAGACGAGTGCCAGCAGGCCGAGCCCCCCGATCCAGGCGAGGCCGACCCACCGTTCGAGCCGGAGGACCAGGACCGCGGGCCCGCCGAGCAACCGCGTGTTCGCCCTCGGCGACTCGTGGGCCGCGAGCACGCCCGCGCCGACATCCCTTCGCCCGGCGAGGGTGACGGCAGTCCCGGAGGCGGCCGCCACGAGCAGGGCGACGGGCACGAGCGCCAGTGGCTGCGATCCGGTCAGCGGGCGGAGGTTCTCGACCCAGCCGAGCGGGCTCACCCAACGCAGCCAGGCCAGACCGGTGCCGGCGTCGGCGACCATGCGGACCAGGAACGCCACCGCAAAGGCCGCGGCCGCCAGCCCGTTGGCCTGACGGCGCGTTCGGCCCAGCTGGCTGGTCAAGGCGCCGATGGCCAGGAACATCGCGCCGCTCGCGGTCGTCGCGGTTGCGTAGAACAGCGAGGCCGACGGTGAGAAGTCGACGCTCGAGAGGGATCCGGCGACGACGGTGAAGGCAGCGGTCAACGTCCACAGCACCGCGAACCCGGCCGTCAACCCTCCGATCGCCTGCGCGGTGGCGTGGCGACGCGTCGTCTGGCCGGCCAGGAGGAGCTCCCACCGTCCCGCGTCCTCCTCCCCGCGCAGCAGGCGGGTCGCGAGCAGCAGACCCCAGACCGCGCCGACGACCATGAGCAGTCCGAACATCCGCCACGCCACGAACCCCTCGATCGTGTCGAGCTCCCGGGCAGGGCCGGTGACCGCGGCCAGAGCACCGTTGCTCCCGAACGTCGCCGCGAACTCCTGTCGTGAGGCGATGGTGGGAAAGCCCGTGTGATAGCTGCGCGCCTCGTTGAGCACCAGCGCGCCGAACAGCGCACCCCACACCAGGCCCGATCGCACCGCCCGCCTTCCGGTCGTGAGGGCGATGGTGGCGACGGCCCGACGGTCTTCCGGCGCCGGGTCAGGCTTCATGCGTCGTGTCCGGTCCCGCCGCCGGTTCGCGGCCGTAGTGCGCCAGGAACAGCTCCTCGAGCGACGGTTCGCGGCTGAGCAGCTGATGCACGCCGGACGCGGCGAGCACCCCCAGCAGCGGCTCGACCGAGCCGACCACCTGGCAGCGGACCCGATTGCCCTCGACGGCGACGTCCCTTACGCCGGGAACCCGCGACAGGTCCGGTGGCGCGGTGTCGAACGTGGCGTCGACCGACAGGGCGGACAGGTGCCGCATCTCCGCCAGCGTGCCGACCTCGACGAGCTCGCCGCCGCGAAGGATCGCCACCCGGTCGCTGAGCGCCTCGACCTCGCTGAGGATGTGCGACGACAGGAACACCGCCTGTCCCCGTCGGCGCGCCTCTCCGACGCACTCGCGAAATGTCTGTTCCATCAGGGGATCCAACCCACTCGTCGGCTCGTCGAGGATCAGCAGGTCGGCCCGTGAGCTGAGGGCGGCGACGAGGAGCACCTTCTGACGATTGCCCTTCGAGTATGCGCGAACCCGCTTCGACGCATCGAGCTGGAACCGCTCGACCAGCTCGCGCTGATAGGAGGGATCGAGCGACCCCTGGACGCGCCCCAGCAGGTGCAGCGTCTCGAGGCCGGTCAACCCCGGCCAGAGGTTCGCCTCACCCGGCACATAGGCGACGCGCCGGTGCGCCTCGGCCGGATGGGTCTGGGTGTCCACGCCGAAGATCTCGGCGTGCCCCGCGGTCGCCCGAACCATGCCGAGCAGGCACCGGATCGTCGTGGTCTTGCCGGCGCCGTTGGGCCCGAGGTAGCCGAGGACCTCCCCTTCTTGCACCTCCAGGTCCAGTGGTCGAAGCGCCGCCGTACGGCCGAACGACTTGGCCAACCCCGCCGTCCGGATCGCCACCACCATCGCTGCCTCCCACGTCGAGGATCCTCTGCGCCGTGGCCAGCCCGGTAGGGCCAAACGGCCCGCGGTTCCGCTCAGCCGGCCACCGAGCGGTACAGCTCGACGGCGTTCGCCCCGAGCACCTGGTCGACCTCGCCGGACGCGAGCCCGCGCGCTCGGAGTCGGTCGGCGAGCACGGTGAAGTCGTCGTGCGTGGTGACGACCGGTCTGTAGTTGGCGTCGAGATCGGTGCCGATGGCGACGTGGCCGACCCCGATCAGCTCCACGAGGCGCAGGATCTCGTCGACGAAGTCCTCCAGGTTCGTGCTCGTCACCCCCGAGGGCCACGCGCCGATCACCCCGCCGGCATCACTCACCGCTCGGGCGTGATCGTCCGACAGCAGCCGCGGGTGCGACCGCTCGGCGTGGTCCAGGTGGCTGTGCGACACGATCACGGGCACGTCGCTGACCTCGAGCACACCGACGGTGGTGGCGAACGTGGCGTGGGCGCAGTCGATGACGATGCCGAGCCGGTTGCACGCACGAACGATCTCCGCGCCGAAGGTGGTGAGCCCATCGTGGACTGGCGCCTCGGTCTGGATGTCACCGAGGTCGTTGACCCGGTAGTGCACGAGCGTGAGCGACGAGACGCCTTGGCGGTGGACCTCCTCGAGGCGCTCGACACGACCCTCGAGGAAGTCGCCGCCCTCGCAGGTGAGCAGCGCCGCCGTCGTGCCCTCCGCGTGGGCGCGCTCGAGGTCGGCGGCGGTCATCGCCACGGGCATCCCCTCCCGCTCGACGAGGGCCCGGAGCCCGGCCAGCTGCTGCTCGTGGCCGGTGTGGGCCTCGCCGGGCTCGAAGGGCCGTCCGGCGTGGAGGCCTCCGTCGAGCGTCGGAGCCAGCACGGCCAGGTCGGCGACGGTGGCGAAGCTCACGGCGGTGAGGCCCGCCTGCCGCGCCGCTTCGAGCGCCGTGGCGGAGGCGTCGCCGCCGAGCAGCTCGGCCAGGCGGTCACCGGGGGGCGCGCCGGCGAGGAAGCAGCGTCCGGGGTGAGCGTGCACGTCGATCCATGGTCCGTGGGTGGGAGCCATCGCCGGCCGACCCTACGAGCCGGCTGCCTCGGCCGCCGGTTAGCGTGCCGCGTCGATGGGAGCTACCGCCCGCCTCGCCGAGCTCGGCATCGAGCTCCCTCCCGTGTCCCCACCGGCAGGGAGCTACGTGGGCTGCGTCGTCGTAGATGACATGGTGCACGTCGGTGGCCACGGGCCAGTGAGCGGCGGCGAGATCGTGCGGGGCAAGGTCGGCGCCGACCTCGATCTCGAGGCCGGTCGCCGCGCGGCGCGCATGACCGGTCTGTCGATCCTCGCCACGCTCGAGGCCGAGCTGGGTGACCTCGACCAGATCGAGCGGATCGTCAAGGTGTTCGGCATGGTCAACACCGCGCCCGGCTTCGACCAGACGCCGGCCGTCATCGACGGGTGCTCGGACCTCCTCCTCGAGGTCTTCGGTGAGCGCGGCCGCCACACCCGCAGCGCGGTCGGGCTGGCCGAGCTCCCCTTTGGCATCGCAGTGGAGATCGAGCTCATCGCCGCTCTGCGCAGGACCTGACGGCCATGGCCATCGACGACGAGCTCGCGAGCGCGTACCTGAAGAGGCTGGGCCTCGAGGCCGAGCCGCCGTCGATCGAGGCGCTGCAGAGGCTCCACCGAGCGCAGGTGGAGCGCGTGCCGTATGAGACGATGTGGATCCACGCAGGCGAGCGGTGGGGGATCGATCCCAGCGACTCGGTCGAACGCGTGGTGCGGCAGGGGCGGGGCGGCTACTGCTTCCATCTGAACGGCGGCTTCAGCGAGCTGCTGCGCTGGTTGGGCTACGCCGTCACGCGGCACGTGGGCGGTGTGCACGGCCCACCGGGACCGGACGCCGCGGAGCTCACGAACCACCTCGTCCTGACGGTCAGCGGGCTGCCGACCAGCGAGTGCCCGGCGGGCACCTGGTACCTCGACGCGGGTCTCGGCGACGCCCTGCACGAGGCGGTGCCGCTCGTCGCGGGCACCTTCGAGCAGGGTCCGTTCCATCTCGCGCTGGAGGAGACGGAGGATGGCGTCGGCGACTGGCACCTCTCCCATGATCCGGCCGGGGGCTTCACCGGGATGAGCTGGCGCTCGGCCCCAGCCACGATGCAGGACTTCGCCGAGCGCCATGCGTGGCTGAGCACGTCTCCTGACTCCGGCTTCGTGCGGGTGGGGACCGCTCAGCGCCGCGATGCCACGGGTGTCGACATCCTGCGCGGCCTCGTCCTCACCAGGGTCGGGGAAGGTGCTGCCCCAGCGGAGCCGCTCACCGACCGGGCGGACTGGTTCGGGGCCCTCGCCGACGTCTTCGGCCTGCGCTTCGAGGCGGTGGATCCCGAGGCGCTCGACCGGCTCTGGGAGCGCTCGGTCGCCGCCCACGAGCGTTGGGAGGAGGCGGGCCGGCCGTGAGCGGTCAGCCGTCACTCGTCCGGGATGGCCTCCCACCACTGGCACCACCACTCGCCACCCACCAGGATCCGCACCTGCTGGTGCCAGCAGTACGAGATGTCGTCGTCGACGTTCAGGTAGTAGAGGCAGTTGTCACACTTCTCCTCGCCCATGGGCTTTCCCTTGAGGGTGGCGCGCTCGAGCTTGTCCTTGAGCTCCAACCAGTTCTGCTCGTCGATGGGCTTCGGCTCCGGCGGGGGGATCACGTAGTCGCTCATGGCGGCTCAAGGTAGCGGTGGCCGCGTGACGGCTACCAACGCTGTGCGACGACCTTCGCGGCGCGTTCGAGCAGGCGGTCGTCACCGAGCGCGGCCACCACCGCAGGGAACTCGTCGGTCGGCCCGGTCCACTGCCAGTCGGTCACCTGACCGACGTCGGCGTCCGTCTCCACGGTCGCGATCCGCCGGAAGAGCAGGGCGAGGTCGAACTGCTCGCGCAGCGTCGCGTTCAGCTTGGCTGCGCTGCGGACGCCGGCGTCCCAGGTGAGCGGATCGAGGGGGATGTCCTCGAGGTGGCCCCACCGATCCAGGATGGCGGCAGCCGACTTCGCGCCCCAGCCGGGCAAGCCGGGGAACCCGTCGGCGGCGTCGCCCACGAGGGCGAGGAGGTCGGGGATCAGCTCCGGCCGCACGCCGAGGCGCTCCCGCACGCCTGCGGCGTCGAACCACTTGTCCTGACGCCGGTCCCACTGCCAGACCTTGCCGCCCACGCACTGGCCGAGGTCCTTGTCCGGCGTGCAGATCACCACCCGGTCGACGCGGTCATCGGCGGCCGCGACCTTGGCCCCCGCGGCCAGGGCGTCGTCAGCCTCCTGCTCGACCATCGCCCACACGGGGAACCCCGCGGCGCGCAGAGCGTCCTCGACGACCGGGAACTGGGCCTTGAGCTCACGGTCGATCCCGGAGCCATCCTTGTAGCCCGCCCACAAGTCGTTGCGGAAGGACTCGATGACGTGGTCCGTGGCCACCGCGACGTGGGTGGCGCCCTGCTCGAGCAGCATCAGGCACGAACCCACCACGCCGCGCGTCGCGCCACGGACGGGGTCCTTGTTCGCGGGTGAGTAGTGGTAGCGGAACAGCTCGTACGTGCCGTCGACCAGGTGCACCTGCAGTCCCATCGGGCGCATCCTTGCACCCCCTCCGCGTGGCATCTGTGCCATGGTCTCGGATCGATCGACGGAGGGGGGCGGGCGTGGCCCGAGGACGAGGGCATCGGTCGGCGCGTGCGACCGCGGCCGCGCTGGCGACGACCCTGCTCGTGGTGGTGCTCCCGGGCGCGAGGGGGGCGGCCGGATCGCCGTCCTACGCCGACGGGTTCCGGCTCGAGGCGACCAGCACCTACACGTTGGATGCTCCCGCCGGCGCCGTGCACGTGGCGCTCGACATCACGATCACGAACCAGCGACCGGACCAGGTCGTGGGAGGAGCGATCCGTCGGTACTACCTGCCCGATTACAGCGTGCCGGTGCTGTCGGAGTCCGTCGGGCTGCGAGCCGTCAAGAGCGACGGCACCAACCTCCCCGTGTCGGTGGAGGCGTCCGAGAGCCCGCGGTTCTCCTTCGCCGTCATCGACCTCCGGCCGGATCTGTTCCACCCCGGCTCGCAGACCCTTCGCCTCACGTACGACCTGCCCCCGCAACCACCGCGCTCCGAGGCGTTCACCCGCCTCAACGCCGCCTACGCCACCTTTCCGATGCTGGCCATCGGGGACCCCGGACTCGCCAGCGTGGAGGTCGTCGTGCCCGACGCCTTCGAGGTGGAGCTGGTCGGTGATGACATGCGCGAGTCCGAGCGCGACGGTCGCCAGGTGTTCACTGCCAACGCCATCGACGATCCAGACGTCTGGAGCGTGCAGGTGTCGGCACGCGACGACGACAAGCTGATCGAGCGCGTGGTCGACGTCGGCGACCGCGAGGTCAACGTCCTCGGCTGGCCGGACGATCCGGCGTGGGCCGACTTCGCGGCGACCCAGGTGGAGGACGGCGTGCCGGTCCTTGAGGACCTCACCGGCCTGGAGTGGCCGGCCACCTCCAGACTCGACGTCGTCGAGACCGCCAGCCCCTACCTCTACGGGTACTCGGGCTGGTACGTGCGGACCGACAGCGTGATCGAGGTCGGTGACGAGCTCGACCAGCAGGTGATCCTCCACGAGCTGGCCCACCTGTGGTTCAACGACAGCCTCTTCATCGGACGCTGGATCAACGAAGCCTTCGCGGAGCAGTCCGCCGCGCTGGCGATGGCCGAGCTGGGCGAGGAGCAGCCACAACCGGCGGCCATCGACGCGGCCGACCCTGGTCGCCTCAAGCTGAACGACTGGAGCGACCCGGATCTGCAGGCCGAGATCTCCGACGACCAGGAGCGCTACGGCTACAACACCTCCTGGTCCGTCCTCGACGCGATCACCGACGAGATCGGCGCCGAGAAGCTGACTGACGTGATCGTCGCGGCCGACGCCGGCGAGGTCGCCTACCGAGGGCCGGACGATCCGGAAGAGCTCGGCCGTACGTTCGACTGGCGCGAGCTCGTCGACCTCCTCGAGGAGGTGGGGGGCTCGCAGCAGGCGGCAGACCTCTTCCAGCGCTACGTCGTCAGCGAGTCCGAGACGGCTGACTTCGAGGCTCGAGCCGTCGCCCGGGACCACTACGACGCGCTGCTGGAGGCCGGGCATGGGTGGGCCGCGCCCACGTCCGTGCGGTTGGCGATGGCGGACTGGCGGTTCGCCTCGGCCGAGGATCTCATGGCTGCCGCCACCGACGTGCTCGCGACGAAGGCCCAGCTCCTCGCGATCGTCGAGGAGCTGGAGGTGGCCGATGACCTCGCCCTCCGGAGGACCTTCGAGGAGGCCACGGACCTGTCCGACCTCGCCGCCGAGGCCGACGCCGCGCTGGCTGCCGCCGGGTCGCTGCAGCGGGCCGAGGAGGCGGAGGCCGACGGAGCCGGGCCCCTCGGTGCGATCGGCCTGCTCTCCTCCGGAGTCGAGGACGATCTCGACGCAGCCCAAGAGGCCTTCGACGCCGGGGACTACGCCACCGTTGCAGCCGCGGCGGAGGACGTCGAGTCGACGATGGACGGCGCAGCCATGGCCGGCGTGCTCCGGCTGCTGGGCCTGCTCGTCTTCGTCCTCCTCGGTGCGGGCGCGTGGACGCTCCTCCGGCGTCGCCGGACCCGACGCGCGAAACGCGGCGCTAGAGGCCGATGGCGCTGAGCGCGTCGGCAGCCCGGCCGATGGCGGCGGCGAGGTCGGGGTGTGACGCCTCGAAGCGCGTCACCTCTTCGCGGAGGTCATCGACGACGCCCTCCGAGTCCTCCTCGCCGAGGCGACGTTCCACCTCGCCCGCCAAGCGCGCGATCTCGTCCTTGTTGTCGGCGCCTTCCTCTGACGCTTCGATGGCGTCTCTGAGTTCGGCGAGCAGCTGTTCGAGGGGCTCCTGCATCAACCCCAGCGTACGCGCGACGTAGGTTGGCCGGCGCCGTGACCACCGAGGACGACCAGACCGGGCGCTCGAGAGGGCGCCGAGGCCTCACCGCCCTGCTGCTCGTCGGGCTGCTGCTCGCCGGCGCCTGCTCGACCGGAGGCGAGGCGTCAGACGAGGCGACGTCGGCCACCAGCGACGACGGACCGAACCCCGTGGTGCTGCCGACGTTGGCCGGCGGCATCGAGCTCGCTGCGGTCGACCCGGTGCAGGTCCTCACTGGTGACGGCCTCGCCTATGGGCAGCCGCTGCCCAGCCAGCAGGCGGCCGCCGATGCCTTCCTCGAGGACCCGGAGGTCGCGTCGGTGACGGCGCGACGGATCTACTCGCGGTTCGACGGGCGCGCCCTCGGGGAGGCACTGGTGCTCGCCCTCGACGGTGCCGAGCTCTTCGACCGGGCGGTGCTCGACGGCTTCGCGCGAGGTGTCGTCGCGTCGCTGGGTGACGACGCTCCGACCGCGGCCGACGTCGCCGGCCGCACCACGATCCAGGCGCGCGGCGACGCGGGCACCACCATCGCCTACCTCGAGGGCAACCTGCTGGTCGTCGTGCGAACCGCCGCCGACGCCGACGCCGGCATCGTGGTCGAGCGGCAGCTGACCGCGCTGGCGGCCGGCATCCCGGGTGCTCCGGAGCCCAGGACCCCGCTCGTCGCGCTTCCCCTGGAGGCCGCCTTCGTGACGGTGCCCACCGTCACGTTCGAGGCGTTCCCACCGCCCGAGGAGGAGTCGCCTCCTGACCCGCCGACCCTGGCTGGTGCGACGCGCTTCGAGGGCCGGTACGGCGTGGTCGCCGGTGAGCGCCGCACCACGGTGTGGGCCTACACGGTGGATCCGCAGACCTACCCATGGGCAGAGCCGCTCGAGGCGGCCCTCGCCGAGCTGGTCGCCTCGCGAACCGCCGGGGCACCGGTGGAGACGGTCGAGGTGCTCGGTCGGGTGGTTCTGGGCGCCGACGGTGCCGACGGCGCGACCTCGGCGCGCGCCTTCCGACACGGTGGGCTCGCCCTGCTCGTGGAGGGATCGGACCCGGACCAGCTCGACGCGGTGGTGTCGGCCTGGATCGCGGCCCTCAACGCACCGTAGGGAGCGCTACTCCTGCACCAGCTCGATGAGGGTGCCGAAGCTGCCTTTGGGGTGCACGAACGCGACGGTGGTGCCGCGGCTGCCCGGACGCGGGGCCTGATCGATGGCCGTGGCGCCCGCTGCGACCATTGCAGCCAGCGCGGCGGCGCAGTCGTCGACGCGGTAGCCGACGTGGTGCAGGCCCTCTCCCCGCTTCTCGATCGACTTGGCGATCGGGGAGTCCGGCCGGGTGGCAGCGGTCAGCTGGATGTAGGAGTCCGCCACCTTGATCAGCGCCTCCTCGACGCCGTCGCTGTCGACGATCTCACGGTGGTGGACCTCGGCGCCGAAGGCCTCCTGGTAGTAGGCGATGGCCGCCTCGAGGTCACGGACAGCGATGGCGATGTGATCGATCTCGGTCAGCAGCATCAGGTCTCCTAGAGCTCGCCCCGGGCGTGGCGCTGGAACAGGGTGATCCTGTCCTCGCCGATGCGCTCGCGCTTCTCGGGATCCTTGATCCCGAGCCCGGCGGTGGGCGCCAGGCAGCGCACGGCCAGCTTGCCCTCGGCCTCGTTGCGGTGGACGGCACGGGCCGCCTCGCCGACGTCGGGCAGGTCGTAGGCGGCTGACATCACCGGCTGGATGCGGCCCTGGTCGATGAGGCGGTTCATGTCCCACGCCTCCTGGTAGTTGGCGAAGTGCGACGACACGATCCGCTTCAGCTTCATCCAGAGGTGCCGGTTGTCGTATTCGAGCATGAAGCCCGACGTCGCCGCGCAGGTGACGATCGTGCCGCCGCGCTTGGCGATGAACACGGACGCGCCGAAGGTCGACCGCCCGGGGTGCTCGAACACGATGCTCGGGTCCTCGCCGATCAGGCCGCGCACCTTCTTGCCGAGGCGGCGCCACTCGGCCTCGTCCTGGGTGTGGTCGTCCTTCCAGAACTGGTAGCCCTCGGCCGCGCGGTCGATGACGTGCTCGCAGCCCATGGCCTCGAGCAGCTTCACCCGCTCCGGGCTCGACACCACACCGACGGGCGTGCCGCCGCCGTTGAGGACCAGCTGCACCCCGTAGGCACCGATCCCGCCGGTGGCGCCCCACAGGAACACCGAGTCGCCCTGCTTCATCTGGGCGGCGTGGCGGCCGACGAGCATGCGGTAGCTGGTGGACGCGCACAGCCCATTGACGGCGCTCTCCTCCCAGGTCAGGTGCTCGGGCTTCGGCATGAGCTGGTTGGCCTTCACGACGGCGAGGTCCGCGAGGCCGCCGAAGTTCGACTCGAAGCCCCAGATGCGCTGGTTGGCGGCCAGCATCGCATCGTCGTGCTGCGACGGGTCCTGGTCGTCGAGGTAGTTGCAGTGGACCGTGACCCGGTCGCCCGGCTTCCAGTTGCGCACCGCGGAGCCGACGCGCAGCACGACGCCCGATGCGTCCGAGCCGACCACGTGGTGGTCGAGGGCGTGGCGCTGGCCCCACACCGACTCCTTGCCGAGGCGGTCGAGGAACCCGAAGGTGGGCAGCGGCTCGAAGATCGAGGTCCAGACGGTGTTGAAGTTGATGGAGGAGGCCATCACGCCGAGGTACACCTCGTCCGGCGCGAGCTCCGGGGTCGGCACCTCACTCACGTGGAGCGACTTGCGGGGGTCCTTGTCGGCGGACTCGACGCCCTCCCACATGGTCTGCTCGGCCCGCAGCACGTGCGCGGCCCGGTAGCTCTCGGGGATGGGCAGCGCCGCGATGTCCTCGCCGGACGCGCCGCCTTCGATGGCTTCGAGGAAGTCCTGCATGGAGCGGAAACCTACCGACCGCTCCCGGGCAGGGCGAAGCCGACCCGTCCTGACGGCGAGGCTCAGCGCACGGGGCGGTAGGGCACGTTGCCGGAGAGGGTGACCCGGTGCAGCACGCGTGGCGCCTCACCGAAGTCGCGCACGCCGACGTGGAGCGTGGCCCGGTTGTCCCACATCACGATGTCGCCCTGCTGCCACCGGTGGCGGAAGGTGCGCTCCGGCTGCGTGATGTGCTCGAAGAGGAGGGCGAGCAGCGCGCGGCTCTCAGCACGGGAGAGCCCGACGATCCGGGTGGTGAAGGTGGGGTTCACGAACAGCCCGGGGCGGCAGGTCATGGGGTGTGCTCGCACCACCGGGTGCCGGACCGGTTCGAGGACGGTGAAGCGCTGCCCGCCCCACGTGCCGCCCTCGGGGTGCTCGGCCAGGAACGTGGCGAACTCCGCTCGACCGTCGTGCTCGGCGTCGAGGCCGTCGACGAGGGCGCGGATCGGGGCGCTGAGGGCGTCGTAGGCGGCCTGCAGGTCGGCGAACGCGGTGTCGCCCCCGTGGGTGGGGATCACCACACCGGACAGGATCGACCCGAGGGGCGGATCCGGCATGAAGGAGACATCGGTGTGCCAGGTGTCGTTCTCGTACTCGTCCCGGTAGCGGGGGTCTTCACGCGACCGGGTGGCGTCGATCTCCAGAAGCTCGGGGTGGTCGGCGTCGATGGGAGGCAGCACCGGGTGGGCCGCGGTGAGCTCGCCCAGCTGGCGGCCGAGCGCGACGAGCTGGTCGGGCGTGAGGTTCTGGTCGCGGAACACGAGCACCTTGTGCTCGGCCAGCGCGGCGTGCAGCGCGTGGACCGTCGCGCCGTCGAGCGGTTGACCGAGGTGCAACGCTTCGATCTGGACAGCGAAGGTGCCACCGAGCGGGGTGAGGGACAGGGCGTCGAGGGTCACCGGCATGGGCGCAGCCTAACTTCTCAATCCCGAGTGGGATAGTCGTGATTGGACGGCTGGCAGGATGTCGCATGGCCAGACCGCTGCTCGCCGCCCGCCTCCACGGGCTCGGCACGACGATCTTCGCGGAGATGTCGGCACTGGCCGTCGCCACCGACGCGATCAACCTCGGGCAGGGGTTCCCGGACGAGGACGGCCCGACCGAGGTGGCCGAGGCCGCCGTCGCCGCGATCCGGTCCGGCCAGAACCAGTACCCGCCCGGCCTCGGGATCGAGTCGTTGCGCCAGGCCATCGCCGACCACCAGCAGCGGTTCTGGGGGCTTGCGGTCGACCCGGCCACCGAGGTGCTCGTGACCGCCGGCGCGACGGAGGCGATCGCCGCCGCGGTGCTGTCGCTGTGCGATCCGGGCGACGAGATCGTCGCCTTCGAGCCCACGTACGACTCCTATCGAGCCGTTGCGGCCATGGCCGGCGCGCGGCTGCGACCGGTGACGCTCGTTCCACCCGACCATGTCGCTGACGTCGACGCGATGGCCGCGCTGGTGTCGGACCGCACGCGCCTGGTGCTGCTCAACTCGCCGCACAACCCCACCGGGAAGGTCTTCACCACCGACGAGCTGGCGTCCATCGCGTCGCTGTGCGTGGAGCGCGATCTCATCGCCATCACCGACGAGGTCTACGAGCACCTCGTGTTCGACGGCACCCATCGACCGCTCGCGAGCTTCCCCGGGATGGCGGAGCGAACCCTCACGATCTCGTCGGCGGGCAAGACGTTCTCCTTCACCGGCTGGAAGATCGGCTGGGCCACCGGGCCGGCTCCGCTGGTGGCGGCCGTGCGCACGGCCAAGCAGTTCCTCACCTACGCGAACGGTGCGCCCTTCCAGCCGGCCATCGCCATGGGCCTCGGGCTGGGCGACGACTTCTACGCCGCGCTGAGCAGCACGCTGCGCGCCAAGCGGGACCTGCTCTGCGACGGGCTCCGGGCCACTGGCTTCGAGGTCTTCGTGCCGCAGGGCACCTACTTCGCGACCGTCGACATCCGACCGGTCGGCGGCGCCGACGGGCTCGAGTTCTGCCGCTCCCTGCCTGAGCGCTGCGGCGTCGTCGCGGTGCCGAGCTCCGTCTTCTACGAGGACCCGGCGACGGGTCAGCACCTCGTGCGGTTCGCCTTCTGCAAGCGGACCGAGGTGCTGCGCGAGGCCGTCGAGCGCCTCGCCGCGCTGGCCTGATCTCTGCCGCACTTGATTGTTGATCGACTTGGTCAGGTATCCTGCCGTCGTGGCCCTGCTGGACTTCCCCAACCCCGTGAACGAGGTGTCGGCCCGGCTCGTGGCCGGCGGCGTCGTGCTGATGGCCGTCGCCACCATCACCTTCGACGTGCGCTGGCTCACCGTGGTCCTCGCCTACGGGTTCGTGGCCCGGGTGCTCACCGGTCCCCGCCTCAGCCCGCTCGGGCAGCTCGTCACGCGCGTGGTCACGCCGGCGCTCGGCCTGGAGCCGAGGTTGGTCCCAGGACCACCCAAGCGCTTCGCGCAGGGCATCGGCGCCGCCTTCACCCTGACCGCCGTCGTGCTCACCTACGCCTACGACCAGTTCGGCACGGCGCAGCTGGTCCTCGGTGCCCTCGCCGTGGCCGCCTCGCTCGAGGCCTTCGTCGGGTACTGCCTCGGCTGCAAGGCCTTCGCCGTGCTCATGCGCGTGGGCGTCATCCCTCCGTCGGTGTGCGAGTCCTGCAACGACATCTGGAGCCGCGTCGCCGCCTAGGAGCCGAGCCGGTAGGTGAGGCGACCAGATGGCACAGCGCCGGCTCTTCACCCCTACGGCGGTACAGCGGCGACCTATCCGCGCATCGCTCTCGCGCCGCGTAGGTTCCAGCGTGATGGCCGTCGATCCCCATGACCCAGCCGCGGTGGCGGACGCGCTGCGGGGCTGGGCCGAGCGGCGCTTCGGCGGTGAGGTGTCGGTGGTGGGCTCGCCGGCGGCGGTCGGCGCCGGCTTCGACTCGTACATCCACCTGGTCGACCTGACCGGTGCGCAGCTCCCGGCGGCGTGGTGCGAGCCGCTCGTGGTGCGGCTCCTCCCTTCCGTCGACCGCGTGGCGCAGGCGCACCGGGAAGCCGCCGTGCAGGGATGGGCCGCGGCGAAGGGCTTCCCGGCACCCGCCGTGCTCGAGGTGCTGACTCCGGACGAGCTGTTCGGCTTGCCAGCGCAGGTCATGGAGCGCGCTCCCGGGACCACGATGCTCGATGCCCTCACCGCTCGGCCGTGGCGGGCGCTGGCCCTGGTGCGCCAGCTCGCCGGCATCCAGCTCGCACTCCACGCGCTGCCGTTGGACGGTTGGCCCAGCTCCACGGATCCGCTCGTGCTGGTCGACCAGCGGCTCTCGCTGTCACGTCGAGCAGCCGCCGACCTCGGCGACCCTCAGCTCGCCGCCGCCGTCGAGCGAGCGTCCGACCTGGCCGGCGCGGCCACCACCGGGCCGGCCGTGGTGTGCCACGGAGACTTCCACCCGCTGAACGTCATGGTGGAGGGTGCGACGGCATCGGTGATCGACTGGACCGATGCGGGTCTCGGTCCGCGTGAGGCCGACGTGTCCCGGACGCTGCTCCTCTTCCACATCGCCGCGATCGCGGCGAGCAGCGGGCTCGAGCGGCGCGTGCTGACGGTTGCCGGGCCCCGGCTCGCGCGCCGCTACCGCCGCGCCTACGAGGCCAGCGCAGGCCTTGACGACGGCCGGCTGCGCACCTGGGAGGCCCTCCATGCCCTGCACGGCTGGTCACAGGTCCTCACGCTGCACGCGGGCGGCTTCGACGGAGCGTCGAGCAGCGACCAGGGCCGCGTCCCCCTCGAGGTGGGTGACTTCCTGCGTGGACGCTTCGAAGCGGCCCTCGACTGACGCCGATGTCGGCCGGCGTGTCACCGTGACGCAGGTCATCTACCCGCCAGAGCGACTCCGGCGTAGCGTGCGGGGCGATGACGGGGGATGCGACGGCCGAGCAGGGGATCGGCGCGCTCGAGATCGCCACCCTCAGCGGCTCGGTCGTCATCCGGGCTCGGCCCATCGCCCGGCCTGAGGTGCTGAGCGGCCGCGCCGAGATCCGCGCTGACGGCGTGGTGCGAACGGGACCGAGCGGTCGCGTCGAGATCGCCTGCCCCGAGGGGAGCGACGTCGTCATCGGCTCGAGCTCCGGGAGGGTCGAGTGCCATGGTCGATTGGGTCGGGTGGCGGTCACCGGTCGCTCCGGCCGCATCTCGATCGAGGAGGCGCGCGACGTCGAGGTGCGGTCGGCGTCGGGCCGGGTCGAGGTCGGACGCTGCGACGGGCTGTGCCGCGTGGCATCGACCAGCGGTTCCGTGACGATCGGGCACGCCGGCGCCATCGAGGCCACCGTCGCATCGGGCCGACTCGAGGTGGATGCCGTCGGCGACGCCCAGGTGCACGCCGTCAGCGGGCGGGTCGTGCTCGGCCTGACGAGGGCCGGGTCGGTGGATGTGAGCACCATGTCGGGTCGAGTGTCCGTGTCCGTCCCAGCGGGCGTGCAGCCGGATCAGCACCTGGTCAGCCGGTCCGGCCGCGTGCAGTCGGACGTCCTGCCGGGATCCGATGGGAGGCTGACCGTCGAGTCGTTCAGCGGCTCGATCAAGGTGTTGCGGGCCTGACCGTGGCCAGCACCGCCTCGTCCTCGGCACGGGGCGCCTTCGCGTTCTGCGACCTCGCCGGCTTCACCGCCTTCACGGCCGAGCGCGGCGACGACGCAGCCATCGAGCTCGTCGAGACCTTCGGCACGTACGTGAGCGAGGCCCTCCCCGCGGGCGCCCGCATCGTCAACCGGATCGGTGATGGGCTGCTCGTGCACTTCACCCGACCCGCCAGCTCGGTCTCGTCCCTCTTGGCGCTCACCACCAGGTGCGCGGAGCTCGCGACGCCCGACACCCCGTTGTGGATCCGCACCGGCGTGCACGTGGGCACCGCTCGCGTGCTGGGCGACGACCTCATCGGGCACGACGTGAACGTGGCCGCTCGCATCGGGGAGCTCGCGTGCGCGACCGAGGTGCTCGTGTCCGAGAGCGCGCGGGACGAGCAGGACGACGGTGGGGTGCGGTTCGAGGCGCTCGGTCCCGTCTTCGTCAAGGGGCTGACGGACGCACTGCGCGTGTACCGGGCCTCGGCGGTGGACGTGGAGGCCCGCTCGGCCGTTCGCTAGCTAGGTGAGGGGGCGGTCCGTCGGGTCGATGATGCGCGGGAGGGCGGTCTCGCCCATGAGGTAGCGATCCACGCCCGCCGCCGCGCTGCGGCCCTCCGCGATCGCCCACACGATGAGGCTCTGACCGCGGCCCATGTCGCCGGCCACGAAGACGCCGTCGACGCTGGTGGCGAAGCGATCGTCGCGGGCGACGTTCGTCCTCGCGTCGAGCTCCACGCCGAGCTGCTCGAGCAGGCCCTCACGCTCGGGCCCCAGGAAGCCCATCGCGAGCAGCACGAGCTGGCACGGGAGCTCGCGGTCGGTGCCCTCGACCTTCTCGAAGCGCCCGTCGACCATCGCCACCTCGTGCAGGCGGAGCGCGCGCACGTGCCCGTCGTCGTCGCCCAGGAAGCACTCGGTGTTGACGGCGTAGATCCGCTCGCCTCCCTCCTCGTGTGCGGAGGTGACCTTGTAGCTCATGGGGTAGGTGGGCCAGGGATTGGCGTCGGGCCGCCCGTCGACAGGCCGGGGCAGGATCTCGAGCTGCGTCACCGACCGTGCCCTGTGGCGGTGGGTGGTGCCGAGGCAGTCCGCCCCGGTGTCTCCACCACCGATGATGATCACGTCCTTGCCCGTGGCAGTGATCGGCACGTCCTCGACGTCGAGGTCGCCCTCCTGCGCCTTGTTCGACCACGGCAGGAAATCCATCGCCTGGTGGATCCCATCCAGCTCGCGCCCCGGCACCGGGAGGTCGCGCCCCACGGTCGCGCCACCCGCCAGCACCAGCGCGTCGAACTCGTCGCGGAGCTCGTCGACGGTGACGTCGATCCCGACGTTGACGTTTGCGCGGAACTCGGTCCCCTCGGCCTCCATCTGCGCGAGGCGGCGGTCGAGGTGGCGCTTCTCCATCTTGAACTCAGGGATGCCGTAGCGGAGGAGGCCACCGACGCGGTCGGCCCGCTCGAAGACGACGACCCGGTGGCCGGCGCGCGTCAGCTGCTGCGCGGCGGCGAGCCCGGCCGGTCCCGAGCCGATCACGGCAACGGCCTTGCCGGTGAGGACCGACGGCGGCATCGGCACGACCCAGCCCTCGTCCCAGGCCCGGTCGATGATGGACACCTCGACCTGCTTGATCGTCACCGGGTCCTGGTTGATGCCCAGCACGCACGCGCCCTCGCAAGGCGCCGGGCACAGTCGGCCGGTGAACTCGGGGAAGTTGTTGGTGGCGTGGAGCCGGTCGATCGCGTCCCGCCAGCGGTCCCTGTAGACGAGATCGTTCCAGTCGGGGATGAGGTTGCCGAGCGGGCAGCCGTTGTTGCAGAACGGGATGCCGCAGTCCATGCACCTCGACGCCTGCGTCTGCAGGTGGTCCTCGGGGAAGGGCTCGTACACCTCCTTCCAGTCGAGCAGCCGCACCGGCACCGGCCGCCGAGTGGGCAGCTCCCGCCCATGCTTCAGGAACCCCTTGACATCACCCATGAGAGGCAGA
Source organism: uncultured Microthrixaceae bacterium (assembly GCA_963750645.1). Classification (GTDB taxonomy): domain Bacteria; phylum Actinomycetota; class Acidimicrobiia; order Acidimicrobiales; family VFJN01; genus VFJN01. The sequence continues at coordinate 511,484 of CAVVRO010000008.1, read as the reverse complement.
CCTCGTGACAAGAAGGCCGAGTGGGCCGGTGGGGGGTGTGGGGGGCAGAGGCTCCGCCGGAGCCCCCCACCCGCGAAGGGGCGGCTCCGCCGACCCCTGAGCAGCGACGAGCGCGCCCGAAGGGCGCACCGACCATGTTCGGAGGAGGTCGCCGCAGGCGACCGACGACGAGGTCCTACCCATGGGCAGCCGCCATGATCGCCTCGTCCACGTCCATCCCTGACTCCTCGGCGAGCCTCGCCGCCTGGAGCACGCGCTTGTAGTCGCGTGGCATGACCTTCTTGAATCGGCGGACCTCGGTGTGCCACCGCTGCAGCAGGCGCGTCGCCACCGGCGAGCCCGTGGCGTGCTCGTGGGTCCGCAGCACCTCGCGGAGCCACTCGCCTTCGTCGGGCTCGACGGGTTCCAGCTCCACCATCTCCGCGTTCAGGCGCCGGAAGAACGTGTCGTCCGGGTCGTACACGTATGCGATGCCCCCGGACATCCCAGCACCGAAGTTCCGGCCGGTTGGCCCCAGCACGACCGCCCGGCCACCGGTCATGTACTCGCACCCGTGGTCACCGACGCCCTCGACCACCGCCGTGGCGCCCGAGTTCCGAACGCAGAAGCGCTCGCCGACGATGCCGCGCACGTAGGCCTCGCCGCCTGTGGCCCCGTAGAGCATCACGTTGCCGGCGATGATGTTGTCCTCCGCCACGAACGACGGGTGCGTGTGCGTCGGTGGGCGCACGATGAGCCGCCCGCCCGAGAGCCCCTTGCCGACGTAGTCGTTGGCGTCGCCCTCGAGGCGCAGCGTGATGCCGCGTGGCACGAACGCGCCGAAGCTCTGGCCGGCGGACCCCGTCAGGTTGATCCGGATCGTGTCGTCCGGCAGCCCCTCGCCGCGGTAGCGCTTGGTCACCTCGTGGCCGAGCATCGTGCCGACCGTGCGGTTCGTGTTCTTGATCTCGACATCGATCTCCACTGGCTGGGCCGTCTCCAGCGCCGGAGCCGCCTGGCGGATCAGCTCGTTGTCGAGGGCGCTCTCGAGCCCATGGTCCTGGGTGCCCGTGCAGAGCAGGTCCTGCTCGAACGGCGACTCAGGCTGGTGGAGGATCGACGACAGATCGAGGCCGCTGGCCTTCCAGTGGTCGACGGCAGGACGGGTGTCGAGGCACCGCACCTGACCGACGGCCTCGGCGAGAGACCGGAACCCGAGCATCGCCAGGAGCTCGCGCACCTCTTCCGCGATGTACTCGAAGAAGGTCTCCACGAACTCCGGTTGACCGTTGAAGCGGGCGCGCAGCTCCGGGTTCTGCGTGGCGACGCCCACCGGGCACGTGTCGAGGTGGCAGACGCGCATCATGATGCAGCCCGACACGACGAGCGGGGCGGTCGCGAAGCCGTACTCCTCGGCGCCGAGCAACGCCGCGATGACGACGTCGCGCCCCGTCTTCATCTGACCGTCGGTCTGCACGACGATCCGGTCGCGGAGCCCGTTGAGCAGCAGCGTCTGCTGCGTCTCGGCCAGGCCGAGCTCCCAGGGTGCGCCGGCGTGCTTCAGCGAGTTGAGCGGGCTGGCCCCGGTGCCGCCGTCGTGCCCCGAGATGAGCACGACGTCGGCCTTCGCCTTCGACACGCCCGCCGCCACGGTGCCCACGCCCACCTCGGCCACCAGCTTCACGTGCACCCGCGCCTCGGGGTTGGCGTTCTTGAGGTCGTGGATGAGCTGCTTGAGATCCTCGATGGAGTAGATGTCGTGGTGCGGCGGCGGCGAGATGAGGCCCACTCCGGGCGTGCTGTACCGGGTCTTCGCGATCCACGGGTACACCTTGCCGCCGGGCAGCTGACCGCCCTCGCCGGGCTTGGCGCCCTGGGCCATCTTGATCTGCAGGTCGTCGGCGTTCGTGAGGTACTCGGAGGTGACGCCGAAGCGGCCCGACGCCACCTGCTTGATCGCGCTACGGCGCTCAGGGTCGTGGAGGCGCTCCGGGTCCTCGCCCCCCTCACCGGTGTTCGACTTGCCCCCGAGGCGGTTCATCGCGATGGCGAGCGTCTGATGGGCCTCCATGGAGATCGAGCCGTAGCTCATGGCACCGGTCGAGAAGCGCTTGACGATCGAGCTGACCGGTTCCACCTCCTCGATCGGGATCGGACGGCCGGTCGCTCGCCGTGAGCTCGAAGAGGCCCCGCAGGGTGGCGAGCTTGCGGGACTGGTCGTCGACCCGGGTGGTGTACTCCTTGAAGATGTCGTAGCGCTTCGTGCGGGTGGCGTGCTGGAGCTTGAAGACCGTCTCGGGGTTGAACAGGTGGTGCTCGCCTTCGCGTCGCCACTGGTACTCGCCACCAACCCACAGATCGCGGTGCGCCGCCTCCTCGGGACGGGGGAGGTGAGCGAACCGGTGGCGTCGGGCGACCTCCTCCGCGAGCACGTCGAGGCCGACCCCGCCGATGCGGCTCGTCGTCCCAGTGAAGTACTCGTCCACGAGCTCCTCCGAGAGTCCGATCGCCTCGAACACCTGGGCGCCCGTGTACGACGCGACCGTGGAGATGCCCATCTTCGACATGATCTTCAGCACGCCCTTGGTGCTCGCCTTGACGAAGTTGTTGACGGCCTGGCGCTTCGTGATGCCGGTGATCACGCCGTGGTCGATCATGTCCTCGATCGTCTCGAAGGCGAGGTACGGGTTGATGGCGCCCGCGCCGTAGCCGAGCAGCAGTGCCATGTGGTGCACTTCGCGGGCGTCGCCGCACTCGACGACCAGGCCCACCTGCGTGCGGGTCTTCTCCCGGATCAGGTGGTGGTGCACCGCCGCGGTCAGGAGCAGTGACGGGATGGGTGCGAGCTCGTCGGAGGAGTAGCGGTCCGAGAGCACGATGATCTTGGCCCCGTCCGCGATGGCCGCCGTCACCTTGGCCCGCACCTCGTCGAGGGCTCGGCGCAGGCCCTGCCCGCCCTCGGCCACGCGGTAGAGCCCGTCGATGGCGAAGGGCTTGAAGCCGGGCATGTCGTTGTCGTCGTTGATGTAGAGGAGCTTGGCCAGCTCGTCGTTGGTGAGGACCGGGTGGGGCAGCACCACCTGGCGGCACGACGACGGCCCCGGGCGCAGCAGGTTGCCCTCGGGACCGATCGTGCCGCCCATCGAGGTCACGAGCTCCTCGCGGATCGCATCGAGCGGCGGGTTGGTGACCTGTGCGAAGAGCTGCTGGAAGTAGTCGAACAGCAGGCGCGATCGGTCGGACAGGACGGCCACGGGGGTGTCGGTGCCCATCGATCCGATCGGTTCGGCGCCGGTGCGGGCCATCGGCGCGACGAGGATCTTCAGCTCCTCGGTGGTGTACCCGAACACCCGCTGGTGCTTCACCACTGACGCGTGCTGGGGCGTCAGGAAGGCGCGGGCCGGCAGGTCGTCGAGGTGCACGAGCCCGGCGTGGAGCCACTCGCCGTAGGGCTGCTGGGCCGCCAGCGCCTCCTTGATCTCGTCGTCACCGACGATGCGACCGAGGTTCGTGTCGATCAGGAACATCCGGCCCGGCTGGAGGCGGCCCTTCTGGACGATCGTGGCCGGGTCGATGGGCAGCACCCCGACCTCCGACGCCATCACCACGAGCCCGTCAGCGGTCACCCAGTAGCGGGACGGGCGGAGCCCGTTGCGGTCGAGGACGGCGCCGATGACCGTGCCATCCGTGAAGGCGATCGATGCCGGTCCGTCCCATGGCTCCATGACCGACGCGTGGAAGCGGTAGAAGTCGCGCTTCCAGTCCGGCATCGACTCGTGGTGCTCCCAGGCCTCTGGGATCATCATCAGCACGGCGTGGGGCAGCGAGTACCCGCCGAGGTGGAGGAGCTCGAGCACCTCGTCGAAGCGGGCCGTGTCGGAGCTGCCCGGCGTGCAGATGGGGAAGGCCCGCTCCAGCCCGTCGATGAGGTCGGTGTCGAGCAGCGCCTCGCGCGCCTGCATCCAGTTCTCGTTGCCCATGACCGTGTTGATCTCGCCGTTGTGCGCCACGAAGCGGTAGGGGTGGGCCAGGGGCCACGACGGGAACGTGTTCGTGGAGAAGCGGCTGTGCACGAGCGCCAGCGCCGACTCCAGGCGCTCGTCGGCCAGATCCGTGAAGAAGGCGCCGACCTGGTACGAGATGAGCATCCCCTTGTACACGAGGGTGCGGGCCGACAGGCTCGGGAAGTAGACGCCGTCGGTCTCGGGGCCGACGAGCTCGTGCTCGATGCGCTTGCGGATCACGAAGCAGGCGCGGTCGAGGTCGATGCCGGCGAGCGGTCGGTGGCCCTCGGCAGCGCTCAGGAACACCTGGCGGAACGACGGCTCCGCGTCAGCGGCCTGTCGGCCGATCATCGAGCTGTCGACCGGCACCTGACGCCAGCCCAGCACCTGGAGGCCCTCGCTGGCCGCGATCTTCTCGATGCCAGCCATGGCCGCGGACTCGTGCTCCGGGTCACGGGGCAGGAAGGCGATGCCGGTCGCGTAGGAGCCCGCCGCGGGGAGCTCGAAGTCGACGACCTCGCGGAGGAAGCGGTCCGGCACCTGGATGAGGATCCCGGCGCCGTCACCGACGTTGGGCTCGGCGTTCGTGGCGCCCCGGTGGTCGAGGTTGCACAGCGAGGCGAGGCCCAGCTCGACCATGCGGTGCGAGCGGCGACCTTGCAGGTCGGCCACGAACGACACACCGCACGCGTCGTGCTCGAAGCGCGGATCGTAGAGGCCTTGCTTGGTGGGCAGCATCAGATGTCCATCCCGTGAGCGGTGGATCGGAGAGAGCAGGTCCAGAGCTCTGCGGTGGGACGACGTTGGCCCGCTGCAGGTCATACGACTCTACCGATCCGTCGGCCTCGGCGGCCAACCGTTACCATCCCCGCCAGCGGGCGTCGGGTGTGGAGGGCGATGTGACTGGTGGCACGGGAGTGGAGGCGGCAGCGGTGACCGAGGCCTATGGCGCGGCGCGCGAGCTGATCGACCGAGCAGAGGAGGACGCGGCTCGCATCCGCTCCGACGCCGATCGCTACCGCCGTCAGCGTGAGCAGGAAGCCGAGCTGCTCGTCGCCAAGGCGCGTCGGCTCCTCGCGATCGCCGAGCAGAAGGCGGTCCTCATCGGTCAGACCCCACGTGCACCGCGCGTGATCGACCTCACCGCCGAGGGGGCACCGTCCCACGAACCGGTCGACACCCTCGTCCCGACGGGTCTCGACAGCATGCTCAGGTCCGCGATCGCCCGAGCGTTCGACTCGTCGTACCACCTCAGCTCCTGATCACCCGCTCGTCTGGCCGGTCCGGCGGGCGCCTCACTACGCTGGCCCGACCACAACCCGACGTTCTTGGGGGGAAGTTGCATGGCTGGTTCCGTGATCCTGGCGGGCGCTCGCACGCCGATCGGCAAGCTGTCCGGCGCGCTCGGCGGGGTTCTCCGCCGCTGAGCTCGGCGGGCTGGCCATCAAGGAGGCGCTCGTCCGGGCCGGCCTCAGCGGAGAACAGGTCGACTACGTCTTCATGGGCCACGTGCTGGGTGGGGGCGCGGGCCAGATCACCGCGCGCCAGGCCGCCGTCAACGGCGGCATCCCGATGACCGTGCCGGCCACCACCGTCAACAAGGTGTGCCTCTCGGGCATCAACGCGATCCACCTGGCCGACCAGATGATCCAGTCGGGCGAAGCCGACATCGTCGTGGCTGGGGGCATGGAGTCGATGACGCAGGCCCCGTACCTGCTGCCAGGCGCGCGGGCCGGCTACCGCATCGGCGACCAGAAGGTCATCGACTCGATGATGTACGACGGCTTGTTCTGCGCGTTCGACCAGTGCGCGATGGGTGCTGGCACGGAGAAGTACGCCGCGTCGGCCGGGCTCGCCCGCGAGCCCCAGGACGAGATCGCCGCCAAGTCGCACGAGCGGGCGGCCCGGGCGCAGAAGGACGGGCTGTTCGACGACGAGATCGTGGCGGTCGAGATCCCCCAGCGCAAGGGCGACCCGGTGATCTTCGACACCGACGAGGGCGTGCGGGGTGAGACCACTCTCGAGTCGCTCGCCTCCCTGCGTCCCGCCTTCGACAAGGCCGGTCACATCACGGCCGGCAACGCCTCGCAGATCTCCGACGGTGGCGCCGCGGTGATCGTGACGTCGAAGGCGGCGGCCGAGAAGCTGGGCGCACAGCCCATCGGCGAGATCGTGGGCTACGGCCAGGTCGCCGGCCCCGACGCGTCGCTGATCACGCAGCCCGCGCGTGCCATCAAGGCGGCGCTGGATCGAGCCGGCAGGCAGGTGAAGGACCTCTCCCTGTTCGAGCTCAACGAGGCCTTCGCGGCCGTGGGCCTGGCTTCGATGCAGGACCTCGGCATCACCGACGAGATCGTCAACGTCAACGGTGGGGCCATCGCGGTGGGCCACCCACTCGGCATGTCCGGCACCCGCATCACGCTGACGCTGCTCAACGAGCTCAACCGGCGTGGCGGCGGCATGGGCGCAGCCGCGCTGTGCGGTGGCGGCGGCCAAGGCGACGCCATCCTCGTCAAGGTCTGACCCACCGGCCGATCCACCACGTCAGCCTGCGACATGGACCGCCCGATTCGGGCGCTCGATGTCGCACGTCCGTGCCCTCCGCAGCCTCCCCCTCTGCCTGCGACATCAGGTGCCTGATTCGGGCGCCGGTTGTCGCAAGGTGAGGCGGGGGGGCCGGTGGGCCGGCTCGGCGATCGGGCGGGTTCCCCTCGACGGCTCGGTCCCCTAGGTTCGGTTGCGCTTCCCCTGCGGGTCACCGGCCGCGGGAGGACGCACGTGGGAGCGGCAGACGAGGTCATCGCCGAACTGGGCCACTCCCAGCATTCGGTCTTCCTGGGAGCCCAAGCCGTCGAGCGGGGGCTGACCCGCAAGATGTTGTGGACACGCGTTGCGGCGGGCCGACTCGATCGCCTCGAGCAGGACCTCTACCACGTGTCGGGAACGCCCGTGACCTGGGAGGCGAGGCTGCTCGGGCACGTCCTCTCCGCGGGCGAGGGTGCACTCGCGTCTCACCGCGCCGCGGCCGCCGTCTGGGGGTTCGAGGGCTTCCCGCGCGGGACGCCTGAGCTCACCGTGCCGCGTGGCGCTCGGTTCCGGCGGACCGGGGTCCGAGTCCACGAGAGCACGGACCTCGACCGGTGCGGACGACGGACCCGGGACGGCATCCCCGTCACCGATCCAGCGCGAACGCTCCTCGACCTCGCTCGGCGAACCCCCGACCTACGACTCCTCGAGGTGATCGAGGGGGCTCGTCGGAGGAGGCTGACGACCTGGCCCGAGCTCGTCGCGACGCTCGCGAAGCACGCGCGCCGTGGTCGCCCTGGCATTCGTCGCCTCCGACGGGTGATCACGGCGAACATGCACCGTGACGAGGTCACAGACAGCACGTTCGAGCTCCTCGTCCTCGCGCTCCTCGTCGAGCACGGGCTGCCTGAACCCGTGGTGCACCACCGGCTGATCGGCCATGACGGCCACTTCCTCGCCGAGGTCGACCTGGCCTACCCACGCCTTCGGATCGCCATCGAGCTCGACGGTGGCGTCCATCGGGAACGCAAGGTGTTCGAGTCCGATCGGCCACGCCAGAACGGCATCGTCCTGGACGGGTGGATCGTCCTTCGGTTCACCTGGGATGCGCTCGTGCGCGACCCCGCTGGCATCGTCGCAACCGTTCGGGCGGCGATCGACCTGGCCAGGTCCCGTGCCTGACCCGGGTCGCCTGGTCAGCTTGCGACATCGAACGCCCGATTCGGGTGCCCGATGTCGCATGTTGGCGGGCACCGAGGGACGGTAGTCGGCGACAACTAGCGCCTGATTCGGGTGCCCGATGTCGCAAGTTGAATCGGAGGCCGCTCAGGTGGGCGGGGGCAGCATGCCGTAGGCGTGGGTGGGGCGGAGGCGCGCGACCACGCGGCGGTCGGTGACCATGGTGACGCGGTACTCGTCCCAATCGGGGTGCTCGCCGACCATCGCTCGGTAGAGGTCGACGAGCTCGTCGACCGTGGCGTCGTCCGGAGCCGCGGCGACCTCGCTGAGCTCCACATCTCCCTCGAGCACGGCGTAGGCGTAGAAGTCGTCCTGGGTCACGTGCAGCGAGGCGCGGGCGTCGCGAACCAGGTTCTTGTGCTTGGCCCGATCGGCGGTGATCGACACCCGGACGCTCCCGTCGTCGGCGACGGCGAACATCACGTTCGACAGCTGCGGGCGGCCGTCGCGCTTCTGGGTGGTGAGCACTCCCCGGGGGTGCTGGCGGGCGAAGGTGAGGGCGGTGGAGAGGTCCATGACCAGGTTGAACCTCGCCGTTCCGGAAGAACTTCCCCGTAGGGGAACGACGTCCGCCGTTTGACAAGCGGCAGGGACGTGGGGTCAATGTTGCGCCGTGGCCAAGCCCCTCGTGATCGTGGAGTCCCCTGCCAAAGCCCGCACCATCGAGGGCTTCCTCGGCGGTGAGTTCACCGTGCTCGCCTCCATGGGCCACATCCGTGACCTGCCCGCCAAGGGCCTGAGCGTCGACGTCGACCACGACTTCGCCGTCGAGTACGAGGTGCACGCCAGCAAGAAGGAGACGATCGCAAAGCTGAAGAAGGCCCTCAAGGAGGCCGACCAGCTCTACCTCGCCACTGATGAGGACCGCGAGGGCGAGGCGATCTCCTGGCACCTGCTCGAGGTGCTCAAGCCGAAGGTGCCGGTGAAGCGGATGGTGTTCCACGAGATCACCCAGGCCGCCATCCAGCACGCCATCGACGACAGCCGCGACGTCGACTACGGCCTCGTGGACGCCCAGGAGAGCCGCCGGATCGTCGATCGTCTCTACGGCTACCCCGTGTCCGAGGTGTGCTGGCGCAAGATCCGCCAGGGCCTGAGCGCCGGCCGCGTGCAGTCCCCGAGCGTCCGTCTCGTCGTGGAGCGGGAACGGGAGCGGATGGCCTTCGTGGCCGCCAGCTACTGGGACCTCAGCGCCACCTTCCCGACGGAGCCGGCCTTCACCGCCTCGCTCGCCACGATCGACGGTCACCGCGTCGGCGGCAGCCGCGACTTCGACTCGCAGGGGCGGACGAAGCGCGACGACGTCGCCGTCCTCGACGAGGTCAGCGCGCAGCGTCTCAAGGACGGTGTGGCCGACCGGCCCTTCGCCGTCACCAGGGTCGAGACCAAGCCGTACACCTCCCGTCCCAAGCCGCCGTTCATCACCTCGACCCTCCAGCAGGTCGGCGGCTCCCGGCTGCGCATGAGCAGTCGCCAGGTGATGTCGATCGCCCAGGGCCTCTACGAGGACGGGTACATCACCTACATGCGGACCGACAGCACGACGCTGTCGGACTCGGCCGTCCGCGCGGCCCGACAGGTGATCGAGCGGCAGTTCGGCAAGGAGTACCTCACCGACGGACCCCGCACCTACGCCAAGAAGTCGAAGAACGCCCAGGAGGCCCATGAGGCCATCCGGCCCGCGGGTGACACCTGGCGCAGCCCGGACCAGCTCCGGTCGGAGCTGCGCGGCGACCAGCTCCGCCTGTACGAGCTCATCTGGCAGCGCACCCTGGCCAGCCAGATGCCCGACGCTCGCGGCAACACGGTCACCGTGCGGATCGCCGCCACCACCGCCGACGACGTGGCCACCGAGTGGACCGCGTCCGGCCGTACGATCACGTTCCCCGGTTGGCAGGCCGTCTACGGCTTCCGCGGGGAGGACGACGCCGAGGACTCGGGCGACGACACCGCCAAGCTCCCGAACCTCGAGGAGGGCCACGCCCTCCCGACCCCGCTCGTCGAGGCCGACGGCCACACCACCCAGCCGCCCGCCCGGTACACCGAGGCCACGCTGGTCAAGACGCTGGAGGAGAAGGGCATCGGCCGACCCTCCACCTACGCGTCGATCATGCAGACGATCCAGGATCGCGGCTACGTGTGGAAGAAGGGCCAGGCCCTCGTCCCCACGACCGACGCCTTCGCCGTGGTGAGCCTGCTCGAGCAGCACTTCAGCCACCTCGTCGACTACGAGTTCACCGCCCGGATGGAGGACGACCTCGACGAGATCGCCGGCGGGCGCCAGCGGCGGGCGCCGTGGCTCCACCAGTTCTGGTTCGGCAACGGCACACCGGGTGTGAAGGGCCTGAAGGACAAGGCGCTCGAGGAAGCCGACGCCGAAGCCATCAACACGATCCCGTTGGGGGTCGACGCCAACGGCGAGCCGATCGTCGTCCGCAACGGCCGGTACGGCCCGTACCTCAAGCGCGGGGAGGACACGGCGTCCCTGCCCGAGGATCTGCCGCTCGACGAGCTCACCATCGAGCGCGCCGTGGAGATCCTCTCCGCCCCCAAGGGGGGGACGCCCCTCGGCGAGGACCCTCAGACCGGCCTGCCCGTCTACGCCAAGAGCGGCCGCTTCGGACCCTTCGTACAGCTGGGTGACGCCGACACCCTCCCACCGGACACGAAGCCGAAGATGTCCTCCCTCTTCCAGACGATGTCCTTGTCGACGCTCACCCTGGAGGAGGCCCTCCAGGTGCTGCGGCTCCCGCGCACGGTCGGGGCCCACCCCGAAGACGGTGGCGAGATCATCGCTGCGAACGGTCGCTACGGGCCCTTCCTGAAGTGGGGCGACGAGACGCGCAGCGTCGACACCGAGGAGCAGCTGCTCACGGTCACCGTCGACGAGGCCGTGAAGATCCTCGCGGAGCCCAAGAAGTTCGGTCGTCGCAAGGCGGCGCCGGCCCCGCCGCTCAAGGAGCTGGGCAACGACCCCGTGTCGGAGAAGCCGGTGGTTGTGAAGGAGGGCCGCTTCGGTCCCTACGTGACCGACGGCGAGACCAATGCGAGCCTCCGAAAGGGCGACACGATCGAGAACGTCACGATCGAGCGCGCGGCCGAGCTGCTGCAGATCCGGCGGGACGCGGGACCGGCCAAGAAGGCGCGCAAGGGGGCCAAGAAGGCACCGGCGAAGAAGGCCGCCAAGAAGGCGGCCAAGAAGGCGCCCGCCAAGAAGCCCGCCAAGCGCGCTGCCCCGCCCGCGGAGGCCTGACCCCTAACGTGGACCCGATGGCGGAACAGCGCCAGGTGCCGCTGCCCGGCCTCGAACACGTCGGGCACGATGCACCCACCGAATCTGCGCCCGCGGTGGGCAGCCCCGATGACAAGCCCGGGCTGCACGTGCGGCTCTTCGGGTCGTCACAGTTCTTCCACCTGTGGCTGACGCAGGTCGCGTCCGCGACCGGCGACTGGCTCGGGTTCCTGGCGATCGCGGCGCTCGCCGCCAGCATCGGTGAGGGCTCACCGGCGGCCGCGGTCGGCGTCGTCATGTCGGCGCGGATCGTCCCCGGGTTCTTCCTCGGCCCGGCGGCGGGCGTGATCGTCGACCGCTTCGACCGCAAGCGCCTCATGGTCACGTGCGATCTCGGCCGGGCCGCCGTCCTCGTCACGCTTCCCTTCGTCGACACCGTCGTCGGCCTGGTGCTCGCATCGCTCGTGCTCGAGTGCTTCACGCTCCTGTGGACCCCTGCCAAGGAGGCGTCGGTCCCGCACCTGGTGCCCCCGGACCACCTCACGACCGCGAACTCGCTGTCGCTCGTAGCGGCCTACGGCACGATGCCGATCGCCGCCGGCCTCTTCTCGCTCCTCGCCGGGCTGAGCCAGGCGCTCGGTCGGATCGGCGCCCTCGACGGGCTCCGCACGAACCAGGTCGGGATCGCCTTCTACGTGGACGCGGCGACGTTCCTGCTCTCGGCCGCGATGATCTCGCGCCTCACCCTGCCGAAGAACCAGCGCCGTCACACGGATGGGCGCCGCATCGACTTCGGCCAGGCCTTCCACGAGCTGAAGGAGGGCTGGTCGTTCATCTTCATCAACCCGGTGGTGCGCGCGGTCAACGTCGGCCTCGCCGTGGCGCTCATCGGTGGCGGGATGCTCGTGCCGCTCGGCCCCCTGTTCTCGCAGGAGGTGCTGAACGCGGGCACGGCCGGCTTCGGCTTCTTCATCTTCGCCCTCGGCACCGGTGTCGCCGTGGGCGTCCTGATGCTCTCGGTCTTCCAACGCCACATCCCCAAGGCGCGGGTCTTCACGGCGTCGCTGTTCGTCGGGGGTGCCTCGCTGGTCGTGGCCGCCTCCACGTCCGCGCTCGAGTTCGCCGCGCTCTTCGTGGCCATCATGGGCGTGTGCGCCGGATCGGTGTACGTGCTCGGCTTCACGCTCCTGCACGAGAACGTCGAGGACGAGCTGCGCGGCCGCGTCTTCTCGGCGCTCTACACGATGGTCCGCTTCTGCGTCCTCATCGCCTTTGCGATCGGCCCCTTCCTCGCGGCCCTGCTCGACCGGCTCAGCGAGAACCTGCTCGACGGCCACATCTCGGTGGGTGGCATCGAGATCGCGGTGCCAGGTGTGCGGCTCACGCTGTGGCTGGCGGGGTTCATCATCATGGGTGCCGGGGTCGTGGCGGCGCAGTCGCTCCGGGTCCGACACACCGAGGAGACGCCGCGCGTCCCGGATCCCCGCGACGAGCTGCTGCTCCACGAGGGCGCCGAGATCGTGACCGGCCTCACCACGCCCTTCACGGAGGTGAAGCGGAGCCACGCGCGAGCGGAGCCCCCCACGGCGCTCGCGCCGGCGCCGCCGCCCGAGCAGGACGACGACACGTGACGGGTCACCTCATCGCGTTCGAAGGCGGCGAGGGCAGCGGCAAGTCCACGCAGGCGCGTCGCCTCGCCGACCGCCTGGGCAGCCGGGCGCTGTTCACCTTCGAGCCGGGTGATTCACGCCTCGGCAAGGAGATCCGGCGCCTGGTGCTCGACTCGCCCGACCTCGAGATCACCGATCGCGCCGAGTCCCTGCTCATGGCGGCCGACCGGGCCCAGCACGTCGTCGAGGTGATCCAGCCCGCGCTCGAGACAGGGACGACGGTGATCACCGACCGCTTCGCTGGATCGTCCATCGCCTACCAGGGCTACGGGCGCCAGCTGAGCGCCGCCGAGGTCGAGCAGCTGTCCCGCTGGGCCACGAACGGGCTCTGGCCCGATCTCATCGTCCTGCTCGAGGTGTCGCCCGGCGACGCCGAAGCGAGGCTCGCCCGCGCGAAGGACCGGGTCGAGGCCGCGGGCGATGCGTTCCACCAGCGGGTCCACGACGGGTTCCTGCGGCAGGCGATGGCCGACCCGGACCGGTGGGTGGTGGTCGACGGCACGGCGTCGGAGGACGATGTCGCCGCCGCGATCTGGGAGATCGTCTCCATCCGCTTCCCCGACCTGGCCTAGCTCATCGGCCCCCGCGCGATGATGCGGCGGTGACGACTGCGACGGGGATCGATGTGTGGGCGGACGTCGTCGGGCAGGACCATGCCGTCGCCCAGCTGACGGCTGCCGCGGTCCACCCCGTCCACTCGTACCTCTTCGTGGGTCCTGGAGGCGCCGGCAAGCGAGCCGCGGCACGGGCGTTCGCGGCCTTGTTGCTCTCGGCGGGGTCGGAGGGCGACGACGCGGAGCGTCACGTCCGTCTCGCGCTCGCCGAGACGCACCCCGATCTGCACGTGGTGGAGGCCACCACGGCCCAGGGCCGCATCGACGCGCCGACCGCTCGAGCAGTGGTCAAGCAGGCGGCCTTGTCGCCGGCGGAGGGCAGCCGCAAGGTGCTGGTGCTGGAGGACTTCCACCTCATCGACCAGTTCGGGGCGATCCTCCTCAAGTACGTCGAGGAGCCGCCCGCATCCACCTTCTTCGTGATCCTCGCCGAGGACGTGCCGCCGGAGCTCGTCACGATCGCCTCCCGCTCGGTGCGCATCGACTTCGGTCCCGTCCCGCTCGTCGCTGTGATCGAACGGCTCACGGCTGAAGGCGTCGACGCCGCCCGCGCGGCGACCGTGGCCGCCGCGGCGGCCGGCGACCTGGATCGGGCTCGCCTGCTCGCCACCGACGAGCGCTTCGCGGTGCGAGCCGAGGCGCTGCGGGCGATGCCGGGCCGGTTGAACGGTACGGGCTCGAGGGCGGCCGAGATCGCGGGGGAGGTCAAGGCGCTGATCGACGACGCGCAGTCTGTGATCGACGCGCGCCACGAGCATGAGGCTGCCGAGCTGGAGGAGCGAATCGAGCGCTACGGCCAGCGGGGGAGCGGCAAGAAGGACATCCAGGATCGTCACAAGCGGGAGGTGCGCCGTCACCGCACCGCCGAGCTGCGCCTGGCGTTGGCCACCTTCGCCGGCGCCTATCGCGATGCCCTCATCGACGCCCGCCACCCGGCGGAGGTGGTCGACGCGATCCACCGGATCGAGGAGGCGGCGCTGGCCCTCGAGCGCTTCCCGAACGAGTCGCTCCTCCTGCAGGCGCTCCTCGCTCAGCTCCCGTCACTCGACGCCTAGTGCCTTGGGGCAGTTCGAGGGTGCTCGGGTAGAGTCACCGGTCCCGCCCGGGTAGCTCAGCTGGTAGAGCAACGCACTCGTAATGCGTAGGTCAGGGGTTCGACTCCCCTCTCGGGCTCCAGTGCCTGATGAGGGTTCGCCTCCTGGTCACGTTGGCGTGGCCCGGGTACGGTGCGGGCGTCCGAGCCACGGGACGCGGCCGGCCCACCGGGCCGACCCGACGACAACCTGGGGGTACTCCCGAATGCACGTCTCTCCACGCGCCTGGTTGACGCGCGCCGCGCTCGCGGCAGGCGTCCTCCTGCTCTCCGCCTGCTTGCCGATCACCATCCCCGGTGGTGGGACCCAGCGGCCGTGCCCAGAGGGGACGTACGAGGTGACCGACCAGGTGCTGAGCCAGCTGGTCGCGTCGCTGGGCACCGTCGAGCTCGACCCGCGTCCAGGTGGTGACCTGACGCTCACGGTGAGCGCCAGCTCGTGGACCTTCGCTGGATCGCAGACCTTCGACGTCACGGGAACCACGCAGTACGGCCCTCTGGCCGGGACGGCGGCCGTCACGGTCGACGCTCGAGGCAGCTGGACGAAGGCGTCCTCCACGAAGCTGAGCTTCACGCTCGGGAGCGTGTCGGGATCAGGCAGCTTCACCGGGACCGTCGGTGGCTACCCCGTGAGCCGCTCGCTGTCGCTGAAGGACGTGGGCCTCGACCGCGTCTACGGCTTCTCCGGCTCCGCGAGCTACGCCTGCGGATCGGCGCCCGACCTGACGCTGACGTTCACCTCTCTGCACCTGGCGCTGCACCGACGCTGAGCCGAGGGTCGCACCGACTCGGCGGAGGATCGAACGCGGACCTACTTCTGGAGGTCGGCGAGGAGGCTGAGGAGGTCGTCCGCGTGCTCCTCCTCGACTGCGAGGATCTCCTCCATGAGGCGGCGCGTCGTCGGGTCGTTGTCCGCGAGCCAGCGGATGACCTCGCTGTAGCTCTGGATCGCCACGCGCTCGGCCACGAGGTCTTCCTTGATCATGTCGACGAGGGTGGTGCCCTCGACGTACTCCGCGTGGCTCCGGTCCGTGATGCCGGCGGGGTTGAAGTTGGGGGCCCCCTGGAGCTGGGTGATGCGCAGCGCGATCTGGTCGGCGTGGACCATCTCCTCGTTGGCGTGCTGCAGGAACTCCGCGGCCACGGGACCGGCGTTGAGCCCGTCGGCCATGTAGTAGTGCCGCTTGTAGCGCAGCACGCACACGATCTCGGTGGCGAGGGCCTCGTTGAGGACATCGATGACCTTCTCGCGGTCGGCACCGTAGGACGACGTGATCGGCCCCTCCTCCATCTTCGCCCGGGCTCGCTCGCGGAGGGTCGTGATGTCGGTCAGGAAGTCGCTCATGCACCTGACGGTACCCTCCGTCGCTGATCGCCAGACCCGCGAGGAGGGCCCGATGGCAGGATGGGGTGACGACCCGCAGCTCGCCGAGCTGCGCACGCTCGTCTACGAGGACGGGTGGGAGCCCGTGTCGGTCACCGAGGGCGCCGGGGCCGTCGACACCGTGGTCGTCGAGAAGGACGGGGAGCAGCGCACCTTCCGCTCGGACCACATCGCCTTCCACCGCTTCGTCGAAGGGGTCAAGGAGGACTTTGGACTGTAGGTTCGGCTCGTGGCCGACCAGGCGAAGTTCGCCGACCTCGCGATGGAGCACATGAGCTCCCTCTACTCCGGTGCGCTGCGGATGACCCGCAATCCGGCCGACGCCGAGGATCTCGTCCAGGAGACCTACCTGAAGGCCTACCGGGGCTTCGGCGGCTTCGAGGAGGGCACCAACCTCAAGGCGTGGCTGTACCGGATCCTCACGAACACGTACATCAACTCGTACCGAGCGAAGCAGCGCCGTCCCGAGCAGACGGACCTGGACGAGGTCGAGGACCTCTACCTGTACCGCCGGCTCGGCGGCTTGGAGGCCGCCCGCGCCGGTCGCTCGGCCGAGGACGAGCTGATGGATCTCTTCACCGAAGCCGAGGTGAAGGACGCCATCGAAGAGCTCCCCGAGAACTTCCGCATGGCCGTCCTCCTCGCCGACGTCGAGGGGTTCTCGTACAAGGAGATCGCCGAGATCATGGACATCCCCATCGGCACGGTGATGAGCCGACTGCACCGGGGAAGAAAGCAGCTGGAGAAGCTGTTGTACGACTTCGCCGTGTCCCACCGCCTCGCCGAGCCGGTCCCGGACCCCGCCACCTGACGCCATGGCCACCGATCCGTCGCCCCTGAAGCCGCAGTGCGACGACGCGTTGCACGAGATCTACCACCTGCTGTCCGGCGAGATCGACGACGCCAAGCGCGAGAAGATCACCGAGCACCTCGACGAGTGCGCCCCTTGCGCCGAGCCCTACGACTTCTACGCCGAGCTCCGCCGCACCGTGCAGATGCGCTGCCGCGACCAGGCCCCGCCCGAGCTCCTGGCTCGCATCGCCGAGGCGCTCCAGCACGAGCCGCACGCCTGAGTTCCTGAACGCTCCGGGCCCCGGTCTACGATCGCCGCATGTTCGCCGCGCCTGTCTGGCACTACTGGATCGGGGCTCTCCTGATGCTCCTCGCGGTGGTCCCGGCCACCGTGATGATGATCGTTCTGTACCTGAAGAGGACGCAGGCGCCCAGATACCCGAGCGACGAGTAGCCGGTGCCGAGCAACCCGGTCGACTGGGAGCTCGCGGAGCGAGTCGCGGTCAGGGCAGCCGGCCAGGAGCCGTTCTCCCACTCCTATCTCGGGCACTCGCTCCAGCAGGACTTCGACGAGGCCACCGCCGAGGCCGAGGAGCTGGTGGCCGCGACCACCGGTCTGCGCAGCCTCTCGGGTCCCGCCCGCGCGCGCGTCACCGACCGGGCGGGCTGGGTGCACGCCAACGTCAACAGCTTCCAGCGGCTCCTCCGACCGCTCACCGACCGCCTCGGCGACCGGATGGGCAACACCATCGCCTCCAACGTGACCCGCAAGGTCGGCGGGCTCGAGGTCGGGTTGCTGCTGGGCTGGATGTCCGCTCGAGTGCTCGGCCAGTACGACCTGCTGGTCGTCGACGACCCCGCGGAGGCGCCGCCCGATGATCAGGACGTCGTCTACTACGTGGGTCCGAACGTGCTGGCCCTCGAGAAGCGGTTCGCCTTCCCGCCGCAGGAGTTCCGCCTGTGGCTGGCGCTGCACGAGGTCACCCACCGGGCGCAGTTCACCGGCGTGCCTTGGCTCCGGGGGCACTACCTGGGCCTGGTCCAGGAGACCCTCGACTCGGTCGACCCTGACCCGAAGCGGTTCCTCGACGCGCTGACGAAGGTCCTCGACGACCTGCGCCAGGGGCGGAAGCCGCTCGACGACGGCGGTCTGGCGGCGCTCTTCGCCTCGCCGTCGCAGCGGGTCGTGCTCGACAAGATCGGGGGCCTCATGAGCCTCCTCGAGGGGCACGGCGACGTCACCATGGATCGCGCCGGCGCCGACCGGATCCCCAGCGCGCACCGGTTCTCCCGGGTCCTGCGGGAGCGCCGGGCCAACGCGAACCCGGCCGCGAAGGTCATCCAGCGGCTGCTCGGCATCGAGGCCAAGCTGAACCAGTACGCCCAGGGTGAGTCGTTCATCGCCGAGGTCGAGCGACTCGGCGGCGGTCCCGAGGCGCTGGAGCCGGTGTGGCGCGGCGCGAGCTGGTTGCCGACGCTGGCGGAGATCCGAGACCCTGAGGAGTGGCTCGACCGCGTCCGGCTCTCCGACGAGCTCGTGGGCTGAGCGCATAGCCTCACACGAGGATGGTCAACGTGCCGGAGGTCGCCGCGCAGAAGCGGGAGCTCGTGACGCTGGCTCGCCTCGAACGCCAGGCGGCCGGCCGGGAGCCGCCGCCCCACCCCCATGTGCGTCTGAGCCGTTTGGAGCACCCGCGTCCCCCGGTCGCCCGCGCGGCGATCGTCACGCCGGAGCCGAGCGTGACCTTCGACGTCGAGCTCACCACGAAGCAGCGTGAGCTCCTCGCGGCGCTGCTGGCGGCGCCCTCGGTGAGCGCCGCGGCCCTCAGCCTCGGCATGAGCCGCTCGAACGTGTACGCGGGCCTGCGACGGATCGCCCACAGGGCCGGGGTCGCCGACGTCTCCGAGCTGCTCCGCCTCCTGCGCGCCGGCCGTCTGGCCCCGTCCATGGAGCCCTGACCAGGTGGCGACCGCCGCCCTCCTGGACCGCTGCGCCTTCCCGCCGGGAGGCACGGAGGTCAGCTGCGCCGTGTCCGGCGGTGCTGACTCGTTGGCGCTGCTCGTGCTGGCGGTGGAGGCCGGGTGCGCGGTGACCGCGGTGCACGTCGACCACGGGCTGCGCCCCGGGTCCGCCGCGGAAGCTGACGTCGTCGCCGAGGTCGCGGCTCGCGTCGGCGCGGGCTTCCGCGCGGAGCGGGTGGAGGTCGCCGCGGGCCCGAACCTCGAGGCCCGGGCGCGGAGGGCCAGGTACGCCGCGCTCCCCTCCGACGTCCTCACAGGCCACACGGCGGACGATCAGGCGGAGACGGTGCTGCTCAACCTCCTCCGTGGTGCGGGGCTCGACGGCCTGGCGGGCTACGACCCGACCCGGCGCCCGCTCCGGGCCCTCCGTCGCCGCGACACGCAGAAGCTGTGCGCCGCCCTCGGCATCCAGCCGGTGCACGATCCGTCGAACGACGATCCCCGCTTCCGGCGCAACCGGGTCCGTCACGAGCTCCTGCCGCTGCTCGACGCCATCGCCGAGCGGGACGTCGCGGCAGTCCTCGCGCGACAGGCCGATGGGCTCCGGTCCGACGCTGAGCTGCTCGAGCAGCTCTCGCTGGCCATCGACCCCACGGACGCCAAGGCGCTCGCCAGGGCTCCAGAACCGCTCGCTGCCCGCGCCGTGCGCCGCTGGCTGCGGACGGGAGACGAGCGGCACCCGCCGGACGCCGCCACGGTGGCCCGGGTGCTGTCGGTGGCCCGCGGCGAGGCGGTGGCCTGCGAGGTGGGCGGCGGCCGTCAGGTGCGCCGCAGCCGCCAGCACCTGGTCCTGTCCTGAGCGGGTACGTTGCACCCGTGGCCTCGGAGGCGGAGCACCAGCACCTGTTCGACAGCCCAGACCTGGGCGAGGTGGTCGTCGACGCGGCATCGCTGCAGGCCCGCGTGGCCGAGCTGGGAGCCGAGATCACCCTGGACTACGCCGGACGCGCGCCCCTGCTGATCGGCGTCCTCAAGGGGGCGGCCATGTTCATGACCGACCTCTCCCGCGCCATCGCGCTGCCCCTCGAGATCGACTTCATGGCCGTGTCGTCCTACGGCAACGCCACCCGCACGTCCGGCGTCGTCCGCATCGTCAAGGACCTCGACATCGACCTCACCGGGCGCGACGTGCTCATCGTGGAGGACATCGTCGACTCGGGGCTCACGCTTTCCTACCTGCGCAAGACCCTCGCGGCACGCGGAGCGAACAGCCTCGAGGTGTGCGCCCTGCTGGTGCGCGAGGGCCTCCAGAAGACCGACGAGGACCTGCGGTACGTGGGGTTCCGCATCCCGCCGAAGTTCGTGATCGGCTACGGGCTCGACTTCGCCGAGAAGTACCGGAACCTCCCGTACGTGTGCGTGTTCGAGGGCGAGGGCTGAGAGTTCCGCTCCAGGGGGCGCCCCGGTAGCCTGCTCCCCAGCATGAAGCGACCCTCCCGTTCCACCATCGGCTACATCCTCCTGGGCGCGATCGCGCTGTTCGTCGCGTCGCAGTTCATCGGCAACGACAAGAAGACCGAGGAGCTCACGCTCACCGAGTTCTTCGACAAGGTCGACGATGGCCAGGTGGCCACGGCCACCATCAAGGACCGTTCGAACGAGGTCATCGGCGAGCTGCAGGACGGCACCCGCTTCAAGGTGGCGTACCCGCAGGAGCTCGCCGACGAGCTGACCACGCGCCTCGACGAGGCCCAGCCCCCGATCGACCTCGAGGTGGACCAGCAGGAGGACTCCATCTGGACGTCCCTGCTGTTCAGCCTCCTGCCGATGATCATCCTGTTCGGCCTCTTCCTGTTCGTCCTCAACTCGATGCAGGGCGGCGGCAGCCGAGTGATGCAGTTCGGCAAGGCCAAGGCGAGGCAGGTGTCGAAGGACGAGCCCAAGGTCACCTTCGCCGACGTCGCGGGCTGCGACGAGGCCGTCGAGGAGCTCCAGGAGATCAAGGACTTCCTCCAGAACCCGGCAAGGTTCCAGGCCATCGGGGCCAAGATCCCGAAGGGCGTGCTGCTCTACGGACCCCCCGGCACCGGCAAGACGCTGCTGGCTCGTGCGGTGGCCGGCGAGGCCGGCGTGCCGTTCTTCTCGATCTCGGGCTCTGACTTCGTCGAGATGTTCGTCGGCGTCGGCGCGAGCCGTGTGCGCGACCTCTTCGAGCAGGCCAAGCAGGCCGCACCGTCGATCATCTTCGTCGACGAGATCGACGCCGTCGGCCGTCACCGCGGCGCCGGCCTCGGTGGTGGGCACGACGAGCGGGAGCAGACGCTCAACCAGATGCTCGTCGAGATGGACGGGTTCGACGCCCGCACCGGGGTGATCCTGATCGCCGCCTCCAACCGGCCGGACATCCTCGACCCGGCGCTCCTGCGCCCGGGCCGGTTCGACCGCCAGATCGTCGTCGACCGCCCCGACCTCGAGGGCCGCAAGGGGATCCTCGCGGTGCACGCCAAGGGCAAGCCGCTCGAACCGAACGTCCGCCTCGACGTGCTCGCGCGACGCACCCCGGGCTTCACCGGCGCCGACCTCGCCAACCTCATGAACGAGGCCGCCCTGCTGGCGGCTCGTCGCAACCTGCAGCTGATCGGCCACGCCGAGCTGGAGGCCGCCATCGACCGGGTCATGGCCGGCCCCGAGCGCAAGAACCGGATCATGAGCGAGAAGGAGAAGCTCACGATCGCCTACCACGAGGGCGGCCACACGCTGGTCGGTCACGTGCTCGAGGGCACCGACCCGATCCACAAGGTCTCGATCGTCGCCCGAGGCCGGGCGCTGGGCTGGACGCTGGCGCTCCCGACCGAGGACAAGTACCTGCGCACGCGCAGCGAGCTCGAGGACTCGATGGCGATGCTGCTCGGCGGCCGCACCGCTGAGGAGATCGTGTTCGGCGAGATCACCACGGGCGCCTCCGACGACATCGAGCGCTGCACCGACATCGCCCGCGGCATGGTCACCCAGTACGGCATGAGCGACAAGCTCGGCCCGCAACAGCTGGGCAAGGTCAAGGGCGAGGTCTTCCTCGGCTACGACAGGGGCCACGAGGCGGACTACTCGGCCGAGGTGGCCGGGGTCGTCGACAGCGAGGTGCGAGGGCTCATCGACACGGCGCACGACCGGGCGCGGGCGATCCTGTCCACTCACCGGGCCACCCTCGACGTGCTCGCCAAGGCGCTGGTCGAGAAGGAGACCCTCGAGGACTCCGACCTGGCGGAGATCTTCGGTCCGCTCGACAAGGGCACGGGGATCGAGGTGCCCGAGCCCGAGCCGACCGAGGTCCCGGTCCCGGCCCAGCCCGAGCTCGTCGGCGTGGCGGTGGCCGAGGCCCAGCCCGTCACCGTGCCCACCGGCCTTCCTGTCGTCGAGGCCGCCCCGGCCAAGCGCCGGTGGTGGAAGCGCGTCGGCGTGCGCGCACCGAGGCCCAGCGGCACCTGAACCCCGTGCCTCGCGAACGACCAGCCATCGAGACACCGATGGACCTGCCGCGCATCGAGCACGCGGTGCGCGAGATCCTCGCCGCCATCGGCGAGGACCCTGACCGTGACGGGCTGGTGGACACCCCCGTGCGGGTCGCGCGGATGTACGCCGAGATCTTCGCCGGTCTCCACGTGGACCCTGCCGAGCACCTCACCGTCACCTTCGAGTCGAGCCATGACGAGATGGTGATGGTCCGCGACATCCCGCTGCAGAGCGTGTGCGAGCACCACCTCATCCCCTTCAGCGGGAAGGCCCACGTGGCCTACATCCCCGGCAACGACGGCCGCATCACCGGGCTCTCGAAGATCGCGCGGCTCGTCGAGGGGTACAGCCGCCGGCCGCAGGTCCAGGAGCAGCTCACCGTCCAGATCGCCGATGCCATGGAGAAGACGCTCGAGCCGCGTGGCGTGATGGTGATCATCGAGGCCGAGCACCTCTGCATGTCCATGCGCGGCGTCCAGAAGGCCGGCTCCACCACCGTGACCTCCGCCGTCCGTGGCCTCTTCCGGGCCAACATCGCCACCCGCGAGGAGGCGATGCGCTTCGTCACTGGACGAGGGTGACACAGGAAGCACCGAGACACACTCGTGTGCCACGAACGGGCGCGTGATCGGCGTCCTAGACTGCCGGGGTGCCCCAGCCGCGTCCGCTCGTGATGGGCGTCATCAACGTCACCCCGGACTCGTTCTCGGACGGAGGCCAGTTCGGCGACCCTGCCGCCGCCATCGCCCACGGCCGCGCCCTGCTCGCCGAGGGTGCCGACTGGCTCGACGTCGGTGGTGAGTCCACGCGTCCCGGGGCCATGCCCGTGTCGGAGCTCGAGGAGCTGCGTCGCGTGGTCCCCGTCGTCGAGGCGTTGGCCGACGCCGGCGCTCGCGTGTCCATCGACACCCGCAAGCCCGCGGTCGCCCGGGCCGCCGTCGCCGCGGGCGCGTCGCTGCTGAACGACGTCGGCGCCGCCAACGGGTCCGTCGCCGCCGAGCTGGGGGTGGCGTGGGCGGCCATGCACATCCAGGGCGAGCCGGCCACGATGCAGGACGACCCTCGGTACGACGACGTCGTGACCGAGGTGCTCGATGCGCTCGTCGCCGCGCGGAGGCGGCCACGGCGGCCGGCGTGGCCGAGGTGTGGATCGATCCCGGCATCGGCTTCGGCAAGACGTCACCGCACAACCTCGCCCTCCTGGCCCACCTCGACGCGTTCGTCGCGACCGGCTTCCCGGTCCTGGTGGGCACCAGCCGCAAGGGCTTCCTCGGGGCGATCCTCGGTGCGTCTGACGGCGCCGCCGGGCCCGTTCCCGTCGACGACCGGCTGGAGGGATCGCTCGCCACCGCCACCTGGGCCATGACGTGTGGCGCAGCCATGGTGCGCGCGCACGACGTGCGCGCCACCGTGCACGCCGCGCTGGTCGTCGCCGGCCACATCACGAAGGACGCAGCATGAGGGAGCACCGCACGTGGCGATGAAGGGTAAGTGGGCCCAGGGCATCCAACCGCGGAACTTCGCGTGGATCCTGAAGGACAAGCTGGCGGTCTGTGAGCGACCGGGTGGCTACGGGACGAACCACCGTCGCGTCCGGCGTCAGGAGGAGATCATCTGGATCCGCGAGCAGGGGTTCACCTGTGTCGTCACGCTGATCCCGTCGCCGCACAACCTCCACAACTACGACGAGCTCGGGGTGACGTGGCGTCACCTGCCCTTCGGCCCGCACGACGACGCACTGACCGTCATGAAGACCCTCTACCCGGAGCTGGCCGCCATGCTGGCGGCCGGGGGCAAGGTGCTCGTGCACCAGGACGAGCTCTCCGACCGCGTGGCCGGCCTCATGGCCGGCTACCTGCTGTGGGCCGAGGTCAACGACATCACGCCCCCGCAGGCCACCTCGATCGTGGAGCAGCTGCTGTCCCGGCAGATGGGCCCGCTGGGGAGAGACCTCGTCGCCCTCGCGGCCACCGTCCCGAGGTAGCGCCGTGGCGGCCGACGACCTGATCGAGCTGCGGGGCCTCCACCTGGCGGGCGTCGTGGGTGTGCTCGCCCACGAGCAGGCGCAGCCGCAGCCGCTGGAGCTCGACCTCGACATCCACCTCGACCTCGCGGTCGCCGGCGCAAGCGATGATCTCGGCGACACGGTGGACTACGGCGCGCTGTGCGCCGTGGCCGAGCAGGTCGTGTCGACGACGCGCTACGCGCTGCTGGAGGCACTGGCCGAGCACCTGGCCCTCTCGCTGCTCGCCGCCGATGCCCGCATCGAGGCCGTGACCCTCGCGGTGCGCAAGCTGCGCCCGCCCGTGGCCCAGCAGCTCAGCACCTCAGGGGTGCGCATCTCCCGGGCGCGCTGATGGTGCGGCGGGCCTTCCTCGGGCTCGGGTCGAACCTCGGCGACCGGGTCGGCTTCCTGCGGGCGGCGGTGGCGTCGCTCCCGGATCTGGTCGCGACGTCGCGGGTCTACGAGACTGAACCCGTGGGTGGGCCCGACGACCAGGGCGCCTACCTGAACCTGGTCGCGGAGCTGCACACGACGCTCTCGCCCCGCCAGCTCCTCGAGCTCTGCGCGGACCTCGAGCAGCAGGCCGGTCGTGTGCGCGAGGTCCGGTGGGGGCCGCGGACGCTCGACGTCGACGTGCTGCTCGTCGAGGGGCTGGAGGTCGACGAGCCCGACCTCCAGGTGCCCCACCCGCGGCATGGGAGAGCGCCGCTTCGTGCTGGCTCCGCTGGCCGACCTGGCCCCCGACCTCGTGACGCCCGCGCAGGTCGCGGCCGCCCGCGGTGAGGTGCGGGCGTTGGGCGATCTGGCGGTGCTCGATGGCCGGTAGCGTGACAGCGTCGACCGGCACCCGGAACGGGGCTGGATCGGAACAGGAGACGGCATGACGCGCGTTCGCATCATCGGTCCGGGTCGGGCCGGCAGCTCCCTCGCCACGGCGCTCTCGCGGGCCGGCTGGGAGGTCCTGCCGATCGTCGGGCGCGACGGCGACATCAGTGGGGCCGCCGACGGGGTCGACCTGGTGCTCATCGCCACCCCCGACCACGCCATCGCCGAGGTGGCAACCGCGATCGACCGGTCGGATCGCGTCGTCGTGGCCCACGTCTCCGGATCGGCCGGGCTGCACCCCCTGGCCCGCCACCGGCGGCGAGCTGTCCTGCACCCGCTCGTCGCGCTGCCCGACGCGGAGCGCGGCGCGGAGCGGCTCGTCGGCGCCTGGTTCGGTATCGCCGAGGACGGCGATCCGCTGGTGGCCGAGGTGGTGGCCAGCCTCCGGGGTCGCGTCGTGCACGTGGCCGAGACGGGGTGGGTCCGCTACCACGCGGCGGCGGTCATCGCGTCGAACCACCTCGTCGCGCTGCTCGGGCAGGCCGAACGCGTGGCTGGCAGCGTCGGCGCGCCGGTCGAGGCCTTCCTCGACCTCGCGCGAGGCAGCCTGGCCGACGTGGCCGCGCTCGGGCCTCGCGCCGCGCTCACCGGTCCGGTGCGCCGCGGCGACACCGCCACCGTCGCCCGCCACCTCGACGCGCTCCCCCCGACGAGCGCCCCGCGTACGAGGTCATGGCACGCGAGGCCAGCCGCCTGTGCCCCTGACCACGGTGACGACGATCGACGAGGTGCGCGCGCGGCTCGGTGCGGCCCGCGCCGCGGGCCAGCGCGTCGGCTTCGTGCCGACGATGGGGTACCTGCACGCCGGTCACGCCTCCCTGATGGCGGCGGCCCGGGCGGACACAGATCTCGTGGTGGCGTCCATCTTCGTGAACCCCCTCCAGTTCGGCCCGACCGAAGACCTCGACGCCTACCCGCGAGACCTTGCCGCGGACACGGCCATGGCCGTGGCCGAGGGTGTCGATCTGCTCTTCGTGCCCTCGGGTGCCGAGATGTACCCGGAGGGCACCGTGCGCACGACCGTGAGCGTCGCGGAGATCTCCGTGCCCCTCGAGGGCCGGACCCGACCGACGCACTTCGCGGGCGTCGCGACGGTGGTCGCGAAGCTGTTCGCCATCGTCGGTCCCTGCCGCGCCTACTTCGGTGAGAAGGACTTCCAGCAGGTCGCCGTCATCTCCCAGATGGTGCGCGACCTGTCGATCCCGGTCGACGTCGTCGCGTGCCCCATCCAGCGGGATGCCGACGGGCTCGCCCTCTCCAGCCGGAACGCGTACCTCACGGCTGCCGAGCGGGCCGCCGCGCCCGTCCTCCACGCGGCGCTGCTCGTCGGTCGCCTGGCGATCGACGCGGGCGAACGCGACGCCGGCCGGGTGCGGACGCTCATGGCCGAGCTGATCGACGCCGAGCCGTCGGCCGAGCTCGACTACGCCGAGGTCGTCGACGCGAGCACGCTGCAGGTCGTCGACCCGCTGGTGGGGGAGCTCCGCCTGCTGGCGGCCGTCCGGTTCGGTCGGGCACGGCTGATCGACAACGTACGCGCCTCCGTCCCGGACGGCTGACCCGGCACTAATCGAAGCGGAGCGCCGCCACGGGCTCCAGCCGGCCGGCGCGGCGTGCGGGGACCAACGCGGCCACCGATGCCACGACCAGCGTCGTGACGAGCAGCGGCGGGAGGAACGCCCACGGAAGGGTCAGCTCGATCGACGCGCCGACGGCGCCCCGGAAGGCCGCCGACGTGCCGAGGGTCAGGAGCAACCCGAGCGGGAGCGCGAGCACGAACGCAGCCGAGGCCAGCGTGACGGCCTCCACGAGCACCATCTGGCGGATCTGCCGGCGAAGGGTCCCCGCCGAGCGCAGCACGCCGATCTCATGGGTTCGGGCCAGCACCGACACCGCCAGCGTGTTGGCCAGTCCCAGGAGGCCTGCTGCGGCCGCCGCCACGAGGATCACGTAGGCCAAGGAGAAGAAGCCCCGCAGCTGCCCGAAGGCGAACTCCTTGGTGGACTCGGGAGTGTCGATGATCAGGTCGTACTCCGCGCCGAGCTCCGTCGCGACCGCGTACACCGAGCGCGTCGGGATCGACGCCCGGGGCCGCGTCGACCAGGAACGCGTTGGGACGACCGGCGCCGAACCGCGCCGCGTCCGGCGTGCCGGCCACCACACCGAAGCCCGGGCCGATCACGGCGTAGGTGCCGGCCAAGGTGAACTCCGCGACCCCCTCGCTCGTGCGCAGCCGCACGACGTCGCCCGGGTCGATGCCATCCCCTGTCGCGATGGCATCCGGCAAGAGCACCGCGCCGCCGGTCTCGAGCGCGCTCGCCGCGCTCTCGTCGTCGCCGTCGACCCACGCGAACCCGGCGACCTCGAAGTAGGAGGCCGGATCGATGACCGTCACGTCCACGCGCTGCGACCCGTCGTCGGTGAGGTGGTCGGTCTGACCGAAGCGGACGGGGGTCACCGCTCCGGCACCTTCGACCGCCGCGAGGCGAGCGCCGACATCCGGGTCGAAGGCGCCCGGCGCGATCACCTGCACGCTCCCGCCCGCCTGGCGATCGATGATGCGCGTCAGCGTGCGGGACATCGCCGCGTTCGCCCCCGCCACTGTGATGAGCATGGCCAGCACCACCATCACCAGCGCCAGCGTGTACGCGCTCCGACTCCGCTCCTTGACCAGGTGCAGCACCGCGATCGACCCGGTGCCCCGCGCCAGCCGCGACGTCGCTCCGCCGATGAACCGAGCCACCGGCCGCAGCGTGAAGGGGACGAGGAGCACGGCGGCGAGGAGGACCAGCAGGGCGGAGAGCCCGCGCACTGCCACGCTGGTGCCGCTGAGGCCCACCGCGATGCCCGCCACCAGGAGCGCCGCTCGAGGCCACCAGCGCCCCGTGTGCTCAACCCCGGCCGCACCCGAGGCCATCGCATCGACGGGGCCGAGCGCCGACGCGCGGCGGCCGGGGAGCCAAGCGGCGGCCAGGCTGACCGAGACACCGACGACGACGCCTGCCACAGCGGGCCCGATCGGCATCCCGAGCGGCGGCAGCTCGAGCGCGAGCAGCGACTCCACGAGGCCGAGGCTGGCGCCGGCGATGAGCCGGCCGACCACCAGCCCGACGAGGCTCGCCGCCAGTCCGAGGACGCCCGCCTCGGTGAGCACGACCCGGCGCACCTGGGCCGGTCGGGCCCCCAGGGCACGCAGGATGCCGTAGGTCGGGGTGCGCTCGGCGACCGCCACCGAGAAGGTGAGGAACACGAGGAAGCCGCCCACGAAGACCGCGATCACGGACATCAGCGTCAGCCCCGCGCTGATCGCGTCGATGAACTCGCGGAACCCGGCCGCGGCGTCCTCGGCGTCCTGGATGGTGAGCGACTGGCCGAGGGCGTCGCGATGCTCGGCGATCCAGGCATCGGTGTCGACGCCGTCGGCCAGGGCGGCCTCCACCCCGGTGATCACGTCACCCTTGCCCAGCATCCGCTGCGCGGTCGCCGTCGACGTGTAGCCGACGGCACCCTGGAAACCGAGCCCCGCGCCGACCGAGTCGAGGATCCCCGAGATCGTGACCAGCGGGCTTCCCGACGGCGTCGCCAGCGCGATCGAATCACCCGTGGCCAGATCGAGGTCGTCGGCGACCTGGCGGGCCACCACGACCTCGTCCGCATCAGGTGCGGGGAGCGCTCCTGCGACCAGGTCGAACGAGCGGAGCGCCTGCGCACGGTCGAGGTCGGTGCCGACGACGTACATGACGTTGTCCGGGGAGGTGGCCTCGATGGGGCTGCCGGCCTCGGTCGGTCGCACCGAGCTCCGGAAGGTGACCGAGCCGAGCGCCACGTCGACACCGTCGAGCGCCGCGACCTGGTCCACGAGCGCAGGTGGGATGGTGGCGTCGTAGGAGCCAACCGGCCCGACGAAGACGTCCGCCTCTCCCGCCGAGCCGGCCACGGCGTCCTCCAGTGCCTGGGTGGTGGCGCCGCTCGTGATCAGCACGGCGTACAGCACCGCCACCCCGAGGGCTGCGCCGGCACCGGTGAGCGCGAAGCGCGCCGGTCGGCGACGCAGGCTCCGCACGGACAGCTCGGAGAGCGAGCGCACGCCTCAGGTCTCGATGGTCCCGAGCGGGCCGCGGCGCTCGTGGCCGGGGTGCGTGGCGCCGGTGGCGTCGCGCTCCTCGAGCCAGCGCAGAACCGCGCGTGATCGCTCCTCGTGGGTCGGGTCGCTCTTCGCCGCGCCCTCGCAGCGGCTGGCCACGTCGAGTGCGCCCTGCATGGCCCCGCCCCGGAGGAGGTGGACCTCCTGGGCGTGACCGGCGGTGCGCGGGTCGTGGGTGACCATGACGATGGTCTGGCCCATCGCACGCTGTGCGGCCAGGAACAGGCCCAGCACCTCCGACCCCGACGCCAGGTCGAGGTTGCCGGTCGGTTCGTCGGCGAGCAGGACGGCGGGCGAGGTGAAGAGCGCTCGGGCGATGGCCGCTCGCTGCTGCTGGCCCCCCGACAGCTGTGACGGCTGCTTGTCACGGTGGGGGCCGAGCCCCACGAGCTCGATGACGTCGTCGAGCGTGGTCCGGTAGGTGACCGCGGGCCGGCCGGCGATCACGGCGGGCAGGGCGATGTTCTCGGCGACGGTGAGCACGGGCACCAGGTTGAAGAACTGGTACACGATGCCGATCCGGTTGCGGCGGAGGCGAGTGCGGGCATCGTCGCTGAGCGTCGAGAGCGGGGCGCCGTCCAGCTCGATCTCACCTGCATCCGGGGTGTCGAGGCCGCCGAGCAGGTGGAGCAGCGTCGACTTGCCCGACCCCGACGGACCCATGATCGCGACGAAGCGGCCGGCCGGAACATCGAGCGACAGGTGGTCGAGGACGCGCTGGACGCCGTCGCCCTGCGGGTAGTCCTTGACCACCTGCCGAGCCGCCAGGATCACCCGGCGATCCTCCCCGATCATCGCTGCCCTCCGTGACGCCCGCTGTCGTCGTGGGACGCTACCGGCCGGGGACACCCGCGGAGCGGGCTAGACCTTGGCCGTGGCCGACCTCGACCTGCTCGTCCTCGGCTCGGGCGTCGCCGGGCTCTCGGCCGCGGTGCGCGCCGCAGAGATCCACGGCATGCGCGTCGGCGTGCTCACCAAGGCGGAGCTCCAGCAGGCCACCACGCGCTGGGCCCAGGGTGGTGTCGCGGCCGTGCTCAACGAGGATCCCGACTCCACCGACCTGCACCTCGCGGACACGCTGGCCGCCGGCGCGGGGTTGTGCGATGTCGACGCGGTGCGCGTGCTCGTGGACGAAGGCCCGTCACGGGTGCACGAGCTCATCGCGCTCGGGGCCGCCTTCGACCGTGACCCGCAGGGGCAGCTCGAGCTCGCCCGCGAGGGCGGCCACTCGCTCCCTCGCATCGTCCACGCCGGGGGCGCGGCGACGGGAGCCGAGATCGAGCGGACGCTCGTCGACGCGGTACGGGCCGAGGTGTCGGCCGTCTACGAGAGCTCCTTCGCGCTCGATCTGGTCGTCGAGGGCGGCCGCTGTCGGGGGGTGCTCGCTGCCGACCCGTCGGGGCGTCGCACGGAGGTGCGGGCTGCGCACGTGCTCGTCGCGACCGGCGGCTACGGCCAGCTGTTCGCGGTGACCACCAACCCGACGGAGGCGACGGGGGACGGGGTCGCGATGGCGATCCGAGCCGGTGTCGCCGTCGCCGACGTCGAGTTCGAGCAGTTCCACCCCACCGCACTCCACCATCCCGTGATGCCACGCCCACTGCTCACCGAGGCGCTGCGCGGGCACGGCGCGCTGCTGAGGGACAGCGAGGGAGATCGCTTCGTCGACGAGCTGCTCTCCCGCGACAAGGTGAGCCGAGCGATCACCGCTCGCATGATCGACCAGGGCGTCGAGCACCTGTGGCTCGACGCCACCGGGCTCGACGGCTTCGCCGAACGGTTCCCCACGATCTCGGCCGAGCTCGCCAACGTCGGGCTGGACCCCGCCAAGGACTGGCTCCCCATCGCGCCGGCAGCCCACTACAGCTGCGGCGGCATCCTCGCCGACCTCGACGGCGCGTCGTCGCTGCCGGGCCTCTGGGTGGCGGGCGAGGCCAGCTGCAACGGCGTGATGGGCGCGAACCGCCTCGCGTCCAACTCGCTGCTCGACGGCATGGTCTTCGGCCCCCGGGTGGTCGAGGCCATCGACCGCGGCGTCGACGGCCCGCGCGCCACGGGCGCGATGCGCTCGCTCCTGGGCGGCGGCGGCATCGGTGGTCAGCGTCTGGCGCTCCCGACGTCGGACGGGAGCGCGAGCCTCGATCGGGATGAGCTCCAGCGGACGATGACCGTGAACGCCGGGGTGCTCCGGTCGGCCGAGTCGCTCGCATCGGCGGCCACCGCCTGCACCGGCGAGGTGGCCGGCGACGACCTGGGATCGTGGGAGCTGCGCAACCTCGCGACCGTGGGCCGGTTGCTCTGCGCCGCCGCGCTCGAGCGCGAGGAGAGCCGCGGCGCCCACACGCGCACAGACTTCGACGCGACCCGCGACGACCTGCGCATCCGGTTCATCGCCGGAGGCTGACCAGAGGGAGGCCGATCGGTAGCCTCGGGGCCATGACGGAAGGGAGCCCGCCGGCCGACTGGCACCACGACCCCTTCGGCCGGCACGAGCTCCGCTACTGGGACGGCTCCCAGTGGACCGAGCACGTCTCGTCGCACGGCCGGCAGTCGACGGATCCGCCGGTGGGGGCGAGCGCGGTGCCGACCACGGGCCGCTCGGCCGACAAGATCGCCGCCGACGTCGCGATGGCCGGCGCCACCGCCGGTCACCAGGGCGGGGGCACCATCTTCACGGAGCCCGTCCTGGTGGTGAACCAGAAGGTCAAGCTGATCGAGGTCAACAACGAGTACGCGATCTACGACCAGCACGGCACGCAGATCGGGGCCGTTCGCCAGGTCGGCCAGTCCGCGGCGAAGAAGGCGCTCCGGGTCCTCGGCTCCGTCGACCAGTACATGACCCACAAGATCCAGGTGGTCGACACGCAGGGTGCCGTGCTCCTCGCCCTCACCCGACCAGCCAAGATCATGAAGTCGAAGGTCATCGTGCAGGACGCCCACGGTGCCGAGATCGGCCAGATCGTGCAGCAGAACGTGATCGGCAAGATCCGCTTCAGCCTCGAGGCGGGGGGCCACACCTACGGCTCCATCAACGCGCAGAACTGGCGCGCCTGGGACTTCCACATCGCCGACCACACCGGCACGGAGATCGCCCGGATCACCAAGACGTGGGAGGGCCTCGCCCAGACGCTGTTCACCACGGCCGACAACTTCGTCGTCCAGATCCACCGCCCCTTGGAGGATCCGCTGCGCTCGCTGGTGGTCGCCAGCAGCCTGGCGATCGACACAGCACTGAAGCAGGACAACCGCGGCTTCGGCTAGCGAGTGACAGGCTGGTGACCGTGGCTGTCGTCGATCCCCACCTGCAGGCGGTGCGCTCGGCCGTGACGCTGGCGTTGGCCGAGGACCTGACGCCGCTCGGGGACCTGACGTCGGCGCTGCTGCCCGAGGGCTCGACGACGGCGGCGGACTTCGTGCCCCGGCACAACGGCGTGCTGGCGGGTACGCGGTGCGCCACCGAGACCTTTGCCCAGCTCGACCCCGCGGTCGAGGTCACCTGGCTGGCCGGCGACGGCGACCCGATCGCAGCGGAGGAGGTCATCGGCACCGTGCACGGTCCGATGGCGTCGATCCTCACGGGCGAGCGGACGGCGCTGAACTTCCTCTGCCACCTGTCGGGGATCGCGACGATCACGAAGCACTTCGCCGACGCGGCGACCGCGGGAGGTGCCGCGCGCATCTGGGACACCCGCAAGACGACGCCCGGGCTGCGCACCCTGCAGAAGGCGGCCGTGCGGGCCGGGGGCGGCGTCAACCACCGGGGCAACCTGTCCGACTGGGTCATGTTCAAGGACAACCACCTCGCGGTGCTGGGCATCGCCGAGGCGGTCGCGGCGGCCAAGGCCACCTGGCCCGGCCGGCTCGTGCACGTGGAGGCCACCGACCTCTCCGAGGTCGCCCAGGCGCTCGAGGCAGGCGCCGACGCCGTGCT
Source organism: uncultured Microthrixaceae bacterium (assembly GCA_963750645.1). Taxonomy (GTDB): domain Bacteria; phylum Actinomycetota; class Acidimicrobiia; order Acidimicrobiales; family VFJN01; genus VFJN01. Next base: position 478,514 of record CAVVRO010000008.1, on the reverse strand, counting down.
GCTCGACAACATGACCCCGGCGGAGGCCACGGCGGCCGTCGAGCTCGTCGACGACTGGGCGGGGGCGAACGGTGGGCGGCGTCCCCTCCTCGAGTGCAGCGGCGGGATCACCGTCGAGACCGCCGCTGCCTACAGCGCCAGCGGTGTCGACCTCCTCAGCGCCAGCCAGATCACGCAGTCCGCGCCCGCCCTGGACATCGGCCTCGACATCCGCTGAGCGCGCTACCGGTTCGACCCCTCGACCGGAAGCCTCGTAGCGTCTGACGCCGTGCTCCTCGCCGTCGACGTCGGCAACACCCAGACCGTGGTCGGGCTCTACGAGCTCGAGCCGCTGGACGCCAACGTCGAGCGACGCCTCGCCGACACCAGCCTCATCGACCACTGGCGCATCGCCACGAACGTGGAGCGCACGGCCGACGAGCACGCCCTCGTGCTGCAGGAGTTCCTCGGGTTCCACGGGTCCACCTGGGAGGACAACGACATCGTCGGCATCGCGGTGTGCTCGTCCGTACCGCGGGTCACCGGATCGTTGCGCCGCATGTCGGAGCGCTACTTCGGCATGGCCGCCCTCGTCGTCGAGCCCGGCATCCGGACCGGCCTGCCGATCCTCTACGACAACCCGAAGGAGGTCGGTGCCGACCGCATCGCGGACGCCGTGGCCGCCTACGACCTCTTCGGCGGCCCGACGATCGTCGTGGACTTCGGCACCGCCACCACCTTCGAGGCGATCTCCGCCAAGGGCGAGTACATGGGCGGGGCCATCTTCCCCGGGATCGACATCAGCCTCGACGCCCTGTTCGCCCGGGCCGCCGCGCTGCGTCGGGTGGAGCTGATCGAGCCCCGCAACGTCATCGGCCGCAGCACCGTGGAGTCGATGCAGTCGGGTGCGATCTACGGCTACACATCGCTGGTGGACGGCATGTGCGAGCGGATCCGCGCCGAGCTCGACGCCGACGCCACCGTGGTCGCCACCGGTGGCCTCTCCGGCCTCATCGGGCCGCTCTCGAGCGCCATCAACCACGTGGAGCCGTGGCTGACGCTCCACGGGCTGCGCCTCATCTTCGAGAAGAACGCCGAGTCGTGACCGTCCCCTACCGCTTCGAGGTGACCACCACCACGGCGGAGCTGCGCGCCCAGCACGACGGCCTCGTGCCCGGCGAGGAGACCGGCATCGCGGTGACCGTCGCCGGCCGTGTGATGCTCCACCGCGCGCAGGGCAAGCTCGCCTTCGCCACGCTCCGCGACGGCAGCGGGGGAGAGGTGCAGCTCTTCGCGCTGGCCGCGGTCACACAGGACTTCGAGGCGTTCAGCGGGATCAGCCTCGGGGACTGGGTCGGTGCCACCGGCGAGGTCGTGAAGACCAAGCGCGGGGAGCTGTCGGTGAAGGTCTCGTCGTGGGTCATGCTCGCGGAGACCCGCCGCAGCTTCGGTGACAAGTTCCACGGCATCAGCGACGTGGACACGCGGTACCGACAGCGCTACGCCGACCTCTGGGCCAACCCCGAGACCCGTCACGTCTTCCTGCAGCGCAGCCGCATCATGAGCCTCACGCGACGCTGGCTCGAGGACCGCGGCTTCGTCGAGGTGGAGACCCCGGTGTTCCACCCCATCCCGGGCGGCGCGCTGGCCAAGCCCTTCACCACGTACCACAACGCGCTCGACATGGATCTCTTCCTTCGCATCGCGCCGGAGCTCTACCTGAAGCGCCTCACCGTGGGTGGCTTCGAGCGGGTGTTCGAGATGGCCCGCGTGTTCCGCAACGAGGGGCTGTCCACGCGCCACAACCCCGAGTTCACGATGCTCGAGCTCTACCAGGCCTACGGGGACTACAGCGACGTCATGGTGCTCACGGAGGAGCTCGTCGCCCACCTGGCCACGGAGCTGCACGGCACGACGAAGCTGACCTACGACGGGCGCGACCTCGACCTCACGACCCCGTGGCGCCGCGCCAGCCTCGCGGACCTCGTGGAGGAGCACGCGGGCGTGCACGTCGACGTGCGGATGCCGGTGGAGGACCTGCGCCGCATCGCGGAGGAGCACGGCGTCGAGGTCCTGCCCGACTACGGCCCCGGCAAGCTCGTCCTGGAGGTCTACGAGAAGACGACCGAGCCCGTGCTCTGGGGACCCGTGTTCGTCACGGACTACCCGAAGGAGGTCTCCCCGCTCGCCCGTGACCACCGCGAGCTGCCGGACATGGTCGAGCGCTTCGAGGCCATCGTCGCCGGTCGCGAGCTGTGCAACGCCTTCTCCGAGCTGGTCGACCCCGACGAGCAGCGCGCCCGGTTCGAGGCCCAGGCCCACCGGAAGGCCGCCGGCGACGACGAGGCGATGGTGGTGGACGAGGACTACCTGCGGGCGCTCGAGTACGGCCTGCCCCCCACGGCGGGGCTCGGCATCGGGATGGACCGCCTCGTGATGCTCCTCACCGACACCCACTCCATCCGCGACGTCATCCTGTTCCCCACCCTCCGCCACGAGCAGGAGTAGCGGTCAGGGCCGGGCGTTGTGCATCCGGCACATCGAGAAGCGGTAGCCGGAGGCGATGACCTCGTCGCGGAGGGTCTGGAGCGACGCCAGCACGCGGAGCTCGATCCCGGCGGCGAGGTGGAGGTCGAGCAGGTCGCCGGTGCGATCGACCTCGAGCGGCTGCTGCTCCTTCGCCGAGACCCAGTAGCCATCGGCATCGGGCCACGGCTCGAAGTCCCGTGGATCGAACCGGTAGACGTACAGCTCGCAGGCGCGCACCCGCTCGAGCCAGCGCTCCTCGATGGCGTGCACCCGCGGCGCGTCCGTCGCCCCCAGCCGGTCGGCTGGCGTGCCGTCCTTCGACCAGAACGTGATCCGCGGGCACTCGCGGGGGAACCAGAACAGGGGCGCGTGGACCTCGTCGATCGTCCACACCATCGGCGGCTGCTCCGGGTTCGTGGCGGGCACGTGCGGTATGAACCGCCTGATGCCCGGGTCTTCGCTGAAGTGCAGCAGGTGCGGCGGCTGGTCCTGGTGCCGGGCCTCCATGGTCCGACCAGCATGCCAGGGACGTCGTCAGCCCGATCGACGGTGGCAGCATGCTGGCCGTGACCCTCGACGAGCCTCGGGCCCCCGGTGGGGTGGACGCGGCCGCGTCCGAGAGCGTGTGGGCGCCCCACCGCCGGCGCCTCACGGTGGGCCTGGTCTTCACGATCACCCTGGTCGCGTTCGAGGCACTGGCGATCTCCACCGTGATGCCCGTCGTGGCGGACGACCTCGGCGGCCTGGCGCTCTACGGGTGGGTGTTCAGCGGCTTCTTCCTGGGGAGCCTGCTGGGCATCGTGCTCGCCGGCCAGGCGGCCGACCGGCGGGGAACGGCCGTGCCGTACCTCGTCGGCCTGGGCCTGTTCGCCGTGGGGCTGTGCATCGGCGGCCTGGCGCCGTCGATGGGCGTGCTGGTGGCGGCGCGCATCCTCCAGGGCATCGGCGCCGGGGCGATCCCGGCCATCGCGTACACGAGCGTCGGCCGGGCGTACCCAGCCGCCATCCGGCCACGCGTGTTCGCGGTGTTCTCCTCGGCATGGGTGATCCCGGGGCTGATCGGACCCGCCGCGAGCAGCGCCATCGTCGAGGCGGCCACGTGGCGCGTGGTGTTCCTCGCGCTCCTGCCCCTCGTGGCGCTCGCCGCCGTCATCACGTTCCCGGCGCTGACGCGCTCGGTGCCGGCCCCCGACCCAGGGGAAGACCACCCAACGGAGGATCGAGCGGTCCAGGCCGTGGTCCTCACCCTGGCGGTCGCGGCGGTGCTCGTGGCGGTCAGCGGCCCGCCCGTGTGGGTGGCGGTGCCGCTGCTCGTGGTGGCCTTCCCGGTCGCCGTGCGCGCCTTCCTCGCGCTCGTCCCGGAGGGCACGATCCGCCTCGCCCCGGGGATGCCGGCCGCCGTGCTCGTCCGCGGGATCCTGACGTTCGCGTTCTTCGGGACCGATGCCTACGTGTCGCTCACCTTCCAGGACGTGCGGGACCAGCCGACCTGGGTCGCCGGGGCGGCCCTGACCGGCTGCACGATCTTCTGGACCGTCGGCGCCTGGGTGCAGCAGCGCTGGATCCTCACGGCGGGGCCTCGTCGGGTCGTCATGACCGGGTTCGCGTTCGTCGCGCTCGGCATCGCCGGCATGCTCGGCGCGCTCGGGTCCCTCGCGCTCGTACCGTCTGTGGCGTCGTGGTCGGTCGCCGGCTTCGGCATCGGCCTCGCCTACTCCCCGCTGGCCGTCACGGTGCTCGGTCTCGCCGAGCCGTCCCGCCAGGGCGTCGCGTCCAGCAGCCTGCAGCTCTCCGACGTCCTCGGCACCGCCCTCGGAGCCGGGCTGGCCGGTGCCGTCGTGGCGCTCGGGGAGGCGCAGGGCTGGGCCACGCGCAGCGCCCTCGAGATCGCGTTCCCGTTCACGCTGGCCGCTGCCCTGCTCGGGATCGTGGCCGCTCGCCGGCTCCCCACCACCCTCCCGGGCTGAGCCCGAGAACGTCTGCGGTCGATCGCGGTCGGATGGCGAACGAATTCGACCGCAGACGTCGCGTCAGGCGGCGAGGACGGCCTCGACGTCGACCAGCAGGTGCTCTGCGCTCGCGGCCAGGGCGACCGCCGACGGCGTGGCACCCAGGGGGGCCACGGTGCTCACCGCGTCGTCGATGTACGAACGGGCGAGGTCGATGGCGCGGTCCACGCCGGACGAGCCCCGGACCAGGCGACGAGCCGTGTCGAGGTCACCGCCGTCGATCGGGCCGCCGAGCAGCGTGGCGAGGTCGGGACCCACCTCCCCGAGGGCGTAGATCACCGGCAGGTTGTAGATGCCCTCGACGATGTCGTGGCCGGACGGCTTGCCCAGCTGCGCGTCGGTGGCGATCACGTCCAGCACGTCGTCGACGATCTGGAACGCCATGCCGTACCGCAGCCCGAACTCGGTGAGGAGGTCGATGGTCGGCCGGGGCAGGTCGCCGACGATCCCGCCGACGCGGCACGCCGTGGCGAACAACGCGGCGGTCTTCCCCTCGATGGCCTGCAGGTAGGAGGCCTCTGTGCGCGTCACGTCGTACGCGTGGCGGAGCTCGTGGACCTCGCCGGCGCAGAGACGCCCGATCGTCGCGGCGAGCAGCCCGGCGACCTCGGTGCCGAGCGAGGCCGCGATCTCCGACGCCTTGGCGAGGAGGAAGTCGCCGGCGAGGATGGCCTTGAGGTTGCCCCAGCGGGCGTTGACGCTGTCGACGCCTCGACGGGTCTCGGCCTCGTCGATGACGTCGTCGTGGCACAGGGACCCCACCTGGACGAGCTCGACGGACACGCCGCCGAGCACCACGTTCTGCGTGACGAGCTCGGCGATGCGGTTCGCGTCGGGCGCCAGGGCCGCCGCCGAGGCGACCGTGAACAGGGGTCGGGCCCGCTTGCCGCCGGCGCTGATCAGATGCCCACCCATCTGGACCATCAGCTCCTCGTCGGCCGCGGTGGCGTCTTGGAGTGCTCGGTCCACCTGGGCGCGGAACCCCAGCATCCCGGGCAGCTGCAGGAGCGGGCTGTCGGCGGCCACCCACCAACGGTAGGCGAGGGCCGCCCTGAGCGAGAAAACGGGCCGAAGGGCTCACGCTGGGGGCAAGGGGGGCCGATAGAGACCGCACGGACGCGCACGGGGACCCCGCGGTGGTATGCCAGGGGCCAGGGATACACTCGACCCACGGATCCCCCAGATAGGGGCGGGAGGCTCACCTTGTTCGAACGGTTCACCGACCGAGCCCGACGGGTCGTCGTACTGGCCCAAGAGGAAGCTCGGCTCCTCAACCACAACTACATCGGCACCGAGCACATCCTCCTCGGGCTGATCCACGAGGGCGAAGGCGTCGCCGCCAAGGCCCTCGAGTCGCTCGGCATCTCGCTGGAGGCTGTGCGCAGCCAGGTCGAGGAGATCATCGGCCAGGGTGGTTCGTCGCCGTCCGGTCACATCCCCTTCACGCCGCGCGCCAAGAAGGTCCTCGAGCTCTCCCTGCGGGAGGCGCTCCAGCTCGGCCACAACTACATCGGCACCGAGCACATCCTCCTCGGCCTCATCCGCGAGGGCGAGGGCGTCGCCGCGCAGGTGCTCGTGAAGCTCGGCGCCGACCTGTCCCGCGTGCGCCAGCAGGTGATCCAGCTCCTCTCCGGCTACCAGGGTCCCGGAGGCTCGTCCGAGAAGGCCGGCCAGACCGCTGGCCCCGGCGGCGCACAAGGGCAGGACGCGGCGTCCGGCTCGCTCGTGCTCGACCAGTTCGGGCGCAACCTCACCCAGCAGGCGCGCGAGAAGAAGCTCGACCCCGTCATCGGCCGCTCGAAGGAGATCGAGCGCGTGATGCAGGTCCTGTCGCGGCGCCAGAAGAACAACCCGGTGCTCGTCGGCGAGCCCGGCGTCGGCAAGACGGCGGTCGTCGAGGGCCTGGCCCAGAAGATCGTCGCCAACGACGTCCCCGAGACGCTGAAGGGCAAGCAGCTCTACACGCTCGACCTCGGGGCGCTGGTGGCCGGCTCCCGCTACCGCGGCGACTTCGAGGAGCGCCTCAAGAAGGTGCTGAAGGAGATCCGCACGCGGGGCGACATCATCCTGTTCATCGACGAGCTCCACACCCTCGTCGGCGCCGGTGCCGCCGAAGGCGCCATCGACGCGGCGTCGATCCTCAAGCCCATGCTCGCCCGCGGTGAGCTGCAGACGATCGGCGCCACCACGCTCGACGAGTACCGCAAGCACCTCGAGAAGGACGCCGCCCTCGAGCGGCGCTTCCAGAAGATCGTGGTCGAGGAGCCCACCGTGGCCCACACCATCGAGATCCTGAAGGGCCTGCGCGACCGCTACGAAGCCCACCACCGGGTCACCATCACCGACCAGGCGCTGGTGGCGTCCGCGAACCTCGCCGACCGCTACATCGCCGACCGCCACCTCCCCGACAAGGCCATCGACCTCATCGACGAGGCCGGGTCGCGCCTGCGCATCAAGCGCATGGAGACCCCGGCGGACTACAAGGAGATCGAGAGCGAGCTCTCCGGGGTCGTCGAGGCCAAGAAGAAGGCCGTCGAGGGCCAGAACTTCGAAGAGGCCGGCCGCCTGCGCGACAAGGAGAAGGAGCTCCTCGCCGCCAAGGAGGGCAAGGAGCGCGAGATCAAGGACTCCGGCGTCGACCTGTTCGACGAGGTCGACGAGGAGGCCATCGCCGAGGTCCTCTCGATGTGGACGGGCATCCCCGTGTACAAGCTCACCGAGGAGGAGACCCAGAAGCTCCTGCGCATGGAGGACGAGCTCCACCGGCGGGTCATCGGCCAGGAGGACTCCATCCGGGCCGTGTCCCAGGCGGTGCGCCGCACGCGAGCCGGGCTCAAGGACCCCAAGCGCCCCAGCGGCTCGTTCATCTTCCTCGGGCCGTCCGGCGTCGGGAAGACCGAGCTCGCCAAGACGCTCGCCGAGTTCCTCTTCGGCGACGAGACGGCGCTCATCAGCCTCGACATGTCCGAGTACATGGAGAAGCACACCGTCAGCCGCCTGGTGGGCTCACCCCCGGGCTACGTGGGCTACGAGGAGGGCGGCCAGCTCACCGAGGCCGTCCGCCGCAAGCCGTTCTCCGTCGTGCTCTTCGACGAGATCGAGAAGGCCCACCCGGACGTCTTCAACACCCTGCTCCAGATCCTGGAGGAGGGCCGCCTCACGGACGCTCAGGGCCGCTCCGTCGACTTCCGCAACACCGTGCTGATCATGACCTCCAACCTCGGCACCGCCGACCTGCGCAAGGCCAACCTCGGCTTCGGCAAGGCCGACGAGGCGATCACCTACGAGCGGATGAAGGAGAAGGTCAACGACGCGCTCAAGCAGCACTTCCGGCCTGAGTTCCTCAACCGCATCGACGAGACGATCGTCTTCCACGAGCTGAGCAAGGAGGAGGTCACGCAGATCGTTGACCTCATGATCGCCCGCACCCAGAAGCAGCTGGAGAGCCAGGGCATCGGCATCGAGCTCACGCCGGCCGCCAAGGCACTGGTCGCCGACCGGGGCTACGACCCCACCCTCGGCGCCCGACCGCTGCGCCGGGCGATCCAACGGCTCATCGAAGATGCCCTCTCCGAGAAGCTCCTGTACAAGGAGTTCCGCGCCGGTGAGATCATCGTGGTGGACGCCGAGCCCGACCCGGAGACCGGCGAGATGGTCCTGACGTTCCGCGGCATCGAGGGCTTCGAGCCGCCGCCGATGGAGCTCGCCGAGACGGGGCCCTCGGAGACCTGAGGTCACCGGCGGGAGGTCGTCGCTGCCTCCTCGGCCGCCTGCTCATCCTGGGGGCGGTGCTGCTCCTCTCGGCCTGCCGGCTCGAGCTGGATGTGGACGTGGCCGTCGAGGAGGACGGTCGCGGCACCGTGGAGGTCGTCGTTGCGGTCGATCCGGACGGCATCGAGCGGATCGGTGGCGACCTCGGAGCCGTGCTGGAGGTCGGCGACCTCGTGGACGCGGGCTGGGCCGTCGAGGGTCCCGATGTGGAGCGCGACGGCTGGACGCGGGTTCGCTTCCGGCGGTCGTTCGCCGACCCCGGGGAGGCGAACGCCATCCTCGAGGGCATCGCGGCGGCGGACGGGCCCTTCCAAGACCTCGTGGTCGGGTACGACCCGTCGTTCGCCCGCTCGGAGTGGACCTTCAGCGGTCGGCTCGACCTCAGCGGGGGGCTGGCGACCTTCGGCGACGACGCGCTCACCGCGGAGCTCGACGGTGAGCCCCTCGGGCAGAGCGTCGAGGAGATCGAGGCCCAGCTCGGCGAACCGCTGGCCGACGTCATTCAGGCCGGCGTGGCCGTTCGGCTCCCCGGGGAGGTCACGTCCAACGCGCCGACCGCGGCTGGCGACGTCGTCGAGTGGCAGGCGGGCTTCGGCGACGACGCGATCGACCTCGAGGCGACGGGCGAGGAGCAGCGCACCGCGACCATCGTGGCCGTGGGCATCAGCGGCGCCTGCCTCGTGCTCCTGCTCGCCTACGGCCTGGTGCGGCTCGTGCGGCGCCCAGGCGGCCGTCGGAGGGGAGCCCACTTGGTCGATGATGGGGCATGACCTCGGAGGAGCTGACCTGGGATCCGCCGGGACCGGGGCAGTGGTACTACTCCGCCGAGCACCTTCCCGGTCCGGTGTCGACCCTTTTCGCCGAGCTCTTCCCGCAGGTTGCCGTCGGCTGGGAGCGCGGCACCCAGCGGTACGGGCTGCCGCCCAACCGGGGGCGCTTCGGGCCGGTGGGGCGCTTCCTCTACTTCTCCGTGGGGTCACCCGTGCCCGACGACCCCGAGGCGCTGGAGCGCACCGCGGCGGAGACGCTGGCCACCGAGCGCTGGCGAGACGACCTGCGGCGCTGGTCCGAGGGGACCCGGCCGGTCGTGGTGGCGGCGAGTCGCGCACTCCTGGCCGAGGATCTCGGTGCGCTCGACGCCTCGACCCTGGCCGCCCACGTCGACCGGGCCGTCGCTCACTTCCTGCGGTGGGCGCCCGAGCACTTCGCGCTGATGGCCGTGCATGGCTGCGCCGGGGGCGCCCTCGTGGAGGCGGCGCGGGGCTGGGGTCTGGACACGGCCGCGCTCTACGAGGCCCTGGCCGGGTCCGCCGCCTCCACCGCGTCGGTTGAGGCGCTGTTCGAGCGGATCGCCGCTGGGCTCCGCGACGCTGGAGTGCACGACGTCGTCGACCTCGAGCAGGTCTGCGGCGTCGGCGGCGACGTCGCCGACGCCCTCGAGGAGCTGACGGTCGATGTCGGATGGCGGACCTTCGGAACCGACACGACACCGACCCTCGCCGAGCGACCGGAGGCCATCCTGGCCAGCATCCGGCTCGCGCTCGCCGGTCCGGGGGTCCGCTCGCGGCCTGACCCGGGTCGATTGACGACGCTGCGCCGGGACGTGCCCGTGGCCGAGCGCGATCGGTTCGACGACCTCGCGGCCGTGGCCCAGTCGGCCTACGGCTTCAACGATGACAACACCGTCGTCCTGTTCTCGGTGCCGCTCGGGATCGTCCGCCGAGCCGTGCTCGAGGCCGGAAGCCGGCTGGTGGCGACGGGCGGGCTGCACGAGCACGAGGATGCCCTCGAGGCCACCACGGGCGAGCTCCAGGACCTGCTGCAGCGCTTGGGCCCATCGGCGGACGAGCTGGCGGAGCGGTCGGCGGTGCGGCGCGTGGCCGGCGCCGTCGAGCCTCCTGTGGCCGTGGGCGAGCCGTTGCCTGCGGCGGCGGTGGACCTGCCGGCGAGCGTCCGGCGCCTCGGCGAGCTCCACGCCGGGTGGTGGTCCGCGGCCCGGCCGAACCGGGCCATCCCCGGTCGGGCCGCCGCCACGGTCGGGACGGCGATGGTCCGGGGCCGGGCGGTCGTGGTCAGCGACCCCGCCGACGCGCTCGTTCGGCTGGAACCCGGCGACGTCCTGGTGGCGGCCACCACCAACGCCGCCTACAACGTGCTGTTCCCGCTGGTCTCGGCAGTGGCGGTGGAGCACGGCGGCCCCATGGGCCACGCCGCCATCCTGGCCCGCGAGCTCGGGCTCACCGCGGTCATCGGCGTTCCCGACCTGCTGGACCGGGTCAACGACGGCGATCAGGTGGAGGTCGACCCGATGGCGGGAACCATCACCGTGCTCGATCCGGGTCCAGCCACCTGAGCGCCACCCCCGCGTAGGTGGCGATGCCGGTCGCCATGGCGTCCTCGGCGAGCACCATGCGGTTGGAGTGGTTGGGGGCGACGTCGTGGGCTGCCACCCCGGAGGGCCGGGTGCCGAGGAAGACCATCGCCCCGTTCACCTCCTGGAGCACGTAGCTCCAGTCCTCGGCGCCCATCACCGGGGTCGGCATCTCCACCGTCGCCTGCTCGCCGAGCAGGAGGCCGGCCGTCTCCAGGGCGAACGCGGCCGCGTCGTCGTGGTTGACCGTGACGGGGTAGCCCGGGGTGAGGTCCACCTCCGCCGTGGCGCCGTGGGCGGATGCGATGCCCTGGGCCAACCGCTCGATGTCCGCCATCACCGATGCGCGCGTGCTCTCGGACACGGTTCGGATGGTGCCCCAGAGGGTCGCGGTCTCCGGGATCACGTTGGTGGTGGAGCCGGCACGGATCTTGGCAACCGTCACCACCGCTGGGTCGAAGGCGTCCACCCGACGGGTGACCATCGCCTGCAGGGCCGTGACGATCTCGCAAGCGATGGGGATGGGGTCACCGGCGTGGTGGGGCATCGACGCGTGACCACCTCGTCCACGCACGGTGATCTGCAGCTCGTCGGCGGACGCCATGAGCGCCCGGCCGCGTGTGGCGATCATCCCCGACGGGATCGTGGGCGTCTGGTGGATCGCGAACGCCATCGACACCGGCTCGGCGCCGTCGGCGGCGGTGGCGAGCAGACCGTCCTCGAGCATGCACCGCGCGCCGTGGTGCCCCTCCTCACCGGGCTGGAACATGAAGGCCACCCGGCCCTGGAGGGAGCCGCGCCGAGCGGTCAGGAGCTTGGCCGCCCCGGCGAGCATGGCGACGTGGGTGTCGTGGCCGCACGCGTGCATGGCGCCGTCGTCGCAGCTGGCGAACTCGAGGCCCGTGTCCTCGTGCATCGGGAGCGCGTCCATGTCGCCGCGCAGCAGCACGGTGGGACCTGGCTCGTCGCCGTCGAGCACCGCGACGACCGACGACGACGTGGTGCCGGTGGTGATCGTGAGCGGGAGCCCGTCGAGCGCCTCGAGCACCATGGCCTGCGTGCCCGGCAGCTCCAGCCCCAGCTCGGGCCGTTCGTGGATCCGCCGTCGCAGCTCGACGGCGTCCTCCAGCTGCGCCCCCGCCTCGTCGAGCACACCCTCCAGCACGTCTGTCGTCATGGACGGGACCGTACCTCCCAACGTCTGTGGTCGATCGCGTCCGCCTGGCGGACGAATCGACCGCAGACGTTGGGAGGCGCGGCTCAGAGGATGGACGGGACGATGGCCTCGATGACCGTGGGGCCCTGCGTGGCGAGGGCGGTGGTGAGCTGCGTCGACGAAGTCCTCGCAGGTGGTGGCCCGGGTGGCGGGGACACCCATGCCGGTGGCGAGGGCGACGAAGTCGAGATCGGGATGGTGTAGGTCGAGCATGGCCTTCGCCTTCTCGCCGCCGGCGGTGGCCCCGACCCGGCCGAGCTCCATGTTGAGGACCGCGTACGACGAGTTGTTGAAGATCACCGTCGTGACGTCGAGGCCCTCGCGGGCCATCGTCCACCACGCCTGGAGCGTGTACATCGCCGAGCCGTCGGCCTGCAGCGCGATCACCTTCCGGTCGGGCGCGGCCACCGCGGCACCGACGGCGACGGGAAGGCCCTGGCCGATGGCGCCGCCGGTGAGGCAGAGCCAGTCGTGCGCCGGCGCCCCCGCCGTGTGGCCGGCGGCGAAGAGCCCCGACGTGTTGCCCTCGTCGGACACGATGGCGCCCTCGGGCAGCCGCGCCCCGATCACCTGGCAGACGGCGTCGGCCGTGAGGGGCCCGGTCGGCAGGTCGGGCGCGACCGCGGGCTGGATCGATGCGGCGTCGGCCGGCGCTCCCACGGCGTCGGCGAGGGCCGTCAGCGCCGCGGCCGGGTCGCCATCGGGCCCGGCCAGCACGTGGACCGTGCACCCGTCGGGCACGAGGTCGCTCGGCTTGCCCGGGTAGGCGAAGAACGACACCGGCGACTTGGTGTCCACGAGGACGAGGTGGCGGAGCCCGTCGAGCTGCATGGCCGCGAACTCGGCCAGGTACGCGAGCCGATCCACCGGTACGCGACCGGCGCCCCGCTCGAGGCGGGCGGGGAACGTCTCGGCCAGGAGCTTGGCTCCGGTGGTGTTGGCGATGCGGCTGGCGTCGACCAGCGGGTCGGCCCGGCACGCCCGGCCGCCGACGAAGAGGGCGGCCGGCTCGTCGCCGCGGAGGATGTCGGCCAGCTCGGTGATCAGGTCGGCGTCGACGGGGGAGGGCGCGGTCGGAGCGACCGGCGGCGCCGGTTCGGCTCCCTCGGACCAGCTCACGTCGGCCGGCAGCAGGAGGGTGGCGACCTGGCCCGGGGGGCCGCAGGACGGCGGCGACGGCGTCAGCGGCGTCGCCCCCCACCGCCTGTGGGCTGGCGGAGGATCGGATCCACGAGGACACGTTGCGGGCCACGGTCTCGATGTCCGACTCGAGCTGGGCGTTGTACTGCTTGTGGTAGGTCGCGTGGTCACCGACGATGTTCACCACCGGTGTGAACGCCTTCCGTGCGTTGTGCAGGTTGGCGAGGCCGTTGCCCAGACCCGGCCCGAGGTGCAGCAGCACGGCTGCCGGGCGCTCGGCGACGCGGGCGTACCCGTCGGCGGCCCCGGTGGCCACCCCCTCGAACAGCGCCAGCACGCCGCGCATCTCGGGCACGTCGTCCAGCGCGGCGACGAAGTGCATCTCGGAGGTGCCGGGGTTCATGAAGCAGACGTCGACACCGGCGTCGACGAGCGTGCGGATCAGGGCCTGGGCGCCGTTCATGGTGGGTTCCCCGCCGTCAGTCGAAGATGGTGCCGGGGTTCAGGATCCCGGCCGGGTCGAACGCGGCCTTGATGCGGCGCATGAGGTCGAGCTTGGCGGGGTCCTCCACGGCGGCGAGGTACTTCTTCTTCTCGGTGCCGATGCCGTGCTCGCCCGACACCGCGCCGCCGAGCTCGACCCCCGCCGCGAGGACGTCCCCCATGACCTGGGTGAGCACGGCCGGGTCGCCCTGGAACACGGAGAAGTGCACGTTGCCGTCGCCGGCGTGGCCGCAGCCGACGATCAGCGATCCCGTGGCCTGCGCGATCGGCCTGCACCCGTCCGAGGTACGTCGGGATGGATGCCCGCGGGACGACGAGGTCGATCAGGTCGTTCGGCGCCGCTGGCCTTGGCGTTCCAGAACGCCTTCTCGCGCGCGTCGATGAGCGCGGCGCCCGCGCCCGCGGGAGCACGTAGACGTCGAGGGCCCCTAGCCCGCTCACCAGCTCGGCCAGCTCGCCGGTGTCCTCCTCCACGCGCTCGTCGTTGCGGTTCTCCAGCACCACCACCAGGTAGGCGAGCGTCTTCTCCCTGACCTCCTCGGGCACGCCGAGCTCGAGGTTGGCGCTCCTCGTCATGGCGGCCATCGTCATGAAGTCGATGTACTCGAGGATCGTCGGCATGAGGCCCGAGCCGACGATCACCGGGATCGAGGCGGCGACGTCGTCGACCGTGGTGAAGGGGATGAGGATCGTGCTGCCGTGGGTGAGGCGCGGGTGGAGCCGGAGCGTGGCCTCGGTGGCGAGGGCGAGCGTGCCCTCCGAGCCGATGATCAGCTGGGTGAGGTCGTAGCCGGAGGTGGCCTTCACGAACCTCCCGCCCGTGCGCATGACCTCACCGGTGGCGAGCACGGCCGTGAGGCCGAGCACCTGGTGGCGCGTGACGCCATAGCGGACGGCCCGCATGCCCCCGGCGTTGGTGGCCACGTTGCCGCCCAGGCTCGCCGAGCTCTCACCCGGGAACACCGGGTACACGAGGCCGTGCGGCTTGAGGGCCTCGTCGAGCTCGTGGAGCGTGACGCCCGGCTGCACGATGGCGACGTGGTTCGCGGTGTCGATCTCGAGGATCGCCGCCATGCGCTCGAAGGAGACGAGGAGGCCGTCGGGGCGCGGGATGCACGCCCCCGAAAGCCCGGTGCCGGAGCCGCGCGCGGTGACGGGCACGCGGTGCTGGGTCGCCCACGCCAGGACGGCCGCGACCTGGTCGGTGTCGGCCGGCCGCACGACGGCCATCGGCCGCTGCGGCGTCGCGGTGAGCGCTTCGTCGTGCGTGTAGTCGTCACCGATCGCGTCACCGGTGAGCAGCTGCCCCTCGCCGACGATCGCCGCGAGCTCGCTCAGATCAGGCATCGGCACCCCTCAGTCTTCAGCCGGTCGGGTCGAGGAGGACCTTGAGCACGCCGTCCTCGCGAGCGTCGAAGATGCGGTAGGCCTCCGCCGCCTGGGACAGCCCGAGGCGGTGGGTGAAGACCTCCTCCGGGTGGAGCTTGCCGCTCTGCACGAGCGGGAAGAGCGCGGGCCACGTGGTGGGGATGGCGGCGAGCGTCACCCGGAAGGTCAGCCGCTTCATCAGCGCCACCGGCATCGGGAACGGGAACGCGAGGTTGAGGTGCACGCCGATGACGGAGATCGTGCCGCCGGGCGCGGCGGACAGGATCGCGTCGTTGACGGTCTGGTCGCTGCCGACGGCCTCGATGACGGCCTCGGCGCCCCGGCCGCGGGTGGCCTCGTAGACCTTCGCCACGACGTCGCCCCCGGTGGCGTCGATCGGCTCGGCACCGAGCTGCTCGGCACGAGCGAGGCGGTCCGGGACCATGTCGACGGCGAGGATCCGCGAAGGCCCGTAGAGCTTGGCGCACTGCAGTGCGAACACGCCGACCGGGCCCAGGCCGATGATCACGACGGTGTCGCCGGGAGTGATGTCGGCGCGCTGGGCGCCGAGGTAGCCGGTGGGGAGGATGTCGGTGAGGAGCACGGCCTGCTCGTCGGAGATCCCCTCGGGGATCTTGACGACGGCCGCGTCGGCGGCAGGCACCGCGACGGCCTCGGCCTGGCCGCCGGCCAGCTCGAGCGAGGTGCCGAACACCTTCGTGCCCGCGTTGCGGCACACGACGACGTCGCCCGCCCGGCACGGCGGGCACCGGCCGCAGCCGATGACCCCCGACACGAGGACCCGGTCGCCCTTGCCGACCGTGGTGACCGCATCGCCGACCGCCTCCACCGTGCCGACGAACTCGTGCCCGAGGTGCACGCCCGGAATGGTCATCGGACCGTGGTACAGGTGCAGGTCGCTCCCGCAGATCGCGGTGCGGTCGACGCGGAGCAGCAGCCCGTCCGGCCCCGGCACCCCCGCATCGGGCACCTCCTCGACGCTGACGTCCCGCTCCCCGTTCAGCACGACTGCACGCATGGGCCCGGACCCTAGGTCAGCCCTTCCGCTTCTGTGTGCGCTCAGCACCGCCATGCGGTGCCTGGCGCACAAGGAAGCAGTTCACAGCGGGGGGATGCGCCAGTCGACGGGTTCGCGGCCGGCCGCCACGAGCGCCTCGTTGGCTCGGGAGAAGGGGCGACTGCCGAAGAACCCGTTGCTGGCGGACAGGGGCGAGGGGTGCGCCGACTCGATGATCACGTGTCGGCTCGTGTCGATGAGGCCCTTCTTCCGGCGCGCCGAGGCGCCCCACAGGATGAACACGACGCGCTCGGGCTTGGCGCTGACCGCCCGGATCACCTCGTCCGTGAAGGTCTCCCAGCCCTTGCCCTGATGGGACGCCGCCTGCCGGGCGCGCACCGTGAGCGTGGCGTTGAGCAGCAGCACCCCCTGGGCGGCCCAGGCGTCGAGGCACCCGTGGTCGGGGGGCTCGACGCCGAGGTCGGCTCGGAGCTCCTTGAAGATGTTCTGGAGGGAGGGCGGCACCGGGACACCCGGCCGCACGGAGAAGCAGAGGCCGTGCGCCTGGCCGGCCCCGTGGTACGGATCCTGGCCCAGGATGAGGACCTTCACGTCCTGGTAGGGCGTGAGGTGGAGCGCCGCGAACACCTCGTCGTGGGCCGGGTAGACCGTGTGCCGCGCCCGCTCGTCGGCCACGAAGCGCTGCAGCTCGGGCCAGTACGGCTTGGTGAGCTCGGCCCGCAGGATCGGGTTCCAGTCGGTGCGCTCGGCCATCCGGCGCACCGTAGAGCGCGCCACCTGCGAACAGATGTTCGCTCTGTCACACCCCGCGGCGTAGGTTCTCGACATGGCACGACCCAGGACGATCTACCGGTGCAACGAGTGCGGGGCGGCCGAGCCCAAGTGGACCGGCCGCTGTGGTGGCTGCGAGGCGTGGAACTCGCTCGTGGAGGAGGTCGTGGTGGCCGCCCCGGCCGCCGAGGCGGTGGGCCCCGTCGCCGCCGTGCCCCTGCCCATCGCCGAGGTCGACACGGCGGCGTGGGCGCCCGCGCCCACGCGGATCGGCGAGCTCGACCGCGTGTTGCAGGGCGGGTTCGTGCCGGGCTCGGTCACGGTGCTGGGCGGCGAGCCGGGCATCGGCAAGTCCACCCTCCTGCTGCAGGCGCTCGCCGGGCTGGCCAAGACCGGGCAGCGGTGCCTCTACGTCACGGCCGAGGAGTCGGCCCAGCAGGTGCGGTTGCGGGCCGAGCGGCTGGGCGCGCTGCCGCCGAACCTCTGGCTGGTGTCCGACACGGCCCTGCCGCACGTGCTGGCCCACATCGACTCGGTCGCGCCCGACGTGGTGGCGATCGACTCGATCCAGACGGTGTTCGAGCCGTCGCTCTCCTCCGCCCCCGGATCGGTGGCCCAGGTCCGCGAGTGCGCACACCGCCTGGTGCGCGCGTCCAAGGAGCGGGCGATGTCGACGATCCTCGTCGGCCACGTCACCAAGGACGGTGCGCTTGCCGGTCCGCGGGTGCTGGAGCACCTCGTCGACACCGTCCTGTCGTTCGAGGGCGAGCGCCACCACGCGCTGCCGGCTGCTGCGGGCGGTCAAGCACCGCTTCGGATCCACCGACGAGCTCGGCCTGTTCGAGATGACCGACGCGGGCCTGGCCGGCGTGCCCGACCCGTCGGCGCTCTTCCTCGCCGATCGGCGCCCCGGCACGCCCGGGTCCGTCGTGGCACCCGTGCTCGACGGCCACCGTCCGCTGCTCGTCGAGGTGCAGGCCCTCGTCGGGCGCTCGGCCATCCCCACCCCTCGACGCTCGGCCCAGGGGCTCGACGGTGGCCGGCTCGCGCTCGTCATCGCGGTCCTCCAGCAGCACCTCCAGATGCCGTTCGCGGAGTGCGACGTCCACACCGTCGTCGCGGGCGGCGTGAAGACCGTCGAACCGGGCGCCGACCTGGCGCTGGCGCTCGCGCTCGCCTCGGCTCGCTACGGCCTCGCCGTGCCGGACGACCTCGTCGCCTGCGGCGAGGTCGGTCTCGGGGGCGAGCTGCGCCAGGTGCACCAGACGTCACGGCGCCTCGCCGAGGCAGCCCGCCTCGGCTTCCGCCGCGCGGTGGTCCCCGCCAGCGCCCCGCTGAGCCTCCCCGGCATCGAGGTGATCCGCGTGGCCACCCTGCAGCAGGCCGTCGACTCCTGCACCGACGAGCTCCGCCACCGTCGCGCCTCGTAGCGACCTCAGGGGCCCTTGACGGGACGCCCGGTAACATCATGCGATGGCACCCCGTCGTAGCGCCGAGCTGCTCACCGCGCTCGCAGTGGTGGCCCCGGGCACCCAGCTGCGCAACGGGCTCGACCGCATCCTCCAGGCGAAGATGGGCGGCCTGGTGGTCGTGGGCGACGGGCCCGAGGTGCTGAACATCTGCTCGGGCGGGTTCCTGCTCGACGCCGCGTTCAGCCCCCAACGGCTCTCGGAGCTCGCCAAGATGGACGGCGCCATCATCCTGGCCTCGGACGCGAGCCGCATCGCGCGGGCCAACGTGCACCTCGTGCCCAACCCCAACGTCCCCACGTCCGAGACGGGCACCCGCCACCGCACCGCGGAGCGGGTGGCCCGCTCGATCGACGTCCCGGTGATCTCGATCTCCGAGGACATGGCCATCGTCGCGGTGTACGCCCGCGACCAGAAGCACACGCTCGAACCCATCCCGCGCCTGCTCACCCAGGCCAACCAGGCGATCCAGACCCTCGAGCGCTACCGCAACCGGCTCGACGAGGTCACCTCCTCACTGTCCACCGTCGAGGTCGAAGACCTCGTCACCGTGCGCGACGTCGTCACGGTCCTCCAGCGCACCGAGATGGTCCGCCGGGTCGCGGAGGAGATCGAGCTCGGAATCATCGAGCTCGGCACGGACGGCCGCCTCGTGCAGCTCCAGCTCGAGGAGCTCATGGGCGGCGTGGAGGACGACCGCCGGCTGGTCATCAAGGACTACTTCCACGAGGAGTCCGACTGGCACGTCGACGAGGCCCTCGAGGCGCTGGCCGACCTCACCACCGAGGACCTGCTCGGCCTCAGGGCCGTCGGCGCCGCCCTGCACCTGCCCGACAAGCAGCTCGACCTCGAGGAGGGCCTGCAGCCTCGCGGCTTCCGCCTGCTCCACAAGATCCCGCGCCTCCCCGAACCGATCATCGAACGGATCGTCACCCGCTTCGGGAGCCTCCAGAAGATCATGCGGGCGACCATCGACGACCTCGACGACGTCTCCGGCGTCGGCGAGACACGCGCTCGGGCCATCAAGGAGGGCCTCAGCCGCCTGGCCGAGTCCAGCATCATCGACCGCTACTCCTGAGCTCGAGGGGGCTCCGCCCCCCTTCGGCAGATCCCCCCGGTTGGGGCGGCGGCCACGCCGCCGCTGGGGGCCTGCGGCGCTGACCACCGCTCACCCGTCGAGGTTGGTGCGGCTAGAAAGCGGGCATGCGCACGCGGCTTGCCTCCGGGACGCCTGTCGAGGTGGCTCGGCCCTCCGATGGACGGGCGCCCACGCGGGGGCTGGTGCTGATCCCCGACATCATGGGGCTGCGGCCGCTGTTCGACGACCACGCCCAACGACTCGCGGACGCCAACGGGTGGGCCGTGGCCGTCGTCGAGCCCTGGCCCGGTCGCGAGGACCTGCCCCTCGAGGACCGGCTCCAGCAGGTCGGCACGATCGACGACCAGGTGTTCCTCGCCGACACGGTCGCTGCCGCCGACCAGCTCGGCGTCGACCCGGTGGGCGTCGCCGGCTTCTGCATGGGCGGGATGCTCACGCTCAAGGCCGCCGGCACCGGGCGCTTCCGCAGAGCAGTGGCCTTCTACGGCATGCTCAGGGTGCCCGAGCACTGGCGGGGCGACGGCGCGGTCGAGCCGCTCGACGCGGTGAGGGCGCCGGACGCCTGCCCGGCCATGGCGATCGTGGGCACCGTCGACCAGTGGACGCCGCCCGAGGACGTCGCGGCGGCGGAGGCGGCCGGTGTCACCGTCGTGCGCTACGAGGGTGCCGACCACGGCTTCGTCCACGACGACAGCCGCCCCGCCCACCGCGCCGAGGACGCCGCCGACGCCTGGCGGAGGGCCATCAGCTTCCTGAGCGAGTGACTCGACCTCGGCCGCCGCAGGCGGCCGAGGACGAACTCGGGGCCGGCCTGCGGCCGACTCGTCGCGGCTCAGGACACGGCAGAGCCGGTCCTTCGCGGGTGGGGGGCTCCGGCGGAGCCTCTGCCCCCACACCCCGCCGGCTCCCGGGAGGTGATCCGGCTTCGCCGGTCGCCGACCAGCAGTGAGTCGGCCGCAGGCCGGCCGTCACGTTCGCCGCAGGCCGCCGCAGGCGGCCGAGGACGAGGCCCCTACCGGGCTCGGCGGGTGAGCTGTTCGCGGTCGAGGATGACGTAGCGGCGGTCGGCCTGGTCGATCCAGCCGAGGCGCACGAAGCTCGCGATGGCCTTGTTCACCCGCTCGCGTGAGGCGCCGACCATGCCGGCCAGCTCCTCCTGGGTGACCGGGAGCATGAACTCGTCCTCGTCCCCGCCGAGCTCGAGCAGGCGCTTGGCGGTGCGACCGGTGACGTCCAGGAACACGGAGTCGGCGAGGGCGGCATCCATGCTGCGGAGCCGGTGCGACAGCAGCGCCACGACGCCCCACAGGAGCGACGGCTGCTGCTCGAAGACGGTGCGGACCGGTGCGTACGGGATCTCCATCACCTGCGACGGCTCGAGCGCCCGAGCCTCGGCGGAGCGGCCGAGCCCGTCGAGGAGGCCCATCTCGCCGAACAGCTCACCGCGCTCCATCAGTGCGAACACGGACTCGCGGCCGTCGTCGGAGCGGCTGGCCAGCGCGATCCGTCCGTCCTCCACCACGTAGAGGTGCTCGGGGACGGCGCCCTCGCTGAAGAGCACGTCACCGCGGAGGAGATCCCGCTCCACCACGGCCGCGACCACGAGGTCGAGCGCGTCCTCGTCGAGCTCCGCGAAGAGCTCGGTGCTCCGGATCAGCTCCCTGTCCACCACCGCGGGGACTCTAGTGACGGATTTCACGCGCAGTATCGTCCCGACCATGTCGACCTGGGCGATCGTCGTGGCGGCCGGCAGCGGCGAGCGCTTCGGCGATCGCAAGCAGTACCTCGCCCTCGGCCCGCAGCGGGTGCTCGATTGGGCCCTCCAGGCGGCGGCCGAGCACACCGACGGCGTCGTGCTCGTGGTGCCGGTCGACGCCGTCGATCGACCGGAGCCCGGAGCGGACGTCGTCGTCGCCGGTGGGGAGACGCGCTCGGCGTCGGTGCGCGCCGGACTGGCTGCCGTCCCCGACGGCGCCACCACGATCGTCGTCCACGACGCCGCCCGGCCGGTGCCCGTGCCGCACGTTTGGGCGCGGGTGCTCGCCGCCGTCGCCGCCGGAGCCGATGCCGCCCTGCCCGGCGTCCCGGTCTCCGACACGCTGCGCGAGGTCGGCGGGACGACCGTCGACCGGTCCCGGTTCGTCGCCGTGCAGACCCCGCAGGCGTTCCGGGCCGCCGTGCTCCGGGCCGCCCACGCGGACGAGCCGGAGGGCACGGACGATGCGTCGCTCGTCGAGGCGGCAGGTGGCAGGGTGGAGGTCGTGGAGGGTGACCCGGCCAACATCAAGATCACAACCACCCACGACCTCACCGTGGCGGCGCTCCTGTGCCGGTGAGCTTCCGGGTCGGGCACGGCTTCGACGTCCACCCCTTCAGCGACGATCCGGACCGGCCGTTGGTGCTGGGCGGCGTCGTGTTCGAGGGGGAACGGGGCCTCGCCGGCCACAGCGACGCCGACGCCATCGCCCACGCGGTCACCGACGCCCTCCTCGGCGCCGCCGGCCTGGGCGACATCGGACAGCACTTCCCTGACACGGACCCGGCGCTGGAGGGGGCCGACAGCCTCGACCTGCTCCGGCGCTCGGTCGCCGATGTCCGGGCGGCCGGCTGGGAGCCGGGCAACGTCGACTGCACCGTCGTGCTCGAGGCGCCGAAGCTCGCTCCGCGCCGTGACGAGGTGCAGCACCGCCTCTCGGAGGTCGTCGGAGCCCCGGTCACGGTGAAGGGCAAGCGGGCCGAGGGACTGGGCGCGCTCGGCCGGCGGGAGGGCATCGCCTGCTTCGCGGTCGCCATCGTGAGCAGGGAGGGTTGATGGCGAAGCAGCCCCGCAAGGGCACCAAGCGCTCCGCGCTCCCGAAGGCCCCCACCCGGCGGTCGCCCACGCCCGGGCGCGTCCCCCGGGCGGCCGCGGACGCACGGCGCCAGGAGCACCGAGAGGCAAGCAGGGCTCGGTCAGCCAGGGCGCTCGATCGCCCGCCGGGCCACGGCACGGCCTCGGCGGTGACCAGGTGGAGGGCCGGCAGGCCGTGCGGGAGCTGCTGCTGGCCGGCCGCCGGAAGGTCCGCGAGATCTGGCTCCTCGCCGAGCAGGACCAGAGCGACGTGCTCGACGACATCGTCGAGCTGGCCGAGGCCGAGCGGGTGCCCATCCGCCAGGTGAGCCGGGGGAAGTTCTTCGCGGAGGCCCGCTGCGAGGCGCCGCAAGGTGTGCTCGCCAAGGCCGCCCCGCTGGAGGAGTCCCTGCTGGACGATCTGGCCACGACACGATCGGGCGGCCCTGCACCGTTCCTCGTGGCCGTCGACGGGGTCACCGATCCGGGCAACCTGGGGGCCCTCCTGCGCTCGGCCGAATGCGCTGGTGCCACGGGGATCGTGCTGCCCAGACACCGTGCCGTCCACGTCACGCCGACGGTCACCAAGGCGGCCGCCGGCGCGGTCGAGCACCTGCGCTTCGCCATCGTCGGGGGCCTCCCGGCGGCGCTCCAGCAGCTCTCCCGGCACGGCGTGTGGGTCGTCGGGCTCGACGGCGGTGGGTCCACCGGTCTCTGGGACCTCCCCGCCGCCGACGGCCCCATCGTGCTCGTGCTCGGCGCCGAGGGAGCTGGCCTGTCGCGACTCGTGCGCCAACGCTGCGACGAGATCGCCAGCATCCCGCTCAGCGGGTCGCTGGGATCACTGAACGTGGCCGCGGCGGCCGCGCTGGCCTGCTTCGAGGTCGCCCGCGCACGCGCCGGCGGGGAGCGCGTCGCGCGCTCATCTCGAGGATCTGGCTCGAACCCGTAACGCGCGTGACCTCGCCGACGATCGCGGAGTGATGTTCAAGCGGCCACGACGTCCCGTTCGCCACAGTCATGCGGGATGCGGCAAGCATCCGCTCGACCCTGCCTCAGCGGTGTGCTCCTCCTGCCACCGCCGCTGCTGCCCTCGCTGCGTGGTGCCGGTGAGACTCCGCGTGCTCTGCATCGACTGCAGCCTCGTGATCGCCGGGATCGTCCCCAGGCGCCGTGCCCACCTGTTCTAGCGAGGGCTGGCGGCAGCCACGTGCCGCCCCGGCGAGGCACGGGGGCGACGAGGCTCACGGAACCCGAGCGGTTCAGGTCGAGCCCTCGCGCGGCTTGGGCGTCAGCTCAAGATGAGCTGGAAGCGTGCTGCTCGGCGACAGCGCGGTGAACCTCGTCCATGTCGAGGGAGCGCACCCGACTGATCAGCTCGTCCAGGGCCGGGGCGGGGAGGGCCCCCGGCTGCGAGAACACCAGCACCTGCTCCCGGAAGACCATGAGGGTGGGGATCGACATGATGTTGAAGGCGCCGGCCAGCCCCGGTTGGGCTTCGGTGTCGACCTTGGCGAAGACGAGATCCGGGTTGGCGGCGGCCGCCTGCTCGAAGATCGGCGCGAACATGCGACAGGGGCCACACCAGGACGCCCACCAGTCGACGAGGACGATGTCGTTGCCGGTGATGGTGTCCTCGAACGAGGACTCGCTGAGCTCGATGGTGGTCACTGCACACTCCTGTGAGATCGGTCGGGAGGTCCAACGAAAGTACCCCGGGGGGTATTCCCGGTGGACGAACACCAGAGTGGGCAGGTTCGGTCTGGGCGTCAGGCGACGGCAAGACGGTAGAGCGTGAACATGGTGCCGAACCCGATGACGAACCACCCGAAGGCTCGACGCTGCGCCCCGCCAGCCAGACCGCTCGACAGCTTCGCGCCGACGAAGCTGGCCGGAACGAGCCGCACCGCGAACGCGAGGGACACGCCTGCATGCTGCATGACTGCCGTGGCCAGGACGGACTCGGAGCCGGGTGCCGGGATCGAACCGACGACATCTTCTTTACAAGAGAAGTGCTCTACCAACTGAGCTAACCCGGCGCGCTCGACGGCCAAGGTATCGCCCGGACGGCGAGGGTCCTTGATCGGCGCGCGCCCAGCGGCCAGCCTGGACCCGATGGCACTCACCGACCGTGACCGGGCGATCCTCGACTTCGAGCGCAGCTGGTGGACCGAGGCCGGTCCGAAGGACACGGCGATCCGTGAGCGCTTCGAGCTCTCCGGTACCCGCTACTACCAGCTCCTCACCGAGCTGCTCGACGACCCGGAGGCGCTCGAGTACGACCCCCTCCTCATCCGCCGGCTCCGCCGGATGCGGGAGCGTCGCCGCCGCGCCCGCGTCGAGGGCCGCCCGATGAGCCAGCTCGACGGGCGATAGGGGAGACTCGAACCATGGCCCGACGCCGACCCGAACCAACCGCCAACCCCGCTCGTGGGGCCGCCCTCGTCGTGGTCGCGGTGGTGATCGGCCTGCTGCTCCTGCGGAACGGCCTCGACACCTCGGAGGTCGTCACCAGCAACGGCGGCGGCGATGGGCAGAGCGCCGATGGAGGCGACTCCGACGGTGCCGCGACCGACAACGGCACGGGCGACACCACCACGACGACGGTCGCCCTGCGGCCCCCGGCCGAGGTGCCGACCATCGTGTTGAACGACTCTGGGGTCGCGGGCGTGGCGGGCACCTACAGCGATGTGCTCGCGTCCCTGGGCTACCCGCTGACCAACCCCGACGGCGCCAACGCGGACGCGCCCGGCGACGCCGCGACCACGATCGTGTACTTCGCGCCCGGGTTCGAGGCGGAGGCCCTTGCGGTCGCAGCCGCCATCGGCGCGCCCGACATCACACCCACGGCGCTGCCGACGCCCCCACCTGGTCCCACCGCCGACGCCAGCGTGGTCGTGGTGATCGGCACGGACCTCGCCGCCGTCACGCCCACGACGGCGGCGACGAGCACCACCGCCGCCGCGAACTGATCCTGGGCGGGCAGCGGTGGACGCGCTCGCCCCCCTGCGCAGGGACCCCGCGACGACGGCGATCTTCCTCGACTTCGACGGCACCCTGTCCCCGATCGTGCCCGTGGCGCAGGATGCTCGTCCCCTTCCGGGCACGTCCGAGGTCCTGACGGCACTGGCCCGGCGCTACGCCGTCGTCGCCGTCGTGTCGGGGCGTCCGGTCGCCTTCCTCGGAGAGCACCTGCCGGCCGCCATCGAGCGGCACGGGCTCTACGGGCTCGAGGCCGTGGTCGACGGCGAGCTCGTGGTGCAGGCGGGTGCCGACTCGTGGCGAGCGGTGGTCGACGAGGTCGCCGCCGCGGCGCAGGCGGAGGGGCCGCCCGGGCTCGACGTGGAGCACAAGGGCCTGTCCCTCACGCTGCACTACCGCCGCCAGCCCCAGCTGGCGGACGCCGTCCTGGGGTGGGCCGTCGAGGCCGCCGAGCGATCGGGCCTGGAGCTGCGCCGGGCGAAGATGTCCCTCGAGCTTCACCCTCCCGTCGCCGTGGACAAGGGCACGGTGGTCGAGGCGCGAGCGGCCGGCATGACGGCCGTGGCCTACGTCGGCGACGACGAGGGTGACCTCCCGGCCTTCGCCGCCCTGGATCGATTGGCAGCGCTCGGGGTCGACACGCTCAAGGTGGCGGTGCGCACCCCGGAGGCGTCGGCGGAGGTTCTCGCCGTTGCCGACCTCCATGTCGACGGCCCTGCTGGCGCCCTCGCGTTGCTCCAGCAGCTGTTGCACTAGCGCCGACGCGTGCGTGATCGATCACTCGGCTGGCGCTGTGCGCCACCGCACCGCGGTGCGGTGGCGCACGACGCTCGGGTAGGCGGTGCAGTCGCAGGTCGTGCGTCGGCCCACGCCGGCGGTGCGGTGGCGCACGACCCTCGCCCCGCGAGCTGCTCTAGGGCGTGTCCGCCGCCGCGAGCTGGTCGGCGAGCCAGTCGGCCGGGGTGCGGTTCTCGACGATCGAGCGGAGCGTGGCGGCCCGCTCGGCCCGCTCGGGCGCCGGCATCGTGAGGCAGCGGTGGAGCGCCTCGGCGGTGCCGACCAGATCGAACGGCGGCACCGCGATGGCGCCGTCCTGCAGACGCTCCCACGCGCCCGCTTCGGGGGAGAGTGCCAGCACGGCATCGCGGTCGCTCACGAGGACCCCCTCGAACGCGACCAGGTTGAGGCCGTCGCGGATCGGGTTGACGAGCAGAACGTCGGCGCGCCGGAGGAGGGCGACCGACCGCGGGTGGTCGTCTTCCACCTCGAGCACGATCGGCTGCCAGTGGTCCGTGCCCCAGCGCTCGTTGACCGACGTAACGGCTCGGTCGATGTCGTCGCGGTAGGACGCGTAGCCAGGCACGCCGGCGCGCGAGGCGTAGGCCCCGGCGACGAACACCACCTCGCCTCGGTGCTCGGGGTGCGCCTCCAGGAGGAGGTCGAAGGCGAGAAACCCGCGGAGGATGTTCTTGGAGAGCTCGACCCGGTCGACCCTCCCGATGACCGTCCGGTCACCGACCACGTCCTGGAGGGCGTCCAGCGCCGCAGCACACGCGGGGGACGCGGCCACCGCCTTGATGTCCTCCGGGTCGGAGGCCAGGGGGGACACGAACGTGCGCGGTTCGATCCCGGCGAACGTTCGAGCGGATGCGGTGAAGTCGTCAGCCCATCGCCGCGTGTGGAACCCGCATGCCCGATGGGCGGCCATGCCGGCGAGGAGCTCCTGGGTGGCGGCGGCCGGCAACGCCCCGAGCCACACGGGTGGTGCGAACGGCGTGTGGCTGAAGTGGACGCAGCGGAGGTCGGGCCGTCGATCGCGCAGCTGCGCGGCGACGAGGCAGAGGTGGTAGTCCTGCACCAGCACGGCGGAGCCCTCGGGGGCCGCCTCCGCGACCGCGTCGGCGAAGGCCCCGTTGACGGCGCGGTAGGCATCCCACGCCGGTGCCCAGCTGCGACCGAAGGAGGGCTCCCGGGCCAGGTCCCACAGGCCATGGTGCGCGAACCAGAGGACCTCGTTGCAGACGACGTCGTAGGCGAGTCGGTAGGTGTCCGGCTCGATGTCCAGCAGGCGCACGCGAAAGCCCTCCGCCTCGACGAGCCCACCGGCGGCCGCGGCTCGATCGCCGTCGGTCATGGCGGCGGCGAGCCACAGGGCCCCGGTCTGGGCGACGAGCGGGCCGATGCCGGAGACGAGTCCGCCGGCGCCCCGACGCCCGGTGACGGTGCCGTCATCCGCGACCTCGAAGGCGACCGGCCCGCGGTTGGAGACGACGACGACCGGCCGGTCGGACGAGGGGGTGCCCATCGGCGCCACCGTACCGACCCGCATCGGCAACGATGGCCGGCATGGGCACGGCAGGACGCCGCAGACGCAGCGCCGGGTCGGAGGTCACCCGACGAGTCGTCGCCGCGCCCGACAAGCTCCGTGGGACGGCCACGGCGGCAGAGGTCGCAGCTGCGGTCGGCCAGGCGGCGGCGAGGGCCGGATGGGTGTGCGACGAAGCGCCCATGGCCGATGGCGGGGAGGGAACCCTGGAGGCGCTGGGGGGACCCAACCGCACCACCACGGTCACCGGTCCGCTCGGCGCCCCCGTGGCGGCCGCCTGGCGCCTCGACGGCCGCACGGCCGTGATCGAGATGGCCCGAGCCTCCGGCCTCGACCTCGTGGGCGGCGCCGACGCCAACGACCCCGTGGCGGCCTCGACGGCCGGCACCGGAGAGCTGATCGTCGAAGCAATCGACAAGGGTGCCGACCGCATCATCGTGGGACTCGGGGGTTCGGCCACCACCGACGGTGGCCTCGCCGCGCTGCGGGCGCTCCATCCGCTCGGGCGGTTGAAGGGCGTCGACCTGATCATCGCCTGTGACAGCCGGGTCGGCTTCCTGGACGCGGCGACCTCGTTCGCGCCGCAGAAGGGCGCCACGGCCGCGCAGGTCGAGCTCCTGCGCCGCCGCCTCGAGCGTCTCGCCCAGGTGTACCTCGACGAGCATGGCGTCGACGTGCTCGCGCTCGAGGGGGCCGGTGCTGCGGGCGGCCTCGCAGGTGGTCTCGCCGCCGCCGGGGGCCGCCTCGTGAGCGGCTTCGATCTGGTCGCTGACGAGGTCGGGCTCGACGAGCGGCTCGATGGCGCCGCCCTGGTCATCACCGCCGAGGGCTTCCTCGATGCCATGAGCTTCGAGGGAAAGGTGGTGGGTGGCGTGGCCGCGCTGGCGGCGGCCCTCGGAATCCGCGTCATCGCCATCGCCGGACAGGTCTTCGACGACGCAGGCGATCGCATCGAGGCCGTCAGCCTCGTCGACCGCTTCGGCGAGGCGCGTGCCCGCTCGGACACCCTGGCGTGCATCGAGGAGGTCGTGCACGACGTCTTCCTCGGGTACGAGGCATGATCACAGGACAGCTTCAGAGCTGGCCGCAGGCCGGCACCACACGAGTTCGGCGTCGAAGCTCCGCTTCGGCGTCGAGGAATCCTGGGGGGACCATTGACCGACGACCTGAGTCACCTCGATGCCACGGCGCAGGCCGCCCTCGTCCGATCGGGCGAGGTGACCCCGCTCGAGCTCGTCGACGCCGCGATCGAGCGCGTCGAACGTGTCAACCCCGAGCTGAACGCTCTCATCACGCCGCTGTTCGAGAGCGCGCGGGCCCAGGCGGCGTCGGATCGGCTGCCGGACGGCCCGCTCCGAGGGGTGCCGTTCGCCCTGAAGGACCTCAGCGCCCACTCAGCCGGAGATCCGTTCCATGAGGGGATGGCGTTCCTGAAGGAGCGCGGGTGGACCGAACCGGAGGACACCGTGCTGGCGGCCCGCTTCCGCGCTGCCGGCCTCGTCACGGTGGGCAAGACGAACACGCCCGAGCTCGGCATCCTCCCGACGACGGAGCCGGTCGCCTACGGGCCGACCCGGAACCCGTGGGACACGAGCCGATCGACTGGCGGCTCGAGCGGCGGCTCGGCGGCGGCGGTGGCGGCCGGGCTGGTGCCGATCGCGCACGCCAACGACGGGGGCGGCTCGATCCGGATACCGGCGAGCGAGTGCGGCCTGGTCGGGCTCAAGCCGACCCGAGCGCGTGTCTCCTCGGCGCCGGAGTTCGGCGACGTCATGGGCGGCCTCACCTGTGAGCTGGTCGTGTCCCGCTCGGTCCGGGACACCGCGCTCGTGCTCGATGCCGTCCACGGCATGGCGCCCGGCGATCCCTACACGGCGCCTGACCCGGCGCGGCCCTTCCTCGAGGAGGTGGGCGCGGCGCCAGGTCGGCTCCGCGTCGGTCTGATGACCCAGAGCCCGGGAGGCGCGGCGCCGGTGCACCCCGACTGCGTCGCAGCCGCCGAGGCGGCCGGGCGCCTGCTCGAGTCGCTCGGGCACGACGTCGACGTGTCCCACCCGAAGGCCCTCGACGACCCCGAGTACACGGGCCACTTCATCACCAACTGGGCGGCGGGCGCGGCCTGGAACCTCGACTACTGGGCGCGGCGCACCGGTGACGACGTCGGCCCCGCGGACGTGGAGCCGCTCACCTGGGCGCTCGCCGAGGTGGGCCGGTCGAGCAACGCCGCCGAATGGCTCTGGGCGCGGGAGTGGCTCCAGGTGAACGCGCGGGAGATCGCCGCCTGGTGGACCGAGGGGCACGATCTGCTCCTCACCCCGACGATCGCGGAACCGCCTCCGCCGCTGGGGACCTTCGACAGCCCGCCGGACAACCCGTTGCACGGGCTGTTCCGTGCGGCGGAGGTCGTGCCCTTCACGCCGCCCTTCAACGGCACCGGCCAGCCGGCCATCTCGCTGCCGCTGCACTGGAACGCCGACGGGCTGCCGATCGGGGTGCAGCTCGTGGCTCCCTTCGGCCGCGAGGACGTGCTGCTCCGTGTGGCGGCACAGCTCGAGAGCGCGCAGCCCTGGTCCGACCGGAGGCCTCCTGTCCACGCCTAGCGACACCGGGCCCCCGGTAGATTCGCCGATCATGGTCGAGCGCATCCGACGGGCCGGGGCGGTCGCCTGGGCCTTCTGCGGCATCGCCGCGGTCGTGGTCATCCTCGGGTTGCTCGCGTACGTCGTCCGCGTCATCTGGCCTCCGCTGATCCTCGCGGGGGCCATCGTCTTCCTCCTCAACCCGGTGGTGACGCGCCTCCAGGCTCGTCACATCCCACGGGCGCTCGGAACCGGTCTCTCCTACCTGGGCGTGGTGGCCGCGACGGCGCTCGTCATCCTGCTCGTTGCTCCCCTCGCCACGCGCCAGTACGACGACCTCGCCGACCGCTGGCCGGAGCTGCGCGACGATCTGGAGGAGGACATCAACAACCTGTCGCAGCGATCGGAGGACGGCCAGTGGCCGATCCGCATCCCCACCTGGCAGGAGCTGGAGGACCAGTTCTCCGCCGACGAGGCCGCGGACACGAACGGCGACGGCGTGATCAGCAAGGAGGAGGAGCAGGACCGCTTCGCGTCGCAGATCGACACCGCTCGTGAGCTGGTCCTCAAGGTGTTCCACGTCGGGATCATCTTCGTGCTGGCGCCGATCATCGCGTTCTACCTGTTGGTGGACCTGCCGCACATCAGGGTGGTCTTCCGATCCCTCGTGCCCGACCGCGCGCGCGGCGACACGATGGTCGTCGCTCGCCGGCTCGGTACCGCCATCGGCGGGTACTTCCGTGGCCAGGTCGCGGTCGCGTTCGTGGTCGGGGTCATGGCCTCGATCGGCATGCTCATCATCGACCTGCCCTTCTGGCTGATCGTGGGGATGATCGCCGGCCTGTTCAACATGATCCCGCTGATCGGGCCATGGGTAGGCGCCGTGCCGGGCATCGTCATCGCCATCACCACCGGGGGAGGGCCCAGCAAGGCCATCGCGGTCGCGGTCGTCATGGCCATCGTCCAGCAGATCGACAACCACTTCATCAGCCCGATCGTGATGCAGCGCGCGGTGAAGATCCATCCCGCCGTCGTGATGCTCGCCCTGCTCGCGGGCGGGACCCTCTTCGGGTTCCTCGGCCTGCTCCTCGCCGTGCCCACCGCCGCCGTGCTCAAGATCGTCATCGGCCATGCGTGGCGGCACTACGTGCTCGGCGAGCCCCTCGACGAGATCGAGGCGCGCTGGGAGGCCGAGGGAGACCTGATGGTGCCCGGTGGGGTGATCGAGCGCGTCGGGAAGGACGACCCGGCTACCCCGGAGGAGGAGACGGGGGCGTCGCTTCCGAGCGGGACTTGAGCGACACCATCGCCCGTGCCATCGACGTGAGCGCATCCTCGGGGGAGGCCGGTCCAGCCGGCGTCGGGTCGCTGATGGCGAGCTCGGCCCGCTCCACGCTGCAGCCGGTCAGCGCCTGCAGCAGCTCGGTGAGTCGGTGCCCGGTGGGGGGATCGTCGAGGTCGATGATCACAGTCGTCTGGGGGACGATCTGGGTGACCGCCATGGGTTCGTAAGCTCCAGTCTCGCCCTGGCCGCTGGTGGTTGTCCCCCCCAACATCGACCACTCTCCGTAGCGACCTTTAGACATTTCCCTGGGCCGAACGACCTAGGCGAAATCGGGACAGACCGGTGCTCGCTACGCGCTCTGACGTCGGTAGCTCGAGACCTCGAGGAGCGGCGGCCGTTCGCCCATCCCGACCTCGACGGGCTCGAGATCGGGACGCACGAGCATGGCCGGTCGCGTGCGGTGGCGGTCCGTTCGCCCGAGCGCCGTCTGCAGGACGGCCAGCGCCTGCGGACCCAGCTCGTCGAGGGAGCGGTTGCGATGTCGGCGCAGCCCGAGGTCGACCTGTGCGATGGCCTCGGTGCCCTCGAGGTCGGCGATGTCGATCAGGAGTCCGAGGTCGACGCCGTAGCCCTGCACGAACGGCAGCCGCTCGAGGAGGGCTCGCCGGCCCGCGTACTCGCCCGACAGGGGTTGGACGATCGACGACAGGTGAGGGAAGAGCGCTGCGATCGCGGGGCGCGCCATCAGCTCCGTGACACGACCGCCGCCGTGCGGGCGGCCGGCGACCGGGCGGTCGTAGAAGCCCTTGACGAACTGGATGTCCGGGCGGGCGAGCAACGGGCCGAGCAATCCGACGACGAAGTGCGGGCCGAAGTCGACGATGTCGCTGTCGCACCACGCGATGAGGTCGCCTTCGGCGGCGGCGACCGACTTGTACAGCGCCTCGCCCTTCCCCTCGCCCGGGCCCAGCTCAGGGAGCACGTCGTCGACCGCCAGCACGCGCGCGCCGGCCGCGGTCGCGATGCGAGCCGTCGCATCGACGGAGTGGTCGTCGAGCACGAGCACCTCGTCGACGAGGCCGCAGTCGTCCACGAGGTGGCGCCGCAGCTGCTCGACGATGGGTCCGACGGTGGTCGCTTCGTCGCGCGCGGGCAGGCAAACCGAGATGACGTGGCCGCGGCGTGCCTTCTCCTCGGCCAGCGTCGCGGCGCTGAAGTCGCCGTGACGGAAGGTCCGGAAGATGGGCCGCCGCACGGCGCCATTCAACCGGGGGGATCTCGCGACGGCAACTCGCGGGCGGACCGGGAATGGCCGGGGGGGAGCGCCGGTTCAGTACGATCGCCGTGCCCGCCTCCCGTCCCGAGGAACCGTTCCGATGAGCGTCACCGTCCGCGTGCCCACCACCCTGCGCACCCTCACCGGGGGCGCCGCCGAGGTCGTCGTCGAGGGCGCCACCGTGGGCGAGGTCCTGGCCGCGCTCGAGGCGCAGCACCCCGGGTTCGCGGACCGCATCCTGGACGACGACGGCGGGCTCCGGCGCTTCGTCAACGTGTTCGTCGCGGACGATGACGTCCGCTTCCTGGAAGCCCTCGCCACCCCTGTCCCCGAGGGCGAGACGGTGTCCATCATCCCTGCTGTCGCAGGGGGCTGATCCCGCCGGCAACGCCGCTGGGCCGTTCGGCTCATCGTGCTCAACCCGGCGCGCCGGTGCGTCGATCGCGTTCGCATGCACGCACCCGAGGTTCTGGTCGCGGACGGCGATCCCGACATCCGAGCCATGCTCGGCTACGCGCTCGGGGCTGAGTTCCACCTGCGGTTCGTCACCAACGGCATCGACGCCGTCGACGAGCTCGCCACCAACCCCCCGGACGCGCTGATCCTCGACGTCGTGATGTCGGGCATGGACGGCTTCGACGTCCTGGAAGCCCGCCGCGAGCGCGGGTTGGCGCCCAACGTGCAGGTGATCATGCTCACGGACCGGACGGACGAGCACGACCTCGTCCGGGCCTGGGCCCTTGGTGCCGACGCCTACCTCTTCAAGCCGACCGGACCGGAGCAGATCGCTGCCACGCTCCGGGCCCAGCTCGCCGCGGCTGCCGACGCCTGACCCTCACGGGCAGGCGGCCGCGCGACGGTTCCAGCGGCCGGTGTGCCGGCGGACGGCGCACCGGCCGCTGGATCACACGAGCGTCCGGGCGGCCCCTCGGCGTTGATTAGCACTCGGCGGTTGCGAGTGCTGATCGAGGGTGCTTGACTGGTTAGCAGTCACGCACCGCGAGTGCTAACGCACACCACCGCCTACGGAGGACCATCCGAACGATGTCCAAGACCATCGCCTTCGACGAGGAGGCCCGCCGCGGCCTCGAGGCCGGCATGAACAAGCTGGCCGATGCAGTTCGAGTCACCCTTGGCCCGAAGGGCCGCAACGTCGTGCTCGACAAGAAGTGGGGCGCCCCCACGATCACCAAGGACGGCGTCTCCGTCGCCAAGGAGATCGAGCTCGAGGATCCCTTCGAGAAGATCGGCGCCGAGCTCGTCAAGGAGGTGGCCAAGAAGACCGACGACGTCGCCGGTGATGGCACCACCACCGCCACCGTCCTCGCCTGGGCCATGGTCCGCGAGGGCCTCCGCAACGTGGCCGCGGGTGCGAACCCGATGGCCCTCAAGCGGGGCATCGAGGCCGGCGTGGAGGCTGCCGTGGCCAACCTCACCAAGCTCTCCAAGGACGTCGAGTCCAAGGAGCAGATCGCTCAGGTTGCGGCCATCTCCGCCAACAACGACGACGAGATCGGCAAGCTGATCGCCGAGGCGATCGACAAGGTCGGCAAG
The DNA here is from genome assembly GCA_963750645.1 of uncultured Microthrixaceae bacterium. Lineage (GTDB taxonomy): Bacteria > Actinomycetota > Acidimicrobiia > Acidimicrobiales > VFJN01 > VFJN01. The sequence goes on along the minus strand of CAVVRO010000008.1, from coordinate 444,417 downwards.
GACGGCGTGGTCACCGTCGAGGAGTCCAACACCTTCGGCCTCGAGATGGATCTCGTCGAGGGCATGCGCTTCGACAAGGGCTTCATCTCCCCGTACTTCGTCACCGATCCCGACCGCATGGAGGCCGTGCTCGAGGATCCCTACATCCTGCTCGTGAGCTCCAAGATCACCGCCGTGCGCGACATGCTGCCGGTGCTCGAGAAGGTCATGCAGTCGAGCCGCCCGCTCCTGATCATCGCCGAGGACGTCGAGGGCGAGGCCCTCGCCACCCTCGTGGTCAACAAGATCCGCGGCACGTTCAAGAGCACCGCCGTCAAGGCGCCCGGCTTCGGCGAGCGTCGCAAGGCGATGCTGCAGGACATGGCCATCCTCACCGGCGGCCAGGTGATCTCCGAGGAGGTCGGCCTCAAGCTCGACAACACCACGCTCGACCTGCTCGGCACCGCATCGAAGGTGATCGTCACCAAGGACGAGACCACCATCGTCCAGGGCGCCGGCGCCGACGCCGACATCAAGGGCCGGATCCAGCAGATCAAGAACGAGATCGACAACACCGACTCGGACTACGACCGCGAGAAGCTCCAGGAGCGGCTTGCCAAGCTGTCCGGTGGCGTCGCCGTCCTCAAGGTGGGCGCGGCCACCGAGGTGGAGCTCAAGGAGAAGAAGCACCGCATCGAGGACGCCGTCTCCACCGCCAAGGCAGCGGTCGAGGAGGGCATCGTTCCCGGCGGCGGCGTGGCACTGGTGCGCTCGCAGGCCGCCGTGCTCTCCGCCGCCAAGAAGCTCGACGGTGACGAGGCCACCGGTGCCCGCATGGTCTCCAAGGCCATCGAGGAGCCCCTGCGCCAGATCGCGCTCAACGCCGGCATCGAGCCCGGTGTCGCGAGCGAGCGGGTGAAGTCGATGGAGGGCAACGAGGGCCTCAACGCGGCCACCGGGGCCTACGAGGACCTCATCAAGGCCGGCGTGGCCGACCCCACCAAGGTCACCCGCTCCGCCCTGCAGAACGCCGCCTCCATCGCGGCCCTCTTCCTGACCACCGAGGCAGTCATCGCCGACAAGCCGGAGGAAGCTCCGGGCGGCATGCCCGGCGGCGGCATGGAGGACTTCTAGGTTTCGTCCTCGGCCGCCTTCGGCGGCCTGCGGCGATCTTGCGGCCCGCCCTTCGGGGCGGGCCGTTCGCCGCTCCGGCACGGGGCTCGGGGGTGGCGGAGCCACCCCTCGCGTGATCGAGGCTGCGCCTCGAACGAGGGTGCCGCACGCGGGCCCCCTCGTGCTCCCCGCCCCGCCGTTCTCGTCGCGCCGTTGACCTGCGGCTGGCGGCCTGCTCGTCCTGGCCAGTGAGGCACGAGGCGTCCGGGCCCTTAGATTGCGGCTGTGGAAGGGACTCGCATCGTTCTGGTTCGGCACGGGGAGTCTCGGGCGCAGGAGCTGGGGATCCTCGGTGGACATGACGGGTGCCAGGGGCTGTCCGAGCTCGGGCAGCGACAGGTCACGCGCCTTCGGGACCGCCTGCGCGACACCGGCGAGCTCGCCAGCACGTCCGTGCTGTACTCCTCCCTCATGCCTCGCGCCGTCGAGACGGCGGAGATCATCGCGACGGCTCTCGGGGGTCTCGAGATCCGGCCTGAGTGCGGCTTCTGCGAGGGGCACCCGGGCGAAGCCGACGGACTCACCTGGGAGGAGTTCGACGAACGCTTCCCAGCCTCGTCGAACTGGGGTGCCGACAGCCGCCGGGCGCCCGGGTGGGAGACCTGGCGCGAGATGAGCCACCGGGTGACCGGCGCCCTGGAGACCTTGGTCGACCGGCACCCTGGCGAGACGATCGTCGTGGCGTGCCACGGCGGCGTGGTGGTGCAGTCGATGCTCCACTTCCTGTCGCTCGACCTCGCCGGCGCGGGCCGGGCATGGATCTCGCCTGAGAACACCTCGCTGACGGAGTGGCGGTTCGCTCCCAACCCGTACGAGAAGTCGACGCTGCCGGTCCAGCTGGTCCGGTTCAACGACCATGCCCACCTCGGCACCGTGGGCTGACCGCTAGCGCCGCCGCTTCACGGCCGGAGGGATCCACGTCGGGTCAACGTCGTCCCGCGGCTCCAACGGGCGCATCGCGAGGTCGATCGCGCTCCACAGCGTCTGCGACGAGCCGAAGAACGCGAGGGGCACGACCCCCGCGACGAGGAAGCACGAGATGAAGATCGGCGCCGCCCGGCGCTCGTCCCACGTGAGGGCGAACCCGAGCACGAGCGTGAAGAGGAGCGCCCCGAAGGTCACGATCGTGTTGATCCCCACCGCGCCGATCCAATGCCCCTCCTCGCGGCGGATCGGGTAGTTGCACCGGGGGCACCGGTCACGCACCTCGAACCACGACTCGAACACGCCCCCCACGCCGCAGAGAGGACACCGACGGAGCACGCCGCGCCGGACGAGACGGGGGATCGTCAGCGGCTTGGGGTCCGGGACGTCCATCGCGCCGAGGTTCGCGCGTCCTCCGAGGGGGGGCCAGGTGGGCACGCGGTCACCCGGCGCGCGGCAGGCAGTCGGTAGCGTAGGGAGATGGACGACGAGGGTTCGAGACCTCCCGACCCCCCGGAGTCGGAGGTGGACGGGGACGAAGAGAAGGCGCCGCTCCCGTCGCTGCCGCCCGAGGTGGCGACGGGTGACGACGAGCTCCGCCGCCTGATCGACGAGGGCGCGAGCACGCCGGAGGAGCTCCGCGAGCTGGCGGCCCGCATCCGCGAGCACCGTGAGCGGGAGGACCAGCTCTGGCGGGGCGAGGTGAAGCCGGCGCTCAAGAAGGCCAAGAAGGCCCCCTTCCGACTCGGTGACATGATCGACCGACCAGAGGAGCCCAAGGCGTCCATCGGCGTGCTGTTCGGCCTCGGCCTCGCGGGCGTCGCCATCGTCCTGGTCCTCGCGGCCGCCCAGTCCTCGGTGCTGTGGGTGCTCCTCCCGCTGGCCGCGGTCCTGGGGTACTCCTACCGGCAGGGCAAGCGTGGCGACGCGGTCGAGGAGTCGCCACCACCCAGCGAGGCCGCCCCGGACTGACCGGTCGCTACCCTCGGACCGTGACCCGGGGCCGCACCGCCAAGCTGCTGACGCAGCACTGGGACGGCACGGCACTGAGGCGCCGCCCTGATCAGCTCATCGTCGAGGAGCCCCTCGAGGTGCACCTCGACGGCCAGCTGGTGGGCACCACGATGCGCACGCCCGGGCATGACTTCGAGCTGGCAGTGGGCCTGGTGCACGGCGACGGGCTGCTCGATGGCGCCACGGTCCTGTCGTGCCGCTACTGCGCCACGGGTCGCGCGGTGGAGAGCGCCTTCAACGTCGTGAGCGTCGACACCGGTGGGGCTGCCCCGCGCCCGCGCCCCGCCTCAGCGCGAGCACGTCGGCCTGTGGGATGTGCGGCTCGACGGCGATCGAAGAGCTCCAGGCCCGCATCGCGCCCGTGCCGGTGGGGGAGCCGTGGTCGGTGGAGCTGCTTGCCGGCGTGCCGGCCCGGGTGCACCCGGACCAGGACCTCTTCGCCGTCACCGGCGCGGTGCACGCCGCGGCCGCCTTCGACCGCGAGGGAGCGCCACTGGTGGTGCGAGAGGACATCGGTCGGCACAACGCGGTGGACAAGGTGGTCGGCCGGTTGCTCCTCGACGGGCGGCTCCCGGCCACCGATCTCGGCCTCTACATCAGCGGCCGGGCCGGCTTCGAGATCGTGCAGAAGGCATGGGCCGCCGGCTTCAGCGCGGTGGTCGCGGTGAGCGCCCCGTCGGCGCTCGCGGTCGACGCGGCGCGCCACGCTGGGATGACGCTGGTCGGGTTCGTGCGCGGGGAGGCTCCGGTCGCGAACCTGTACAGCCCCGAGGTGCCGTCCCCGTGAGGGCCCCGGTACCCTCGGCGCATGCCTGAGCCCCTGGCCCCCACCGTCGGTGTGGGTGTGCTGCACCTCTTCTGCGCTGCCGGTCCGCTCGCTGACGGCGAGGCGGTGGTGGCGGCGGTGAAATCCGCGGAAGCCGACGAGCTGCAGGTGGTGCCGGTGGCCATGCTGGGCCACAAGGCCGACGTGGCCTTCATGGCGCTGGGCGCGGATCTGTGGCGCTTGCGGCAGCTCCAGACTGACCTCGAGGCCGCTGGCCTCGAGGTCATCGACAGCTACGTGTCGCTCACCGAGCTGTCGGAGTACGCGCAGGGCGTGCCGGACGAGCTGCGGCAAGCCCGCCTCCACCCGCAGCTCCCACCCGAGGGCAAGGCGGCCTTCTGCTTCTACCCGATGTCGAAGCGTCGGGGCGACGCCAGCAACTGGTTCACGCTCCCGTACGACGACCGCAAGGCCCTCATGTACGCCCACGGCGCGAGCGGTCGTACGTTCGCGGGGCGGGTGCTCCAGGTCGTCACGGGCTCCACCGGTCTCGACGACTTCGAGTGGGGCGTCACGCTCTTCGCCGTGCATCCCGATGACCTCAAAGAGGTCGTCTACACGATGCGGTTCGACGAAGCATCGGCCCTCTACGCGGAGTTCGGCGCCTTCTACACCGGGATGGTGGCCCCTCTCGGCGAGGTCCTCCGCGCGGTCGGACTGCACGGCGAGGCGTAACGGCGCCGATATCCGTGACGCAGTAACGTCCGGCCATCGTGGCGTCGGACCGTCGTATCCATCGCGTGCTGGTCGGGCTGCTGTTGGGCGGCTCGGTCGTGCTCGGGCTTGCCACTCCGTCGGGGGCTCAGGAGAGCACGGGCACCGAGCGCGAGATCACCGTGCTGGTGGTCGACCGGCAGGGCACCCGCGACCGCGACGATGACGTGCCAGTCGCGGGCGCTCGGATCACGGTCACCGACCCGAACGACGATGTCGTCGACGAGGTCGAGACGGATGAGGAGGGTCGAGCCGTCATCGTCCTGCCTGGCGAGGGGGAGTTCACCGCCACCCTCGACCTGGACTCGCTCGGGGACGAGGTCGGCCTTCCTCGCGAGGGAGGCGACGTGATCGAGCTCGGCCGGTCGCGGGTCCTCAACATCGTGGTCGGTGACCGGGAGCGCGCCACGACCACGACCTCCGACCGGCTGCCCCAGCTGATCTTCAACGGCTTGAGCTTCGGCCTCATCATCGCGATCTGCTCGGTCGGACTCTCGCTGATCTACGGCACCACGGGCCTGGTGAACTTCTCCCACGGCGAGCTCGTCACCTGGGGGGCCATGGTGGCCTGGTGGATCAACGTCGATCACGGCCTCCCCCTCTTGCCGTCCGCGATCCTGGCCATCCTGATCGGCGCCGCGACGGGTGCGCTCCTCGACCGCCTGCTGTGGAGCCCCTTGCGCTCCCGGGGCATGAGCCTCGTGGCCATGATGATCGTGTCGATCGGCCTCAGCTTGGCGGCCCGGAGCGTCTTCCAGCTGGTCTTCACGGGCGTGTTCAAGCCCTATGCCCAGTACAGCGTGCAGCAGGGCGTCGACATCGGACCGATCACGACCTCGCCGAAGGACATCTGGATCATCGGGATCGTCCTCATCGTCATCGTGGGCGTCGCGTCTCTGCTCCAGTACGCGCGCATCGGCAAGGCCATGCGCGCGGTGTCGGACAACCCGGATCTCGCGGCGTCTTCTGGCATCGACGTCGACCACGTCATCCGCGTGGTGTGGGCTCTCGGTGCCGGGCTGGCCGCCCTGGGCGGCGTCCTGTTCGCGATCCAGCAGCAGGTGCACTTCGAGATGGGGTTCAAGCTCCTGCTGCTCATGTTCGCAGGGATCACCCTCGGCGGCTTGGGCACGGCCTATGGCGCACTGGTGGGGTCGATCGTGGTGGGGCTCTTCGTGGAGCTGTCCACCCTCTTCATCCCCACGGAGCTCAAGAACGTCGGCGCGCTCGCGATCCTGATCCTGGTGCTCATGTTCCGCCCCCAGGGCATCCTGGGCACCGCCGAGCGAGTCGGTTGACGGAAGGACGAACATGGACTGGCAGCTCATCCTCAGCGTCTCCCTCACCACCGCCCTCGGCGCGCAGACGATCGTGTACGCGCTCGCCGCCGTCGGCCTCAACATCCACTTCGGGTACACGGGGCTGGTCAACTTCGGGCAGGTCGGGTTCGTCGCGGTGGGCGCCTACACGGTGGCCATGGGCGTCGACACGTTTGGCTGGTCGTTCTGGTTCTGCGTGTTCCTGGTGTTCTTCACCGGCACGACCCTGGCCCTGATCCTGGGTGTGCCGACCCTCCGCCTTCGCGCTGACTACCTGGCCATCGTCACCATCGCGTCGGGCGAGATCATCCGCCTCCTGCTGCGAGGGGCGGCGTTCCGGGAGACCACCGGTGGGGCGGCGGGCATCCAGAACTTCGCCGGGTCCTTCTTCGACATCAGCCCGTTCTCCGGCGACGGTGTCACCATCAACATCCCGGGCACCAGCATCGGCGTGCACTACTCCGCCAACCAGCTCTGGGTGCTCACCGTCGGTTGGCTCACCGTGCTGCTGGCCTGTCTCCTGACCTACCTCCTCGTGCGGAGCCCGTGGGGTCGCGTGATCAAGGCCATCCGCGAGGACGAGAACGCGGTGCGCAGCCTGGGCAAGAACGTCTACTCCTACAAGCTGCAGTCCCTGATCCTGGGCGGCGTGATCGGCGCCGTCGGCGGCGTGATCTTCGCCATCTCGCGCCAGTCGGTGGTCCCGGACAGCCTGTCCACCACCCTCACCTTCTTCGCCTACGTCGCCCTCGTGCTGGGGGGAGCCGCCCGGGTGCTCGGCCCCGTGGTCGGTGCCATCGTGTTCCAGTTCGTCACGGCGTTCATCGACGTGGCCCTCCGCCAGGCGATCGACGCCGACCACATCACCTTCCTCGTGGCCAACGAGGTCGGCATCGTGCGTCAGATCCTCGTCGGTGTGGGGCTGATGCTGCTGATGACCTTCCGCCCGCAGGGCATCATCGGCGACAAGCGGGAGGTCGCGGTCAGTGTCCGGCGCTGAGCTCCGCAGCACGGCTGCATCGCACGTCACCGTCGTGCCCGAGCCGGGTGCCGCCAAGCCCGACCCGATCCTCGTGGTGGACGGCGTCCAGCGCCGCTTCGGTGGGCTCATGGCGGTCGACGTGGATCACCTCGAAGTGCAACGGGGCGCGATCACCGCGCTGATCGGACCCAACGGTGCCGGCAAGACCACCTTCTTCAACCTCATCACGGGCTTCGACCGCTCTGACGCGGGAAGCTGGACCTTCCAGGGCCAGGACCTTGCGGGCACCCCGGCGCATCGCGTCGCTCGCATGGGCATGGTCCGCACCTTCCAGCTCACCAAGTCGCTCGAGCGTCTCTCGGTGATCGAGAACGTGATGCTGGGAGCCACGGACCAGCGGGGCGAGAGGTTCCTCGTGAGCCTGTTCCGGCCACTCTGGTCGGGGCAGGAGGCCGAGATACGAGCGCGCGCCGAGGAGCTGTTGGAGCGCTTCAAGCTCGACCACATGAGCGACGAGTTCGCTGGCTCGCTCTCCGGGGGGCAGCGCAAGCTCCTGGAGATGGCTCGGGCCCTCATGGTGCAGCCGGAGATGGTGATGCTCGACGAGCCGATGGCGGGTGTGAACCCCGCCCTCACGCAGTCGCTGCTCCAGCACGTGAAGGCACTGCGTGACGACGGCATGAGCGTGATGTTCGTGGAGCACGACATGGACGTCGTTCACGACATCTCGGATTGGGTCGTGGTCATGGGGGAGGGTCGGATCATCGCCGAAGGAACCCCCGAGCAGATCAGCAGCAATCCGCACGTGATCGACGCCTACCTTGGGTCGCACCACGACGCTCCGCTCACCGCGGCGGAGGAGGCGCGCCAGCTGGCGGAGGACGAGGCCATGATCCAGGAAGCGGAGGAGCACGGTGACGATGGATGAGCCCATCAGCGTGCCGCCGGTGGAGCTCGAGCCGACCGAGGAGCGCGCCTACGAGGGCCCGCTCCTCGCGGCCCGCGCCATCGTGGCTGGCTACGTGGCCGGCGTCGACATCCTCACGGGCTGCGAGCTCGAGCTGTTCGCGGGTGAGCTGGTGGGCATCATCGGGCCGAACGGGGCGGGGAAGTCCACGCTCCTCAAGGCCATGTTCGGCCTCGTGCCCATCAGCTCCGGCTCGGTGAGGCTCCGCGACCAGGACATCACGGAGGCCAAGGCCCACCTCCTCGTGACCCTCGGGGTCGGGTACGTGCCGCAGAACAACAACGTGTTTCCCAGCCTGACGGTGCAGGAGAACCTCCAGATGGGTCTGTACCAGCGCCCGCACGACTTCGGCGCTCGCTTCGAGGAGGTGTGCGACCTGTTCCCGCTCCTCGGCGAGCGGCGCAAGCAGCGAGCCGGCTCCCTGTCAGGCGGTGAGCGCCAGATGGTGGCGATGGGCCGCGCCCTGATGATGAACCCCTCCGTGCTGCTCCTCGACGAGCCCTCGGCGGGCCTGTCGCCGGCCTACCAGGACGAGGTGTTCATCCGCTGTCGCCAGATCAACGAGACGGGTGTGTCGATCGTGATGGTGGAGCAGAACGCCCGCCGCTGCCTGCAGATCTGCCACCGGGCCTTCGTGCTCGATCAGGGTCGCAACGCCTACTCCGGCACGGGTGACGAGCTGATGAACGATCCCAAGGTCATCGAGCTCTACCTGGGCACGCTCGCCCGCGCCACCTGAGCGGCACCGCTCCGGTCCTTGGACGCGACGTGGGCCCCCGCCGGAGCGGGGGCCCACGTGCACCACTGCAACTAGGTGTGGCTACTCGCCGGCGTCGAAGCGCTCACCGAGCGGGTTGCCGATGTTGCCATCGACGAGGTAGGTCGGGATGTCCTGCGGCCCGAGGCCCTGTTCGACGAGGGTCACCAGCAGGCGGCTGGTCTCGTCGAAGCCGATGAGGGCGATGGCATCCGCGTCAGCGGCCACCGCTTCCTGGACCTCGGCGTCGAACGTCTGCGCCTGCGGGTCGTAGGTGATCGTGTCGATCACCTCGCCACCACCGGCCGTGAACGACGCCGCGAGGTCTTCAGCGAGCCCGTTGCCGTAGTCGTCGTCGAAGTTCATGATCACCAGCGACGTGTACCCGTCTTCGGTGATCACCTCGGACAGCACCTGGCCCTGCAGGATGTCGGACGGTCCGAGGCGGAAGTACAGCCCGTTGTCGGGGTAGTCCGAGAACTGCTTGGACGTGTTGGCCGGCGAGAACTGCGTGACGCCGGCGCCGACGATCTGGTCGATGACGCTCGCCGACACGCTGGAGCTGGCGGCGCCGATGATGGCGTCGACGTTCTCCTGCAGCTCGCGGGTGACCGTCTGGACCGCGGTGTCGGTGGTGGTGTCACCGGAGTCGCCGGCGCTGAGCTCGACGTCGGCGCCGTTGAAGCCGCCGGCCGCGTTGATGTCGGCGATCGCCATCTGGACGCCCACGATCTCGGGTGGTCCGAGGAAGGCGAGGTTGCCGGTCTCCGGCAGAAGTGTGCCGATCTTGAGCACACCGTCGCCGGCGCGCTCGACCGTCACCGGATCGACCGGCATGTCGACGAACTCCTGGCTCGCATCGACCGACTTGAAGCTCTCGAGCTCGGGGTCGAGGCGGTTGTCGTCGCCGTACACCTGGACGGCGTAGGAGCCGACGAGGGGCTCACCGTTGCCGGACATGTCGGTGGCTCCGGAGATGCCCTCGTAGTCGATGTCGGTGCCGGCCTCGATGAGGGTGACACAGTCGGCATAGGAGCTGCACTTCTCGCCGCCCTTGGTGACGTTGACGATCTCGGCCGCCGCAGCGCTGCCGTCGTCGCCGGCCACCTGGGCACCCAGTGCGATGATGATCGCCGAGTCGTAGGCCTCGGGCCCGTAGGCAAAGGTGTCGGCGAGGTCGATGCCGGCCTCGTCAGCGAACGTCTGCATCTTGTCCTGGAACTGGGTGACCGCCTCGGTGGTCTCCGGTGCGGGGGTGGTGCCCTTGGCGCCGGAGAGCTCGCCGACGTCGGCGCTGGCTTCGGTGGTCGTGGTCGTGTCCTCGGACGACGAGTCACTGTCGTCGCCGCAGGCCGCGGCGAGCAGTGCCAAGCCGGTCACCAAGGCGGCGACCTTCAGATACCGTCTGTTACGCATTGTGCCTTTTGCCTCCCCTTGCCCAGCGACCTGGGACGATGTGAACGGCGAGACTACAGCACGGTCCGGTTTCGGCGCTGTCAACGACGACGGCGTCACGCGGCAGACTGAAGGCGATGGCTGCTGACCTGCTGTATCTCCGAGATGCCGAGCTGAGCTCCTTCGACGCCGCGGTGACCGCCGTGGTCGATGAGCGGGTCGACCTCGACCGGACGGCCTTCTACCCCACCGGGGGCGGTCAGCCTCACGACACCGGCCGGCTCACCTGGCAGGGTGGCTCGGCCCGCGTGGTGGAGGTCCGCAAGGACGGCGACGGCACGTGGCACCGGCTCGAGGGCGACGTGCCACCAGTCGGCGCCACCGTCCACGGCGAGATCGACTGGGACCGTCGTCACGCACTCATGCGCACGCACACCGCCCTCCACGTGCTGTGTGGCGTCATCTGGAACGAGTGGGGCAAGGCCGTCACGGGCGGGAACATGGAGCCCCTGTCCGCCCGGATGGACTTCGAGTTCGATCCGCTCCCGGCGGGCTTCGGCCCCAGGATCGAAGCCCTCGTGAACGAGGAGCTGGCGGCCGACCACCCCGTCGAGGTGAGCTTCCTGCCGCGCTCGGTGGCCGTCGCCGACGAGGACCTCATCCGCACCAAGGTCAACCTGATCCCCGAGTCGGTGCCCGAGATCCGGGTCGTCGACATCGTCGGCCTGGACAAGCAGGCCGACGGCGGCACCCACGTGCGCTCCACGGCCGAGGTGGGCCGCATCCGCGTCGTGAAGACCGAGTCGAAGGGCAAGGGCAACAAGCGCATCCGCATCGAGGTCGTCGATGCCTGACGCCGCCCTCGAGCCGCTCCGGGCGCGCCTCCGCGACCTCGGATCGGTCGTGGTCGCCTTCTCGGGAGGAGCCGACTCCGCGTTCCTCGCCTGGATCGCCCATGACACCCTGGGCCCCGACGGCGCCCTCGCCGTGACGGCGGTGTCGCCGTCGCTGCCGGCCGACGAGCGCATCGCGTGCGGCGAGCTGGCCGCGAGCTGGGGGATCGCGTGGCAGGAGGTCGAGACCGACGAGCTCGACAACCCCGACTACGCGCGCAACGACGGCGATCGCTGCTACTGGTGCAAGGACGCGCTGATGGCCGCGACCGGCCCGCTGGCGGAGGGTCGCGGGGCAACGGTCGTGCTCGGCGTCAACCTCGACGACCTCGACGACCACCGCCCCGGCCAGCGCGCGGCCACGGAGCGTGGCGCCGCCTTCCCGCTCGTCGACGCGGGCTTCACGAAGGCCGATGTGCGGGCCTGGTCGAGGGAGCTCGGGTTGGCGACCTGGGACAAGCCCGCCGCCGCCTGCCTCGCCTCCCGGCTGCCGTACGGCACGCCCGTCACGCTGGGTCGGCTGAGCTCGATCGAGCGGGCGGAGGCTGGCCTGCGCTCCCTGGGGTTCGAGGCGCTCCGCGTGCGCCACCACGGAGACGTCGCTCGGATCGAGGTGCCCGACACAGACCTCGCGCGGCTCGTCGAGCAGCGCGAGGGCGTCGTGGCCGCCCTCGTCGCCGTCGGCTACCGCTGGGTCACCGTCGACCTCGTCGGGCTGCGCAGTGGCGGGTTCAACCAGCTCCTGGCTCCACCTGGCTCCACGTCGGAAAGGTGATGTGGGGCACGTCGAGGTGATCGACGATCCGCCCCTTGGCGGCCAGCTCCTGGAGACAAGGCCCGGCAACGTCCATCCCGCCGGCCATCGGGATGTAGTCGGCGATCGATAGCAGCAGCGGGCCTGACTCGGCGTCAGCGTCGCCGGGGCGCAGCAGCGCATCCACCTCCAGCGTCGGCCGCGCCGGCTGGGCGGGGTCGACGCACCAGCACTGGTACACCACGCCCTCGAATACCGACAGCGCTCGGATGCGCACGACTACCAGTGGGCGGTGCCCACGCCGCCCTTGAACGGCCCGACGACGTCGCTCGTGATCCAACCGCCGTAGAACGTGCCCTCGTTGCCGACCACCACCTCGCCGTCGACGGAGCACTCGAGCTTCTGGGCGTAGAAGGCCAGGTGGTCACGGATCGGCTCGAACGCGAGGACGGGATCTCGGTAGCACCACACTGCAGCCTCTGCCACGGTGTCGCGGACGACGACGTCGAAGTAGGACGCCCGGCCCTTCCACTCGCAGAACGTCGTGCGAGTGCTGGGCGCGAGCAGCGTGAGGTCCACATCGGCGGGGTCGACGTAGTACGCGGGGGGTTGGCTCGTCTCGAGCACGCGGTGCGCGTGGGTGGTGTCCGCCACGACGCGACCAGCCAGGGCCACGACGATGTGGCGCCTGGTCACCTCGAGGCGCGGGGGCCGCGGGTAGTCCCACACCGACTCCTGCCCAGGGCCGGGCTCGACGCGCTGGATCGCCATGGGGCAAGCATGGGGCCTGTGGTGCCCGATGCCAACGTGCCCGACGATTCCGATGACGCGCTCGCGCTGCGCGGCCACGCCGGTGCGCTCCTCGATGCAGTGACCGCCGCCCTCCCAGGCTGGGTGGAGCGCTCGGTGGCCGACCGCTACCAGCAGTGGGCGGGTCGGTCGGCGCCGGCGGCGGTGGTCGAGCACGCACGGCAGGCGGGCCTCGATGCGGTCGTCGCGCTGGAGCCACCGCTCCGCGACCTGCTGGCGACCGACGTCGACCAGCAGCGCAGCAACCCCCTCGCGATCCTCCGCTCGGCCGTGCGGTTCCCGACCGAGGTCCTGCAGGAGGCCGGCGTCCCAGCGGTCGCTCGCGACGCCCACGCGGAGGCGATGTTCCCGGACGATCCCTACGACCTGAGCCCGGCCACCTTCGCCGACCTCGACGACTCGGTGCACGAGCCGGGCCTCGTCTGGGGTGCTGCAAAGGCCCACGTCGTGATGGCTCGTCGTCGGCGCTCCTCCGAACCCGACTGACGCCGACCGACGACGACTACTCCTCGTCCTCGGGCTCGAAGCGCTGCCAGCCGGCATCGGTGATCGACCTGTACTCGAAGAAGAGGCAGTCGGCGGGGCACGCGAACGGCGCCGCGTCGGCCGCGTCGACCCGGCAGCGCTGCACCACGTCGCCGGAGGGCATCGAGCGCGTCGAGTAGTGGCGACAGTCCTTCCGCACGGCCATGGTCGAAAGTCTCCCATGGGCACACGGGTAGCCTGCGGCGGTGGCGGACCGGCTCGTGGTCATCGGAGGCGACGCAGGCGGCATGACCGCGGCCATGCAGGCCCGTCGTCGGCAGCCCTATCTGGAGATCGTCGTGGTCGAGAAGGGCACGTGGACCAGCTACTCCGCATGCGGCATCCCGTACCTGGTCGCGGGTGACGTGGCCTCGCTGGACGACCTCGTGGCGCGAACCCCCGCCGAGCTCCGAGAGCAGCGGATCGACGTCCGCCTCCGTCACGAGGTGGTCGTCATCGACGCCGCCGCCCGGACCCTCGAGGTGCGCGACCACGCTCGCCAGCGCACGATCCCGCTCGGGTTCGACCAGCTGCACGTCGCGACCGGTGCACGGCCCACCCGGCCGGTCCTCCCCGGGGTCGACCTCGACCACGTCCGGGGTGTGCAGACCCTCGACGACGCCCGGGTCCTGCTCGATCACGCCCGCCTCCTGCGGTGCCGATCAGTGGTCGTCGTGGGGGGCGGCTACATCGGCCTGGAGATGGCCGAGGCCTTCGTCCGCTGGGGGGCCCAGGTGACCGTGGTCGAGGGCTCTGGCCAGCTGATGCGCACCCTCGACAAGGACATGGCGGATCGGCTCCTCCGCCCGATGCGCGGGATGGGCATCGACGTGCGCCTGGACACCCCGGTGGCGGGCTTCGAGCCCGGTCGGGTCCTCGTGGTCGGAGGCGACTCGATCCCGGCCGACCTCGTGGTCCTCGGGCTGGGCGTCACGCCGAACGGGGAGCTGGCCGGTGCGGCCGGCGCCGCCACCGGCGCACGTGGCGCGCTGGTCGTCGATCGTCGGCAGCGCACCACACTGGAGGGGGTGTACGCGGCCGGCGACTGCTGTGAGTCGCGTCATCTCGTGTCGGGGCGCCCCACCCACGTCGCGCTCGGCACCGTCGCCGTCAAGCAAGGGCGTGTGGCCGGGGTGAACCTGGGCGGCGGCTACGCAACCTTCCCCGGCGTCGTAGGCACGGCGATCACCAAGGTCTGCAACGTCGAGGTGGCGCGCACCGGGCTGACGGAACGGGAAGCGGCCGAGGAGGGGTTCGAGGCGGTGGCCGCGTCGATCGAGAGCACGACGATCGCCGGCTACCTGCCGGAGGCTCGGCCGATGACGATCAAGCTCGTCGGCGAGCGCGGCACGGGCCGGCTGCTGGGCGCGCAGATCCTGGGGGAGGAGCGATCGGCGAAGCGGATCGACACGGTGGCCACGGCGCTGCACGGCGGGTTGCGCGTCGACGACCTGATCGACCTCGACCTGGCCTACGCGCCACCCTTCGGCACCACGTGGGATCCCATCCACATCGCCGCCCGGCGGCTCATCGATGTGCTGTAGCGACCTGCGAGGCTGAGGCATGGCATTGGCGGCCGGCCGGGCGGCGCTCGAGGCTGACCACACCCTCGTCGGGGGGTCGCTGTGCCGTGCGTACAGCGACCTCGTGGACGGCTGGCTCGCTGACCTCCTGGCCGCGGCCGAGGAGGAGTGCGGCGCCGGCGGCGTGGCGCTCGTGGCCGTGGGCGGGTACGGACGAGCGGAGCTGAGCCTCCAATCGGACATCGACGTCGTGCTGCTGCACACCGGTCGATCCGACATCGGCACCTTCGCGGATCGCATCTGGTACCCGATCTGGGACGAGGGCTTGAAGCTCGGCCACGCGGTGCGAACCGGCCGCGAGGCGCTGGCGCTGGCGGCCGACGACCTCGACACGGCGACGTCGCTCCTGCAGGTGCGCCACCTCGCCGGCGACGAGGATCTCACCGACGACCTCGCCCGTCGGTCCCTCGAGCAGTGGCAGAAGCGGGCCAAGCGATGGCTGGACGAGCTGTCGCGTCGGGTGCGGAGCCGGCATGAGATCGCGGGTGAGGTGGCCTTCCTCCTCGAACCGGACCTGAAGGAGGGACGAGGTGGTCTCCGCGACGTCCACTCGCTGCACTGGGCGGAGGCGGCACGCCGTCTCCTCTGGGAGGGCGACGACACCGTGCTCGAAGCCGCCTACGACGCCCTGCTGTCGGCCCGGGTGGAGCTCCACCGCCGTACGGGCCGGCCGGGCGACCGGTTGCTCCTCGAGGAGCAGGACGCGGTCGCGGCGGCGCTCCACGACGAGTCCGCCGACGCGCTCATGCACCGGCTGGCCGCGGCAGCCCGCACCATCGCGTGGCGGAGCGACGACGCCTGGCAGCGGATCGACGCCTCGCTGAGCGGCCCCCTGGGTTGGCGGTCCCGCCGGGACAAGTCGATCGGTGAGGGTCTGGTGCTCCGGGACGGCGAGGTCCACCTGACCGCGGACGCTGATCCCCGCGTCGAGCCCAGCCTCGTGCTGCGCGCGGCAGCGGCCGCCGCCACCGCCGATACGCGCATCCACCGGTCATCGCTCGACCGGCTGGCCTCGCTGGCGGAAAGACTCCCCGAGCCGTGGCCCGTGGAGGTGCGAGAGGCGCTCGTCGACTTGTTGCTGGCCGGACACCGTGCGATCCCCGTGGTGGAAGCGCTGGATCAGATGGGCCTGTGGGTGCGCGTGCTGCCTGAGTGGGAGGCGGTCCGGAGCAAGCCGCAGCGGAACGCCTACCACCGCTTCACGGTGGACCGTCACCTCATGGAGGCCTGCGCCAACGCCTCCGAGCTCGTCGCCCGAACCGATCGGCCAGACCTGCTCGTGCTCGGTGCGCTGCTGCACGACCTCGGCAAGGGCTACCCCGGGGATCACACCGAGGTCGGGATCGAGCTGGTCGCCACGATCGGCCCACGGATGGGGTTCGCTCCCGCGGACGTCGCGGTGCTCCAGTCGATGGTCCGCCATCACCTCCTGCTCCCCGACGTGGCCACACGCCGGGACCTCGACGACCCGGCGACGGTGGAGGCCGTGGCCGAGGCCGTCCGCGATCTCCTCACGCTCGGGCTGCTCGCGTGTCTCACGGAGGCCGACAGCCTGGCGACCGGCCCGGCCGCCTGGGGAAGGTGGAAGGCCGACCTCGTCCGAGATCTGGTCGCGCGGGTGGCCCATGTGCTGGGCGGCGGGACGGCAGAGGAGGTCCGCGACGACTTTCCCACGGCCGACCACGTCGAGCTGCTGCGCGCCGGGCGCCTCGTGCTCGTCGGCGACGGTGACCGCCTCACGATCGTCGCCCCGGATCGCCAAGGCCTGTTCAGCCGCGTCACCGGGGTGCTCGCGCTGCACGGCCTCGCGGTCCTCGACGCGGCGGTCACGAGCCTCGATGGGATGGCCCTCGAGGTGCTGCGGGTCGAGTCGAGCTTCGGGCCGACCATCGCGTGGGACAAGGTGATCGCCGACATCGAGCGTGTGCTCGAGGGTCGCCTCGCGCTGCAGGCCCGCCTCGCCGAGCGGGCCAGGATCTACGGCCCCCGCCAGCGGCGCGCGCCGGTGCACGAACCTCCCCGGGTCGTGGTGGACAACACCGCGTCGCGCGACGCCACGGTCGTGGAGGTGCACGCGGTCGACAGCATCGGGGTCCTCTACCGGATCACGAGAGCGCTGGCGGAGCTGGAGCTCAACATCGTGTCGGCCAAGGTCCAGACCCTCGGCGAGCGGGTGGTGGACGCCTTCTACGTACGTGACACCGCCGGCAACAAGCTCCTCGACCCCGCCACCCTCGTCGAGGTCGAACGGGCCCTCCTGCACGAGCTCTCCTCGTGATCGGGCGGCCGGCGGCCGCCTCACACGAGCCTGATTCGGGCGCCCTACGGGCGCGCTGACCGCTTGTCGCTCGGGGTCGGCGGAGCCGCCCCTCGCCGGTGGGGCTCCGCCGGAAGGCTCTGGCCCCACGCCCCCGCCCGGCTCCTCGCGTAGGTTCCTGCCATGGAGAGAATCGAGGCCGTGGTCACTGCCTCGGCCAGCGATGATGGCTGAGCACCGGGATCCGCCGACGCGGCAGGACCTCGTCCGCTGGTCGGAGTCGCTCTCGGCCATCGCCCGCACCGGCCTTGGCTTCACCCAGAGCCTCTACGAGCAGGAGCGCTTCGAGGAGGTGCTCCACATCGCCGCCGACATGCGGGCCTCGTTGGCCGCCGATGCCGAGCTCGACGTCGAGCACTACGTCGACGAGTGGATGCGGAACGTCGGCGAAGGGGTGGCGGGCTACGTGACCCCGAAGTCCGCCATCGGCGCGGTCGTGCACGACGATCAGGGCCGGATCCTCCTGGTCCAGCGGGCCGACTCCGGCGTGTGGCTCTTCCCGACGGGCTGGGCCGACGTCGGCTACTCGCCGGCCGAGGTGGCGGTGAAGGAGGTGCTCGAGGAGACCGGCATCCAGTGTGAGCCGCAGCGGGTCATCGCCGTCCTCGACGGCATGCGCATGGGCATGACCCGCATCCCCCTCTACTCGACGGTGTTCCTCTGTCGGGCCACCGGCGGAGACCTCACCGCCCACCCGCTGGAGACGAGCGACGTGGGTTGGTTCGCCGAGGACGAGCTGCCCGCCATGACGGTCGGCCTCTCGCAATGGGGAGAGCATGCCTTTGCCGCGATCCGTGGTGAGGCCGTGCCGGTGCTCTTCGACCCGCCGCGATCACAGCCCTGGCACACGTCCTAGGCACGTAGGGTCCGGCCATGGACGACACCGCCATCCAGATCGCCACCGCCGTTCGCTCGGGTGACCGCTCGGCCGTCGAGGTGCTCGACGAGTGCCTGTCGGCCGTCGCTGCCGGCAACGACTCGTTGAACGCCTTCGTGCACCTCGACGAAGGACTGGCCCGCGCCGCCGCCGAGGCGGTCGACGCCGCCGTCGCGCGCGGTGACGATCCCGGCCCCTACGCGGGGGTGCCGTTCGGCGTGAAGGACCTGGATGACTGCGCCGGCATGCCGACGAGCCACGGATCGCTCGTCTTCAAGGGCCGCGGCCCCGTCGATGCCGATTCGATCCACGTGGCGCGCCTCCGGGCGGCGGGCGGGGTGCCGGTCGGCAAGACCGCCGCCCCGGAGTTCGGCACGCTCAGCTTCACCAAGACGAAGGCGTGGGGCATCACCCGCAACCCCTGGGACCTCACCCGCACCCCCGGCGGATCCTCCGGCGGCAGCGCGGCGGCCGTCGCCGCGGGTCTCGTGCCCGTGGCGACCGCCAGCGACGGCGGGGGCTCGACGCGGATCCCGGCCGGCTTCTCGGGCCTCGTCGGGCTCAAGCCCAGCCACGGCCGCATCCCGCACCCGGGTCCGTCGGGATCACAGACGGCAGTGCACGGGATGCTCACGACCACGGTGGCCGACAGCGCGCGCCACCTCGACATCACCGCGGGCCCGGACGACGACGACCGCCTGTCGCTCCCCGCCAGCGGTGTGCGCTACGAGGACCTCATCGAGACGCTCCCGGTCGCGGGACGGCGCGCCCGGTGGTCCGTCGACCTCGGCTTCGTCGAGCACGTCGACCCCGACGTCGCCCGAGTGGCGGCGGCGGCGGCATCGACCCTCGCCCAAGCGGCGGGGCTCGAGCTCGACGCGGAGGACGTCGTCCTCACCGATCCCGTGCGCACGTGGTTGAGCGGCGGTGCCATGGACCTCTGGTTCTCCATCGACGAGGACATGTGGCCCGACGTTGCCGACGACCTGACGCGCTACTCGCGTGACTCCCTCGAAGGGACCAGGGACCTGCCGGTGTCGAAGTACGCACGGTCGGTCCGTCGTCGGGAGCAGCTCACGCTCGACGCGGCCCAGTTGTTCAGGCAGGTGGACGTCCTCCTGACCCCCACCACGGCGGTGCCTGCCTTCGCGGCCGAGGGTCCGCCGCCCGGCGGTGCCATGGCCACGCCGTTCACGATGCTGGCCAACCTGTGCTGGAACCCGTCGATCTCGGTGCCCGCCGGCCTCACGGACGACGGCCTCCCGGTGGGGCTCCAGATCACCGTGCCACGGCACCAGGACGAGCTCGCCCTGCGACTGGCCAGGATCTGGGAGCAGACCCAGCCCTGGCCGAGACACGCGCCTTCGTCGTCGCTCGCCTGACGGCGAGCTTCTCCGAGCCTGAGCAGCCGGCCTCCGGCCGACTCACTGCGGCTCAGGGGACGGCGGAGCCGCCCCTTCGCGGGTGGGGGGCTCCGGCGGAGCCTCTGCCCCCCACGCCCCCCGCTACCCCGTCATCTCGGTCGATGTCGCGCTGCTGGGGTGGGGTTGGCGGGGGGAGCGGGAGGGGGGAACGCTCCGCGTGCCCCCCTCGCCCGGGAGGTGATCCGGCTCCGCCGGTCGCCGACCAGCAGTGTGCGCGCCGCAGGCGCACCACTCAAGCTCGGAGGAGCTCGCCGGAGGCGAGCGACGACGACTACTGGTCGCGCAGGAAGCGCTCGACCTCTTCGGCGATGGAGTCGGCGCTGGGGAGGACACCAGGCTCTACGTCGTGACGCTCCTCCAGGGACGCCACGTAGGTGGCGGTCTCCTCGTCGGCGTCGACGAGCTCGCTCACCTGCCGCTCGTACGAGGCCGACGCGATCTCGAGGTCGGTCGTCGGGATCCAGGTCTGCAGCATCGCCGCCGCCCGTTCGACGAGCGCCAGCGCCGCCTTCGGCGATGGCGCGCCCGGGACGTACGCGGGCACGGTGGCCCAGAGCGACGCCGACCGGAGCCCGGCCCGGCGCCAGGCGTCGTGGAGGACGCCGACGATCCCGGTCGGTCCCTCATAGCGGGAGGGTTGGAGCTCCAGTCCGGCCACGATCTCGGGCTCGTAGGCGGTTCCAACGATCGGTGTGGGACGGGTGTGGGGCACCTCCGCGAGCAGCGCGCCCAGCGTGAGGCAGAGACGGGCCCCGTGGAGCTGTGCCACCTCCGTCAGCTCGCCGCAGTAGGTGCGCCACCGCAGCTGTGGCTCGGTGCCGATGATGACCAGCACGTCCTGCTCGGTGCCCGGGATCGTGCCGGCGTGGATCTCCGTGGCCGGCCAGACGATCTCCCGGAGGCCGTCGTCATCGAGGCGCACCTCGGGGCGGGTGGAGGTGAAGTCGAAGAACTCCTCTGGATCGACGTCGGCCACCTGGTCGGCGTCCCAGCGGTCGACGAGGTAGCGGGCCGCGGTGGTGGCGGCGTCGCCCGCGTCGTTCCAGCCCTCGAAGGCCGCGATCACGACGGGGTCCTGGAGCGTGGGACGGGTCGTCCAGCGGACGTGGTCCATCGCTCCACCGTACCGTCGGGAACCAGTTGCGCCGCAGGAACGACCACCCCGGCATGCTTCGCCGACTCGGTGCCCTGATCGTCCTCTCCCTCGTCGCCCTCGTGGGACTGGCGGCCCCTGCGTGGGCGCACGTGGAGATCGAGCCGGCCGAGGCGTTCGCCGGCGCAACCGAGACCCTCACGTTCTCCGTCGAGTACGAGGGCGCCGCGACCACCGGGCTCGACGTTCAGCTGCCCGACGGCGCTTCTGTCGTCGAGGTACCCGACAAGGCGGGCTGGACGTCGGCGGTCGATGCGGCGGCGAACACCTTGTCGTGGACCGGCGGCTCGTCCTCGGACGACGAGACCTTCAGCGTGGTCATCCAGCTCCCGTCGACGACGGGTGAGGTGCTGTTCCCGGCGATCCAGCAGACCAGCGAGGGAGAGGTCGCCTGGATCGAGCCCGAGGAGAGCGAAGGCGAGGAGGGGAACCCGGCGCCCCGTCTGACCCTCGTCACGGACCCGAACGCCACCACGACCACCACCGAGGCCTCCACGACGACCGAGGCGACCACGACCACCGAGGACGAGCTGGCGGACACGACGCTGGAGGCCGAGCAGCGCGACGACGGGACCACCTCGGCGGCGCCCTGGCTGATCGGCTCCGCGATCGCGGCCCTGGTGGCGATCGGCATCGGCGGCCTGCTCCTCAAGCGCCGCGCCGATCGCGAGGCGGCCGAGGGGTCAGGCGACGGCGCTGACGACGACGTCCCCGACGACGGCAGCCGCGGGGACGGCTGAGGGGGCCGCTCGCTCGAGACGGTGCGCGAGGCCCCGGACCAGCCAGTCCTCGAGCACCCTGGCATCGAGCATCGCCTGGACGTTGGCCACGGCACGGTCGTTCCCCATCGATCGCACGAACGTGGTGAGCGGGTTCACCTCGTGACTGTCGCGCTGGCGTGTGACGCCCACGACACGCACACGTGAGCACCGTGTCGCGGGCAGGTGAACGTTGTCTGATCCGGGCGCGCCCACCGCGTTCGCCCGCTCGGACAGGTCGGTAGGCTCCGGGGCATGCCAGCGACCAGCACCGTCCGCACGGTCGCCGAGGTGATGAGCTCCCCGGCGATCACGGCCCACTCGTCCGAGACCGTGGCGGAGGTGTCGAAGCGGATGGCGGAGCAGAAGAAGGGCTCGGTCGTGATCGTCGACGGCGAGCGGCCCATCGGCATCCTCACCGAACGTGACCTGGTGCGCTTCAACGCCACGGGCGCCGCGGCCGCGGACACCAAGGTCAGCGAGTGGATGACGCAGCCTGTCGACTGCGCCGCACCCACCATGTCGGTCCAGGAGGCGTTCCACGAGTTCGCGGAGCACGGCTATCGCCACCTCCCCGTGGTCGACGACGACAAGCTCGTCGGCGTCGTGTCCCTGCGGGCGCTGATGGGTGTGGCGCAGATCCAGCCGGTGGTGCACCCGTCGAACATCGAGGCCCCGCCGGGGCTCGAGGGCGTGATCGTCGCCGAGACGGCCGTGGGTGACGTACGAGGCCTCGAGGGCTTCTACCACTACCGCCAGTACAACGCCGTCGAGCTGGCCGACAAGCTGCCGCTCGAAGACGTGTGGCACCTCCTGTTCGAGGGCCGTCTGCCGTCACCCGCTGAGCGGGAGGCGTTCGCCGCCGAGGTGAATCCGCTGCGGATCGTGCCGTCATCGGTCGCCGAGCTGCTGCCAGCGCTCGCGGCGTCGAGCCAGACCGTGATGGAGGCGGTGCGATCGGCCATGTCGATGGTGGGCGCGGCCGAGGGCTACAAGCCGACGCTCGACATCGACAAGGCCGAGCGGCGGCGCAACGCGCTGCAGATGTGTGCCGTGATGCCCACCCTCATCATGGCGGTCCATCGCCTGCAGCAGGATCAGCAGCCCATCGCGCCCCGGGAAGACCTCGGCTACGGGGCCAACTACCTCTGGATGCTCACGGGCCAGGAGTTCGACGCCGATCTGGGTCGAGCCGTGGAGCAGTACCAGATCACGACGATCGACCATGGGTTCAACGCCTCCACCTTCACGGCACGCGTGATCACCTCCTCAGGCGCCGACGTGGCCGCCGCCGTGGTCGGCGGCATGGGGGCCCTGTCGGGTCCACTCCACGGTGGCGCGCCCTCGCGGGCCCTGGCCCTGCTCGAGGCGATCGGGACCGCCGAGAACGCCCGGCCGTACCTGGTCGACCACGTCACGCGGGGCGAGAGGATCATGGGCTTCGGTCACCGCGTCTACAAGACGCAGGACCCGCGCTCGACGTTCCTGCGCGGCGTTGCGGAGCGGATCCATGCCGACAAGCTGGAGTTCGCGAAGGTCGTGGAGCAGACGGTCGTCGAGGTGCTCGCCGAGCTGAAACCGGGGCGGGACCTGTACGCCAACGTCGAGTTCTACGCCGGGGTGGTCATGGACCACTGCGGGCTCCCGGCGGAGCTCTTCACCCCCACGTTCGCCTCGAGCCGCGTCATCGGCTGGTGCGCCAACATCCTCGAACAGGCTGCCGACAACCGGATCATCCGGCCGTCGGCCAAGTACGTCGGTCCGCCGCCGCCCCAGCCCGTGCCCGACCCGGCCTGACCGTGCCGGTCACCATCTCGATCGCGACCCCTGCGGACGCCGACGAGCTGACGGCAGCGCTCCAGCACCTCGTGCCGCAGCTCTCGCGATCGAACCCGCCGCCGTCCCTCGAGGCAGTGCTGTCGATGCTGGCCCACGACGCCATCACGCAGTTCGTCGCGCGGCGCGACGACGCCTCGATCGTCGGCGTCGCGACGCTCGCGGCCTTCCCGATCCCGACCGCCACGCGCGGCTGGGTGGAGGACGTCATCGTCGACGATGCCAGCAACAACCAGGGGATCGGCCGGATGCTGCTCGAAGCGATGGTCGCCCGAGCCCGGGAGCTCGGCTGCAAGACGGTCGACCTCACCAGCCGCCCGAGCCGCGAGGCGGCCAACCACCTCTACCTCAAGGCCGGCTTCGAGCTCCGCGACACGAACGTCTACCGCTACGTGCTCTAGCAGCCCTCGAGTCTTGTCGAGGTCAGGTGGCCGTGTAGACGAGGCCGCGGTCGCCGTTGGTGATGGTGAGCGTGTCGCCCTCGATGGCCACGTCGACCGACCCGTCGAGCACGGCCATCACCGTGGCCTCCACGGTGCCGGCCTCGCCCTCGCACGCCATCATGGTGAGGACCAGCGGCTCGAAGGTCAGCGTGGTCTCGGTGATCACCACCGTGCCCCCACCGCGGTTGCACCCCCCGAACAGGGTCACCGTGCCGTCGTCGGCGATCTCGAGCGTGGGCGGCTCCACCCCGGCGGGCAGGCTCGACACGGTGTCGCCGTCGATGACGCTCTCGAGGGTCCAGGTGGTGCCGGTGATCGATGCGTCGGCCTCGGCCTGGAGCGCGATGGTCACCGTGCCCGTGGTGAGGGTGAGGGTGTCGTCGTCCAGCTCGGCCTCGACCCCGTCGGTGAGGAGGGCCGCCAGCCACTCGTCCTGGGCCTGGAGGTCGGCCTCGCAGCCCATCATCGTGGCGGCCGGGGCGCCGGTCCACTTCAGGGTGCCGTCGGCGAAGGCGTAGGGACCGGTCATGGTGTTGCAGCCGGCGTTGGCGCCCATGCGCTCGTCGTCGAAGGTCAGGCGGATGTGGGTCCCCTCGACCAGCTCGTGGCCGCTCACCGACGTGGAGGCGAAGGTCGTGCCGGCCAGGTCAGCCCCGGTGCCGGCGGCCGTGGTGGTCGTCGGGGTGCCCTCGCCAGACTCGGTGTCGTCTGAATCGCTGCCGCAGGCCGCCAGCGTCATCGCCACCAGCACCGCCACCGCCCCGAGCGACCCGAGACCGGCCCACGCGCCCCAACGAGCGCTTCCTCGTCCCCGCATCACCTGCACCCTCCATCTCGGACGACGGGCACGACCCTAACCTCCACCCGACACCCACCGGCCCGGGGCGGTGGGGCACTCGGCCGCGCGACCTGGGCACGGCCGCTGGAGTGACCCGGTGAGGTCACAGGGGCACGCGCTACTCGACGACGCGGAGGGTGCCCGGGATGTCCATCCGGCGCAGGCGGCGGATCGTGAGCAGCGGGGCGATGACCACCGCCAGGATGCCCAGCACGGTCGCGGCGAGGACCGTGTCGATCGACACCACCACGTCGAGGCCCATGTCAGGCATGGTGGTGCTCAGGGTGCTGGTGACGATCCAGCGCACCACCAGCAGCCCCATGCCCACACCCACGGCCGTACCGAGCAGCCCGATGAGCAGGCCCTCGACCGTCTCGAGAGCGACCACGCGCCGCAGCGGCAGCCCGAAGGCAAAGAGGGTGGCGCGCTCCCGGGCCCGCTCGTCAGCGTTGATGCTGGTGGCGTTGTAGGCGATGAGCACCGCCAAGAACAGGATGAAGAGCTGCAGCACCTGGAAGATCGCGGTGAAGTCCTCCAGGCTGTCCTCGACCATCGAGGCCGTGACGGCCACCGGTTGGACCGAGGCCACCCCCTCCATGCGGAACAGCTCCTGCTCCACGTCATCAGACGTGTAGCCGGCCGCGGGCAGCACATAGAGGAGGTTGGCCACGCCGGGCACGCCGAAGGCGTCGAGCTGTGACCGGTCGATGTAGGCGCTGAAGCGGAAGGGGCTGGGGTGGATGCCGGTCACCTCGAGGCGCGTACGGACGACCGTGAACCCGTCGCCCTGCCGAGCGGGGTGCTCCAGGCTGACGGTGTCGCCGACGCCGACGCCGAGGTCCTCTGCCGCCTTGCGGGCGATCACGATCCCCGAGCGGTCGGGAGGGAGCGACCCCTCTTCGAACGTCGGCGCCCACACGTCGCTCTGGAGGTCGATGGCCTCCACCAGCACCTCGAGCCCCGCCTCGCCCGGCGTCGACAGGGTGCCGCCCACCCGAAGCACTGGCTCGACCTCCCCCACGCTGTCGGTCGCCGCCACCGCGCGCAGCTCCGGCCCGCCCTCGAGGGCGAAGCCGTCCAGCGAGACCGACACCCGGTCCGGGTGGTCACCCAGCAGCTCGGACTCGTTGCGGTCCATGGTGGCGTAGAACGAGTCGAGCATGCCGAACGTGGCCACGAGCGTGGTGATGGCCGCGCCGATGCCGAGCGCGGTGAGGATCGTGCGGCGCGGGGTGCGCAGCACGTTTCCCAGCGGCATGCGGCGGAAGGCGCTGACCGGCCAGCGCAGGTGACGGAGCAGCGGGGCCAGGCCGCTGCGGGCCGAGCGGTGGGCGGTGGTGATCGCGTCGATCGGCATGACCCGCACGGCTCGCCACACGGGCCACGCGGTGGCCAGGAACGGCAGCACGAAGCCGATGGCGGCACCCTTGGCGAACATCGCCACCTGGAAGCGGGTGTGCCACACCGGCAGCGGCAGCATCGTCGTGTAGACGGGGCGGAGGGCCGCCATGATCAACAGCCCCATCAGGATCCCGAAGACCACGCCGAGCAGCGCGATCTGTGCGCCCACCAGCAGCGGGCGCACGGCGAGCCTGGCCCGCGACCAGCCCATGGCCATCCCGATGCCGATCTCACGACGCTGGGACTCCACCATGCGGCTGGCCAGGTTGAAGGCCCCCAGGGACGCTCCGACGAGGATGAGCCCGGCGAAGATGTTCCAGAAGCGCCGGTCGCCTTCGATGTCGTCGTAGAGCACCCGGTAGGCGTCCTCGTCGATCGTGCGCATGACGGTGGCGCCCAGTCCCGCCTCGGCGAAGGCGGCCTCGACCGTGCGGGCGGCGGAGGCCTGGTCGACGCCGGGGGCGAGCTGCAGCACCAGGTCGTTGACCCGATCGGGCTTGCCCGCCAGGTCCTGGGCGGTCTCGAGCGAGGTGAAGAGGGCGGCGAAGTTGGCCTCGGCGAAGAAGCCCCCTTCCTCCGTCATCACGAAGAAGTACTCGGGTGCCATCGCGATGCCGACCGTGCGGACCTCCCGGTCGCCGGCCACCCGGATCGTCCCGTCGGGCGGCAGGTCGTAGAAGTCGGCGAAGTTCCGCTCGACCAACACCACCGGCTCACCGGCATCCGCCGCGGTGAGGTTCCGGCCGTGGCCCTCCTTCACGTCGACCGCGTTCACGTGGGGGCCCCCGTCGCTGAGGTCCATGCCGACGATCCGGCCCGGCACCAGGATCGTCTCCTCATCGGTGGATGCGTCGACCTGCGTCGACACGACGAGTCGCTCCTCGGCGGCCGCGACGATGCCAGGATCAGGCAGCGTGTCGAGCACAGCCAGCATCTCGCCGGTCGCGGCGTCGACCCCGTCGGCGGCCCTCACCCGCAGGTCGTACATGTGGAGCTGCGCGAACGAGTCGTCGTTGGACTCTCGCCGCCACGTGGCGGTGCTGCCGAGCGCCGCGTACGCACCGGTGCCGATGCCGATGATGAGGGCGATGGCCACGACCTGGGCCCACCGGCGGCGCAGGTCTCGCGCCGCCCAGCGGAGCGTGAACAGCGGGCCCGCCGCGGCGCCCGTCACCACCGCAGATCGCTGATCGGAGCCTGCCCGCCGGGAGGTGGGCCGTCGCTGGCGATGCGACCGCTGGACAGCTCGATGACCCGGTCGGCCACCCGCGAGATCTCCCGGTTGTGCGTCACCACGAGCACGGTCCGGCCAGCCTCGGCTTGTTGCCGCAACAGCTGGAGGATCTGCACGCCGGTGCGGAAGTCGAGGTCGCCCGTGGGCTCGTCAGCGACGATCAGGGGGTTGCCGGTGGCCAGCGCCCGAGCGATCGCGACCCGCTGCTGCTCGCCGCCGGACAGCTCGCTCGGGTAGTGGTGCAGCCGTTCGCCCAGCCCCACTTGGTCCAGCACCTCGGCGGCCTGCTGGCGGGCCTCCCGGGCCGAGCCGACGATCTCCGCCCCGCACTGCACGTTCTCGAGGGCGGTGAGGGTCGGGAAGAGGTTGAAGGTCTGGAAGATGAACGACACGACCTTGCGGCGGAAGGCGAACAGGTCGGCCCGGCTCATGCCGGTGATCTCCTGGCCCGCCACGGTCGCTTGCCCAGCGGTCGGCGTGTCGAGGGCACCGATGATGTTGAGCAGCGTCGACTTGCCGCTCCCCGAGGGACCCAGCACGACCGCGAACTCGCCCTCGTCGACCTCCAGGTCCACGTCGCGCAGGGCGAACACCTCGCTCTCGCCGACCTGGTAGCGGCGCGACACGCCCTCCAGGAGCACCATGGTGGGCGCGCCGGGACGATGGCCAGGGTGGGGAGCTGGGGTGTCCCTGGCCGCGGGCCCGGAGTCGGCGTCCTCGCGTATGGTCACGAGGAGATCCTGACCGTCGCTTCCCGAAGAGGGAAAGGGTCCAAGGTCCGTCGTGACCGGGCGGATCTCCTCATTCGCCTCCGGCCGGTCGGATGAGCTTGCGGTCGACCCGTTGGGCGAGGGTTCGGCCGATGCGATCGACCGCCGCTGGCGACAGGCGCTGCAGGTACCAGAACGCCTTGGCCGAGCGGGGTACCACGATGATCGACCGGTTGCGCGCGATCTGCGCCAGCGCGCGACCGGCGAACACATCGGCGGGCATCGGGCGCTGACCGACCGCGGTGAGGTACTCCCTCGCCGTGACCGGAGCGGAGGCCGTGGCCGGCAGATGGGAGGCGGGCGTCGCGTCGAGGATCCCCGTCTCCACCGTGCCCGGGCACAGCACGCTCACCCGCACGCCGCGCGAGGCGGCCTCTGGGCGCAGTCCGAGGCTCAGCCCGACGACGGCGTGCTTGGTGGCCGTGTAGGGCACCACGAACGGCGGGGCCGCCAGCCCGGCGGCCGAGGCCGTGTTGACGATGTGGCCGTGACCCTGCTCGAGCATGCGTGGGTAGGCCGCCAGCACGCCGTGCACGACGCCCTTCAGGTTGACGTCGATGATGTGGTCCCAGTGGGCCTTGGTCAGCTCGTGGGTCGGCCCGCCCATCGCGACGCCGGCGTTGTTGACCATGAGGTCGATCCGGCCCTGCCGCTGGACCACCCCTGCCACGAGGCCCTCCACGGCATCCGCGTCACCGACGTCGAGCTCGTGGCCCTCGACCGAGCCGCCCGTCATCTCGGCCGCCTCCTGCACGGCCGAGCCGTCGATGTCCGCCAGCACCACGTGCGCGCCCTGAGACGTGAGCTGTGCGCCCAACGCGCGGCCGATCCCCGACGCCCCCCCGGTGACGATCGCGATCTTGCCTGCGAACGGTGCTGTGGTCATTGCTGCCTCCCCGGATCTAGGTCGCGTTCAGGGGTCGGGGCGGTTCGGACTTCCGGTCACGTCAACGGTGCGGAGGCGACGCTGAGGCCGGCGTCGAGATGGGTGGTGTCGTTGAAGCGGCGGAGGACCCAGCGGTCGCCCATCACGACCAGGTGCGAGATCGAGGCGTTGTCGGCGCCCGCCAGCGCGAACGGGCGGGAACCTGTGGCCTGGGCGAGGAGCTCGCCGATCGTGCCGCCGTGGGCGAACGCCGCCACCCGCTGGTCGGGGTGCGCGGCGGCGATGCGCGTGAGCGCTCGCCGCACACGAGCGGCGAAGACGTCAGCCGGCTCTGCGTTGGGGATCACGTCCCAGCGCTCCTCGGTGATCATGCGGAGCGCGATCGGGTCACCCTCGGCCACACGCTGACGGAACACGCCACCCTCCCAGTCGCCCAGGAAGACCTCGTGGAGATCGGGGTCCACGATCATCGGGAGGTCGAGAGCGGTGGCCAGCGCGCTGGCGGTCTCGCGGGTGCGGCGGAGCTTGGACACGTAGATGGCATCCACGCCCTCCCCGGCGAGGCGGGCACACACCTTCACGGCTTGTTCGCGTCCCTCCGGCGACAGCGACGGGTCGCCGTGGCCGTCGACGAGATCGAAGGTCTGGCCCTCCAGCGCCGGTTGCGACTCGCCGTGGCGGACGAGGAGCACCTCGGTGGCCCCTGGCGGCGGGGCGAACCGGTGCTGGCGGAAGGCGCGGGGTTCGGGCACGGGCGCAGAGCGTAGGGGCACTCGGGATGGCGCGGCCCAGATCGGGTAGAACCATGGGTGCCCGCCACCCAGGAGGCCGCCGTGGGACTGATCCGAAAGACCGTCTCGATCGCGACGCTCGGCATCGTCGACTTTCGCTCCCAGAAGGAGCTGGTCCGTCGCGCCGAGAAGGCACAGCGCGCCGCGCAGGCGGACCTGGCCAGCATCGACAAGGCACGGGCGCTCACCGACAAGCGCCTGGTGGCCGCCGAGCAGCGAGCCCGCGACGCCGAGGCACTCGCGTCTCGACAGGCGGAGCTCGCCAGACAGGGCAAGACCAAGCGACGCGACCGCCGCCGCTCGAACAGGTCGGATGCCATCGATTCCATCGGTGGGCTGGTGGCATCGGCAGGACCTGCGGTCGAGGAGCGCGCCCGCGACTTGAGCCGGCGAGGACGCAAGGCGGCCAAGAAGGCTCGCAAGCAGGCGGAGGATGCGGCGGCGAAGGCGCGCAAGCAGGCGCAGAAGCACGGACGGCGCGCCCGGCGGAAGATCGACGAGATCACCGAGCGCGCGGGGGAGCTGGTCGACGAGCACCGCTGAGCTGCTGGTGGTCGAACGACCAGAGCTGAGGGAGGTGCGGGCCATCTGCATGGCCCTGCCCGAGGTGTCGGAGCGCCTCAGTCACGGCTCACCGACGTGGTTCGCCGGCAAGAAGACGATGGTCATGTACCTCGACGACCATCACGGTGACGGTCGACTCGCGCTGTGGGTGGCGGCACCTCCAGGCGTGCAACCCGACGTGGTGGACCAGGAGCCCGACCGATTCTTCGTCCCCCCGTACGTTGGGCACCGGGGCTGGCTCGGCGTGCGGCTGGATCGATCGCCGGACTGGGACGAGGTCGCGGGCATCGTCGAGGACGCCTACCGCACCGTGGCCATCAAGCGCCTGCTCACCCAGCTCGAGGCCGAGCGGCACTAGTGCCGCTACGGCCGGTAGGAGGCGACCGGGATCGGGGCGGTCTGCTCGTAGCCGACCGGGAGGTACACCTCACCTTCGGTCGTGAGGTACCAGACGCCCCAGAGGTGGAAGCCGAGGAACGCCCGAGGGTGCTCGGCGATGAGGTCGGCGTAGAGCTTCACGGCCCGCACGTAGCGCGGGCTGTTGTTGTACCGGAACAGCGCGTTGTCGATGTCCGTCGCGCCGTTGTTCGCCGCCAGGTAGCGGGCCGCGCCGAAGATGGCGTCGTGCGTGTCGTTGATGTCGCCGCCCGCCCCATAGGCATCCCAGGTGGAAGGCAGGAACTGCATCGGGCCTTGCGCGCCGGCCGTCGAGGTGCCTCGGATGCGCCCCGCTCCCGTCTCGACGAGGTTGATGGCGGCGAGGATGGTCCACTGGATGTCGAAGGTCTCGCCCGCCTCTCGGTAGATCGTCACGAGCTCGTCGGCGGGCAGTGGCTTGACGATGCGCCAGGCGGGCAGGGTGTCCGACAGCTTGGTGTGCATGCCACGAAGCTCACGGCGTGCGGCCGCGTGGCGCCGCACGGTCTCGTGCAGCTCCGCGGGCAGCGCCGCGAGCACGGCGTCGTCCCACTCGGGGTGCGTACCGAGCCGGCGGTACGCCACCTGCTGAGCGAGCGCGGCCCGGGCCAGGTCGAGCTCGGACGTCGTGGGGTCGCGGATGGCGGCCTCGGCCTCGGCGATCTGCTCGGCGAGCGCGGTGGGGTCCCCTGCAGGCGAGGGCGGTTCGAGGGAGAAGACGTCAGGGGTCACCGTCGTCGTGGTCGACGGGACGGTGCTGGTGGTGGTGCTGGATGGCGCCGTGCTGGTGGTGCTCGTGCTGCTCGTGGTGCTGGACGGTGGCCGGATGGCTTCCTGGTCGGCAGCCTGGGAGCAGGCCAGCACCAGGGGAGCGGCGAGGAGGAGGGCGACCGCGCGGTGCACGGCCGGTCAGGGTAGGGGAGGCCCCTCGCCGCGGTGCATCGCTACGCTCCGCGGGTGCCGGTCGTCGAGGTCGAGGTGGACGCGGCCGACGCCGAGCTGGCCGCCGACGCCCTCTGGCAGGCGGGCCCCAACGCGGTGAGCGAGGTGCCGGCGGGGCCGGGACGCGTGCGGCTCCTCGCCGACGTCGCCGACCTGGGGCTGGTCCCGACCAAGTGGGCGCCACGGGAGATCGAGCCGGACAGCGCTGCGCATCTCGACGCCTGGCGTGCCTGGGCCGTGCCCATGCGGGTGGGCCGCCGGCTCCTCCTCCAGCCGGCATGGATCGCGTTGGAGGCTCCCTCCCCGAACGCGGTCGTCGTTCGCCTCGAGCCCGGCAGGACCTTCGGCTCGGGATCACATCCCTCGACGCGCCTGTGCCTGGAGGTGCTCGAGGACGAGCTGGCCGCGGGCGATGCGGTGCTGGACATCGGGTGTGGCAGCGGGGTGCTCTCGGTGGCCGCCGGGCTGCTCGGCGCCGGGTCGGTTCTCGCCGTCGACATCGATCCAGAGGCGGTCATCGTCACCGACCAGAACGCCCGCGCCAACGGAGTCGACTCCTGCGTACACGCCGCGACGACGCCGGTCGGTGAGGTCGAGGGCGCCTTCGACGTCGTGATCGCGAACATCGGCGTCCGCGTCCTCGTCGAGCTAGCGGGACCGATCCGAGCCCGGATGGCACCCACGGGGCTGCTGGTGCTGGCCGGCCTGCTCGACCACCAGGTCGACGAGGCGGTGGCGGCCTACGCAGGGTGCCAGGAGGTCGGCCGGCGCACGCTGGAGGGATGGGGCGCGCCACTCCTGCGGTGCTGAGGGTGCAGAGGCGGCCCCGCGTTCGCGCTCAGCCGCCCGTTCGGCGCCACGGGATGGCCTCGGCCACCTCCGCGAGGGCGATGGCTCGGTAGACGTGCGGAAAGGCCTCACCCGGCCGGCTCTCCTCCCAGCGCAGCGCGTCACCGAGATCGGCGGCGTGCAACCGGAGCAGCACCAGCTCGTCGACACCGGCGAAGTGTCGCTGGATCGTGTCCTCGAGCTGCGCCTCGGTGCTGCAGTGCACGAAGCCCTCCGAGGCGAGGCTCACCGGAGCGACCGAGCCCGTCGCCTGCGCCGTGGCCCACTCGGTTGGGGTCGCCAGGTGGAAGATCGGCGTGGCGGTCACGGCGCGATGAGCTTGAGCACGGGCCCGCTGGCGAGAAGCAGGTACAGCTCGCCGTCGTCCCCCTGCCCGAAGGAGTACATCCCCTCGACGGGGAGATCCCACGTGCGTGCGTCGATCACGGTGCCGCCGTCGAGCTGCAGGCCCCGAATGCCCGCGGCGCAGCTGTCGGCGTAGAGGTACACGCCCTCGAGGCCGGCGACCTCCTCGCCGCCGTACACGTAGCCACCGATGACCGCGCAGCCGGAGTCGTGACCGTACTCGTGGACGGGCAGGACGGCGCCGGCCGGGTTCTCGCCCCCGTCGTATGGATGGGTGCCCTCCATCTCGTTCCAGCCGAGGTTGGCGCCCTTGCCGGCGTCGAAGCCGTCCACGGCAGAGAGCCGGTTGACCTCCTCCCACTCGTCCTGCCCCACGTCGGCGACCCAGAGGTCGCCGGTGGCCGCGTCGAAGGTGAACCGCCAGGGGTTGCGCACGCCGTACAGCCAGACCTCAGGCCGGCCCTCCTCGCCGTCGGCGAAGGGGTTCCCGGGCGGGATGCCGTAGGCGGGGCCGTCCTCGGAGCCGGCCTCGGGATCGATGCGCAGGATCGACCCCAGGAGCGTGCCGGGGTCCTGCCCGTTCCCAAAGGGATCGCCACGGTCGCCTCCGTCACCGAGGCCGACGTACAGGTACCCGTCCGGCCCGATCGCGACCTGGCCACCGTTGTGGTTCGCGAAGGGCTGCTCGACGACCAAGAGCTCTCGCCGCGAGTCCTCGTCGACGACGGTGCGGTCTCCCAGCTCGTACTCCACCACGACCGTGTAGCCGTCGGGCTGGCGCGTGTAGTCGAGGTACAGCTTGCGGCCGTCCGTCGAGAAGGTCATGCCGAGCAGCCCCTGCTCGTTCTGGTTGACCACGTCGTCGGAGAGGTCCAGGAGGGGCGTGGTCTGCACCTGGTAGGTGACCTCATCGGTGAACTCGTTGGTGGTCACCTTGACGAGCCGTACCCGTCCGCCCTTCTCGGCGATGTAGAGGTCCGGAGAGCCGGGCCGGGCGGCGAGCGCGATCGGTTCGTCGAGCTCGGCCACCTCCTCGGTGGCGAGGGAGACGCTGTCGAGGATCGGGACGGCAGGTGCGGCGGTCGTCTCCGTCGTGTCGCCGGGTGCCGTGGTGACGGTGGTCGTCGTGGCCTCGGTCGCGGTCGGCTGATCGTTCGTGCAGCTGGCGAGGAGAGCCGCGGCGAGCAGGCCCGCGGCGAGTCGCCTCATCGGCGGACCACGCGGATGAGCCCCTCCTGGACGACGGTGACGGCGAGGTCACCGGCCATCGTGAAGATGCTGCCCCGACCCAGGCCGCGTCCGCCGGAGGCCGAGGGGGTGTCCTGGTCGTACAGGAGCCACTCGTCGGCCCGGAAGGAGCGGTGGAACCACATGGCATGGTCGAGGCTGGCCATGAAGAGGCCTTCATCGTCCCAGCTGCCGCCGTGGGGTCGGAGCGCGGTGTCGAGCAGCGTCATGTCGCTCGCATAGGTGAGGACGCACGCGTGCAGGACCGGATCGTCCGGGAGGGTGCCGTCGGCTCGGAGCCACACCTGCTGGTACGGCGGCAGGGGCTCCTTGCGGTCGGGCGGGCTGCTGTCCACGTGGCGGGTGTCGATCGGCCGGGGCCGGTGGTACCACGGCCCCATCGAGGCGGCGTATGGGGCCATCCGTGTCGCAAAGTCGGGGAGCGTCTCCGGGGCGGGCACGACGGGCATGGGCGCCTCGTGCTCGAGACCCTCTTCGGGCACCTGGAAGCTCGATTGCAGGTTGAAGATGGCCTTGCCGTGCTGGATGGCCACGACCCGTCGCGTGCTGAACGACCGGCCGTCGCGGATGCGGTCGACCTCGTAGAGGATCGGCACGTGGGGATCGCCGGGCCGCAGGAAGTAGGCGTGGAGCGAGTGGACGGAGCGCCCGGGCTCCACGGTGCGGGCCGCGGCCACGAGCGCCTGGCCGGCCACCTGGCCGCCGAACACCCGCTGGCGCTCCTCGTCGGGCGATACCCCTCGGAACATGTTGACCTCGATCGGCTCGAGGTCGAGGAGCTTGACGAGGGCGTCGACGGCGTCCTGGGACATGCGCTCATCCTCGCGTACGGCGAGTCGGGTACGGTCCCGCCCCATGCCTGCGCAGACCTTTCCCGACGGCTTTCGATGGGGCACCGCCACCGCCGCTCACCAGATCGAGGGCGGCAACGTCAACAACGACTGGTGGCGCTGGGAGCACACGCCTGGCACCGGCTGCCAGGCGTCGAGCGGCGACTGCTGCGACAGCTGGCACCGGTGGCCCGAGGACGTCGCCCTCCTGAAGGAGCTCGGTTTCACCGACTACCGCTTCTCCCTCGAGTGGAGTCGGATCGAGCCAGCCGACGGCGAGTTCTCGACCGTGGCGCTCGACCACTACGCCTCGCTCTGCGAGGGCTTGCTCGAGGCCGGCATCGCCCCGGTGGTGACCTTCCACCACTTCACGACCCCGCTGTGGCTCGCCGACCAGGGCGGCTGGACCAGCGATGTGATGCCCGACCGCTTCGCGGCGTACTGCGAACGGGCGGCGGGTCGACTCGACGGGCTGATGGCGCGTGCCTGCACGATCAACGAGCCGAGCATGGTGTCCACGCTCGGCCACCTCGCCGGCCTCTTCCCCCCGGGGGCGCAGGACCGTGACCTGCGACGGCGCGTCAACGAGATCTTCGTGCAGACGCACCGACAGGCCGTCGATGCGATCCGCGCGAACGCAACGGGGGTGCCGGTGGGGATCACGCTCGCCATGAGCGACTACCAGGCCGTCGAGGGTGGGGAGTCGAAGCTGGAGCAGATCCGGCGCGGCATGGAGGACGTGTTCTTCGATGCGACCACCGGGGACGACTTCGTGGGCGTGCAGACCTACTCGCGCACGCGTGTCGGACCCGACGGGGTGCTCGGCCCCGAGGAGGGCGTGCCGACGCTGATCATGGGCTACGAGTACTACCCCGAGTCGCTGGCGGCCACGATCCGGCGCGCCTGGGAGTACACGAAGGGGGAGGTGCCGATCATCGTCACCGAGAACGGGATCGGCACCGACGACGATGGTCAGCGGATCGCCTACGTGCGCACCGCGCTCGAGGGCGTGCTCGCCTGCATCGCCGACGGCATCGACGTCCGCGGGTACACGTACTGGAGCCTGCTCGACAACTTCGAGTGGGCCTTCGGCTACGGCCCGCGCTTCGGCATCGTCGACTGCGACCGCCACACCTTCGAGCGCACGCCCAAGGAGAGCGCCCGCTGGCTGGGCCGGGTGGCCCGGGCCAACGCCCTCGTCGCTTGAGCTGCCACCCAGGCACGATGAGTTGGGGTGGCTCAAGAGCGGCCCTCTATCCTCCGATGTCGTGAAGATGTCGCCTGCCGCCCTGCTCGACCGCGTCACGGGCGGTCGCGGGGACCTGGCGGTTCGCTACACGACGGTGTCGGTGATCGGTGTCACCATCACGCAGATCCAGCTGGCCCTGTACGTCGGGCTCCTCGACTGGGACCCGACGTGGTCGAACGTGCTCGCAGTGTCGCTCTGCACGGTGCCCGTGTTCCTGCTCAACAAGTGGTGGGTCTGGAGCCACGACGGGAAGATCAGCTTCCGTCGGGAGATCCTGCCCTTCTGGGTGTTCACCCTCGCCGGGCTGCTCCTCTCCACCGGGTTCGTCGCCATCGTCGAGGGTTTCTCGGGCTCCACGATCCTCGTCATGCTCGCC
Organism: uncultured Microthrixaceae bacterium; assembly: GCA_963750645.1. GTDB lineage: Bacteria > Actinomycetota > Acidimicrobiia > Acidimicrobiales > VFJN01 > VFJN01. The sequence goes on along the minus strand of CAVVRO010000008.1, from coordinate 408,254 downwards.
AACATGGCCGGGTTCGGGGTCCTCTGGGTGGCCAAGTTCCTCTTCCTCGACAAGGTCATGTTCGGCCACTCCGAGAAGGAAGAGGTCCTGTCCCAAGAGGCACCGGTCACCTGATCCCGAGCCGGGTAGCGTCGCCGTCCATGTCGACGCTGCTGCCGCTTGGTCCTGACGAGCTCCTCTCCACCACCCGGTCGGTGCGCAAGCGCCTCGACCTCAGCCGTCCCGTCGAGACCGAGCTGATCCGGGAGTGCATCGAGGTCGCCACCCAGGCGCCCACCGGCGGCAACAACCAGGGCTGGCACTTCGTCGTCGTCACCGACCAGGCCAAGCGCACCCAGCTGGCCGAGTGGTACGCACCGGCGTTCGCGGCGATGTACGGCAACCCCGACGCGGTCGTGGGCAACCTGCCGCAGGACGACCCCGACTACGTCGAGACCACGAAGAAGGTCATCGGCTCGGCCCAGTACCTCGCCGACCACCTGGCTGAGGTGCCCGTCCACGTCATCCCGTGCATCGAGGGACGCACCGACAACCTGCCCGTGGCGTGGCAGGCGGCGATCTGGGGGTCGCTGCTGCCCGCTGTGTGGAGCTTCATGCTGGCGGCTCGCGCCCGCGGACTCGGCACCTGCTGGACCACCCTGCACCTCACCCAGGAGCGCGCCGCCGCGGAGATGCTGGGCATCCCGGACCACGTCATGCAGGGCGCCCTCATCCCCGTCGCCCACACCCTCGGCGGCACCGACTTCAAGCCGGGCGCCCGTCGCGACCTCGAGCGCATCATCCACACCGACGGCTGGTGATGGACCCCGAGCTGCGGCGCCACGCGGAGGCGGCGCGAGGGTTCATGCCCTCGGACGAGGGGATCGCGCTCTACGAGGCGGCCATGGCGCTGGGGGTCGAGGGCCCGCTGCTGGAGGTGGGCACGTATTGCGGTAAGTCGTCCGTGTACCTGGGGGCGGGCGCCCGGGCGCTCGGCCGGGTGCTGTTCACGGTCGACCACCACCGCGGCTCCGAGGAGAACCAGCCCGGCTGGGAGTGGCACGAGCCCGATCTGGTCGACCCGGCCGTGGGCAAGATGGACACGCTCCCGTTCTTCCGGAAGACGATCCACGACGCCGGGCTGGAGGGCACGGTGATCGCGGTGGTGGGCGACTCACCCACCGTCGCGTCGGCCTGGGCGACGCCGCTCGCGTTCCTCTTCATCGACGGCGGTCACGGCGAGGGGCCCGCCCGCGTCGACTACGAGCGCTGGACGCCTCACGTCGTCCCCGGCGGCACCTTCTGCATCCACGATGTCTTCCCCGACCCCGCCGACGGCGGTCGCGCCCCGTACGAGCAGATCTACCTCCCGGCCCTCGCCAGCGGCCGCTTCGAGGAGGTCAGGGCCGTCGGCAGCCTGCGCGTGCTCCGGAGGATCTAGCTCCACCCGAGCCTGTGTTGAATCGTCAACCGCGCGTTGAGGATGCAACACAGGCTTCCCACGGCGAGCGCCGAGGCCTGAGCCTGTGTTCGATCCTTGCTCGTGCGTTGAGGATCCAACACGGGTTCGGGGGGTTGGGCCTACAGGTCGTCGGGGAGCTGCATGAGCGGAGGGAGGACCCCCGCCGTCTCGACGAAGAGCGCGCTGGCCGGGGTGGAGCCGGCGAGGGCGTCGGCAGCGAGGACGACGGACGCCGCCGTGTAGGTGGAGCGCTCACCGCCGGGGAACCTCGCCTCGTCGGGGAAGACGGTGCCGGTCCAGTAGCGGCCGTCCTCGTGGCGGAACTGCTGGGCCCAGCCGAACATCGTCTCGGCCATCTGGCGATCGCCGACCGCGAGATGGGCGAGGGCGCACTCGCACGTCTCGGCGACGGTGACCCACGGGCGGTCGGAGACGCAGCGGACGCCGCGGCCCTCCATCAGGAAGGTGTCCCGCCGATCCTCGAGGCGAGCACGGCCGGCGTCGCCGAGCACGACGCCCCCGAGGACGGGGTAGTACCAGTCCATGGCCCAACGGTGCTTGGGGGCGAAGGCCTCGGGTACCTCGCGGATGACCCGCGCCAGCCGGGCGGCCGAGATCTCCCAGTCGGGCCGCTCGTGGCCGAGCAGCTGGGCGATGGCGATGGCGCAGCGCAGGCTGTGGCAGATCGACGACGAGCCGGTGAGGAGGGCGAAGCTCCACGGCGTGCCGTCGGCGTGGCGGGCCCAGAGGATCTCGCCTCGGGGCGTCTGCAGGTCGAGCACGAAGTCGATCGCCCGCTCGACGGTGGGCCACATCTCCTCGACGAAGCCCTTGTCGTCGGTGAGCAGCCAGCGGTGCCACACGCCGGCTGCCACGTACGCGCAGACGTTCGCGTCGAGCTTGTCCTGCTCGACCTCGGTGCTGCCGTCCTCAGCGGCGATGTAGTACTGGTGCCACGATCCGTCCTCCCGCTGGAGGTCGACGAGCCACTCGTAGGCCCGGTCGGCCTCAGGTCGGCGGCCACCGAGATCGAGCGCCATGGCCGCCTCGACGTGGTTCCACGGGTCGGAGTGCCCGCCGGGGAACCAGGGGATCATCCCCGACGGAAGCTGCCACGCCGCGATGCCGTCGACCGTGAGGTGCAGGTCGGTCGCGGAGACGAGGCCGGGCACGTCGATCGGCATCGCTCAGCGACCCCCGCCGGGCTTGCCGGCGTAGACGACCAGGCTCTTGCCGAGCACCGGGTTCAGCACCCGCTCGGCCAGGTGGGTGATCGTGGCCATCGGTTGGGTCTGCATGATGTCCCAGGTGAGCACCTGGAGGTACGCCTTCACGAGCGGGTGATCGTCGTTCGTGGGGCCGACCGCGCACTTCAGCCACCAGTAGGGCGAGTGCAGCGCGTGGGCGTGATGCGCCGCGCCGGGCTTCAGACCGGCCGCGCGCATGCGGGCCCGGAGCGTCGGCTCGGAGTAGATGCGCACATGGCCGCCCTCGACGAAGGGAGCGTGGTACTCCTCCGACAGGGCCCAGCAGATCTGCTCGGGCAGCCACGACGGCACGGTGGCGGCGATGGTGCCGCCGGGCTTCAGCACCCGGAAGATCTCGTCGAGCGCCACCTGGTCGTTCGACACGTGCTCGAGGACCTCGGAGGCGATGACGCGGTCGAACGTGTCGGCAGGGAAGGGAAGGCGGAGGGCGTCGCCGTTGGTGGTGGCTGCGAGAGAGCCGGCCTCGGTGCCCGCCTCGCCCGAGTCCCGCATGGCCGCGAACAGGCCGCCGACGTCCTTCAGCTCGGCCGCCGAGTAGTCGAAGGCGACGACCTTGGCGCCGAGGCGGTAGGACTCGAAGGCGTGCCGTCCGGCGCCGCAGCCCATGTCGAGCAGCAGGTCGCCCGGCTGCACGCCGAGCTCGTCGAAGCGGACCGTGAGCAACGTCAGTCCTGTCCGAGCCGGATCCGGTACTGCTCGACGGTCTTGACCGCGGTGTGCTTCCAGGACCACCGGTCGATGATCCGCTGGCGACCGCGGGCGCCGATCGTGCCGCGGAGATCGTCCTGTTCCAGGCCCCAGCGGATCTTCGCCGCCAGCGCCTCGCTGTCGCCTGGCGGCACGACCATCGCCGTGTCGCCGTCCTTGCCGATCACCTCGGGGACCGCGCCGCCGGTGGTGCCCACGAGGGGCGTGCCGCAGGCCATGGCCTCGATGGCGGGGAGCGAGAAGCCCTCGTAGAGCGATGGCACCACGGCCATCTCGGCCTCGGAGTAGAGCTCGATGATGCGGCGCTCGCTCACACCCGTGACGAACTCGACGTGGTCCTCGAGGCCGAGCCGCTTGATGGTGGCGTCGCTGGCGCCGCCCGGCTTGCGCTTCCCGATGACCACGAGGTGGACGTCGTCTCGCTCGGTGCGGAGCTTGGCGACGGCTTCGAGCAGGAACTTGAGGCCCTTCATGGCCACGTCCGCGGAGGCCGTGGTGACGAGGCGTCCGGGAACGACCCCCACCTCGGGCAGCGGCTTGAAGAGATCGATGTCGACGCCCACGGGCACCACGGCCATCCGGTCGGGGTCGACCTGGTGGTCGGTGACGATGTCCTTGAAGGAGTTCTCCGACACCGTGATGATGCGCTCGAGCCGGCGGGCGACCTGGGTCTGCATGTCGACGAAGGCGTACCAGCGCCGGAGCGTGAGTCGCTTGTACCAGGTCTCGGCGGCCTCCATCTCGAGGCGGCGGTCGACCGTGATGGGGTGGTGGATGGTCCCGAGGATCGGGAGGCCCAGCTGGCGCTCGATGAGGAGCAGCCCGTAGCCGAGGCACTGGTTGTCCTGGACGATGTCGAAGTCGTCCTTGCGGTGCCGCAGGTGGTCCCAGGCCCGCATCGAGAAGGCGAGGGGCTCGGGGAAGGTGCCGAAGGAGAAGGCGGTGACCTCGAGGAAGTCCGTCCAGTGCTTCAGCTCCCAGAGTCCCGGCATCCGCATCGGGAAGTGGTCGTTGTAGATGTCGAGGCTGGGCAGCTCGACCAGGGGCACCCGCTCGTCGAGGACCGGGTACGGCTGGCCACCCAGCACCTCGACGTGGTGGCCGAGGTCGACGAGGGCCTTGGCGAGGTGGCGGGTGTACACCCCCTGGCCGCCCACGTGGGGCTTGCCCCGATAGGCCAGGAGGGCGATCCGGAGAGGGGCGTCGCTGGGCATGGTCCGACAAGCCTTTCGGGCGATTGACCCATCGGTCAACTCAACGCGCAGGCGGCGGCGGGGCCGCCTGGTGCAAGCGATGTGCTAGCTGGCGAGCACGCTATCGCCCACCCGTACCGTTCCGCTCTGGGTGACCGATGCGTAGACGCCGAGGTTGTTGCCGTTGGCGTCCCGGATGGTGGTCCCGATGGCGCCGTCCCGGCGAAGCCCGGGCTGGGCCCGGGACGGCATGGAGCACCGCGGGGTGGGCATCAGGACGTCCGTGCCCACGGTGCCGACGGCGATCGAGGTCCACGCCTCCTCCGCGAAGCCGGTCGCGGTCGTCTCGATCAGGGCGGTGGGCCGGAAGCGGCGGACGTCCCACTCGCCGTCCGGATGGGCGGCGGCGATGGCGGTGAGGCTCGCCGTCGTGAGCCAGTGGGCGTCGGCCAGGTCGAGCCAGGTGCCCGGGGGGCCGGGCCAGTCGAAGACGGGCGAGGCCTCGTCGGACATGCCGGTGTACATCTCCATCGGGAGCACCCTGTCGACCGGCGGTGCCTCCAATCGCACCTCGAGCCCCAGCCACGTCGACAGGGCGGCGTGGACGCCGGGATCGTCGGCGGCGTGCTCGCTCCCATCAGGCAGAAAGAGCACCACGCGCTCGCCGTCGAGTCGTGCCGAGGCCATGAACAGATCGGCGTGGCGCTTGGCGGACAGCACCTTGCCGGCGGCCGGATCGACCACCGCCAGCGTGCGGTCGCCGACGGCGCCTCCGGGCGCGAGGTCGAGGGACTCGATCGGCTCCCCCTGGAACGACTTCACCGGGTACCGCCACACCTGCACGACCGTGCCGACCTGCTCCATGCGCCGACCCTAGGAGGACGAGGGGGACCAGGTCAGACCCATCTCGGCGATCAGCGGACGGTGGCGCCGCACGATAGTCGCCCACTGGAGGTGGTTGAGCGCGTCGGGGGGACCGGTCTGGGGCTCGACGCAGATGGCGTGGCGTGGCTGGTCGTACAGCACCACGTGGTCGCAGGTCGAGGTCATGCTCAGCTCCAGCGCCCCCGGCCAGGTCAACCGCGCCGGCCAGGTGATCGCGGTGAAGCAGTCGTCCCACGGCCCCACCGCCGGCGGCGGTGCCACGGAGCCGATCGGGAGGCCGTCGTCGCCCCGCGGGTACCAGCGCTTGGCGTCGAGCGCGATCTGGAGCGCGCCGCCCACCTCGAGGCGACGTCGGAACCAGGGGTGCCACCCCAGCGTGGCCGGGAACGGCGAGCCCGCGGTGTGCACCTCCAGGCGCAGCTCGAGCCGGTTGGCCGACAACGCCACCTCGTGCACGACCCACCCCGAGTAGGGCCACCCCGGCTGCAGGTCGGCGCGCAAGCGGAGATACCCGACGTCGGCGAGCTCCAGCAGCCAGCGCCGATCGAAGACGGTGCCGTGCATGGCATGGCCGGCGTGGTTGGCCACCAGCTCCTGGACCTCGCCTCCCCACCGGAAGCGCCCCCCGCGGGTGCGGCCGGCGAAGGGCGCCATCGGGTAGCAGCCGGACACGAGCGGATCGCTGGGCTCGTCCCGGCGGCCCGGCTCTGGCTGCACGAGCAGCTCATGTCCGTGGACGACCAGCGACGACAGTCGCGCCCCCGCGCCCGATCGATGCGCACGGTGGCAGGACCAGCGGTCAGCGAGGGCATCGAGCGGAGGCTACGGCGCGTCGGGTCAGATCATGGGGCCGGTGGCCGGCTTGCCGAGCAGCACGCGGCCGACCAGGCCGTAGGTGCGGTCGTTCACCACGATGTGCTGCGACGCGGTCACGATGTCTCGCAGCGCCCGGTCGATCGGGGAGCCGCGCTTGATCGCGGAGGTCGTGGCCGCCGCCACGCACAGGTCGACGGCGGCGCGGCACGCGGTGGCCGAGTGCGTCATCGCGAGGCGGAGGTCCGCCCGCCCCGCCTGCTGCAGCTCGCCGGTGCGCTCCACCTCGTCCCAGGCGCTGGCCACGACGTCGTGGAGCAGCGTCCGGGCGGAGCCGATGAGGGCGCGGCTGCGGGCGACGTGGTCGTGGGTGTGACCGAGGTCGTCGAGCATCTGGAACTCGGGGAACACGAGCTTGCCCGGCGCCATGGTCGTCAGCTCGTCGAGAGCCCGCCGCGCCAGGCCCAGCGGAACCGCGGCAGCCTTCACGATGAACCACCACGGGAGGGCGTAGAGGGCGCCATCGCGTCGCCCGGGTTCGAGTGGCTGCATGGCGTGCTCGTCGGGCACCCAGGCATCGTCGGCCGAGTAGTCGTGGCTTCCCGTGCCAGCCAGGCCCGTGGGATCCCAGTTGTCGTGGATGGTCACCGCGTCGATCGGCAGCACGAAGGTGCGCCAGGCGGGTAGACCTCCGTCGCTGACCGGTTTGCCGTCCGCCTCGTGGAGGTGCGCGCCGCCCACGATGCGATCGGCGTGGGTGCACCCGCTGCCGAACGACCATCGTCCTGACACCTTCCAGCCGTCGCCCTCCCGTACGGCCCGGCCCGACGGGGTCGTCTGCCCCGCGGTGATGAGGTCGAGGTCGTCCCAGATCTCTCGCGCGACGGCGTCGTCGAGCATCGCGCTGTAGTAGCCGGCGTCGCAGCCGATCATGGCGCACCACCCGGCGGCGCCGTCCGCGTAGGTGAGCTCCTCGAACACGAGGAGCTGGTCGGTGACCGGCAGCTCGGGGCCGCCCCACGCCGCAGGCATGGGCATGCGGATCGCTCCGGAGGTCTTGAGCGCGTCGACCGTCGCCCGGGGAAGCCGCCGATCGGCGGCCGCCTGGGCGGCGGCGCCGTCGAGCAGGTCGAACAGGTCGGTCGCCGACGCGAGCGTCTCGGCCCCCGCTGCGGTCATCGGTGCGATCCGGGTCAGCATCGCCGCAGCCTGGCACGGCGATCAGGTGAACACCGGCTCCAGGTGCTCGGTCACCGTGGCGTCGCGTCCGAACACGAGGAAGCGATCGAAGCCGCGCAGGAACCAGCGGTCGTGGGTGACGGCGAGGACGGTGCCCACGTAGCTCTCGAGCGCCTCCTCGAGCGCCTCCGCCGACGCGAGGTCGAGGTTGTCCGTGGGCTCGTCGAGCAGGAGCAGTGTGCTCCCGGCCAGCTCCAAGAGGAGGATCTGCAGGCGCGCCTGCTGGCCGCCCGACAGCGTCTCGAAGGCCTGCTGCGCGCACCCGTGGATGCCGTAGCGCCGTAGCGCCGCCATCGCCTTGCCTCGCTCCACGCCCCGCTTCATGACGATGTCGAGCACGTCCATGCCTCGCAGCTCGGGGTGGTCATGGGTCTGCGAGAAGTAGCCAGGTACCACCCGCGCCCCGAGGCGCCAGCCACCCTCATGACCGACGGGCTCCCCGGCGAGGAGGCGGAGGAAGTGGCTCTTGCCGGTGCCGTTGGGACCCAGCACCGCGACGCGCTCGCCGTAGACGACCTCGGTGTCGAAGGGATCGGTGAGGCCGTGGAGCTCGAGCTGCTCGCAGATGACCACCCGGGTGCCGGTGCGATCACCGCCGAGCCGCATGGTCACCTGATGGTCGACGACGCGCTCCCGCGGCGGCGCCGCCTCGAACCGCTCGATCTTGTTCTTGGTGGCCCGCACCCGGGACGCGAACGTGTCGCTGCCCATGGATGCCCGACGCCGGTACTCCACGAGCATCGCCTGCATCCGCTTGCGCTCCTCCTGCCACTGACGGTGCTCGTCGTCGATGCGCGCGAGCCGCGCCTCGCGAGCCTCGTGCCATGTGCTGAAGGAGCCGCCGTGCACCCACGCCGTGCTGCCCTCGAGCGTGACGACCCGCTGGGCGACGCCCGCGAGGAGCTGACGATCGTGGCTGATCAGGAGGAGCGTCTTCGGACAGGCTCGGAGCGCGGCCTCGAGCCACTCCTTCGCGGGGACGTCGAGGTAGTTGTCGGGTTCGTCGAGTAGGAGCACGTCGGCATCCGAGCGCAGCAGCACCTCGAGGGCGAGGCGCTTCTGCTCGCCGCCGGAGAGGGTGGCCAGCGGACGATCACCTGCCGTGGAGAGCGGCTGCCGGACGGCGATCGTGCAGCAGGTGTCCCACAGCACCTCCGCGTCCCAACCGCCCGCGTCGCCCCAGGCCGTGTGGGCACGAGCGAGCGCCATCCCGGTGCGCTCACCGAGGTCGTCGGTCGCGGCGCGCTCCGCGGCCGCGAGGTCGGCGGCCGCGCGCTGGAGCGCGGTGGGCGAGAGGTCGAGGAGCATGTCTCGCACCGTGCGCCCCTCCTCGCGCCAGCCGACCAGCTGCCGCATGACCCGCAGCCGTCCGTCGACGTGGACGCTGCCCGTGTGGGCGGGCTGGTCGCCGGCGATGACGCGGAACAGGGTGGTCTTCCCCGCCCCGTTCGCGCCCACCAGGGCGACGTGGTCGCCGTCGCCGACGCGGAAGCTCACGTCGCTCAGCAGGTCGACCCCGGCTGGCGTGCGGCAGGCCACCCCGTTGACGTCGATCGCACCCACGGCCCGGACGCTACCCATGCCACCGACGGGGAGGTCGGAGGATTCCCCCGACTGCTTCTGTGTGCGCTCAGCATCGGCATGCGGTGCTGGGCGCACGCAGATCGGCGTAGGTTCGGCGGCCATGCGAGCCGTCGTGCAGCGGGTGACGAGCGCGTCGGTGACCGTCGACGACGAGGTGGCGGGGTCGATCGGCCCGGGGCTGTGCGTGCTCGTCGGCGTCACCCACGACGACGACACCGCCACCGCCACCAAGCTCGCCGACAAGCTGTGGAACCTGCGGATCCTCGACGACGCGGACGGTGTCATGAACCGCTCGGCCGCCGATGCCGACGCGCCCTTCCTGGTGATCTCGCAGTTCACGCTCTACGGCGACACCGCCAAGGGCCGCCGGCCGTCGTGGCTCGCCGCAGCACGCCCGGAACAAGCCGAACCGCTCGTCGAGGCCGTCGTGGGGCGGCTCGAGGAGCTCGGCGCGGTGGTCGAGACGGGCCGCTTCCAGGCCGACATGAGCGTGACGCTCGTCAACGATGGTCCAGTCACCGTGATCGTGGAGGTCTGATGGAACCCGGTACTCGCCCGCTCCCGCGGTGGTTCGACGACGCCAAGCTCGGGATCTTCGTGCACTGGACGGCGGCGGCGGTGCCGGCGTTCGCGCCGGTCACGGACTCGCCGATCGACCTCGCCGCGGACGGTGGGTGGGAGGAGGCGATGCGCTGCTCGCCGTACGTCGAGTGGTACCAGAACTCGATCGCGATCGAGGGCAGCCCGGCGGGGCGCCACCACACCGAGGTGCACGAGGGCCGACCGTACGACGACTTCGTCGCCACGTTCCTGGCCTGCCACGCCGGCTGGCAGCCCGAGCCGTGGGCGGACCTGTTCCGCCAGGCCGGCGCTCGCTACGTCGTGCTGGTCACCAAGCACCACGACGGCGTGCTGCTGTGGCCCAGCGACGTCCCCAACCCGCACAAGCAGCGCTGGGCCTCCGAGCGCGACCTCGTCGGCGACCTCGCGTCGGCCGTCCGGGCGCGGGACATGCGCTTCGGCACCTACTACTCCGGCGGCCTCGACTGGACGTTCGGCGGGCTGCCGATCACCGACCTGGCCGCGATGTTCCGGGCCATCCCGCAGTCCCCCGAGTACCTGGATTACGCGAACGCACACTGGCAGGAGCTGATCGATCGCTACCGACCCGATGTCCTGTGGAACGACATCGGCTACCCGGCCGCGGCTGACCTCGGCGCGCTCTTCGAGCGGTACTACGAGGCGGTGCCGGACGGGGTCGTCAACAACCGGTTCGACTGGGTGGCGCAGTCGTCCGGCGCGCTGCACTGCGACTTCGTCACGCCCGAGTACTCGACCGTCGGCGACCCGAAGCGCAAGTGGGAGAGCACCCGCGGCATCGGCAGCTCGTTCGGGTACAACCGCCAGGAGCCCGACGACAGCTACCTCGCACCCGAGGCGCTCGTGCGGATGTTCATCGACGTCGTGGCGCACGGCGGCAACCTGCTGCTGAACGTCGGCCCCACCGCCGAAGGCGTGATCCCGTGGGTGCAGGCGCAGCGGCTGCTGGCGCTCGGCTGGTGGTTGCGCACCAACGGTGATGCGATCTACGGCACCCGTCCGTGGTCTCGCACCGACGGCAGCACCGGCGAGGGCCACGACGTCCGGTACACGACGAGCGACGGCGAGGTCTACGCGATCGTGTGCGGTACCCCCTCGAGCGACGTCGTGGCGCTCGACGTGACCCCTGCGCCGGGTGCCGAGGTGCACCTCCTCGGTCACGACGTACCGCTGCGCTGGGCCGCGGTCGACGGCGGCAGCGCGGTCACCCTCCCCGGCCGCCCCGCCGAGGCCCCCGCGCTGGCTTTGCGCATCTCCGCCGTCACCTGAGAAGGCCAAGGGCGCAGCGACGGCGGCGCGATGAGGTCGGCGAGCTCACGCCGACGCACGACCGCCAGCGCGGGACCCGGTGGGCGGCGTCGTGCGCTGGTGCACCTCACGAGTTCAGCGGCGCACGGCCCGGCCGGTGGTGGCGTGCTTGCTCGCGACGGCCGTCGAGCGTCGTGCGCTGGTGCACCTCCGGAGTACAGCGGCGCACGGCCGTCCGACCGGACGCCGGTGAGCGGGCGTGGGGGCACCGAGCGCGGTTGCCCCGCGTCGCCGCGCCCTTGGGGTTGTTACGGTCGTCCCTCGTGCTCGTGGCCAGGGACATCCAGCGACACCACGGCGGGCAGGTCGTGCTGGGCGGAGTCTCGGTGTCGATCAGCGCCGGCACGCGGCTGGGGATCGTGGGTCCCAACGGCATCGGGAAGTCGACGCTCCTGCGCATCCTCGCGGGGCTGGAGCGGCCTGACGGAGGACGGGTCGAGCGATCGCCGGCCACGACCACGGTCGGCTTCCTCCCGCAGGAGCCGGACGCCCAGCCGGCGGAGACGCTGCGGGCGTATCTGGCCCGTCGCACCGGCGTGGCAGCCGCGAGCGACGCGCTCGACGCCGCCACGGCGGCGATGGGGGACGACCCGGACTCGATCGAGGCCTACGGCACGGCGCTGGACCACTTCCTCGCCATCGGTGGCGACGATCTGGAGGCGCGCACCGGTGCCGTCCTCGCGCAGGTCGGGCTCCCCGCGGATCGGCTCGACGTCGAGGTCGGCCACCTGTCCGGCGGCCAGGCCGCTCGCGCGGCGCTCGCGGCCATACTGCTGTCGCGGCAGGACGTCCTGTTGCTCGACGAGCCGACCAACGACCTCGACTTCGGCGGCCTCGAGCTCCTCGAGCAGTTCGTGCGGTCGACGCCCTCCGCCGTCGTCACGGTGTCGCACGACCGGACGTTCCTCGACCGGGTCGTCAGCCGGATCCTCGAGCTCCGTCTGCCGGACCACGACGCGGCCGAGCACACCGGCGGCTGGTCCGACTACGTCGCCGCCCGCGAGCTGGCCCGCCGCCAGCAGTACGAGGGCTACGAGAAGTACACCGCGGAGCGGGACCGCCTCCGACAACGGCAGCGCACCCAGCGCGAGTGGGCCGTCGTCGGGGTGAAGAACGCCAAGGCCAAGAAGACGGACAACGACAAGTTTCTCCCGCACCTCAAGTCACAGCGCTCCGAGAAGATGGCGGCGAAGGCGAAGGCCACCGAGAAGGCGATCGAGCGCCTCGAGGTGGTCGACAAGCCGTGGGAGCCCTGGCAGCTGCAGCTCGAGCTGAAGGCCGCCACCCGTGCTGGCGACGTAGTCGCCCGACTCGAGCGCGCGACGGTCGAGCTCGGGTCGTTCCGGCTCGGTCCCGTCGACCTGGAGGTGGCGTGGCAGGACCGGCTCGCGATCCTCGGTCCCAACGGCTCGGGAAAGACCACCCTGCTGCGGGCGCTTCTCGGTGACGTCGACCTCGCCGGCGGCCAACGATGGCTCGGCCCGGGCGTGAAGGTCGGCCTGCTGGATCAGCGGCGGCTGCGCTACGGCGGCGACGCCGCGCTCCTGCGCTCCTTCATGGACTCGACCGGGCTCGACCGCAGCGAGGCCCGCTCGCTGCTGGCCAAGTTCGGGCTCGGCGCCGATCACATCGATCGGTTGGGTGCGGATCTCTCGCCCGGCGAACGCACCCGGGCGCTCCTCGCCGAGCTGATGGCGGAGGGCGTGAACTGCCTCGTGCTCGACGAGCCCACCAACCACCTCGACCTGGAGGCCATCGAGCAGCTCGAGTCGGCCCTCGAGGGCTTCGACGGCACCCTCCTGCTGGTCACCCACGACCGGGCCTTCCTCGACGCCGTGCACGTGACCACCACCATCGACCTCGGTCCAAGTTGAGCGATGAGTTGTCAAGTTATCTGTTGGCAAGATATCCTGATCGTGTCTCTGACACCCCCACCGATCCGTGAGGAGGATGATCCATGCTGATGCGCTTCGACCCCTTCCGTGAGCTGGACCGTCTCACCCAGCCGAACTGGGCGGGCACGCCCGGTCGTCAGGCCGTGATGCCGCTCGACGCCTACCGCGACGGTGATCGGTTCATCGTGGTCCTCGACATTCCGGGCATCGATCCCGCCACGATCGATCTCACCGTCGAGAAGAACGTGCTGTCGATCAGCGCCGAGCGCCGCTGGGAGCGGTCCGAGGGCGTGGAGGTCGTCGTGGCCGAGCGCCCGCAGGGCAGCTTCAGCCGGCAGCTCTTCCTCGGCGAGGGCCTCGATCCCGACGGGATCCAAGCTGCCTACGACAACGGTGTGCTCACCGTCACCGTGCCGGTGGCCGAGCAGGCGAAGCCCCGCAAGGTCGAGATCAGCCAGGGCACCTCGAAGGCCAAGGCGATCGAGACCTCAGCCGCCTGAGGTCGCCGTCACCGCCAGGGTGCCCGGGCCGTCGCTGGTCCGGGCACCGTCGCGCCGGGCGCGGGTGAGCTCCACCGCCCAGCCCGCCGCGATCAGGACCAGCGCCAGCGTCACCGCCGCGAGGTTGCCGAACCGGGTGTAGATCGTGAGCCCCTCACGCAGCTCGAGCTGACGCTGGAGCACGACCTGCTCGCTGATCCGGCTGCGCTCCAGCACGTTGCCGTGCTCGTCGATCACGGCGGTGAACCCGGTGGGGGCGACCTGGGCCACCCACCGTCCCGTCTCGATCGCTCGCATCCGTGAGGACGCCACCTGTTGCGTCTGCACGATCGTGCCCGTGAACGAGGATCCGTTCGTCGGGTTCAGCACGAGGCGGCCGCCGGCTTCGACGCCCTCCCGGGTGCGGTCGGGGAAGAAGATCTCCCACGAGATCGGCGTGGCGACGCGTCCGACCGGACCCGGGACGTCGAGCTGACCGGGCTGGTCGCCCACGACCGCATCGCGGTCGGGCAGCGCGGCGCCGGCGACCGGCTCCAGGAACCGCCGCAGCGGGACGTACTCACCGAAGGGCACGCGGTGGACCTTGTCGTAGCGCTGGAGGATGTCGCCGTCGGGGCCGAGGAGCACGGCCGCGTTGCGGAACTCCTCCGGGCCGGCGCCCTCGACCGTCCCGACGATCATCGGCGCGCCGAGGTCGGCGGCGAGGCTGCCCACCACGCCGGCCCACGGATCGTCCTCGAAGTCCTCGTCGGTGTCGATCACGTCCTCCGGCCAGACGACCAGGTCGACCGGTTGCTGGACGAGCCCGGTGGCTGCGAGGTGGCGCTCGAACACCTCGACCACGCCCGTGTCCGACTTGCGCGTCCCTTGCGCGCCCCCACCCTGGACGAGGGCCACCTCAGCCGAACCGACCGCGTGGCCCTGGGGGGCCGTCATCGAGCCACCGACGACGAGCACGACGATCGCCACGAGACCACCAGCGGGTCGCCACGCCCCGCGCACGGCGGCCGCAGTCGCCTGGCCCACCAGGACCGTGACGAGCACCAGCAGCAGGCTGCCCCCGACCCGGAGCACCGGGGCGAGGGGCCCGGAGACCTGCCCGATGGCGAGGTTGGCGAGGGGCACGCCGCCGAACGGCCATGTCCATCGCACCAGCTCCGCCAGCGTCCAGGTCCCCGCCAAGGCCAGCCAGCGGCCCCGGCCCGGCGGCGCCGCCGCGACGCCCGCGCCGAGCATCGCCGAGTAGGCCACACAGGCGATGACGAAGCCGGGCGCGGTCAGGGCGGTCATCCAGCTGAGCGATGGGACGAAGCACCCCATGGCGACCAACCAGCCACGTGCGAACCGCGCCCGAGCCGGTTGGTCCGCGATCAGCCGGTCGAGGCCGACGAGGCCGACGAGCGCCAACGGCCAGATCCCGAACGGCGGGAGCGACAGGCACAGGGCCAGCCCGCTGGCGATGCACGCACCTGCGGTGCGGAGTCGCTCGGCTCGGGTGCGCATCTGCAAATGATGGCCGCTAGCCGGCGCGCGAAGGCAGCGCGGCGAGCAAGGCCGTCACTCTTCGATGGAGAGATCGCCAGGTCAAGGGCTCGGCGACGACGAGCGGGGTGCCCCTGACGACCGGTGCGGCGAGGCAATGGGTCCCGTCTCAGGCAGCCCAAGGTCATGTGTCCCACATGCGGGACCGGTTGCCTCGAGAGTCGCCGAACGGGACCCATTGCCTCGCCCGGGTGCTGTCAGGCGTCGAGGACGGCGAGGACGCGACGTGCCGCGTCGGCGCCTTGGCGGATGCAAGCGGGGACGCCCAGCCCACGCAGCGCAGCGCCTGCGATCGCCAGGGCCGGAGCGACCGACGCCAGCTCGGTCTCGATGGCCGCCACCCGGTCGAGATGGCCGGGTCGGTACTGGGGTAGCGAGCGGTCCCAGCGGGTGACCCGGGTCTCCGTGGGGCGACCACGCAGCGCCATCAGCTCGGCGAGGTCGGTGAGGGCGGCGTCGACGAGCGCGTCGTCGGGCAGGGCCAGAGCGCCCTCGTCCCCGTCCCGGCCGACCGAGGCACGGAGCCAGACCGTCCCCGCTCCGGCGAGGTGCGGCCACTTGGCCGACGTCCACGAGCACGCGGTGACCGTGCGACACTCGACCCGCGGGACGAGGAACCCGCTGGCATCGAGCTCGCGGTCGATCGCATGCCGGGGGACCGCCAGGCTGATCATGGCCACGGAGGCGTACGGGATGGCGGCCAACAAGGTGGCCACCCGTCCCGCGTGCGGGCGCACGAGCTCGGCCGCGGGTCCGGCCGGCACGGTGATGATGACGCCGTCGGCGGACAGGGCCGCGCCGCCCGCCCCGCCGACGCGCCACGCGGCGCCGTCGGGCTCGAGGTCGGTGACCGCGTCGCGCACGAAGGTCACGCCTCGCGCGTGGAGGTCGGCGACGAGCGCTTCGACGAGCGCCGCCATGCCAGCCTTGGGGGCGAAGAACACCGGTGCCGAGGCGTCGGCGACGGCCGCCCGCTGCGCCTGGCAGGCCTCGATGAGCGACGCTCGACCGCTGCGGATGGCGGCGTCGAGCTGCGGCACGGTCGCGGCGAGGCTGAGGTGGTCGGTGTCACCGGCGTTGATCCCGCCCACGAGCGGGTCGACGAGTCGCTCGAGGGCTTCGTCGCCGAGGCGGGCGCGGATCACCGAGCCGATGGTGACGTCGTGCCTCGGTGGGGTGAGCGGCGTGGTGAGGTCATCCCGGACGCGTCGGGCACCCTCGGGCGACAGGATCTGCGACGCGTGGAGCTCGTCGAGGTCGGTGGGCACGCCGAGGAGCTGGGCCTCCGGCAGGAGGCGCAGCTCGCCGCGGCTCCACACCCGGGCGCGGCGGACGGCCGGTGACACGAGGTCGCCCTCCAGCCCGAGCGCGCGGCACAGCTCGAGGCCCTCGGGGACGCGGGCGAGGAAGTTGTCGGCCGCCTCGTCGAGCACCGTGCCGTCGAAGCTGCTCGCGCGCACCTTGCCGCCGAGCGGACCCGGCTCGACCAGGGTCACGGTCGCGCCCGCGAGCGCAGCCTCACGCGCGGCGACCAGTCCGGCGATGCCGCCGCCGGCCACGACGATCTCGGTCACGGTGCCGCCTCGAGCACCCGGTCGGCCAGCGCGCCCAGCACGATCGGGTCAGCGTTGAGGACGCGGGTGCGCGCGAAGGCGAGCCCCACCTCGTCCGCCACCCGACGGGCCTCGATGTCGAGGTCGTACACCACCTCCAGGTGGTCGCTCACGAACCCCTGCGGGGACACGACGACCCCGTCCGCGCGGCCGGTGGCGGCCAGATCGCGGATGACCTCCAGGATGTCGGGACCGCGCCACGGCTCCGGCGTGCGGCCCGCCGACTGCCAGCACAGGGACCAGCCCGCCCATCGGTCGAGGCCTGCGGCCTCGGCGACCGCGGCCGCAGAGGCCCGGAGCTGCTCGGGATAGGGGTCGTCCACCAGCACGCGCTCGGGCAGCGAGTGGGCCGTGAAGAGCACCTTCGTCCGCGCGGGCAACGGGGCGATCGCGTCTCGCACGGCCGCGGTGAGGAACCGGAGGTAGGTGGGCTCGAGGTGCCAGCTGTCGATGG
The DNA here is from genome assembly GCA_963750645.1 of uncultured Microthrixaceae bacterium. Taxonomy (GTDB): domain Bacteria; phylum Actinomycetota; class Acidimicrobiia; order Acidimicrobiales; family VFJN01; genus VFJN01. Next base: position 391,211 of record CAVVRO010000008.1, on the reverse strand, counting down.
CGACGGTGGGCACACCTCGCTCGCGGGCGGCCGCGGCCAGGCGCTCCTGGTACTGGCCCACCGAGAAGCGGGAGAAGTGCGGGGCCAGCACCAGCCCGACGATCGCGGTCGCACCGTCGTCGGCGAGCGTCGTGACGGCATCCTCGATGAAGGGGCCCGCGTGCTTCTGACCGAGCACCACTCGGCACCGGCCGGGAGCCCGCTCCTCGAGGGCAGCTTCGATCGTGGACCGCTGGGCCTCGGTCCGCTCGGCCAAGGGCGAGGTGCCGCCGATGGCGTCGTATCGCCGCGTCAGGTCAGCGAGCTGTTCCGGGGTGGGAGCCCTCCCGCGCCGGATGTGCGTGTAGTAGGCCTCGACGTCCACCGGGGACGCCGGAGTGCCGTAGGCCATCACCGCCACACCCAGCCGGTCAGCCACCGTCGCAGCGGCCTTCCTCGTGCACCAGGTCGACGACCTGGGCCAGCACGCCGGGGTCGAGCTCGGGGAGCACACCGTGACCGAGGTTGAAGATGTGCCCGGGCCGGCCGCGGTTGCGGCGCAGCACGTCCCGCGTGCGCTCGGCGACGACGTCCCAGGGAGCGAGGCACACGGCCGGATCGAGGTTGCCCTGGACCGCCTTGCCCGGCACCCGCTCCCGGGCGAGGTCGAGCGGGACGCGCCAGTCCACCCCCACCACGTCGGCGCCGGCCTCGCCCATGAGGGTCAGCAGCTCGCCGGTGCCCACCCCGAAGTGGATGCGCGGCACGCCGGTGACCTCGAGCGCGGCGAGCACCTTGGCGCTGGCCGGCATGACGAGGTCGCGGTACACGTCCGGCGCCAGCGATCCCGCCCACGAGTCGAAGAGCTGGATCGCGCTGGCGCCCGCCTCCACCTGCGCGAGCAGCGAGGCGATCGCCATGTCGGCGAGGCGGTCCAGCAGCTCGCGCCAGAGGCCCGGCTCGCCGTGCATCATCGCCTTCGTCAGGCCGTAGGTGCGGGACGGACGCCCCTCGATCAGGTAGCTGGCGACCGTGAACGGCGCGCCGGCGAAGCCGATGAGCGGCGTGGCCCCGAGCTCGGCGACCACCAGGCGCACGGTCTCGGCGACGAATGGCGCGTCGAGCTCGGGCTCGAAGGGGCGGAGTCGGTCCAGGTCGGCCTTCACACGGAACGGCTCGGACACGACCGGGCCGACCCCGGGGGTGACGTCCACGCCGAACCCGATCGCGGCCGCCGGCACGACGATGTCGCTGTAGAGGATGGCGGCGTCGACGCCGTAGCGGCGCACGGGCTGCAGCGTGAGCTCTGCGGACAGAGCCGGGTCGCGGATGGCGTCGAGGATGCTGCCGTCGCCCCGGAGCGCCCGGTACTCGGGCAGCGATCGCCCTGCCTGCCGCATGAACCACACCGGCACACGGGACGCCGGCAGTCCCCGAGCTGCTCGGAGCAGCGGCGCATCAGCGAGCCCGGCGTGCGGTTCGGTCATCGAGCCCAACCTACGGGCCGCCCGAGCGGCCCGCGAAGTCGTGCTCTGATGGCGTCGTGCGACGCTCCATCGACGACCACCCCTTCTCCCTCGACGAGCTGCCGCCCAGCGACGAGGACATCCAGCACCTGTCATGGGCGGTCGCCATCAGCGACGACTACGAGGACGCGGCGCCCCGCGTGGTGCTCACGGTCGAAGAGGTCGGCAACCCGGGCGCGGGCCTGATCGCCCACCTCACCCCCACCATCGCCCGTCGCCTGCGGGTCGCCCTGCGCGACGCCCTGCGGGAGATCGGCGAACCGACCGGCGACTGACCAACTTCTGCGGTTGCTTTCGTCCGCATGCCGGACGAAATCCTCCGCAGACGTCAGTATCTGACTTCAGCGAGGACGGCGAGGTGGTCGCTGGGGACGACGCCGTCGACAGGCTCGAGGGCCTCGACGGTGCAGCGGGTGACGTGGCCGGCCCCACCGGCCTTCGGCCAGCCGACGAAGAGGTAGTCGATCCGCCGGTCGGGCTCGAGGTCGAGCTTGGCGTAGGGGTTGCGATTGGTCCACGTGGCGCCGGTGGCGCTCGAGTCGGACGCCTGGCCGGCCACCTCCCACGCGTCGTGGAACACCAGCTTCGACACCGGCGTCGCGGCCCGGCCGCTGAGCATGCGGATCTCGTCGCTGTCCGGGTCGGCGTTGAAGTCACCGCCGAGGATCGGCGGGAACGAGCGACCGGCGGCGGGCTTGGCCGCATCGATGAAGCGGCAGATCGCCCGCACCTGGTCCTGGCGGACGTCGCTCTGGTCGAAGCGCCAGTTCAGGTGGGTGCTGAACACCTGCAGCGGCCCCCGCGGGCCGTCGATGTCCGCGCGCACGCACGTGCGGAGCTCCTCGGTGCCTTCCGTCGACGGCAGCGGCAGCACGCTGCTCCCGGTGATCGGCCAGCGGGAGAGCACGGCATTGCCGAACTCCACATCGTCGAGCACCAGGCGGGAGCCGTAGGCGTGGTGGAAGCCGAGCCCGGCCGCGAGCTCGGCGGCGAAGGAACCCTCGGCGTCCTCCCACACCTCCTGGAGGCAGATGACGTCGGCGTCGAGGCGGGCGAGCGTGGCCGCGATGGCGGGCCGGCGTGCCTCCCAGGGCCCGAATCGCCACCAGAGGTTCCACGTCAGCACCCGCAGGCGGGTCTCGATCAGCGCTCCGTAGGGCCCCTCGGTGTCCGTCACGGCCTCAGCATTCCCCACGCGGGCTGTCTTCGCTCGCCGCGGCTCCTCCTGTAAGATCGCGAGTCCCCTTGTCCCAGGAGGATGATGGCGTCCCATCCCGACCTGTCCGCCGAACAGGCCTACATCGACAACGCCTACAGCAGCCTCGAGCGGTCGCGCGAGGAGGCCACCCGGCTGCGCTCGATGGTGGAGGTCGGCAAGGGCGGCACCGAGCAGGCCCGGTGGGAGCGGGAGATGATCGAGGGCAACATCGCCCAGCGCCTCGCGTCGTTGCAGCTGGGCGACGCGAGCCTCGTGTTCGGTCGCATCGACCGCACCCGCAGCGAGGGCGGCGACAGCTACTACATCGGCCGCCTCGCGGTGTCCGACGACCAGCGCGAGCCGCTCGTCGTCGACTGGCGGGCCCCTGTCGCCGAACCCTTCTACCGGGCCACCGGCCGCCAGCCGATGGGCCTCGTCCGCCGCCGGCACTTCGCCACGCGGGGACGCCAGCTCCTGCTCGCATCGAGGACGAGCTCTTCGGCGAGTCGGCGGGCCTCCTCGGCGGCGAGCTCACCATCGTGGACGAGGGTCGGGAGATCCGGGGCCAGAGCACGCTCATCGCGGCCCTGGAGGAGGCACGCACCGGCCGACTGAGCGACATCGTCGCCACGATCCAGGGCGAGCAGGACGAGATCATCCGGGCCGAGCTGCCCGGGGTGCTCGTCGTGCAGGGCGGTCCTGGCACCGGCAAGACGGTCGTCGCGCTCCACCGAGCGGCCTACCTCCTCTACACCCACCGGTTCCCGCTCGAGGGCCAGGGCGTCCTCGTCGTCGGGCCCAACCGCCTGTTCCTCGGGTACATCGAGCAGGTGCTCCCCAGCCTGGGCGAAGCGGGCGTCGAGCTGGCCGTCCTGGCGGACCTGCTCGACGCCAACCACCAGCTCGACGTCGAGGGGCGCGACCACCCCACCACGGCCCGGGTCAAGGGCGACCTGCGCATGTCGAAGGTGCTCGCCCAGGCCGTGCACGACCGGCAGCGTCCGCTGCGCCGCACGACTGCGCGTCGGCTACGGCGTCCAGACCCTCAGCCTCACCCCCAACCAGAGCAAGGCGATCGTGGCGGACGCCAAGCGCCGGTTCCGGCTCCACAACGCCGGTCGCCGGCACGTCGAGGCGAGCGTCTTCGCCACGCTCGCGCGACAGCGCGCGCGTGCCGGTCGAGGCCCACGAGGTGCGCGATCGCCTGCGCCACGCCCCCGAGGTCCGCGAGGCCCTCGAGCGGATGTGGCCCGTGCTCACGCCGGCCGACCTCCTCCACGACCTGTTCGGCTCTGCTGCGCTGATCGAGCTGGCCGCCGGCCGCAGCCTGTCCGCCGAGGAGCAGGCCTCGTTGGTGCGCAAGCGAGTCGGCGACGGTGGACGAGGTCACCTGGACCGTCGACGACGTGCCGCTGCTCGACGAGGCCCGCGCCCTGCTCGGGCCCGAAGCCGCGCCGCCGGCGCCCCGGCCAGCCAGGGGACGAGGACGTGCGCACCTACGGCCACATCGTGGTCGACGAGGCGCAGGACCTCTCGCCCATGCAGCTCCGCATGCTCGACGCGGCGCTCGCTGAACGGCTCCATGACGGTGGTGGGCGACATCGCGCAGTCCACCGGCGCGTGGGCCCACGCCGACTGGGAGGAGGTGCTCGACCAGCTCCCCGATCGCCGCTCGCCGCGCCGCACGGAGCTCACGATCGGCTACCGCCTTCCCGGCACCGAACATGGCCCTGGCCACCAAGGTCCTCGCCCTGGCGGCGCCGGACCTCACGCCCCCTTCCTCGGTGCGTCAGGAGGGCGAGGAGCCGCGCTTCGTCGAGGCCGGGCCCGACGGCGTGGCGGTGGCCGCGGTCGAGCAGGCGCTGATCGAGCGCTCGGCGGTCGACCCCGGCAGCGTGGCGATCATCGTGCCCGACTCGCTCGTCGGTCCGGTGGGCGCCGCGCTCGATGCGGTCGGCGTCGAGTTCGGGCGGGCCGCTCGCAACGGTTTCAACAGCCAGATCACGCTGGTGCCCGTCAGCCTCGTGAAGGGCCTCGAGCTCGACGCGTCTGTGGTGGTCGAGCCCGCCGCGATCATGGAGGAGGAGGTGCAGGGCGCCCGCTCGCTCTACGTCGCCCTCACCCGCGCCACGAAGCGCCTGGTGATCGTCCACGAGCGCCCGCTCCCCGAGGTCCTGAGGTAGCACCACCGGGTCTACGAGCGGCCGCGACGGCGAACTGGGCGATCTGCAGCGCCCAGAGCGCGAGGGATCGCCCCAGAACGTGCGCGACGATCGCGACATCTCGCCTCTCCTGATCCGCGCTGGCGGAGCACCTGACCTTCCCGCGCTGCGGGACGTGTACCGGCGGGCTTCGCTGTCGAACGACGATGACCGGGCGCTGCTACTTGCGCGACCTGACCTGCTCCAGCTCGCCGATGCGGCCGTCCTCGAGGGGCGAACACGGGTCGCCGTTGACGGCGGCCGGGTGGTGGGCTTCGCATCGACGGTGGTCGACGGAGGTGGAGTCGAGCTCGAGGATCTCTTCGTCGACCCCGATCGGCAGCGCGAGGGCGTCGGACGTGCGCTCGTCGAGGACCTGGTCGGCCTGGCACGCGCTGCCGGCTGCCGGCGTGTCGAGGTCGACGCCAATCGACACGCGCTTGCGTTCTACACGTCGGTCGGCTTCGTCGGGCTGGGCGAGGTCTCCCTCGAGTTCGGCACGGCGATCCGGATGCGTCTGGACGTCCCGGTCTGATCGTGCAGCAGGACCGCTTCTGTGTGCGACGACCCTTAGAACCCGCCACCGCTATCCGGTGCGCAACGCACGGAGAACTGGTGCCCGAGCAGGCAACTGGGCCGGGTGGCAGGATCCTCAGGTGGTCTCCCACGATGACGTCCGCTCGATCGCCCTGGGGCTGCCGGGGGCGGAGGAACGGGCGTCCTACGGCGGCCGTCCGTCATGGCGCACGAAGAGCCGGATGTTCGCGTGGATCCGCGACGACCCGGAGGGGCTCGTCGTGTGGGTGGACTCCGAGGCGGAGAAGCTCGCGCTGGTGGCGTCGGAGCCGGAGAGGTTCTTCACGACGCCGCACTACGACGGGCACCCCATCGTGCTCGTGCGGCTCGAGGCGGTGGGTCCAGCCGAGGCACGAGAGCTCTTGACCGAGTCCTGGCGGCTTCGGGCACCTCGTTCGCTGGTGAAGGAGTGGGACGCGAACGGCCCGTGACCGTGGGTTCAGACGGTGACGAGGATGCGCTGGCTGGCGAAGGCGCCGATGCCGATGTGACGACCGTTCACCTCGACGGTGGTGGTGCCGTCGGGAGATGCCGCCGTGATCGTGCCGACCTTGCCGGGGATCACGTCGGCGTCCTCCAGGAACTCCAGGAGGCCGGGCGTGAACTCGAGCTCCTCCGGGATGCGGCTGACCGTGAAGCCACCACCGACGCCGACCTCGGAGAGCGGCACCGACGCCGGGGCGTGGTAGTCGGCCCCTGGGATCGGGTTGCCGTGGGGGCACGTCGTCGGGTTGCCGAGCACGCGCACGATGGCCGCCTCGACCGGCTCGGAGATGATGTGCTCCCACTTGCCGGCCTCTTGGTGGGCGTCCGCCCACGACAGGTCGAGGATGTCGGTGAGGAACCGCTCGGCGAGGCGGTGGCGGCGCACCACCCGCTCGGCGAGCAGGAGCCCGTCGGCGCTCAGCGTGATGGCGTTGTGGTCGATGGCGACCAGGCCCTCGTCCGCGAGGCGCTTGATCATCTCCGACACCGCGGGGCGCGACACCATGAGGCGGTCGGCGATGCGGGCCTGGATGACCTCGACGTCGTCTTCGTGGAGCTCGTAGATGGCCTCGCAGTACTCCTCGAACGCGGGGTGGAACTCCGGGGTCTGGTAGTCGGCCACGGCCACGAGGCTACCGGCCGACACTGCTGTCGGGCCCGGACAGCAGGTACCGTGCCCCCAGGTGCCTGACCTGCCGTTCAGCGCCTACCTCGGGGAGCTGGTCTGAACATGCGGATCGTGGTCACGGGCGCGGCGGGGTTCATCGGCTCCCACCTGTGCGAGCGCCTGCTCGCCGACGGCCACGACGTCGTGGGGGTCGACTGCTTCACCGACTACTACGCCCGGGACCTGAAAGAGGCCAACCTGACCGTGGCGCGCGGCAACGAGCGCTTCACCTTCGCGGAGCTCGACCTGCGCACGGACGACCTGGACGCAGCGCTGGAGGGTGCGGACGCCGTCGTCAACGAGGCGGCGATGCCCGGGCTCGTGCGCAGCTGGGCGGACTTCGACGCGTACCAGTCGTGCAACCTCACCGGGCTCCACCGCCTCCTCGAGGCGAGCCAGCGCACGGGCATCGGACGGTTCGTCCAGGCATCGACGTCGTCGGTGTACGGCGTGGATGCCGTGGGGGACGAGGACGAGCCGACCCGACCCATCTCCCCCTACGGGGTCACCAAGCTGGCGGCCGAGCACCTCCTGCTCGCCCATCACCACACGCACGGGTTCCCGGCGGTGATCCTCCGCTACTTCTCGATCTACGGGCCCCGCCAGCGGCCCGACATGGCCTACCGGATCTTCTGCGAGCGGCTGCTGTCAGGTCAGCCGATCACGATCTACGGCGACGGCCAGCAGACCCGCGGGAACACCCACGTCTCGGATTGCGTCGCCGCCACGGCGCGGGCGCTGGAGGCGGGGGATCCCGGACGGATCTACAACGTCGGTGGCGGCGAGGCGATCTCCCTGGTCGATGCCCTCGATGTGCTGGCCGAGGCCCTGGGTGTGGTGCCGGAGATCGCGTGGGCGGATCCACGGCCCGGCGACCAACGGAGCACGAAGGCCGTGATCTCGCGTGCCGCCCGGGAGCTGGGCTGGGAGCCGCTGGTCCGTCCTCGCGAGGGCCTCGGAACCGAGGCGCGCTGGGTTGCCTCCGTGCGCCAGGACACCTAGCTCGACACGTCGAGCCGCCGCAGCGCGAGCTCCGGGCTGGACTTGGTCGCCCTCTCCGGCGGCTCACCGCAGACGGGCACCGGGAGCGTGCGGGTCACCACGACGTGGGCGTCGGCACGTCCCGCGGTGCCGTCGCCGTCGCGCCACTCGAGCTGCACGCGTGCCGACTGCTCGTCCTCGGCGACCTCGTGGTGGCTGGCGGTGAGCTCGGCGTCGAGCCACGCCCAGCCGAAGCGCCCGAAGAGGGCGCGCTCGACGACCTGGGCCCAGGGGTCGAGCGCCACGCAGCCGCGGTCGTGCGCCGCCAGGCTCGCGACGTCGGCGGTGCGGGCGATGACCCCCTCGATCAGATCGGCATCGGCGTAGGCCCACGCGCGACCGTCGGGGAGGGTGATCGCCGTGGGGGCGAACCGGTGACCGCCGGTGTGGCTGCACCGCCAGACCCGTGCGTCCGTGGCACGAGCGAGGAGCTCGACGTGCAACAGGGTGCCCCAGCGACCGCAGCACGGGTCGCGACGGCCGTGGCCGCACACGAGGACCTCCGGCGGTGCGTCGCCGACGACGCTCGGCCAGTCGCGCGGGTCGCGCTCGGGCTGCTCGAGCAGCGCCGCGAGGAGGCTGGGCACGGCATCCCCGGGCAGGCGGTGGTCGACACCGGTCAAACGGTGGGTGCCCGCCCGCCGGTGGTGGACCACGCGCACCAGACCGTCCGCCTCCGCATCGTCCGCTCGGGGCACGACCATCATCACGCGGGCGCGAGGGTCAGCGGCCGTGTCCGCCAACGCCGGGACCTCGCTCACGTCCGCGGGCCACGGCAGCGGCCACTCGACGAGGAGCAGCTGGTCGAAGGATCCCGCGGAGCCGATCGGGTCGACGCCCTGAGCCTGGGTCCACGGCGAGCAGCGCAGGTCGGGCTCGCCCCGCACGGCGTCGGGGTCGGCGGTGTCGACGGCGCTCATCCGAGGCCAGGGTAGGGGCGATGGGGCGGAGCCCGACCGATACGGGGTAGCGTCCGCTCAGTCACAAATCGCTCTCGGGCGGGGGAAGCCGGTCCAAGTCCGGCACTGACCCGCAGCCGTAGGTCATGGGTGCCCGCACCCCTGACGAGTCGGAATGCCCGCCGGGGAGCGCATCGGCTCCATTGGAACGTCGAGGTCTGCGGATCGGGAGCCCGGGTTCGACCCGACACGCGTGCTCCGCTCGGAGCGGTGATGCCGATCCGGAACCGGGCGATGTCTGCTCCTCGCCCGTCGGAAGGTCAACCCATGCCGGTTCTCGCCCAGCGCTGCTTCGCAGCGGTCGTCTGCGTCATCGCGCTCCTGACGACGGGGCTCGCCTCCGTCGCCCGTGCCGCAGATCCGGTGCCGCCAGGCGATGCCGCCCTCGACTGGCTGGGGGGCGAGCTCGCCGCCAACGACGGGATGCTCACGGTCACCTTCGGCACGGACGCCTTCCCGGATCCCGGGCTCACGATCGACGCCATCCTGGCGGAGCTCGCCGGCGGGAACGGTGGCGACGCCGCCGTCCAGACGGCGATCGGTGCGGTCGACACGGCCGTCTTCGACTACGTCAACCAGCAATCCACCTTCCCCGCCGACCGAGCCGCCAACGCGACAGCGAAGGCGCTGCTCCTCCAGGAGGTGCTGGGCGCGGACCTCGGCCCGACCGTCGACCTCGAGGGCGACCTCCGGTCGCTCATGGCCACCGACGGCGCCGAGATCGGGCGCTTCGAGGACACCGACCTGCAGGGCTTCGGCAACTACGCCAACGGCCTGGGACAGGCGCTGGCCATCCTTGCCCTCGACCGGACCGCCGCCGGCGTGCCCGCGGCCGCCATCGACTTCCTCCTCGACCAGCAGTGCCCCGACGGCAGCTTCCGCCTGTACTACTTCGGCTACGTGACGAGCTACGACCCCTTCGAGACGGTCGACGAGCTCACGTGCACCGATCCCGCGGCCGGCGATGTCGATGCCACGGCGCTGGCCCTGTCGGCGCTCCTCGGCGTGCCGACCACCCCTGCCGTGGCAGACGCCATCGACGGTGCCGTCGTGCTCCTGGCCGGCGCGCAGCTCCCATCGGGTGGCTTCGTCGGCACGGGCGCCGTCAACGCCAACTCCACGGGCCTGGCGGGCCAGGCCCTCCGGGCGGCGGGCGCCGTCGCCGAGGCCGACCGGGCCGCGGCGTACCTGGCGGACCGCCAGCTGCGCACCTGTGCCGACTTCGGGGCCCTGGCCTACGACGACGTGGGGTTCGCCGCCGGCATCGCGGCCAACCGTGACCAGTGGATCCGCGCCACGACCCAGGGGGTGCTGGGCTTGGGGCTCCCGAGCTACGCCGACATCGGTGTGGTCGCGCCGGACCCTGCCGGGCTCGCCCCGGTGGCCTGCCAGACCACGACCCCTCCCGGTGAACCTCCGGCGGTGGATGCGACCGCGGTGCCGCCCGCGGCGGTGGCCTCCGGCGCGCTCGGCCAGATCCCGGTCACGGGCACCCGCACGGGCACCGAGGCGGCCGCCGGCCTCGCGCTCGTCGCGGCCGGCGCGGCGCTGCTGATGGCCGCTCGCCGTCGGCAACGAGTGCTCCGAGCGGCGGGGGACTCCTGACATGAGGCCAGCTCGTCGGCACCGCGCGATCGCCCCGCTGGTGGCGCTCGTGCTCGGCGGGCTCGCGACCATCGGGGTGGCGGGCGCCGTCGGCGGCTCGACGGCGGGCGCGTGCACAACCACCGCCGGGGTGACGGTCGTCGTCGACTTCGGCTCGGCCGGCGGCGGCGTGCGGCTCGGGTGCGCAACGCCACCGGTCGCCAACGGCTTCGCGGCCCTGACCCGAGCCGGCTTCCCGATCCGCAACGTGTCCAGCCAGCCTGGCTTCCTCTGCCAGATCGACGGCAAGCCCGCTGACGATCCCTGCACCCACGTGCCCTCCACCGCCCACTACTGGTCCTACTGGTACGCGCCGCGCGGCGGTCAGTGGACGTACAGCAGCTCGGGGGCCGGCCGCACCCCGCCGCCGGGGACCGTGGAGGGTTGGGCCTTCGGCGCCGGCGACCCCCCGAGCACCCCGCCGCCCGCACCCGTCGCGACGACGACCACGACGCGCGCAGCTCCGACCACCACACCGGCCCCGTCCTCGGCGACGACCGGACCGCCGGCGCCGATCGAGGGGGCGACCTCGACGATGGGAGACGACGGAGCGACCGCGGCCGCTGTCGATGGTGACGGCACCACGACCTCCACGCGCACCGGCAGCCACGCCGGCGCCGGCGGGGACGGCGACGGGGAGCAAGCGTCCTCCGTGGTCGCGACCGCCGCTCGGGACGACGAGGTCAGCGGCTCGCCTGCGGGCACGGTGCTCGGCATCGCCGCGGTGCTCGGTGTCCTCGGCGCGGGTGCGGTCGCCGCGCGCCAGCGTCGCCGGTCCCACCACGAGAGGGGCGAGTAGGTGCGCCTGCCCCGCGCGCTGCACCCCGGTGCCTGGTGGCTGTGGGCCCTCGGGCTCGCGACGGCGGCCAGCCGGACCACGAACCCGCTGCTGCTCCTCCTCATCGCCGCGGTGGTCGCGTACGTGGTGGCCGCCCGCCGCACGGACGCCCCGTGGGCCCGCGGGTTCAAGGTCTACGTGTACATGGGACTCGTCGTCATCGCCATCCGGGTCGTGTTCCGCATGCTGCTCGACGGCCAGTACGGCGCCCACATCCTCTTCACGCTGCCCGAGATCCCCCTCCCGGCCGCGGCAGCCGGGATCCGACTCGGGGGGCCGGTGTCGCTCGAGGGCTTGCTGGCGGCGGTATACGACGGGTTGCGGCTCGCGGTGCTCCTGCTGTGCGTGGGCGCGGCCAACGTGCTCGCGAACCCCAAGCGCCTCCTGAAGGCGATGCCGGGGGCGCTCCACGAGATCGGGGTGGCCATCACCGTGGCGCTGAGCGTCGCGCCGCAGCTCATCGAGAGCGGCCAGCGGGTGCGAGCCGCCCGCCGCCTGCGCGGGGAGTCCCGCCGTGGCTTCCACGTGTTCCGGGAGATCGCGCTCCCGGTGATGACGGATGCGCTCGACCGGTCGTTGCTGCTTGCCTCGGCCATGGATGCCCGGGGCTATGGCCGCGCGGCCGCGGTCGCTCGACCACTCCGCGGCGCGACGCAGGCGCTCCTGCTGGGAGGGCTCGTCGGCATCGCCATCGGCACCTACGGGTTGCTCGACAGCACCGCGCCGCGCAGCCTCGGCATGCCGATGCTGCTCGGTGGTGTCGCCGCGGGGTGGGCCGGCATGGTCCTGAGCGGCCGCCGCGTCTCCCGGAGCCGGTACCGCCCCGATCCGTGGGCCTGGGAGGAGTGGTGCGTCGCCGGCATCGGGATCTCCGTGGCGGCGGCCGTCGTGACGGTGAGCGTCGTGGACCCCACCGTGCTCCATCCGACGCTGTCCCCGCTGCAGTGGCCCGCCCTCCCCCTCGGGCCGGCGGTCGCCGTCCTGCTCGGCGCCCTCCCTGCCTGGGTCGCCCCGCCGGTCCGGCTCTCCGCCCCACGCGTGGCGGCGGCCCGGACCCTGGAGCCGGTCGCGTGATCGCCTTCGAACGGGTGACGATCACCTACGCCGACGCGCCCTCGCCCGCCCTGCGTGACGTCGACCTCACCATCGCGGAGGGGGAGCTCTGCGTGGTGGTGGGTCCCACCGGCGCCGGCAAGACGACGCTGCTGGGTGCCATCAACGGGCTCGTGCCGCACTTCACGGGTGGCCACCTCTCTGGCCGGGTCACCGTCGACGGTCGAGACACCCGTACCCACCCCCCGCGAGACCTCGCCGATGTCGTGGGCATGGTGGGGCAGGACCCGCTGGCTGGGTTCGTCACCGACACCGTGGAGGAGGAGCTCGCCTACGCGATGGAGCAGCTCGCGGTCCCGTCGGCGGTGATGCGCAAGCGGGTCGAGGAGACGCTCGACCTGCTCGGCATCGCCGAGCTCCGCGATCGCGCGCTGCGCACGCTCTCCGGCGGGCAGCAGCAGCGCGTCGCGATCGGCTCGGTCCTCACGCCCCATCCGCGCATCCTCGTGCTGGACGAGCCCACCTCCGCACTCGACCCCACCGCGGCCGAGGAGGTGCTGGCCGCCGTCCACCGGCTGGTGCACGACCTCGGGATCACGGTCGTGATGGCCGAGCACCGCCTCGAGCGGGTGGTGCAGCACGCCGACCACGTCATCGTCCTCGACGGTCGCGGCGGCGCGGCCCACACCACGCCGGCCGCTGGGTTGCGCACGTCGGCCCTGGCCCCACCCGTGATCCGCCTCGGTCGCCTGGCCGGCTGGGAGCCGCTGCCCCTCACCGTGCGCGACGCCCGTCGGCAGGTCGCCTCGCTGCGCGAGCGATTGGGTGACGCGCCCTCGCCGGTACCGCCGACGACCGGGCGCGAGGTGGTCCTCGACGCCCACGGTCTGGTGGTGCGCTACGGCGACGTGGTCGCGCTCCGTGGCGTCGACCTGGCCGGCGTCGCGGGCGAGGTCGTCGCGCTGATGGGGCGCAACGGATCCGGGAAGTCCTCGCTGCTGTGGGCGCTCCACCCGGCCGGCCGGCACCATGGCGGCGGGGTCACCATCGAGGGGCAGGAGGTGGGCCAGGGTCAGGCTGCCGCCGTGGCGCTGGTGCCCCAGACCCCGTCCGACCTCCTCTACCTGGCCACGGTCGACGACGAGTGCGCCCAGGCCGACCTCGAGGCGCGTGCGCCGGCGGGCGCCTGCCGTCGCCTGCTCGACCGGATCATGCCGGGCCTCGACGGCGACCAGCACCCGCGCGACCTCTCCGAGGGACAGCGGCTCGCCCTCGTGCTCGCCGTCCAGCTCGCGGCGGCACCTCGACTGGTGCTGCTCGACGAACCCACGCGCGGTCTCGATCACGAGGCCAAGGAGCGCCTCACGGCGTTCCTCCGGGAGCTCGCCGGTGACGGGCGGATGGTCGTGGTGGCCACGCACGACGTCGAGTTCGTCGCTCGAGTCGCAGATCGGGTCGTCGTTCTCGCTGACGGGGAGGTCGTCGCCGACGGCCCCACGGCGGACGTCGTCGTCGCATCGCCCGCGTTCGCGCCGCAGGTCGCCAAGGTGCTCCACCCGGACGGTTGGCTCACCGTCGACCAGGTCGCGATGGCGCTGGCGGGCGGCGGGGGCGGACCATGACCGCACTGGGCGTCCCCCGCCGCGACAAGTCGGTGCTGGGCATGGCCCCGCGGACCGCCGTGGCGCTCCTCGTCGCGTCGGTCGCCGGCCTGGCCATGTTCGCCTGGCCCCTCGTGATCGACCCGCCGGCCGACTTCTCCCACGCCCGCGACGCCCCCTATGTCTTCGCTCTGATCCTCCCCGCCCTCGTCGCGATCGTGCTCACCGACATGACCGGCCGCGGCATGGACACCAAGGCGCTCGCGATGCTCGGGGTGCTCTCGGCCATCGGGGCCATCCTGCGTCCGCTCGGGGCGGGCACCGGCGGCATCGAGCTCGTCTTCTTCCTCCTCGTGCTGGGCGGGCGCGTCTACGGGCCCGCCTTCGGGTTCGTGCTCGGGTCCACGACGCTGTTCGCCTCCGCCCTGCTCACCGGAGGCATGGGTCCGTGGCTCCCGTTCCAGATGCTGGCCTCCTCGTGGGTCGGGCTCCTCGCGGGCCTGCTCCCGCCCGCGCGTGGCCGTGCCGAGATCGCCATGCTCGCGGCGTACGCGGGGTTGTCGGCCTACCTCTACGGGTTCCTCGTGAACCTGTGGGGGTGGCCCTTCGCGCTCGGCACCGACACCGCGCTGTCGTACGTCCCGGGCGACGCGGTGGCGGACAACCTCCACCGCTACCTGCTCTACACCCTCGCCACCTCCACCTGGGGGTGGGACACAGGACGCGCGATCACCAACGTGGCGGCCGTGCTGCTGGTCGGTCGCGCGGTGCTGGCCACGCTCCGTCGAGCGACCCGCAAGGCGGCCTTCGATGCCGCCGTGACCTTCGACACACCCGGGACGGGGAACTGACCGGCCCGCCCGTGCGACCATCGGGGCATCGACGCATCCCAGGTCGCTGACATCGAGGCAACGTTGGTCACGGCCGGGCTGCTCGGCCTCTTCGTGCTGGCCGTCGTGCGTGTCTTCGCCCCCGCCGCCTTCCGGTCCTTCCGTGAGCAGATCGCCGGCCAGGGCCCGGCCCTGGGCGCGGTGGTGGCCGTGCTCGCGACCGCGGGCAGCCTCTGGTTCTCGGAGGCCGCCCACTTCCCTCCATGCGAGCTGTGCTGGTACCAGCGCATCGCCATGTACCCGTTGGCGCTGGTCCTGGTCATGGCGGCGGTCCGTCGCGACGCGGGTATCAGGCCCTACGGCATTGCGCTGGCGGGGGCGGGACTGGCCGTGAGCCTCTGGCACAACTACATCGAGACCTTCCCCGAGCGCGACCCAGGTGGCTGCGACCCCGACAACCCGTGCACAATCAGGTGGGTCGAAGCCCTGGGCTTCTGGACGATCCCCCGCATGGCGGCCGTCTGCTTCCTGCTCATCCTCGTCGTCCTCGGCCTCGATCGACCCCCCACCCAGGAGCCTGCGTGACCCCGACCAAGACCAAGACCCGGGCGCCGGCCCGACCCCCGGCTCGCCGCGTCCCCGTCCTCGCCATCGCCCTCGGCGCCATCGCGCTCGTGGCGATCATCGGCATCGCGATCTCGGTCGGGGGCGAGGCGGAGCGGCAGGACGACGCCCCGGCGTTCGGACCGATCGACGTGGAGGGGGCTCCGCTCTCGCCGCTGCCAGACGCCGGCACCGACCCCGCCGTCGGCACCGAGGCCCCCATCGTCGCCGGGATCGACGGTGATGAGGCCCCGACCGCGATCGGCGGGCCGGGCGAGCCGACCATCGTCGCGTTCCTCGCCCACTGGTGCCCTCACTGCAACGCCGAGCTGCCCCTGCTCGTCGAGCTGCAACAGGACGGGACCTTGGACGGCGTCCGCACCGTGGCGGTCCTCACCGGCACGAACTCCGCCGCACCGAACTACCCACCCGTCAGCTGGCTGGAGGACAGTGGCTGGAGCGGCGACGTCCTCCTCGACGACGAGTCGTCCACGGCGGCCGCCGCCTACGGTCTGACGTCCTATCCGTTCCTCGTCGCGCTCGATGCCGACGGCAACGTGGTGGCGCGCACCTCCGGTGAGCGGTCGGCCGAGGAGGTCGCCGCCATGGCGGACGCCGCGCGCGGCGAGGGCTGAGCAAGCGGCACCCGCGCCGGGCCGGAATGTGTGACCATGGTGGTGTTGCCCGGCGCCAAGGGGGTGCTCGCGTGCTGGCTGATCAGATCCTCGAACGCAAGGGGCGGGAGGTCTCCACCATCCCGCCGGACGCCACCGTGAGAGCCGCGACCGAAGCGCTCGCGGCGGCGAACCTCGGCGCCCTCGTCGTGTCTCCCGACGGCTCGTCGCTGGTCGGCATCGTGTCCGAGCGCGACATCGTGCGGCAGCTCGCCGCCGAGGGACCGCCCCTGCTCGACCAGCCGGTGTCGTCGATCATGCAGTCGGAGGTGCAGACCTGTGCCGGCTCGGATCACGTCGACCAGCTGATGGAGCTGATGACCCAGCACCGGATCCGCCACCTCCCGGTCGTCGAGGACGACGCGCTGGCCGGCATCATCAGCATCGGCGACGTCGTGAAGACCCGTGTGGACGAGCTCGTGACCGAGAAGGAGCAGCTCGTCGACTACATCCGCGGCCGCTGACGGTCACCCCGCGGCGGCGCCCGCCAGGGTGAGGGTGCCGACGAGCGCGAAGGCACCGGCGCCGAGTCGGCGCAGCGTGCGCGGTCGGACGTGGCGAGTCAGCGACTGACCGGCGAGCACGGCCAGGGCCGTGGCGGCGAGCATGGCGCAGAAGGATCCGATCCAGACGGGCACGGCGCCGCGGGCGGCCGCGAGCCCCGCCGTCGTCAGCATCGTCTTGTCGCCCAGCTCGGCGAGGAAGAACGCCACCGCCACGCTGATCAGGCCGGCCCGCCCCGCTTCGCTCGTCACCGCGTCCTCCCGCTCGTCCGCCGTGCGCCACGTCCAGACCGCGAACCCGAGGAAGAGCAGGCCGGCTCCCGCCGCGATGACCCGCTCGGGGAGGGCCTCGCTGATGAGGGCACCGACCGTCACCGACAGGGTCTGCAGCACCACGATGGCGACACCGAGCACGGCCAGCACCTTCAGGGCGGGATAGCGCCCGGCCAGGGTGAGGGCGACCAGCTGGGTCTTGTCGCCCAGCTCCGCGAGGAACACGACCACGAACGCGGCGCCCACGTCACGCATCGCTACGCTCCGACCTTCGCATGCGCTCCTGCCTCCGACCTGCTGCCGCGGCCGCCCTCGTCATCGCGCTGAGCGCGTGCGGGGGCTCGGACGACGCCGGCCCCACCACGACGGTGGGCTGCAAGGACGCCAGCCAGGGTCGGGTGACGCTCGTGGCCGAGGACATTCGTTGGGACACCGACTGCCTGCGGGCCGAACCCGGGCCGCTCACCATCGAGGTCGACAACCAGGACGAGGGCGTCAACCACAACGTCCACCTTCCTGACGCGCCGGACTCGCCGGCCACGGAGCTCGAGCCGGGTCCGGTCACCGAGGAGCTCGACGTCACCCTCGCCGCCGGCGAGTACGAGTACATCTGCGACCTCCACCCGAACATGGTGGGCACGTTGACCGTCGGCTGAGCGAACCGAAACGACGAAGCCGATCCCTGACACCTCCTGTCAGCGGCCGTCGGTAGCGTGACGGGGTGGCTGCCACGGATCCGCTCGCGCCCTTCTCGCCGGCCGTGCGCGCGTGGTTCCACGCCTCGTTCCCTGACGCCACGCCGCCGCAGGCACAGGGTTGGCCGGCCATCGCGAGCGGTGAGCACACGCTGATCCTCGCCCCCACCGGTTCGGGCAAGACCCTGAGCGCCTTCCTGTGGGGCATCGACACGCTCGTGAGCCGACCGGTTCCCGCCGACCGCACCCACCGCACGCGGCTGCTCTACGTATCACCGCTCCGGGCGCTGGCCGTCGACGTCGAGAAGAACCTGCGCAGCCCCGCTGCAGGGGATCCGCCTCGCTGCGGAGCGACTGGGCCTGCCCTACACGGAGCCGACCGTCGGCATGCGCACCGGCGACACACCGGCCGACGAGCGCCGGCTGCTGGTCCGGAACCCGCCCGACATCCTGATCACCACCCCTGAGTCCCTCTACCTGATGCTCACCTCCGCTGCGCGGGAGACGCTGCGGGGTGTCGAAGCCGTGATCATCGACGAGATCCACGCGCTGGCCGCCACCAAGCGCGGCAGCCACCTCGCCGCTCACCCTCGAGCGGCTCGACCACTGGGTGCGCCGAGCAGCGGCCAGCGCCACAGCGCATCGGCCTGTCGGCCACCCAGCGCCCGCTGGAGGAGATCGCCCGGTTCCTCGGGTGGCACGGAGCGATCGCCCGCCGGTGAGCGCCGGCCGCGCCCCGTCACCGTCGTCGACGCGGGCGTGCGCAAGCCTCTCGAGATCGAGGTCGTCATCCCGGTCGACGACATGGCCGAGCTCGGCACCGTCATCGACGAGCCGACGTCTGGTCCCGCGGCGGCCGGACCGGTGCGGCACTCCATCTGGCCGGCCATGCACCCGCGACTGCTCGAGCTGGTGAAGGAGAACCGCTCCACCCTGATCTTCGTGAACGCCCGCCGGTTGGCCGAGCGCCTCGCCACCCGACTCAACGAGCTGCACTGGGAGGGCGAGAACCGATCCGCCGAGGCCGAGGGCAACCCGCCCGTGCAGGAGGAGCTGGTGAAGGCGCACCACGGATCGCTCAGTCGGGAGCGCCGGCTGCAGATCGAGGACGAGCTCAAGTCGGGTCGACCTGAAGGGGCTCGTCGCCACGTCGAGCCTGGAGCTCGGCATCGACATGGGCGCGGTCGACCTCGTGATCCAGGTCGAGTCGCCCGGCGCGGTCGCCACCGGGCTGCAGCGCGTCGGTCGGGCCGGCCACCAGGTGGGCGCGCCGAGCCGCGGGAAGCTCTTCCCCAAGCACCGGGCGGACCTCCTCGAGGCCGCCGTCGTGGTCGAGCGCATGCAGGCCGGTCAGATCGAGCAGACGCACTACCCGCGCAACCCCCTCGACGTCCTGTGCCAGCAGATCGTCGCGATGTGCGCCCTCGACGAGTGGCGGCTCGACGACCTCACCGACCTCGTGCGGGCGGCGGCACCCTTTGCCGAGCTGTCCGACGAGGTGCTGGCCTCCGTGCTCGACCTCCTGTCCGGTCGCTACCCGTCCGAGGAGTTCGCCGAGCTGCGGCCCCGCATCGTGTGGGACCGCGTCGAGGGCACCGTGCGCGGGCGCACCGGTGCCCAGCGCCTCGCCGTCACCAACGCCGGCACGATCCCGGACCGCGGGCTCTTCACGGTCACGCTCCCCGACGGGACCCGCGTCGGCGAGCTCGACGAGGAGATGGTCTACGAGTCGCGGCCCGGTGAGACGTTCCTGCTCGGCGCGTCCACCTGGCGGATCGAGGAGATCACGTTCCAGAAGGTGATCGTCACCCCGGCGCCGGGCCACCCCGGGAAGATGCCGTTCTGGCACGGCGACGGCCCGGGACGCCCGCTCGAGCTCGGCCGCGCGATCGGGGCCTTCACACGGGAGCTGCGAGCGGGCGCCGCCCAGGGCATCGATCCGGTGCAGCGCCTGCGGGACGGCGGCCTCGACGACCGCGCCGCCACGAACCTCGTCGCCTACCTCGACGAGCAGGCGGAGGCCACGGGCGCGGTGCCCGACGACCGCACGATCGTCGTCGAGCGCTTCCGCGACGAGATCGGCGACTGGCGCGTGTGCGTGCTGTCCCCGTTCGGCGCCCAGGTCCACGCCCCCTGGGCGATGGCCCTGCAGCACCGCCTGGGCGAGCGATGGGGCATGGCGGTCGAGCTGATGTGGAGCGACGACGGGATCGTCATCCGCCTCCCCGAGTCCGTCGACGAGCTGCCCGACGAGGAGCTGCTCATCGACCCCGACGAGATCGAGGAGCTGATCGTCTCCCAGCTGCCGGCCACGGCGATGTTCGCCTCACGGTTCCGCGAGTGCGCCGCCCGGGCGCTCCTGCTGCCGAAGCGCCGGCCCGACCAGCGCACGCCGCTGTGGCAGCAGCGGCAGCGCTCCGCCGACCTGCTTGTCCGTGGCGGGCAAGTACCCGTCGTTCCCGATCCTCCTCGAGGCCACCCGCGAGTGCCTCAACGACGTGTTCGACGTGCCCGCCCTCGTCGAGGTGCTACGTGACCTCCGCAGCCGCAAGGTGCGCCTCGTCGCCGTCGACAGCCAGGCGGCCTCGCCGTTCGCCCAGTCGCTGATGTTCGGGTGGATCGCGGTCTACATGTACGCCGGCGATGCACCACTGGCCGAGCGGCGGGCCGCGGCCCTGGCCCTCGACCGCGACCTCCTGCGCGACCTGCTCGGTGCCGAGGAGCTACGGGAGCTGATCGACGCCGACGTGCTGGCCGACCTCGAGCTCGAGCTGCAGCGCCTGGTCGAGGGGCGCCTCGCGCGCGACGTCGACGAGCTGCACGACCTGGTGCGCATCCTCGGCCCGCTGACGATCGACGAGCTCGGTCTGCGGTCCGTCGACGATGCGCCCGTGAAGGACTGGGCCGACCAGCTGGTGGGCGAGCGGCGCGCGTTCCTCGCCTCGATCGCCGGTGAGGAGCGCCTCTGCCGCGGCGGAGGACGCCGGCCGCCTGCGCGATGCGCTGGGTGTCGCCGTGCCCATCGGGCTGCCCCGCAGCTGCACCGAGTCGGTCCCCGACCCGGTGCTCGACCTCGTCGTCCGCTACGCCCGCACCCACGGTCCGTTCCTCGTGTCGCACGTCGCCGGCCGCTACGGCCTCGCGGCCGAGCCGCGTGCGCCGGGCCCTGGAGCAGCTCGAGGTCGAAGGGCCGCGTCGTCCGCGGCGAGTTCCGGCCCGACGGCGTCGAGCGCGAGTGGTGCGACGACGACGTCCTCCGGCAGCTCCGGCGCCGTTCCCTCGCCGCCCTCCGCAAGGAGGTCGAGCCAGTCGACGCCGCCACGCTCGCTCGGTTCCTCCCGCGCTGGCACGGCATCGGCACCAACCGGCGCGGCGTCGACGCCCTCGTCGACGTGGTGGCCCAGCTCCAGGGTGCAGCCGCTGGTGGCATCGGCGCTCGACCGCGACATCCTGCGCAGCCGCCTGCCGCACCACGAGCCCGCCGACCTCGACGCACTGTGCACCTCCGGCGACGTGGTGTGGGTGGGGGCGGGCGCCATCGGCTCGTCGGACGGCCGCATCCGCCTCGCCTTCCGCGACCAGGCCGGGCTCCTGCTCGCCCCCGGTCGAGGGCTTCGAGGCGGACCGCCCTGCACACAGCCCTGCTCGACCACCTCGGCGCTCGAGGGGCGTCCTTCTGGGCGGACCTCGCGCGGGCCGCCCAGCAGGCCGGCCAGCCCTTCGACGACCCGACGGTGCTGGCGGCGCTGTGGGACCTCGTGTGGGCCGGCCTCGTCACCAACGACTCGCTCGCGCCGCTGCGCGCCTTCGTCGGTGCCGACGGGTCGTCGCTCGGCGTCACGTTCCTCGTCCCGGGCCGGCGCCCGTGGGCGTCCCCGGCCCGGACGGCTCGCGCGGATGGGCCCGCCCGCTGGCGCGGGTCGCTGGTCGCTGGTGATCCCGCTGCTCGAGCCGCTCCCCACGGCCACCGAGACGGCCCACGCCCGCGCCCTCCAGCTGCTCGAGCGCTACGGCGTGCTCACCCGGGAGGCGGCCCTCGGCGAGGGCGCCGAGGGCGGGTTCGCCGGCGTCTACCCGGTGCTCAAGGCGCTGGAAGAGCGAGGGCAGGTACGTCGCGGCTACTTCGTCGCCGGCCTCGGGGCCGCACAGTTCGCCGTCCCGGGTGCGGTCGACCGGCTGCGGGGCGAGCGCACGGAGGTCGACGAGGCGCCGATCGTGTTGGCCGCCACCGACCCGGCCCAGCCCTTCGGGGCGGCCATCCCGTGGCCCGCCTCCGAGGGCCGCCCGTCCCGCGCCGCAGGTGCCCTGGTCGTGCTCGCTGGTGCAGAGGCGCTGGCCTACCTGGAGCGGGGTGCCCACAAGGTGCTGCGGTTCCCGGCCGCCGCGGACGACGATCGCTGGGCGGACGCCCTCGGTCAGCTCGTCGACACGGGTCGCTTCCGATCGCTGGAGATCCGGGCCGTCGACAACGTCGCCGTGCACGAAGCCGTCCCGGAGATCCGTGACGCACTGCAGCGGGCCGGCTTCCAGCAGGCCTACAAGGGCTGGTCCCGTCGTCCGTCGAAGCCCTGACGCTGATGGCTTGACGGCGTGCTGGCTTGACGGCTTGATGGTCCATCGACCACCGCCAAACCAACAAGCTTGTGTTCAATCCTCAACGTCAGAGTGAGGATTCAACACAAGCTCGCCCGGGGTGGGCCCTGACGCCGCCGGTAACGTCCTGGCCATGACGGCGACGGTGCGGGGGTTCACGACGGGGTGGTTGGAGACCGATCTCGGCGGCCTGCTCGAGGGAGGGACGGGACAGATCCGGATCCCGGTGCTCTCATACCTGGTGGAGCACCCGAAGGGCAGCCTGGTGTTCGACACGGGCTTGCACATCGACATGCGCATCGACCCGGTGGCTCGCATCGGCGGGCTCGCGGAGCACTTCACCAGCGAGCTGGCCGAGGGCACGGCGGTCCACGAGCGCACCGCCACGCTGGAGGCGACCCCGGACATGATCGTGTGCTCGCACCTGCACTTCGACCACTGCGGCGGCAACGCGCTGCTGGGCGATGTGCCCGTGGTGGTGCAGCGCGACGAGTGGGAGGCCGCCCACGGCGGCGATGACGGCGCGGCGTACCTGGCGGCCGACTACGACACCGGGCAGGACCTCCATCTCGTCGACGGCGAGCACGACCTCTTCGGCGACGGCTCGGTCGTCTGCATCCCGACGCCGGGTCACACGGCCGGCCACCAGTCGCTGCGCGTCCGCACCCCCGAGCGCGAGCTCCTCCTCACCGGCGACGCTTGCTACTTCCGGCAGTCGCTCGAGACCTCGAAGCTCCCCCTGTTCGGTCACGATCGGGAGCAGCAGCTGCGCACCTTCGACGTGCTCCTTGCGCTGGAGGCAGCCGGCGCGCAGCTCGTGTTCGGCCACGACCCCGCCCAGTGGCCCGACGACATCCCGCGCGAGCTCTGACCATCCGGGCGTTGTCTGGCCCACACCCAGCGCGAGCTTGTGTTCAATCCTCAACGTCAGCGTGAGGATCGAACACAAGCTGCGGCGGTCGGAGTCGGCCAGTGCGAAGTTGTGTTCAATCCTCAATGTCAGCGTGAGGATCGAACACAGGCTGCGGGTGGGCGGGGTGACCACAGACGTTGCGGTCAGTCGTCGGGGAGGCCGACGCACGGGGCGTCGTGGCAGACGTCGATGACCTCGCCGGTGGTCAGGAAGGCGACGATCTGGTCGATGGACGCTGGTGTGTTGCGGGGGTCGCCGTGCGGGTCGTGCCCCGTGCGCGCGGGCTGGTTGAGATCCGGCGGCAGCTCGGCGCCGCTGTCCCACATGAGCACGGCCGACCCCTCGTAGGGGTACTCGAGCGTGTCGATGCCGAACCATGGCTCGACCGCCGTCGAGCGATCGGCGACAAGGACGGGCCGGTGCACCGGGATGCCGAGCGTGCGGGCTTGGATCTCGGTGGCGATGTTGGCGACCTGGTGGTCGCCGAGCGCGACGTGCAGGAGCACCTGGTGCTCGGGCGTGTCCTCGTAGGGATCGTCGATCAGGTGCTGCAGGTAGCCGTTGGCCTCGCCGGAGTCCCAGTGCATCTGGATGAGCTGCAGGCCGAGGGCCCGGTCGGCGGCCGACGGGTAGGCGGGCTCCATCACGGCACGGAACGGGTCGAAGTCGACGCTGCGGTCGAGCAGCAGCCCGTAGTTGGCCGCCGGCACGTCGAGCGCGGCCCGGGTGAAGTCCTGGGCGACGGCGGTGGTGGCGCCGCCCATGATCCCGCCCTGGCTGATCCCGTAGTACACGAGGTCGTCGGTGAGCAGGGAGGTGCCGCCGTCCTGGAACGCCGGGTCCGTGCCGAGCCCGTCGGGGTGGATGAGCAGTCGACCGAGGAACAGGGTGTTGAGGTGCCCCTGGAGCAGACGATCCGACAGCGTGTGGAACGTGGAGAGGTCGCCGATGATGACGACCGCGTTGCCCGTGTCCTCCTCGGCCATCCCGATCAGGTCGGTGCCGCAGAAGACGATGTTGCCCTGCGCCGCGACGGCACCGCTCCCGCCCGGCACCTGCCCGGACGTGCCGAGCAGGCCGTGCGCGTAGATGCCGGTGCCGGCCGGGTGGGTGGCGGAGGCGGACTCGGGGACGACGCACGTGAAGTTGGCGGTGTAGGTCCCCGTCTGGGTCGGCACGCCATCGAGACCGAGCGCGAGCGAGCTGCCGGGCACGCCTTCGCCGTCGAGGTAGAGCGGCACCTCGTAGGTGCCCTCCACCTCGGTGGCGATCCCCTCGCGATCCGACGGCGTGATGCTGTCGACGGTGAAGGCGGGGGCGTCGTCGCCGAGGGTGGCGAAGGCGGAGTCGCGCATCCACAGCAGCCGGGACGACAGGCCCTCGGTGCTCGCCACCGTGAAGTCCCACGCGAGCTGCAGGTCGCCGCGCTCGACGCCGGCCGCCTCGAGGTCGGCGAAAACGTCCTCCATGCTCGAGCGACGATCCTCGAGCTCGGGCACCTGGGTCTCGAGCCGGTCGCGGAGCGCGCGGAAGGCATCGGTCGGCGCGACGGGATCGCCGGCGGTGTCGACGAGGCCCCGGACCCCCACCACGATGCGATGGCCCTCGGGCAGGCTCACGGCCGGCCGCACGAAGGTGGTCGGGACCTCGTCCGTGCCGTCGGCGTAGCTGTCGGCCTCCACCCAGTGCAGGAGTCGCTCACCGGTGTCGGCATCGAGCACGACGACCGGAGAGGCGTCCTCGAGCGACGCGCCGATGTCCGTGATCGGCGCGGTGCCGGACCCCTCGAGGTCGAGGTCGGGGATCTGGAAGAGGATGGCGGCGCCAGGGCTGAAGCCGTCGAGGTCGTTCCAGCTCGACGGATCGATGTGCACCCCGTCCGCGTTCGCCGGCAGCGACGCTTGGGCGAAGGCGACGCGCCGACCGGTCGGCGTGCTGTCGTCAGCCACCGTGAAGTGGTCGTTCGGGAACGGGTAGAGGCATCCCATCGGGGCGATCGGATCGCAGCGGTCCGCGTCCTCCACCGTCACGTCGAGGCTGCCCTCGAGCTCGACGCCGTCACCGGACGGGTCCGCGCGGCTGTCGTCGTCGGATGTGCACCCGGCCACGAGGGCGGCCGCGGTCAGCAGGGTCAGCAGGATCTGGCGGGTGCGCATCCTCATCCTTCGTCGATGGTCGCCTCGGACGAGCCCGCCTCGATCGTGCAGGTGAGGGGCGTGGAGATGGCGCTGGCGGGGTCCTGGACGTCGTCGAGCACCTGGAAGGACGCCCGTACCCGTTCGGGGGTGACCTCGACGGCCAGGTAGCCGTGACCGTTGAGCTGCCGGCGGACCTGCGGGCTTCGCTGCGTGATGTCAGCCGGGAACAGCGGTGACGAGATCGCGGGCGACATGAGCTCCGTCGCCACCAACGGGCTGTCGGGCTCGAAGGGGCGCTCGTGCACGTCGATGAGCATCCCGGCGTGGTAGTCGCCGGTGAGCACGACCGGGTTGTCGATGGCGGCCAGCTGCTCGATGAAGCGGAGGCGGGCCGTCGGGTATCCGTCCCAGGAGTCGAGGTAGAACGCACTCCCATCGGCGTCGTTGCCGCCGTCGACGCCGCCGAGCACCACCGGGTTGCCGACCAGGTTCCAGGTGGCGGTGCTGGCGCCGCTCACCTCGCCGAACCACGCCTCCTGCTCGGCGCCGAGGAGCGACCGGTCGTCCTGCCGCTCGGCGCAGTCACCGAAGTCGTCCGCGTTCGGGTCACCCTCGCGACACGGCGGGACGTCGGCGTACTGCCGCTGGTCGAGCACGTAGATGCGAGCGAGGTCGCCCACGTCGAGGTGCTGGTAGACGGCGAGCTCCCCCTCGACGGGCGGCCCGACCCGCACCGGGAGGTGCTCCCACCACGCCTGGTAGGCGGCGGTCTTGCGCGCCCGGCCCGCTTCGGGCGAGTCAGGCTCCGAGACGAGGATGTCGCCGCTGTAGTTGTTGGCCACCTCGTGGTCGTCCCAGGTCAGCACGAACGGAAAGCGGTGGTGCGCGTTGCGGAGATCCGCGTCGAGCTTGTACGACGCGTACCGAAGCCGGTAGTCGGTGAGCGTCTCCAGGACGTGGGTGGGCAGGGTCGTCCGCTCGCCGTCGGTGGTGCCCGGGTTCTCGTAGATGTAGTCACCGAGGTGCAGCACGAGGTCGACGTCTTCATCGAGCAGGTGCCGGTAGGCGGCGTAGGTCCCGGTCTCGAACCACTGGCAGTTGACGACGCCGAGGCCGAAGCGGTCAGGTGACCCGTCGGGCAGCGTCCGGGTGCGCGCCACCGGGCTGGTGTGCTCACCGACCGTGAACCGGTAGTGGTAGTCGGTGGCCGGCTCGAGACCGTCGACGTCGACGTGCACCGCGTGGGCGTGGTCCGGCGACGCCGTGGCGACACCGGAGCGCACGACCGCGGTGAAGCCCTCGTCGCTCGCCACCTCCCACACGACGTCGACCTCCTCGTCGGGCATGCCACCGAGCCCGTCGCCGGCCAGCGGATCCGGGGCGAGCCGGGTCCAGAGCACCACGGCTCCGGCCAGCGGATCCCCTGACGCCACCCCGAGGGTGAACGGGTCGCCGCCCAGGTCGGGCGCGGGGCGTGGGGTGGTGCGCCCGGCCTCGGTGGTGGTGGTCCCCCCACCGCCGGCGTCGTCGCTGCTGCAACCGGCCAGGAAGGCGACGAGCGCGGCCCCCGAACCGACCAGGAGCTGGCGTCGCGTGACGTCGAAGGCGGAGCTGCTCTCATCCCCCACGGCGCCGAGCATGGCACGGCCGCCCAGCCTCTGTACGTCGTTCCGTACCATCGGCCTCGTGCCCGACCCTGCCTTCGACGACCTGGTGGCCGCCATGGACGGCGCGATGGTGGTGGTCACGGTCGCTCACGGCGAGGAGCGGGACGGCTGTCTGGTCGGCTTCCACTCCCAGGCCAGCATCGATCCGCCCCGCTACGCGGTCTGGCTCTCGACCGCCAACCGCACGTGGACCCTGGCCGAGCGAGCCGACGTCCTGGCGGTGCACCTCCTGGGCGCGGATCAGCACGCGCTCGCAGCGCTCTTCGGCGGGCAGACCGGCGACGAGGTGGACAAGCTCGCGCGCACCACGTGGGAGGCGGGACCCGGGGGCGTGCCGCTGCTCGTGGCCTGCCGGAACCGCCTCGTCGGCGCCATCGTCGATCGGCACGATGTGGGTGGCGATCACGTCTGCGTGGCCCTCCGGCCGACGCAGACGTCGTGCGAGACGCCCGGTCATCCGCTGCGCCTCAGCGCGGTCACCGACATCGAACCCGGGCATCCGGCCTGACGGAACCCTGCGGGCGTCGGGTACCGCGCGCCCTACGGTGCTCGTGATGCGCCGGCGCTTCGAGCAGGACGATTGGATGGTGGAGCACTGATGGCGGTCGCGATCGTCACCGGGGGAGGGCGCGGGATCGGCGCCGTGACCGCGCCGCTCCTCGCGGCTGCGGGTCTCGACGTCTGCATCTCGTACCGGGAGGACGCGGCGGCGGCCGGAGCCGTCGCCACCGAGTGCCACGCGCTCCGGGTGCAGTCGACGGCGGTACGGGCGGACGTCAGCCGGGAAGCCGACGTCCTCGCGCTGTTCGCCGCCGCCGACGAGCTGGGCCCGCTCCAGGTGCTCGTGAACAACGCCGGCATCACGGGCCCCAAGGCCCGCGTCGACGAGCTGGCCACCGATCGCATCGAGCAGATGCTGGCCGTCAACGTGCTGGGTTCCTTCCTGTGCGCCCGCGAGGCCGTGCGACGGATGTCGACCGCGCACGGGGGACGGGGCGGAGCGATCGTGAACGTGTCGTCCGCGGCGGCCCGCCTCGGCAGCCCCGGCGAGTACGTCGACTACGCCGCCACCAAGGGCGCCATCGACACGATGACCGTGGGTCTCGCCAAGGAGGTGGCGCGCGAGGGGATCCGCGTCAACGCCGTGCGGCCCGGGCTCATCAAGACGGAGATCCATGCCAGCGGTGGCCAGCCCGACCGCGTCGAGGAGCGGCGCGACTCCGTGCCGCTCGGCCGGGGTGGCGAGGCGATCGAGGTCGCGAACGCCATCGCGTGGCTCTGCTCCGACGAGGCGTCCTACGTCACCGGGGCGCTCCTCGACGTCAGCGGGGGCAGGTAGGTTCGCCGCCCGTGACCGACCTGGCCATGACCGTCGACGAGCTCAACGACTTCCTCACGGGCGCCTTCCCCGGGGCGCCGCGCGCCTACCGGGTGGAGCACGCGGGAACGGACGGGTTGCGCATGCGCGTCCCGTACGACGCCGGCCAGCTGCGACCCGGCGGCACCCTCTCCGGTCCCACGATGATGGGGCTCGCGGACGCCGCCGCGTGGCTCGTCACGCTGTCGCACATCGGCCCGGTCGCCCTCGCGGTGACGAGCAACCTCACGATCAGCTTCCTCGCCAAGCCGGGCCAGGCGGACCTGCTCGCGCACGCCACGCTGCTCCGTCTCGGCCGGCGCCAGTCGGTGAGCGAGGTCCGCCTCTGGAGTGACGGCGCCGACCCGAGCGAACCGGTGGCGCATGCCACGGTCACCTACGCGATCCCTGCCCACTGACGAACCGGCTCGAGGTCGACCCCTCGGTCAGCTGACGAGCTCGGCCACCACCTCGGCGAAGACCTCGGTGTGGAGGTCGACGTCGGCGTCGGTGGTGGTGGGCGCCATGAGCGCCATGTTGTGGAACGGCGTGAGCAGGATGCCGCGGTTGGCCAGCGCGAGGTGGAGGAGCTCCTCGACCTCGTCGTCCCCAGCCGCAGCCGACTGGGTGCCGGTGCGAGGGGCGGGACAGGCGAAGCGGTACTCGGTGCGGGCCCCGAGCTGCACCACGCTCCACGGCAGCTGGTGCCGATCGATCACCCCCTGCACGCCGACGGTGAACCGGGTGGCGCGCTCGATCATCCCGTCGAACGCCGTCGGGGTGAGCACCTCGGCGAGGGTGGCCCGGGCCGCAGCCATCGACAGCGCGTTGCCGGCCAGCGTGCCACCCACCCCGCCCACGTCGACGAGGTCGGCACCGTCGGCGTCGACGCGGGCGGCGAGCCGCTCGGCGACCGCGGCGGACAGCCCGTAGGCGCCGACGGGGACACCGCCGGCGAACGACTTCCCCAGGGTGACGAGGTCCGGACGCAACCCCCACGCCTGGGTGCAGCCACCCGGGCCGACGGACAGGGTGTGCGTCTCGTCGATCAGCAGCAGGGTGCCGGTTCGGTCGCACACCTCTCGCAGCCCGTCGAGGAACCCTGGTTCGGGTAGCACGATGCCGATGTTCGTCAGCGCTGGCTCGGTGATGAGCACCGCGACCTGCCGGTCGGCCAGTGCCGCCTCGACCGAGGCGAGATCGTTCCACTCCGCGGCTCGCGTGGTGGTGGTGGGGTCGACGGGGGGTCCCACGTTGCCGGCCCGCGCGACGGTGTGCCCGTCGGGCGCTCGCACGACGAAGGTCTCGTCGACGGTGCCGTGGTAGCTGTAGGCGAAGCAGGTGACGAGCCGCCGTTCGGTGACGAGGCGCGCGAGGCGGAGCGCCCAGCGGTTCGCGTCGGTGGCCGAGAGCGCGAAGGACCAGCGGGGGACGGCGAACCGGCTGGCCAGCTCCGCGGCGACCCACGCGGCGTCCTCGGTGGGGAGCATGGCCGTGATCCCACCGTGGTCCTCGAGGCGGCGGCGCACTGCGGCGATGGTGGCCGGCGGGGAGTGTCCCGCCATGGCGCCGGTGTCGCCGAGGGCGAAGTCGACGTAGGTGTGCCCGTCGATGTCGGTGA
The DNA here is from genome assembly GCA_963750645.1 of uncultured Microthrixaceae bacterium. Taxonomy (GTDB): domain Bacteria; phylum Actinomycetota; class Acidimicrobiia; order Acidimicrobiales; family VFJN01; genus VFJN01. The sequence goes on along the minus strand of CAVVRO010000008.1, from coordinate 361,575 downwards.
CGCGGTTGCCCCCGGCCCGATCGAGGAAGATGGGGAAGCCGCCCGCCCACTTGGCCATCCAGGTCATCGGCACCCCGCCGACGAGATGGGTGACCGCCTCGGCCGCGGCCGCCGCCGATCGAGGTCGCGCCTCCGCGAAGGTGGCCCGCTCCCGCGCCAGCTGGTCCCTGAGCCGGTCGCGGTCGATCACGGCGCCAGCCAGATCCGCACGAGGTCCCGAAGGCGGTCGATGCCGATGTTCTTGGTCGCGCTCACCCATACGACGTCGCCCGGCTCGAGGTCGCACGCGGCCGCCAGCTGCCGCTTGCGCTTCTCGCGCTGCGCCGCCTTCACCTTGTCGTGCTTCGTGGCGATCACCTGGTGCGGCAGCCCTTCGGCTCGGAGCCACTCGAGCATCGACCGGTCGAGGGCGGTGGGTCCGACCTCGCCGTCGACGAGCACCATCACCATCTGCAGCTCCTCCCTCCCCACGAGGTAGCGCTCGATCATCCGGGCCATCGACGCGCGCTGGACCTTCGACACCTTGGCGTACCCGTAGCCCGGGCAGTCGACCATCGTCGTGCCGTCCGGGAACGCGAAGCAGTTGAGCAGCTGGGTGCGCCCCGGGGTCTTGGACGTGTTGGCCAGCCCGTTTCGCTTGGCCAGCGCGTTGATCAGCGACGACTTCCCCACGTTGGAGCGCCCGACGACGGCTACCTCGGCCGGGCTCTCGGGGAGGCGTTCGAGCTGGTCAGCGGAGGTGACGAACCGGAGCTCGAGGGGTGCCGACACTCGAGCACCTTGTCACGCGCCGCGCCAGCGATCGAGCTGCCGTCGCTCCCGCTTGGTCGGCCGGCCCGACCCACGCTCGCGATCAGCTACCCGCACCCGATCCTGCTCGGGCTCGGGAGGCGTGTGGTCGACGTAGCAGCCGGCGGCGACGGAAGCGCCGACGCGCTTGTCGATGACCTGCATGACCTCGAAGATCCGGTGGCGACCGTGGGCTCGGGCCTCGATCATCGAGCCGACCGCGACGGGTGTGGCTGGCTTGGCGGTCTTGCCGTTCACCCTCACGTGGCCGCCCTTGCAGGCGTCGGTGGCCTCCGCACGGGTCTTGTAGAGGCGCACCGCCCACACCCACCGGTCGACCCTCGTGGCGTCCATCAGGTCGAGAGGTCCTTGTCGAGCGGGGCGGGGAAGCGGGGGACGACGCGGATCTCGCCGAGCCATCGCTCGAGCTCGGCAGCCATGGCGGCGACCAGCGCGACGCGCTCGGCGCCCACGTCCTCCAGGAGCCGGAACACCACCTCCCCTGACTTCCGGTGCGCCCACCCCCCGGCGACGCGTCCGTCGATCCACACCGTCGGGCCCGCGTTGCCGTTCCGGTCGAACACGTGCGGCCGGTGGTCGCCCAGGTACCAGCTTCGCTCCTGCCACCCCATCGTCGTGGGGTCGAGCCCCGGGAGGAGCGCAACCCACGGCTCGGGCTCGGGGGCCGGTTCCGTGTCGCCTGCCAGCAGGAGCCCCACGGTGCCGTCGAGGTCGACCTCCTCGGTGTCGAGGGCCGCGACCGCCGCCCGGGTCGCGCCCAGGGTCCAACCGGTCCACCACTTCAGGTCGGCGATCGTGCCGGGCCCGAACCGCTCGAGCCAGCGGCGGGCCAGCTCGACCTGCGCCTCCGGAGCCGGGATCTCGGCGAGTGGCGCGCCCAGCCAGCTGGCGAGGGGCGCCCACCGATGCTGACTGCTCGTCCAGCGCCCCTTGGGGCGCGCCCGCACGAGGTGTCCCTCCATGCCCATGAGGTTGAGCACCCGCGAAGAAACGCCGATCGTGCCCGCGTAGCGCTTGCCCTCGGACATCGGGATCTGGATGGCGAGCTCCGGGACGACCTTGGTGAGATCCGTGGCGGCGGCTTCACCGAGCTCGGCGATGGCGCTCAGGGTCTTGGCCTCGACGCCGGCGAGCCAGTGCGTGGCGTCGGTGGTGATCCCCTTCTCCTCGAGCAGTGCCACGAGCCTCCTGCGCTCTGCCGCGGCGACGGCGTCGGAGCTCGAGCGCTGAAGGAGCGAGGCGTCCTCGGTGGCGCAGGTGAACATCGTGCGGCGCATCGCCATCATGCGGACGAGGTGGCGGTCCTCGTAGAGTGCGTGCTCGACGGCCGTCGCATCGGGGTCGTGCATGCGTGCCATCGCCGAGAGCACCACGCTGGAGGGATCGGTGGCGTGCAGCGCGACCACTGACCGGGCGATCGCCACGAGGTCGTCGTCGGTGCGCGCACAGGGCGCGAGCCGGTGGCGCGCGGCCAGTCGGGCTCGCCGCTCGGTGGTGGTGAGGCGCCTGGGCATCAGGCCTTCGTGAGGACGATGACCGGGATCACCCGGTCGGTCTTCTCCTGGTACTGCGCGAAGTTCGGCATGAGCTCGGCCTGCTGGTCGAAGAGGCGCTGGCGCTCGGGGCCTTCCGTGAGGATCTCGGCGTCGGCGTCGTAGGACTCGTCGCCGATCTCCACGTGCACCCGGGGGTTGGCCGAGATGTTGTGGAACCAGGCCGGGTGGGAGGGCGCGCCCCCCTTGGAGGCGATGATCACGACACGGTCCCCGTCGCGCGTGTAGACGAGCGGCGAGGTGCGCTCGACCCCCGACTTGGCACCTCGGTGCGTGACCAGGATCATCGGTGCTCCCGCGAACATCCCGGTGACGACCCCGTGGCTCGCGCGGAACTCCTCGATGATCCCCTTGTTGAACTCGTTGATCTCGTTGCTCGTCATCGGCGCTGACGGTATCGGGATGCAAGATGCAGTCCCACCAGGCTGTTGGTGTCCCACGTGCCGACCGTCCGGGCACACTGACCCCGTGCCCGAAGGCGACACGATCTTCAAGACGGCCGCCCGGCTGAAGCCCGCCCTCCAGGGTCACGCGCTCAGCCGGTTCGAGGCACCGCGGCTGCGGGGAGAGGCACCACGGCTCGGCGAGCGGATCCAGCTCGTGGAGGCTCGCGGCAAGCACCTGCTCATCCACTTCGAGGGTGGGCTCGTGCTGCGGACCCATCTGCGCATGACTGGCTCGTGGCACGTGTACCGGGAGCGCGAGCGGTGGCGGAAGCCGGCCTACCTGGCCCGCGCGGTGGTGGGCGCGGACAGCGGCTGGTTGGCGGTGTGCTTCCAGGCCCCGGTCGTGGAGACGTACCACCGCGCGGGCACGGAGCCGGTCGCCCTGGCGGCGCTCGGCCCTGATCTCTGCCTCGCGGCCTCACTGACGGATGCCGTCCTCGACCAGATCCTCGAGCGGGCGGCGAGCATCCCCGTCGCCGGCGGCACGCTCGGGGAGGCGCTCCTCGACCAGCGGATCGCTTCCGGGGTAGGCAACGTGTACAAGTCCGAAGCCTGCTTCGCCGTCGGGGTCGACCCCGGCACACCGCTCGAGGCCGTCGACGAGCCCACGCGGCGCCGGGTCTGGTCGACGGCCGCGCGGCAGCTGCAGGCCAACCTCGGTCAGCCCGAGCGCCGTACCCACCCCGCGGGACTGGCCGTGTACGGCCGCCGCGGCCAGCCGTGTCACCGCTGCCGCACCCCGGTCCGCATGACCCGCCACGGCGACCTGGCAAGGAGCACCTACTGGTGCCCGACGTGCCAGCCACCACCCTGACCCAGTTCGTGAGACCTTTCACAAGCCATGGGTAGACTGCCACCATGGCGGTGGTCCCGAAGGTCGTGGTGATCGGAGCCGGGTTCGGCGGGCTCGAGGTCGCCCGTCACCTCAAGGGGGCGCCGGTCGAGGTGACGCTCGTCGACCAGCACAACTTCCACACGTTCCAGCCGCTGCTCTACCAGGTGGCCACCGCGGGCCTGAACGCCGCTGACGTCGCCCACGCGGTCCGCGGCCTCTTCCATCGTCAGCCGAACGTGCGGTTCCGGCAGGGCCGGGTCACCGGGGTCGATTGGGACGCGCGCGCGGTCCGCGTCGCCGACCAACCTGACCTGCCCTTCGACCATCTCGTCCTCGCCGCCGGCGCCGCGGTGACCTACTTCGGCACGCCGGGCGCGGCAGACCACGGCTTCCCCCTCTACACGCTGGCCGACGCGACGCACCTGCGGAACCACGTCCTGCGCCGCTTCGAGGCGGCCGACACCGATCCGGCGGATCTCGATCGCGGCGGCCTCACCTTCGTGGTTGTCGGCGGCGGGCCCACCGGCGTCGAGACGGCGGGTGCGCTGGCCGAGCTCTTCGCCATGGTGTTCCGAAAGGACTACCCGGGCCTCGACGTGAGCCGGGCCCGGGTGGTCCTCGTGGAGATGCAGGACCATCTGCTCCACCCGTTCTCAGCGGCGAGCCGCCGCCACGCCCTCGACACGCTGCGCTCTCGCGGCGTGGAGGTGCGGTTGGGGGCCGAGGTCGCATCGGTGGGCCCCGACGCGGTCACGTTCGCCGACGGCGAGGTGCTCCCGTGCCAGACGCTCGTGTGGGCCGCAGGGGTGAAGGCCAACCCACTCGCGGCCACGATCGGCCTCGAGCAGGATCGGGGCGGACGGGTGGTGGTCGACGCCGACCTGCGCGTGCCTGGGCGCGAGGGTGCGTGGGCGATCGGTGACATCGCGGCCGCCCGCGACGGCCAGCGCGAGCTGCTGCCTCAGCTCGCGCCCGTGGCCATGCAGAGCGGCCGTCACGTCGCCCGTCAGATCCACCGGCTGCTCGACGGACGCGCCACCGAGCCGTTCCGCTACCGCGACAAGGGGACGATGGCCACGATCGGCCGGCGCGCCGCGGTGGCCGAGCTCCCGGGTCGCATCCACCTCCGGGGCGCGCTGGCCTGGCTGGCGTGGCTCGGCCTCCACCTCGTGTTCCTGGTCGGCAAGCGCAACCGCCTCTCGGTGCTCCTGAACTGGGCCTGGAACTACCTCACCTGGGATCGGGGCCCGCGCCTCGTCCTCGACCGCTGACTGCACACAGAACCTGGCAGAGTCTCCGGCATGACCGCTGATGCCGCATCCATCCGAGCCACCGTCGACGCCTACTGCGCCGCCTTCACCACCGGCGACCAGGCTGCGTACGTCCACCTCTTCACGCCGGACGCGTGGATCGAGGACCCGGTGGGAACGCCGCGTCACGAGGGCCACGAGGCCATCGGGACCTTCTTCGAGCTGTCGAGCGCGATGGCCGAGTCGATCGAGCTGCGCCGGACCGGCCCGGTGCGCGTCGCGGCGGGTGAGTGCGCGTTCCCGATGCAGGCCCGGCCGGTCATCGGGGGCGCCACCCTCGTGGTCGACATCATCGACGTCATGACCTTCGACGACGCCGGGAAGATCACGACGATGCGGGCCTTCTGGGACCCGGCGGAGATGCGCCCCGCCGACGACGCGTGAGGGCGGTCCCGCCGCGCCTCAGCTTCGTCACGCTCGGCGTCCGCGAGATGCCGACCATGCGGGCCTTCTACAAGGGCCTCGGCTGGTCCGAGCAGGCCAGCGGGAGTGACCAGTTCTGCGCCTTCCTCCTCGGTGGTGTGCTGCTGGCGCTGTACGGCATCGACGACCTCGCCCACGAGGCGGCTCCCGGCGAACCGCTCACCAAGCACGGCTGGGGCGGGCACACCTTCGCCCTCAACGTGGACGACCGCGAGCAGGTCGACGAGGTGGTGGCGGCCATGTGCGCGGCCGGCGCGCGCAAGATCGGGCAGGTGGTCGATCGCCCCTGGGGCGGCCGCTCCGGTTACGTGGCCGACCCGGAGGGCAACCGGTGGGAGGTCGCCTGGGCGCCTGGCCTGGAGTTCGACGACCGAGGTGCGGTCCTCGGCTTCGGCGGCAGCCAGCCCTGACCCGCCCCGAGGTCAGATCGGCTGGCCGAGGAGGAAGGTGGCGCTGAGACCCTCGCCCCAGGTCGCGAAGTCCGGGGGGCACGGCAGGCCGAGCGAGCGCAGCTCGTCGGCCACCGGACTGTCGCCGAGCTCGAGCTCGACGTCGGAGGGATCGATCAGGCCGGTGCCCATGTCCATCGACAGGTCGGTGCCGTAGGGCACACCGTCGAGGTACGAGTAGCTCCTGGCCGCCACCCGCTCCGGCTCGCCGAGGGGTGCCGCGCGGGGCACGGTGAGCGTGAGCACGAGGTGACCCCCCATCTCCAGCCGGAAGCTCGCCGTCGCGTCGGTGTAGGTGACCGTGAGGTCCTCCACGGTCTTGGGGAAGCCCATCACGCGGTTGCCGGCCTCGCAGGTGAAGGACTGGTTCACCGGCATCCGGTAGACGAACGAGCCGATCACCTCCGACGGCGCCCCGGCCGGACGGGCCAGGAAGCCCAGGTTGAGCTCGTCGTAGTCGCCCCAGGGGTTGCGGACGTAGTCGCACGCCGCGATCACCAGCTGGGCGGTGTCGGGGGCGATCTCGACGACCTCGAAGGCGTCGCCGGGCAGCAGGGCGGAGGCCGCCGCGGCGGGCACGGAGTACAGGACCGTGGCCGCACGCAGCTCCTCCACCTCCATCGGGAAGGTGAGCGGGCGGCCCTGCACCTCGCCCCATGTGGTCGTGGTGTCGGTCATCGGGACGGACCGTACCTGACGCTCAGTTGCCGCCCCGCTGGCGGAACATCACGCTGATCCGCGGTCCGGCGTTCGCCCGCTTCGGCACGCAGTGCTCGAAGGTGCGCTGGCACGTGCCGCCCTGCACGAGGAGGTCACCCGAGTGCAGCGGGAAGGCCATCGACGGCCCACCGCCGTCGGGTCGCAGGAGGAGCGTGCGCGTGGCGCCCAACGAGAGGATCGCGACGACGGCGTCCGTTCGCACGCGGCCGATGCGGTCGCCGTGCCACGCAACCGAGTCGTTGCCGTCGCGGTAGAGGTTGGCGGAGATCGACGGCAGTCGCACCCCGTAGCGGCGCCCGAGGCAGCGGGCCATGCGCTCGAGCAGCCGAGGGCGGTCGTGCCAGGTGCGGGTCTCGAGCCGCGGCACGTCGACAACGCGGTCGTACATCGGGCGCTCGAACGCCTTCCACGGGGCCGTGTCGAGCAGCTCGTCGAAGAGCGCGTCCGCACCCGTGACCCACCCGGGCACGACGTCGACCCACGCGCCCCGGCCGAGGAACCGCCGTCGAGCCCCGTCGAGCGACGGGTCGAAGTCGGGCTCGTCCATCCCGAGCAGGGATGGCTGCCATGTGACGTGCCGCTCGACCTCGATCTCCGTGAACACCCCGAGCAGCCTACACGAACACCCGTTCGTGTTTCCCCCTCCACACCGGAACTGCGAGTTGGGGAGGGAGGGCTAGGCGCGGCCGAGCACGCGGTCGACGGCGATCTCGATGACGACGCGGTCCGTGCGCTCGCCCGGTTGGCGGTAGCGCTCGGCGTAGCGGCGAACGCCCTCCGCGACCCGCGCGGGATCGTCGGTCACCACGGCCGGCCCCTCCAGCGTCAACCAGCGCCCGCCGTCGACCTGGCACACGGCCGCCCGCGAGCCTGGCGCCGCGCCGAGGTTCCGCGCCTTGCGGGACGGTGCGAACGAGATCACGCGTGCCAGCCCGGCCTCGTCGTCCCAGGTGAACCCGACCGCGACGACGTGCGGCGAGCCGTCCGGACGCAGCGTGGTGAGCGTGGCCAAGTGCCGTTCGCGTAGGAAGTCGAGGGCCTCCTGCGGCAGTGCGTCGGGCATGAGGCTCACGTCACTCGGTGGCGATGGCGTCGAGGATCTCGAGCCGAGCCGCACGCCGGGCGGGCAGGATCGATGCCATCGTGCCCAGCAGCGCGGCCAGCACGGTGATGAAGGCCAGCGAGACCACGGGGATCGCGAACGAGGTGAGGCCCTCGCTCTCGAGCGCGGTGATGAGTGCCCAGCTCAGGAACAGCCCGAGCCCCAGGCCCACGAGGGTGCCCAGCAGCGAGATGAGCACCGCCTCCCAGCGCACCGCGGAGCGCATCTGTCCACGGTCCATGCCCACGGCTCGGAGCAGCCCCAGCTCGCGGGTCCGCTCGTTGATCGACAGGGACAGCGTGTTGGCGATGCCGATGAGGGCGATGAGGATCGACAGGATCAAGAGCCCGTAGATGAAGGTGACGAACGACGTGATCTGGCTGGCCAGATCGCCGATGAAGCCGTCGCGGTCCAGGACCTGGAGCGAGGGAGTGCTCGACACGGCGTCCTCGATGTCAGCGATCACCGCGTCGACGTCGGCCCCCTCGGTCGACCTTGCCGAACACCTGGATGTCGAGCAGCTCGGGCACGACCGTGGCGTAGGTGTCGCGGGTGATCGTGAAGGTCCCGAGCAGGTTCTCATCGTCGCTGATCGCCTGCACCTCCTGGTCGAGGGTCGCGCCCCCGGGCAGGGTGATCCCGATGTGGTCGCCGAGCTCCACGTCGTGGTCGTCGGCGAGCTTCGTGTCGATGATGATCCCGTCGTCGCGGAGGTCGGCCACCTCACCCTGCGTCATCTGGGCGTCGAGCACCTCGGAGAGTCGTTCGGGCTCGACCGAGGTGAGGAACTCCGTGGCTTGGTCGCCGTCGGGGTAGGTGAACTCGGCGCGTCCGAAGCCGACGGGCACCACGACCTCGACCCCGTCGACGGCGGCGGTGGTGTCGGCGACCGACGCTGGGAACCCCGAGGGCGGGCCGAAGCCACCCGAGCTCTGCACCACGAAGTCGCCCGTGAAGCCGCGCTCGACCTGGGCCGTGACCGACTCCTTGGCCGACGCCGCGAAGACCGTGATGAAGCCGACGAGCGCCACGCCGATCACGAGCGCTGACGCGCTCGCCGACGTGCGCTTCGGCGACCGGGCGGCGTTCTCGGCGGCGAGGCGGCCGGTGATCCCCTTCAGCCGGGGGAGGGGGAGGCCGATCGTCCGCACGCTGGGCGCCGCCAGGAGGGGCCCGATGACGATGGCACCGATGATGATGAGGAGCGCGCCGAGGCCCACGGTGGGGAGCGCATCCGACGAACCGTCGGTCCAGGCGCTGGAGAGGCTGAACGCCCCGACGACGAGCACGAGGACACCGAGCACCAACCGACCCCGCGAGGTGCCCGATCGGTCGAGCGCGACGTCGCGCAGCGCGGCGAGCGGCGGCACGCGGGTGGCTCGGATCGCCGGGACAAGGGCCGCAGTGAGCGTGACGGCGAGGCCGAGCACGAAGGCCAGCAGCACGGTGGCCGGACGCACCTGGAGCGTCGTGGTGGGCAGGTCGGCTCCGGTGGCGTCGAGGAGGGCAGTGACGCCCTTGGCGAGGGCCACCCCGGCCAGCAAGCCGAGCACGGCCGACACGAGGCCGACGAGCGTGGCCTCCAGCAGCACCGAGCGCAGCACCTGCGAGCGACCGGCACCGACGGCCCGGAGCAGCGCGAGCTCGCGTGTGCGCTGCGCGACCAGGATCGAGAAGGTGTTCGAGATCACGAAGGCGCCCACCACGAGCGCGATGCCGCCGAACACGGACAGGATGATCTTGAAGAAGCGGAACCCGGACTGCACGCTGGCGGACAGCTGGGCCGCTGCTTCGCGGCCGGTGATGGCCTCGGCGCCCGCAGGCAGCACCTTGGCGATTCGGCTGGTGACCTCCTCCTCGGACAGGCCGTCGGCGCCGCGCGCCAGCACCTGCTGGATCTTCCCGTCCGTGCCGGCGAGCCGCTGTGCCTGGGCGAGGGTGAACTCGGCCGACACCGCGCCGGCCGAGCTCTTGGCCGACCCGAAGGTGAACGACCCGACGAGCGTGAACTCTTCGCGGCCGAACTGGGTGATCACCGTCACCTGGTCTCCGACCTCGAGGCCGCCGTCCTCGAGTGCGGCGATGTTGAGCGCCATCTCGTCATCGGCCTCAGGGCCGCGCCCCTCCTGCAGCTCGTACGGGGACAGGTCCGGATCGTCGACCCAGCTCTCGAGGAGCGTGGGCGGCCCCTGGGCGGCGCCGACCGGGTCGCCGTCGGTGCCCAGCACCCGGTTCGTGCTCCCGAAGCCGATGGTGCTGACGAACGCGACGGCGGAGTCGACGCCGTCGACGGCCGCCACATCGTCCACGAGGCCCGCGTCGAGCAACGCGCGTTGGTCGCCCTGGAACGGATCGCTGAAGAGCACCTCCCCTTGGACCTGTGTGTCGACCTCGTCGTTGGCCTGTGCGAACAGGTCGTCGAACACCTTGTCGAGCGTGTCGGTGAGCACGAAGGTGCCGGCCATGAAGGCCACGCCGAGGACGATGGCGATGACGGTCGAGATGAGGCGGCGCTTGTGCTCCCAGAAGGAGCGCAGGGTCACTCTGAGCATCAGGTGCCGCCGAGGGCCTTCATCTGGTCGAGCAGCTGCTCGGCGGTGGGGTTCTTGACCTCGGTGACGATGGCGCCGTCGACGAGGAACACGACCCGGTCGGCGTAGGCCGCGGCGACGGGGTCGTGCGTGACCATCACGATGGTCTGCCCGAGCTCGTCGACCGCCTTCCGCATGAAGGTGAGGATCTCGGCGCCGGCGCGCGAGTCGAGGTTGCCGGTCGGCTCGTCGGCGAAGATGATCGCTGGTTGTGCCGCCAGGGCGCGGGCGACGGCCACCCGCTGCTGCTGGCCACCGGACAGCTCGCTGGGGCGATGCTTGAGCCGATCGCCGAGGCCGACCGTGTCGACCACGTGGTCGACCCACTCGGCATCGGGCTTCCGACCCGCGAGGTCCATCGGGAGCGTGATGTTCTCGAGGGCGTCGAGCGTGGGGATCAGGTTGAAGGACTGGAAGACGAAGCCGACCTTGTCGCGGCGCACCTGGGTGAGCGCCTTGTCGGTGAGCGTGGTGAGGTCGGTGTCACCGATGAACACGCTGCCCGGACGTGAGCGTGTCGAGGCCGGCGACGCAGTGCATGAGCGTGGACTTGCCCGACCCGGACGGGCCCATGATCGCGGTGAAGCGGCCGGTCTCGAACTCGACGCTGACGCCGTCGAGGGCGCGGACCTCGGTGTCGCCGATGCCGTAGATCTTCAGCGCTTGCTCGGCCCGGGCCGCGGCGGTGGGCGGAGCTTCAGGGTTCGGGGAGGTCATCGTCATCCGGGGGACCGTATCTGCGGTGCCGGCGAACCGAAATGGGGGTTCTCCCTGATCCGGAGGACCGGCGGTCGGGAGGTCGCAGACGGAGGGTCGGTCGGGCCGTCCCGGTAGATTCACCTTCGGTGACCTGCCCCAACTGCCATGCGGACGTGCCGGCGGGCGCACGGTTCTGCCCGGAGTGCGGCCAGGACCTGCGACTGCGGGGGGACGAGCGTCGGATCGTGACGGTCCTCTTCGCGGATCTCGTCGGCTACACGGCGCTGTCGGAGACCCGCGATCCCGAGCAGGTGAAGAACCTGATCGACGACTGCTTCGAGCGGCTCGTGGCGGACATCGACGCCTTCGGCGGCCGGGTCGACAAGATCATCGGTGACGCGATCGTCGCCTTGTTCGGTGCGCCGACGGCGCACGAGGACGACGCCGAGCGCGCCGTGCGAGCCGCGTTGCGGATGCAGGAGACGCTCGCGCTCACCTCGGTGGAGCTCGGTGTGGACATCCGCATGCGCGTGGGGGTCAACACCGGCGAGGTGCTCGTCGGCGCGCTCCGCGCCGGCGGCGACTACACGGCGATGGGCGACGTGGTGAACACGGCGAACCGCCTGCAGAGCGCCGCCCAGCCGGGCGACGTCCTCGTCGGCCCGGCGACGTTCGCGGCGACGCGGCGGAGCGTGCGGTACGACGCCCTCGAACCGATCGACGTCAAGGGTCGGGAGGAGCTCGTGCCCGCCTGGCGCGCCGACGCCGCAGTCGCCCCGCCCGGCTACCGCCCCGAGCGCAACCGTGCCCGCCTCATCGGGCGGGAACCCGAGCTGGGTCTGCTGTGCCACAGCGTCCAGAACTCCATCGACAACGCCCGCGGGGCCCTGCTCCTTCTGCTGGGCGAGGCCGGCGTGGGCAAGTCCCGCCTCGCCGAGGAGCTGGCGAGCCACGCCGAGTGCGAGCACAACGCGCTCGATCCTCGAGGGACGCTGTGTGCCGTACGGCGAGGCGAACGTCTGGTGGCCGGTGGCCGACGCGCTGCGCCACGGCGCGGGGATCGCACTCGAGCGACCCCGCCGAGAAGGCGGTGGAGCTGACGCGCGACCGCCGTGTGCATCGCGCTGGGCGAGGGCGCCAACCCGGTCGAGGTCGAGCGCGTGCACCAGGGCCTGCTGTACCTGATGGGCTACGACTCCGAGCTCCGCAACATCGAGCCGGGCCGGGCTCGCGAGGAGGCGACCGCGGCGGTCGTCACCTACGCCGAGCGCTACTCCCTGCACCGGCCCGTCGTCGTCGTCCTCTCCGACCTGCACTGGGCGGACGACCTCGTGCTGGAGCTCGTGGACACCTTGCTCGATCGGCTCTCGAGCCGTCGGTTCGTCGTCCTGGCGACCGCCCGTCAGGTGGTCGAGGAGCGCTGGCACCCGCCTCACGGGCGTCACAACCTCGTGGTGGTCACCCTCGACCCGCTCACCTCGGACAAGGCCGAGCTGCTGCTGGAGGAGCTCGCCGGTCCTGATCTGGGCCCCGAGCTCGCGAAGGCGCTGCTCGTCCGCAGCGGCGGCAACCCCTTCTTCCTCGAGGAGCTCGTCACGCTGCTGGCCGACGCCGGCATGGTCGGGGTCGAGCGGGCCCCCGGCCGTGGTGCCATCGGCCTGGTGGAGCTCCCGGACACGCTTCGCGGCCTCGTGGCCGCTCGGCTCGACGGTCTCACCGTGGACGAGCGCCGAGTGCTGGACGACTGTGCCGTCCTGGGTCGTCGAGGTCCCATGAAGGCCATCGAGGTGATGGCCGGCAAGCACCTCGGGATCCCGAACGTGCGCCCGGTGCTGGAGGCACTCGTCGCCAAGGACCTGCTGGTCCTGTCGGGCACTGACGACGGGGAGCGGTGGGCGTTCCGCTCCGATCTGGTCCGCGAGGTCTCCTACAGCACCCTCACGAAGGCAGATCGTGCCCGATCGCATGCCGGGATCGCCGGGTGGATGGAGGCCCACGAGGAGCGCGACCGCGACGACGTGGTCGACCGCATCACCCACCACTACGTGCGGGCAGCCGAGCTGGTCAACGAGCTCGGCCACGTCGACGGCCTGCCCGACGACCTGACCGAGCGAGCGCTGCAGTGGCTCGAGGTGGCCGCCGCCCGGGCCAGCCAAGCCGAGATCCCCGTCGTCGCGGAGCGGCTGTACGAGGAGGGCCTGCGACTCCTGGCGGGTGCGCATGGACCCCGTCACCGGGCGTTCCTCACCGGCCGGGCCCGGGCTCTGGCAGGCCTGCGGGAGATCGCCCCCGCGCGCTGCGATGCCGTCGCCGCGGTGGACGAGAGCCGCCAGGCCGGCGCGGAGGGCCGGGCCGACCTCGGTCGAGCGCTGCTCGTGCTCGCCGACGTGGAGCAGAAGGAGTCGGGGTGGGCAGCGTCGGAGGCCGCCCTCGACGAGGCCGGAGCGGTCTTCGCCGAGCTCGGTGACGCCTCTGGCGAGGCCGAGGTGCTCCGCCTGCGTGGCTTCGCGGCTCTGTTCCGCCACGAGTACGCGGCCGCCACGGGGTTGCTCGAGCAGGCGCTCGCCGGCTTCGAGGCTCTCGACGACCACCGTGGGGTGGCATGGGCCCGTCAGAACCTGGCCTGGTGCGCGTTCTACGCGGGGCGGGCCGAGGAGGCGGAGGGGCTGCTGCGCAAGGCGGCGGCCACCTTCGAGGAGATCGGCGACCAGGGCGGCCTGCGCTGGGCTCGTGGCCTGCTCGCGTGGACGCGGTTCCAGCAGGGCCACAGTGCCGAGGCCGGAGAGATGGCCGAGGCCATCCTCAGCGAGGACCGCCGCGGTGGCGACCGTTGGGCCCTCGGCATGATGCTCGTGCTGGCCGGGTCCGTGCGCCTCTGGACGGGCCGGACCCTCAGCGCCATCGACCGGCTGCGCGAGGCACGGGAGCTGTTCGCGGGCATCAAGGACGACTTCGGCCACGCACAGGCGTCGGCCGTCCTGGGTCGGGCGCTCGTGCTCGCTGGTCACATCGACGAGGGCCTCGCGGTCGTCGCCTCGGTGGACGTGGACGACAACGCCTCGCGGAACGAGCGGGAGCACGTCATGTCGGTGATGGCCGGGCTGAGCGCAACGGTGCAGGTGGGCGACACGGCGCGCAGCACGAGGCTGCTGGCGGCGATCCCATCGGCCACCCTCGAGGGCGACGCGGGCGGGTTCGTCGTGGGGGACACGGAGCGAGCGACGTCCATCGGCCTCCATCGCCTGCAATCGGGTGACGTCGACGGTGCCGTCGAGGTGCTGAGCGCGCTCCAGGAGCGCCTCGCCCCCGACATCGACCCGAACCTCCACTCGGCGCTGGCGCTCGCTCACGCCGCCCAAGGCTCGATCGACGCCGCGCTTGCGGAGGCCGATGCTGTCGACGCCCACGACCGGGCCAGCTACCTCGACGGCATCACGGCCGGGATCGCCCGCGGCCTCGCGCTTGCCCGGCGCGACGACGGCGCGGCCGCCACCGCTGCCTTCGACCAGGTCACCGCCGCTGCCGACGCCACCGAGGATCGTGTCTCGCAGGCGCTGGTGCGCCTGGCCAGCGCGACCGCGGCGTCAGCCCGGGGGGAGGCTGACGCCGCGATGCGCATGGCCGGTGCCGAGTCCCGACTCGTCGAGCTGGGCATGGAGGGATCGCGATGGCGCCAGGCCTATGCCCTCGCCATGGGAGTGCCCGCCTGATCAGCCGGGTTGCTTGACGACCCGCAGGTACGGCTTCTTGGCGTCCCAGCCGTCGGGGAAGGCGACCTTGGCGTCCTCGTCAGAGACCGATCCGGCGATGATCACGTCCTCGCCGTTCTTCCAGTCCGCTGGCGTCGCGACCTTGTAGTTGGCGGTGAGCTGCAGCGAGTCGATGACGCGCAGCAGCTCGTCGAAGTTGCGGCCGGTCGAGGCCGGATAGGTGAGGGTGAGCTTGACCTTGTTGTCCGGTCCCACCACGAAGACGGAGCGCACCGTGAGGGTGTCGTTCGCGTTCGGGTGGATCATGTCGTAGAGGTCGGCCACCTTGTGATCGGGGTCGGCGAGGAGAGGGAAGTTCAGCGACGAGCCGGTGACGTCGGTGATGTCCTGGCTCCACTTCTCGTGGTCCGCGACACCGTCGACGGACAGGCCCACGACCTTCACGTTGCGCTTGTCGAACTCGGGCTTGAGCGCGGCCACGCGGCCCAGCTCGGTGGTGCAGACCGGGGTGAAGTCCTTCGGGTGCGAGAAGAGCACCGCCCAGCTGTCGCCCTTCCACGCATGGAAGCTGATCGGGCCGTCGGTGCTGTCGGCGGTGAAGTCGGGAGCGTCGTCCCCCAGGCGGATCGCCATGGTTCCTCCTACGGTCGGTGGTGAGATCGACACCATAGCCAGTGCTGGGGGAAAGCCGACAAACTCGGTCGGCTTTTGGGGATGTGGGACGTGGCCGACGTCACGTTGACGAATCAAGCAACTGCTAGATATAGTTAGCGCAGAGCTTCCCCTCCCTCCACCCCCCAAGGAGCACCTCATGAGCAACTACCTCAGCACCGTCGAGGACTACGAGGACAAGGTCCTCGACTTCGTCAAGAAGGCCAAGGCCCCGGTCGTCGACTACGTCGCCAAGGGCGTCGATCTCGTCGAGGACCGCCTCCCGGACGTGACCTACCCAGCCTCCCTGCCGACCCCCATCGAGGTCGTCAAGTCGCAGGTCGCCTTCACCAAGAAGCTGATCGACGCGAACGCCGCGATCGTCCTCGCCGTCCTCGAGACCGTGGCGCCCGTCGCCGGGTACGCCACCCCCAAGAAGGTCGTCAAGGCCGCCTGACCCCTCGTGCCGCGGGGCACTCCCCGTCGTCACACCCCCGATGGCGCTTCGGCGTCACGGACCGAGCCCCTCGTGGGCTCAGTGCAATCGAGCGGCGCTCCCTTCCCCCCGGAGCGCCGCTCTTGCGCGCTCAGGACCGCTTGCGCGCGAGCTTGCTGGGCTTCGGCTGGTCGTCCTCGACGAAGCTCCGATAGACGCTCAGCAGGGCCGCTCGCTGGTCGTCACTCAGCTTGGGATCGTCGTTGACCGCCTGCTCCACGGTGACCCGCGAGGTGGTGGCGTCGGTGCCATCGAGCACGCCGGCCTGGACGAGGAGCGACTCGGCGCTGAGGTTCAGCGCACCCGCGATGGCCTTGAGCACGCGGACCGAGGGCTCGTGCAGGCCACGCTCGATCTGGGACAGGTACGGGTTCGACACGTTCGTGCGCTCGGCGAGCTCCCGCAGGGTCAGCTCCGCCTGCTGCCGCTGCCGGCGGATCAGCTCGCCGAGCATCTCGAGCTGGCGCCTGCCGGCGGCATCCGCGGGGCTCATGCCGGCTCCCGGGCCGCGACGACCACGTCCGGTTCGATGTACATCACCCTCGCCTCGGGCACGTGAGCGCGGACCGAGGTCTCGACCCGGTTGACGGCCGCCGCCAGCTGCGCCACCCCGAGGCCGTCGTGGAAGCTCACCTTGGCCCCGACGAGGAGCTCGTCCGGCGCGATGTGCTGCGTGCGCATGTGGATGAGTCGCTCGACCGCCACGTCCCGCTCGATCGCCGATCGGATGGCGGACTCCACCTCGGGGCTGGCGGTCTCGCCGAGGAGCAGGCTCTTCATCTCGCTGGCCAGCACGATCGCGATCGCCGTGAGCAGCAGGCCGATCGTCAGGGTGCCGATGCCGTCCCAGATCGGCTCGTCCGTCACCAGCGTGGCCGTGATGGCGGAGAGCGCGACCAGCAGGCCGATCTCGGCGCCGAAGTCCTCGAGGAGCACGACCGGCAGCTCCGGGTTCTTGGACCGACGGATGAACTGCCACCAGCTGGCGTCGCCTCGGATCTTGTCGGCCTCGACGATGGCCGTGCGGAGGGAGTAGGTCTCCAGGACGATGGCGAGCAGCAGGATCGCGATGGCGACCGCCGGCGACTCGAGCTCGTGCGGGTGCCGGATCTTCGAGATGCCCTCGAAGATGGCGAAGGCGCCGCCGAGGCTGAACAGCACGAGGGCCACGACGAAGGCCCAGAAGTACCGCTCCCGCCCGTAGCCGAAGGGATGGGCCTCGTCGGCCTCGCGGCGGGCCCGACGACCGCCGAGGAGCAACAAGCCCTGGTTGCCGGAGTCGGCGACCGAGTGGATCGACTCCGCCAGCATCGAGGCGGAGCCGGTGATCACGAACCCGACGAACTTGGCGACCGCGATCCCCGTCGTTCGCCATCAGTGCGGCGATGACGGCCTTGGCGCCGTGCCCTCCTCCAGCCATGGCGGCAGGTTAGGGCGCGCCCCACGGTGATCCCTGCCAGGATCGACGGCATGTCCTTCCTCGATCAGGTCGCGGCGGATCCAGACGCCCCTGCCGTCGACGATCTCGTTCGACGCCGCACCCGAGGCGAGCTGCTCGACCGGGCGCGCCGCCTCGGCCATTGGCTGCTCGACGACGGTGGTGTGCCCGTCGGCGGCCACGCCGCCATGCTGCTGGGCAACCGGGTCGAGCTGATCGACGTCCTCCTGGCCGCCCAGCACTCAGGCACCTGGGTCACGGCCGTCAACTGGCACCTCACCGCGCCCGAGGTCGCGTACATCCTCGAGGACAGCGCCTCGACGATCATCTTCACCGACCCGGAGAACGAAGTCGTGGCGAAGGCGGCAGCCGAGCAAGCGGCCCATGCGGTCGAGGTGGTCGTGGCCGGCCCCGCCTTCGAGGCGCTGGCAGAGCACCCGAACGACGCCCCGTTCGCCCTCGACGGACCGGGCGGCGGCACCATGCTCTACACGTCGGGCACCACCGGTCGACCCAAGGGCGTCAAGCGGCGCCGACAGCCCAGCCTGGGCGAGGCGCTGTCCCTCGGCGGCGCGGCGGGGATCGTGCTGGGCCTCGACGGCAAGGGGCCGCACCTCGTCACGGGCCCGCTGTACCACGCCGCTCCGCTCGGCTTCGCGGCGATCGACCTCGCCAACGGCAGCGAGCTCGTGGTGATGCCGCGCTGGGATGAGGCGCAGTGCCTGCACCTCATCCAGGAGCGGGCGGTCCGAAACAGCCACGTCGTCCCGACCATGTGCGTCCGGCTGCTGCGTCTCCCCGAGGAGGAGCGAGCGGCCTTCGACCCGTCGTCGCTCTCCACCGTGCTCCACGGGGCGGCCCCCATCGCGCCGACGACGAAGCACAAGATGATCGAGTGGTGGGGTCCGGTGCTCACCGAGTACTGGGGGAGCACCGAAGGGGGCGTGTTCACCCTCGTCGACTCGGCCGCGTGGTTGACCAAGCCGGGCACCGTCGGCAAGGCGATCCCGAGCTACGAGGTGTTCGCGGTCGACGCCGAGGGCACGCGACTCCCGGCCGGTGAGGTGGGGACGCTGTACACCCACAACCGCATCACCGACGATGTCTTCGAGTACCACCAGGCCCAGGAGAAGACCGACGCCGCGCACCTGGCGCCCGGCACCTTCACGATGGGCGACGTCGGCCACGTCGACGAGGACGGCTTCGTGTTCCTGTCGGACCGCGCCGCGAACATGATCATCTCGGGCGGTGTGAACATCTATCCGGCCGAGATCGAGCAAGTGCTCATCGAGCACCCTGCGGTTGCTGACGTCGCCGTGTTCGGGATCCCCGATGAGGAGTGGGGCGAGCAGGTGAAGGCGGCGGTCGAGCTGGCGCCGGGCTACGAGCCATCGCCCGACCTCGAGGCCGACCTCCTGCTGTTCGCCCGCCGTCAGCTGGCTGGCTTCAAGGTGCCGCGCAGCGTCGACTTCGAGCCCGAGCTGCCGCGCCATCCCACCGGCAAGCTCTACACGCGCCTGCTGCGAGACAAGTACTGGCAGGATCGAGCCACCGCGGTGTGAGGGTCGGGAGGGCAGATGCCTGAGTCGACGTGGTCGGAGTGGACGCCACTGGAGCGGCGTTGGACGCGCGCGACGACGAGCCCCGGCTGCCGATCAAGCTCGGCTCCTGCTCCAACGGTGAGTTCGCGCCGCCACCGCTGTCCCCGTCCGTCTCTCGCGCCGTGGCGCTCGCCCGCCGAACGTGTGACGACGCGGCCCGGCGACTCGGGATGTCGCGACGGGACTTCCTCCGCACCTCGATGGCCTCGGCGGCCACCCTCCTCGCACTGGGCGCGTGCTCGGGCGACGACGAGGGCGGCTCGGCAGGCACGTTCGACGTCCCGGCCGACGCGACCACCGATCCCGAGGTCGCGACCTCCGTGCTCGGGGGCGACGGCCAGGCCGTCATCGACGTGCAGCAGCACCTCCTCGAGCTCGACGGCTACCAGGGCACGTTCGGCAGCACGTTCCCGCAGGCCCGATGTGGCGACGGCCCGGCGTGCTTCGACACGGCGCACTGGCTCGACCTCGTGTTCGATCGCTCCGACACCTCGATGGTCGTCCTGTCCGCGATCCCCGTGCTGGGCGATCCCGATCCGCTGTCGGCCGAGGTGATGGACGCGGCCCGGCGCGCCGCCGACGAGCTGTGCGGCGACGGCCGGGTGCTCGTGCAGGGCCACGCCCAGCCGAACGTGGGCCCGCTCGGGGCCGCCCTCGACGCGATGCGAGCCGAGGCCGAGCGGTACGACCTCGCGGCCTGGAAGTCGTACACGCACGTCGGGCGCCCGTGGCGGCTCGATGACGACGTGGGCGAGGCGTTCCTCGCGCTGGTCGAGGAGATCGGGCCGCCGATCGTCTGCGTGCACAAGGGGTTGGGCGGCGACCCCGGCGACGTCGGCCCTGCGGCTGCCGCGCACCCGGGCGTGCGCTTCGTTGCGTACCACTCGGGGCACGAGGTCGCCGTCACGGAGGGTCCCTACGAGCCCGGCTCGCCGAACGGAGGGGTCGACCGGCTGCTCGGGTCCGTCCGCGCGGCGGGCATCGCGCCCGGCGGCAACGTGTACGCCGAGCTCGGCTCGACCTGGCGGAACCTCATGGGTGACCCCGACCAGGCGGCCCACCTGCTCGGCAAGCTGATCGCGGCGCTCGGCCCGGGCAACGTGCTGTGGGGGACCGACTCGATCTGGTACGGGTCACCGCAGGACCAGATCGACGCGTTCCGCGCGTTCGAGATCACGGCGGAGGCGCAGGAGCGGTTCGGCTATGCCCCCCTCACCGGTGAGGTGAAGGCGGGCATCCTGGCCGGCAACGCCGCCCGTCTGTACGGCATCGACCCGGCGGCCGTGCCCTGCGGCCTGTCGTCGGCCGACAGCCAGGCCCTGCGAGCAGATCCTCCGAGCCCCGATGCCCTGCTCGGCCCCCGGTCCGCGAGCGAGGCGCGGCGGGTGTTCGCCGCCGACCACCCCTGGTTCTGAGGCGAGCTCAGGCGCCGTTCGGCCACATCGTCGACGGGGAACCCGGCCGATGGAAGGTCACCACGACGGCCCGGCGGTCGAGCGGCGCCGCGTCGGTCACCTCGGTGACGCTGTGCCACGACTGGTCCGACCGGACGAAGACGGCGGACCAGCCGAGCTCGGGGAGCAGCTCCTCCACGACGTCCTGCTCGTCGGAGCCGTTCAGGATCCGCAGGCACCCACCGTAGGAGGCCCGCCACGACTCGTTGAACCAGATGACGTGGGTGACGACCTTCTCGGGGAGGTCGGGGTGGGGGTCCTGGAACCCGCCCGTGGGATACGAGAACACGTTGGCCTCGAGGTCGAGTGGCGCCAGGTCCACCCCGGTCAGCCGCGCCAGCGCTGCCCGGTAGGCGTCACCGGCCAGGTCGTCAGCCAGCGCGCGCCAGATGGGATCGAGCTCCTGCGGTCTCACGGCGCTCCGCCCGCCCATGTCGACGAGGCACCGCACCCGGTAGCTCCACGACCGGCGAGCGTCCGAGTCGCAGCGCACCTCCGCCGACTCGATCGGCACCGAGCGCGCGAGGCGCGCGAGGTCCTCCCGCGACGCGAGAGGGCCCACGTGGGCCCACCGGTAGGGGAGCGATCGAAGCTCCGCTCGGTCGATCACACCCAGGTCGAGCACGCGGGTGCCCGGTGGCGTCGGCGTGGTCTCGGCAGAGGCGTGCCGGTCGCGCTCCCTCCAGTAGCCGACCTCGAGCACACGCGAGCGCCGGACGGCTCGCTCATGGTGCTCGCGGAGGATCTCCAGCTCCTGGCGCGTCCGATCGAGCGCGGCCTCGGTCGCCGCGAGCCCCTCCAGCGAGTGCCGCTGCGCGGCGCCGCGCTCGGCGAGGTCGATACCCTCCGGGATGGGTCGGGTGACCACCTCCGCGATCCGGGCGAGGTGATCCTGGGCGCGGCGCTGGAGCCCCGCGATCGGCGCTGCCTCCACTGCGCCAGAGCCGCTGAGGACGGCCTCGAGCGCGGTCGGGATCGCCGACGGACGGTCGAGCAGCCACTGCTCGCGTCCGAGCTGGCGCACCAGGTCGACGAGCTTGGCCGGTTGGTGGCCGTAGTGGGCGAACGGCAGCGAGGGCACGCCGTACACGGACGCCACGAGGGTCGCGTGGAAGCTGGTCGACACCATGGCCGTCGCGGCCCCGAGCAGCGCGGTGACCTCGACGACAGTCGGTGCGGCCACGAGCCACGAGGGGCGGTCGAGCTGCTCGGCCACGAGCTCCAACGCAGCGTCATCGCCGTGGGTGGACCCGATGGCGAGCAGCACGACCTGGAGGTCCGGGTGCGCATCCACGCTGGCGCGGAGCGCGCCGGCGACCTCGTTGAGCACGCTCGGTGATGCGAACGAGGCGTGCGCCACGAGAAGGGGGCCGGACGCGGGGATCTCGCCCTGCCGGCGGAGCGAGTCGAGGGCCACCTCGCGCTCAGCGGCGGTCACCACGCCGTCGATGAGGAAGGCCGTGTCCGGCACCACCTGGATGTCCGCGTCGACCCCCGCCGCTTCCAGCCGCCGACGGGACCCGTCGTCGCGCACGGTGAGCAGGGCGACCGGTGCGCACGCGGCGCGCAGAGCCGGTGCGAGCTCCGAGGGCACGTCGAAGGGAACGCCCAGCCCGTTCCAGGCCAGCGGGCGGACCTCGCCGAGCAAGCCGGCCTCCACGAAGCCCCAGTTCTCCACGCGCGCGATCGAGCCGCCGGTGCGGACGACCGTCGTACCCGGGTGGAGCAGGTCGCCGCCCCCGATCACGACCGCATCGACCCCGGCGACCTGCTCCCAGAAACCCGGCTCGCCGAGACGGAGGGCCCGTCGCGCCTGGTGGTGGAGCCCCATCGATGCGACCCCACCGATGGGGTCGGCGTAGGTCAGCTCGAGGTCCGGGATCGCGTCGCCCAGCGCGCGTGCGAGGACGAGCGGATAGAGCAGATCGCCGTAGTTGGCGACCACGGAGGTGCCCCAGTGCTCGACACGGGTCGTCATCGCCGCGTCGTCCGGTCGGACACCCAGCGCAGGGGGGCGGTCACCCGCCAGCTGGTGGATGCTTCCAGCTCCGCGATGCGCTGCTGCAAGCTCGCCATCCGCGCCTCGAGCTCGGCGCGCCGGTGCTCGGCTGCGGTGAGCTGTTCCTCGAGCTCGCCGAGCCGCACGGCGTCGACGGCACGAAGCTCCGCGTCGACCTCACGGATCGACCGGCGCAGCCAGTCCAGGTCCGCCCAGGCGGGCGTCGGTCCCGCGTCTCGGCCGATGAGGACGGACGGGTGCGTCTCCGCGCCATCCAGCACGATCACCGTGTCGGGCTCACCCTCGGTGAGACCGAGCCAGTCGGCGGGCAGCGGGCGATCGTCGGCACCGACCACCGACGCCAGGCGAAGGTGCTGCCGAACGGTCGTCGGGCGGCGGTCGCTGGCCTCGAGGGCGGCGACCACCTGGTCGGCATCGGCTGGATCCACGACGACCGCCACCGCCGCACCGCGAAGCGCGCCGGCGAGGAGCTGCTCGACCACCGATGCCTGATCCGGGCGGGCCACGATCACGCCGCTGTCGAACGTCAACCCCTCGTCGACTGCGTCCGCGCCCCCCAGGGCGACGCCGGGCCGCGATCGCCGGGAGGCCTCCTCGCGGGCGCGGGCGTGGGGCTCCACCAGCAGGACGGAGCGACGCCGATCGGTGGCGAGCACGGCCGCCAGGGTCATGCCCCCGCCCCAGACCAGGCACGGTCCGGGAGGGAGCTGCTCGTCGAGCCACCGAGCGAGGTGGGCCTGCCCGACCTCCGAGACCTCGTCGTCGAAGGTGCTCGACGGCTCCCCGCCGGCGCGTGTGGACGACATGTGGGCAGGCTACGCGCGGATCCCTGGCGTCAGAATCGGACCGGGAGCACCTCGAGGCCGCTGATGAAGTTTGCGGGCCGGTACTCGAGCGGGGCACCGGGATCTGCGAGCGCGAGGTCGGGCAGCCTGGTCAACAGCTCATCGAGCATGGCGGCGATCTCCAGGCGCGCCAGGCTGGCGCCCAGGCAGTAGTGGGTGCCGAACCCGAAGGCGACGTGCTCGTTGGGGGTGCGGGCGCTGTCGAACCGGAACGGATCCTCGAACACCGCCTCGTCGCGGTTCGCCGACGGGTAGAGGAGCATCAGCTCGTCGCCCCCGCGGATCTGCTGGCCGCCGAGCTCGATGTCCTGCGTGGCGGTGCGGACCATGTTCTTGATGGGCGTCACCCATCGCAGCATCTCCTCGACCGCGGCGGGGCGCACGGCCGGGTCGGCCGCAAGGCGCTCCCACTGGTCGCGGTGCACGAGGAGCTGGTGGATCCCCCCGGAGATCACGTGGCGCGTGGTCTCGTCACCGCCGATGAGGATGAGCAGCGACTCCTGGATCACCTCGTCGTGGCTGAGGCGGTCACCGTCGACCTCGGCGTGGACGAGGATGCTCATCAGGTCGTCCCCGGGATCGGCCTGCCGGGCGGCGATCACCTCGGTGGCGTAGAGCGTGTATTCCACGTAGGCGTTGCCGGTGGCCTCGACCTGCTCTGGGGTCGCCTCGGTGGCGAGGCCCTTGAGCATGTCGTCGGACCACCGGAGCAGGTCGGCGCGGTGCTCGGGCCGCACCCCGAGGGCATCGCCGATCATGATCATCGGGAGGAGGGCGGCCACCTCGTTGACGAGGTCGCACTCGCCGCGGTCGATGACGGCATCGACGATCTCCTTGCACGCCTGCGCGCACCTGCGGCTCGCTGTCGCGGACCCGTCGGGGCGTGAAGCCCCGGTTCACCAGCTTGCGGCGCTGGAGGTGGGCGGGGTCGTCCATGTCGATCATCATCGGGAGGGGCGCCTGGTTCGGGCGGATGCCGCCGGCGTTGCTGAACAGGTCGGGGCGCGTGGACACGTGCTTGACGTCCGCGTACCGGGTGACGCCCCACAGGTTGCCGTCGTGGTGCACGGGGTCGTTGGCCCGCAGCCAGGTCAGGGCGGCGTGGTGGTCGCCCGCCCAGAAGGCGCCGCTGCAGAGGTCGATGTGGTCGAGGTGGTCCGTGGGGGCGGCCATGCCGCGAAGTCTGACAGGTCGTCAGATCGGGCTGGAAACGGCGGTCAGACCGGGATCCAGACGAGCGCCAGGCTGCTCACGCGGATGTCCGACTTCTCGAGGGGCACGTCGAGGGCCTCGATCGCGGTGGCCTTGGCGTCCCACTCCGCACCGATCGCCGCCAGCTCGCCGGCCATGTCCGCCTCGAGGTCGGCCAGGGCCTGCGCCTTCTCCTCGACCCGGTCGGCGGCGGTCTCGACGCGCTGACCGGCCTCGCTCGTGCGGCTCCGACGGGTGGCGAGGTCGCCCACCTTCCGGGCGATCGATCGGGCGCTGCCGCGACCGCCGAACACGGCGCCGAGCAGATCGCCCGCGCCGGTCATCAGCTCGTCCGTCTGCTTCGTGGTCTGCGCCGCCTCTGCCTGGCGGACGCGGTCCTGCGCCGTGGCGACCGCGGCGCGGGCCCGCTCGGTCCTCGCCTCGAAGCGCTTGGCGAGGGCGGCGGCCTGGGCGTCGGCCGCCGCATCCGCGGCGAGGTCGCAGCGCGCCGCGAAGTCGGCCTGCGATTCCCCGGGGCGGCTCACCATCTTCAGGTCGCGGTTCGCGAACAGGCCGACCGAGCGCGTCGCGAGGAGGTGATCGACGATGGTGCGCTGCACGTCGGTGAAGAGGCCCTTCGTCTTCACCCGCGCCTCGGGGAGCGCGTAGGCGGCCCCCGGCGGCGCGGTCGGGAGCAGGTCCCGCGGGTCGTGGTCCACGGCGACGAGCGACGCGACGTCGGGTGGATCAGCCAGCGGGAACAGCACGCACTCCACCTGCTCGGTGTGGCGGAGGTCGGCCTTCGTGTCGTCGAACAGCAGGTCGACCGTGGTCACGATCCCAGCGGCGTACCGGGTGCTCGTCGGCACCGCCCCCAGCTGCGCGGCCCAGGGCGCGGCCGGGTCCAACCACCGCACGGCGACGCCCTCCGCCACCGCCGGCATCACCGGCGTGGTGTCGTCGGGTGCTGCGGTGGCAGTGGGCTCGGGCACCGTCGCGTTCGGGGACGGTGTCGAGCCACCCCGGTCGGCCATGAGAGCGGCGATCTGCTCGCGGGTGAGGGGACCGCGGAGGTAGGACATCGCCCAGCGGCTCGTGAAGGTGGTCGGCTGGTCCTTCCCCGCTTGGCGCAGCACGAACTCGCGCTTGTCGAGGCCGGCGATGGTGGTGCTCATCGTCGCGGTGTCGACGCCACCGGCCGCCGCCGACAGGCCGTCGAGCAGGCGGGCCTTGTCCTGCTCGGTCTGGAGCCGGCCGATCATCCAGGTGCCGGCGTTGCCGAGCGCCTTGTAGTCGACGTCGACCGGGTTCTGCGTGGCCAGCACCAGTCCCACGCCGAAGGCCCGAGCCTGCTTGAGGAGCGTCAGGATCGGCGCCTTGGCCGCCGGCGCCGCCGTGGGCGGCACGAAGCCCATCACCTCGTCGAAGTACACGAGGGTGCGGAGCTGGTCGGTGCCCGGTTGCCGGCGCATCCAGGTCACGAGCTTCGAGAGGACCAGCGTGACGACGAACTGCCGTTCCTCGTCGGACAGGTGGGCCAACGAGACGATGGCGCAGCCCGGCTTGCCCTCGGGCCAGAGCAGGGCGTCGAGGTCCAACGCGGCCCCCTGGCCCCAGGCGCCGAAGGAGGGGGAGGCCAGCAGGCCGTTGAGCCGCAGGGCCAGCTTCGTGCGGTCAACCGGCGGGTAGAACTCGTCGAGCTCGAACACGCCGAGCTTGCGAAGCGGCGGCGCCTGCACCAGCGCGACGAGGCCGGCGAGGTCGAGGTCCTGCCCGTTGGCCCATGACTGCTGGACGATGTTGGCGAGCAGGATGTGCTCCCGGCTCGCCAGAGGGTCGGCCTCGATGCCCACCAGCCCCAGGAGCCCCGCCACGAAGCCTTCGACCTCGTCAGCGATCGTCTCGCCGTCGGTGCCGTCGGGTGGACGCTGCAGGCTGCCGACCACGTTCAGGCCGACGCCGCTCGTCGAGCCCGGCGTGTAGATCGTGAAGGTCGCCGCGTCGCGCAGGGCCTGGATCCGGCCGCCGTCGATGCCCCAGCTCGCCAGCCCCGCTTGCCAGCGGACGGCCACCGCGGCGGGATCGTCACCCTCGACCCACGGCGCGAACGACGCCGGTGCGAGGTCGGGGAACGTGAGCAGCAGGTTCCCGAGATCGCCCTTCGGATCGAGGATCAGCGTCGGGACGCCCTGCAGCAGGGCCTCCTCGATCAGGGCCACGCCGAGCCCGGTCTTGCCCGACCCGGTCATGCCGACGATCACGCCGTGGGTGGTGAGGTCGGCCGCCTCCACGAGCACCGGTTCACCGTTGCGCGTGTGCTCCAGGTCGACGCCTTCGCCGAGGTAGAGCTGCCCTGGCGGTACGTCGATCACGGTCGGTTCGGATCCGGCTGGGTCAGGAGCGGTTGGACGCTGCTTGCCAGATCGCGAGCACGATCACGGCCCCCACGAACGAGCCGATGAGCCCGCTGGGCCGGAGGTCGAGGCCGTCGCCGGCGATCAGGCTGCCGAGGAGACCGCCCACGAACGAGCCGGCCAGGCCGGCGATCAGGGTCTGGCCGTTGGGCTTCGAACCCATGCCGAGCACGAGCTGCGCGAGCCAACCGACGAGGAAGCCGAAGCCGAGTATGGCGAGGATGAGCACGGTCTGGTTCTCCGAATCAGGCGGCGATGCGCATGGGAGCGCGGGCGGGATGGTGCGGGGCAGGACGCTAGTGGTCAGAGGAGGTGCGCAGGCACCCACAGGTGATCACAACGGAGGCAGGTCTAGATTCTCGTCCGCTGGGCGACGACGTGGCCGACCCATCGAAGGGATGCTCATGATCGCGCGGGTTCGCACGAAGGTGCTCTGGGCGACCATCGGGCTGACGGTCCTCCTCGTCGCCCTCGCGTCCACGAGTCCCTGGTTCCTGATCGGCGCGGCCATCACCGGCGTGCTCATGCTGATCGGGATCTGGGACTACAACCAGTCCAAGCACAGCATCCTCCGCAGCTATCCCATCGTCGGCCACCTGCGATTCCTGTTGGAGGACGCGGGACCGGAGCTCCACCAGTACCTCGTCGAGAACAACACCGAGGGTCGCCCGTTCGACCGTGACACGCGGGCTCTGATGTACGAGCGGGCCAAGAACGTGGAGGACAAGAAGGCCTTCGGCACCGAGCTCGACGTCTATGCCGACGGCTACACGTGGATGATGCACTCGGTGGCACCCCGCCCGGTGCCCGAGGATCCGGTGGCGTCGATGCGCGTCACCGTGGGTGGGCCGCAGTGCACGCAGCCGTACTCGAGCTCCGTGCTCAACATCTCTGCCATGAGCTTCGGAGCGCTCGGTCGCGCTGCCGTGCTGGCGATGAACGCGGGTGCCAAGCAGGGCCGCTTCGCCCACGACACCGGCGAAGGTGGCCTGTCGAAGTACCACCTCGAGAACGGCGGTGACCTGATCTGGCAGATCGGGACCGGGTACTTCGGGTGCCGCACCGCGGCTGGGGGCTTCGATCCGGAGCTGTTCCGAGCGAACGCAGCGCACCCGCAGGTCAGGATGATCGAGATCAAGGTGTCGCAAGGGGCGAAGCCAGGACACGGCGGCATCCTGCCGGGGGCCAAGGTCACCAAGGAGATCGCCGAGGCTCGGCTGGTGCCACAAGGCCAAGACGTGTTCTCGCCCACCTACCACACGGCCTTCTCCAGCCCGATGGAGATGATGGGCTTCGTGGCCCGGTTGCGCGAGCTGTCGGACGGCAAGCCGGTCGGGTTCAAGATCTGCGTCGGCAACCCCGTCGAGCTCATGGCCATCGTCAAGGCGATGATCGCCAGTGACACCTACCCGGACTTCGTGGTGGTCGACGGCGCGGAGGGTGGGACCGGGGCCGCACCGCTGGAGTTCTCCGACTCGCTCGGCACCCCGCTGATCGAGGGGCTGATGCTGGTCCAGAACACGCTGGTCGGCGCGGGCGTCCGGCACCGGATGAAGATCGGTGCCAGTGGCAAGCTCGTCTCCGCATCCGCGATGGCACGAGCGATCGCCCTCGGCGCCGACTGGTGCAACTCCGCCCGCGGCTTCATGTTCGCGGTCGGTTGCATCCAGTCCCAGCGCTGCCACACCAACAAGTGCCCGGTCGGCGTCACCACGCAGAACGCCAGGCTGCAGCGCGCGCTGGTCGTGCCCGACAAGGCACAGCGCGTCCACAACTTCCATCGCAACACCGTGCACGCGCTGGCCGAGATGGTGGCAGCCATGGGGCTCGACCACACGTCGCAGCTCTCCCCGGATCTCGTGGTGAAGCGGGTCACGCACTCCTACGTGCAGACGTTCAGCGAGATCTATCCGCACCATGACGAGCGCTCGCTCATCGAGGGCACCGCGCCCGCGCGCTTCCAACGGATGTGGGACAGCGCCTCACCCGATCGGTTCGCACCCCCGATCGCACTGATGATCCGTTGACCTCCGAGGATGGGTTCGACCAGCTCCAGGCGCGGCTGGGGCACGCCCTCGAGCTGAACCGTCCCGACGCAGGAGTCGACCACGTGCTGGTCGCGCTGCCGTCGTTCAGCATCGGGGAGTCGCTGCTGTCGCACTACGTGGACCGCATCCCGTCGCTCGAGCACCGCTACCTGCTCGCGCTCCTCCTGCTGAACCGCATCGAGCACTGCGAGATGGTGCTCGTGGTCTCGCAGGCCCCGGAGCCGGAGGTGCTCGACTACTACCTCTCGCTCATACGCGAGGAGCGCCGTGACGTCGCACGCCAGCAGCTCCACGTGCTGGAGGTGCCGGACAGCAGCGGACGAGCCATCGCCGCCAAGCTCCTCGACCGGTCCGACCTGATCGATGGCCTCCGCCGGCGCATCGGCGGACGGACCGCCTTCATCGAGCCGTGGAACGTCACCGACGACGAGGTGGCCGTCGCGGCGCGGCTCGGCGTGCCGATCAACGGCTCGTCGCCGAGGTTGTGGCCCCTCGCCTTCAAGAGCGCGGGTCGGCGTCTGTTCCGTGAGGCCGGCGTGCCCCTGCCCGTCGGGTGTGAGGACGTGCGCTCGGTCGACGATGTCCTCGCCGCCATCGCTGCCGTGCGCGCTGCGCGGCCGCTCGTCGGGGGTGTCGTGGTCAAGCTCGACGACAGTGGTGCCGGTGACGGCAACGTCGTGCTCGACCTCCGCACCCCGGGCGAGCTGCGGGCTGAGCTCGATGCGCTGCCGGACTGGTACCTCCGGGACCTGGCGAAGGGAGGCGTGGTCGAGGAGCTCATCGCCGGCACCCGGTTCTCGAGCCCGAGCGCCCAGATAGACGTGCTGCCCGAAGGACACGTCGTGGTGCTCGCGACCCACGAGCAGGTGCTGGGCGGCGCGGGCGGGCAGGTGTACATGGGGTGCCGGTTCCCGGCGGAGCCGTCCTATGCCTCCCGCCTGGCGCACTACGCGCGCATGGTGGGCGAGCGGCTCGCGGCCCGGGGCGTCGTCGGTCGGGCCAGCATCGACTTCGCCGCCGCCTGCGACGCCACCGGCGCGTGGGGCGTCCATGCCCTCGAGGTCAACCTCCGCAAGGGAGGGACGACCCACCCCTACGCGGCCCTGCGCAACCTCGTGCCCGGTCGCTACGACGAGGACGCCGGCGGCTGGATCGCTGACGATGGCAGCGAGCGGTCGTACTGGTCCACCGACAACCTGGTCGACCCCGCATGGCACGGGCTCCGGCCCGCCGCGGCGATCGACCAGGTGGCGATCGAGGGGCTCCAGTTCGACGGCGAGGTCGGCACCGGCGTCGTGCTGCACATGCTCTCGTGCCTCGCCATCGACGGCCGCCTCGGCCTCACCGCCATCGGGCGCACCCCGGAGCAGGCGGCCGAGCTGTACGAGGCAGCCGCCGCCGCCATCGGTCGGGCGGCGAGCAGAGCGGACGCCTTCGCCTGAGTCCGGGCTGAGCTTGGACGTGGGCGGCTCGCTGCAGGAGCTGAGCCCTCGCGCTAGGGCTTCGTGCCGGCGATGCAGCGGGCCATGCCGGCCAGCCGGAGCTTGCCGTCGGCCTCGTGGGAACGGGCGTCCCCGATGACCTTGACCCTGATGCGCTCCTGGGCGGCGTCGTCGACCTGGCTGAGGACGGCCACCACCGGGGCGGTGAGCTCCGTGATGAGCTGCCAGTAGCGCTCCGGCGTGTCGGTGACCATCGCCGTGGGGACGTCCCACTCGGTCACGCCGGCGAGGCCGGCCCGTTCGAGCAACGACGTCATCGCCCCAGGGGTCGCGCAGCGGAACATGCCCGGGGCGTCCGGGTCGGGGGGCGGCATGTCCACCTCCGTCGCGATGGCGGCGCCTGGGATCGTCGCCCAGGGGTTGGCGTCGGGGCCGGCCCACACCGCCACGCACAGGTGTCCACCTGGCTTGAGCACGCGCACGAGCTCAGCGGCCGCCTGATCGAGGTCTGGGAAGAACATGAAGCCGAATCGGCAGCTGACGCTGTCGAAGGCGCCGTCGGGGAACGGGAGGTCGTCGGCGCTGCACTCCTGTACCTCGACGTTGTCGATGCCCCGGGCGCGGGCGCGCCGCTGCGCGGCCGCGAGCATCTCCGGCGAGAGGTCGGCGAGCACCACCCGTCCCTTCGGTGAGAGCGCGGCGATGCTGAGCCCTGGCTCGCCCGTGCCCGCCGCCACGTCGAGGTGGTGCTGATCGGCCGTGACGTCGAGGCTGCGGATGATCTCCTCGCCCACCTGGCCGGTGGTGGCCAGGACGACGTCGTCCCACTTCTCCCAGCCAGCGGAGAACTTGCCCCACGTCTCGCGCTGCGTGGCGCGGATCTCATCGGCGGTCGGCATCGTCGCCTCCTTGCGTGTGGCGCGACGACGCTACCCCTCGACCCCACCCCCGCACTGCCACTGGTGACGTGGTGTCGGGGCGGTCCTGGGGCACCACAGGCACCAGTCCGTGAGGGAGAGATCCTCGGATCGGGGTTGACGGGCGAACGTGTGTTCGATATGGTGGTGGTGTTCTCCTCTCGGGACCGAGGTCACGGTCCCCGCATCCGAGAAGCGACCGCGCTGCCTTGGTCGGGTGGCGCTCGGACCCGGAGGGAGGAGCGCGATGGCCGCTGATCCGGCTGACGTGCTCGACCGGGCCGCTGCAGTGCTCGCGGAGCTGCGCGAGGTCGATCTCGACGGGGTGGACGACGCCTCGCTGTCGGGTGCGGTGCTGGCGATGCAGCGGTTGCGGGGCGGGCTCGAGGCGGCCGAGGCCCGGGTGCTGTCGCGCTGGGACGCGCAGGGTTGCTGGCGGGCGTCGGGGGCCAAGACGGGTGCGGCGTGGCTGGCGTGGCAGCAGCGGGTGCCGATCCAGGTGGCCCGCCAGCGGCTGCGCCACGCTCGGGCGCTGCGGACCCTGCCGGCGGTCGAGGAGGCCTGGGCGGCCGGCGATATCGACCGGGCGCATGTCACCACGCTGCTGGGCATCCGAACCGCCCGCACGTCGGAGGCCTTCGACGCCGACCACGAGCGGCTCCTCCATCTCGCCCGTCACCACGGGTTCGTCGACTTCAAGCGGGCGTGCGACCGCTGGGAGCTGGTGGTCGACCCCGACGGCGCCGAGCAGGGCGCCGACGACGACCGGGCCGCCCGGGAGCTCCACGTGTCTCAGAGCTTCGGCGGGATGTGGTTCGGCCGACTCACCCTCGACCCCGTGTCCGGTGCCATCGTCGATACCACCCTGCGCCTGATCGAGCGCGAGCTCTTCGACACCGACTGGGCCGAAGCCACGGCCCGACTCGACCGCGAACCCACCGTGGCGGACCTGCAGCGCACCCCTGCCCAGCGCCGCGCCGATGCGCTCGTGGAGATGGCCACCCGCGCCCGCACCGCCCCGCCCGGCGGGCGCCGCCCGGCGCCGCTGTTCACCGCGGTGGTCGGGCTCGAGACCCTCCAGGGCCCTATTCTCGAGCTGTTCAACCGCACCGTGCTCACCCCCGGCACCGCGGCCCGCCACCTCACCGAGGCCGACGTGGAGCGCGTCGTGTTCGACGGTCCCTCGCGCGTGCTCGATGTCGGGGCCCAGCGCCGCTTCTTCACCGGCGCACTGCGCCGGGCCATCGAGATCCGCGACCGCACCTGCTTCCACCCCAGCTGCGACGAGGTCCCCGAGCGCCCTGAGATCGACCACATCCACGAAGCCTCCAAGGGCGGACCCACCACCCAAGGCAACGGCCGCTACGGCTGCCGGTTCCACAACCTCTGGGCCTACCTCCATCCCGACCCCGACGACGACCCCGACGTCGCCCCCGACGCCGACCCAGCCCCGCCCCTCGCCTGAGCACGAGGGGCGTCCGACTCCGACGTCGAGCACGAGCGTGCCGAGGTCCCCGGACGCCGGTGCTGCCAGCCGTCCGCACGCAGGTCCAGCTCCTGGGGGGCGGTCAGAGCTGGCGGCCGGTGAAGGCGGCGAGGCGCTCGATCGGGGTCGCCGACGCGGGCGTGGCGATCGGCTCGGCGAAGGTGACGCCGTCACGCATCGGCGCCAGCACCTCCTGGGCGAAGGATTCGACTTCGGACACGAGTGCGTCGGGCGGCTCGTACGACTGGCCGGTCGCGGTGGCGAGATCCCAGCCGTGCACGAGCCCGTCGAGGACGACGAAGCGGGCGAAGGTCTGGCCCGGGACCTCGCCGAAGGGGGCCTGGATCGTCCGCTCGAGCGCACCCGGGCCGTGGATCGCCTCGGCCAGCCCTGACAGCGCGGGGCCGAAGCCGCCGAGCACATCACTCGTGTCGGGCGTGCCCGGTTCGACGCCGCGGAACGCGGCGGTGAACATGGTCGCGCCGCCGACCATGTGCTCGAGCACGCCTCGCACCGTGAACTCCGTGCACGGGGTGGGCTCGTCGAGCTGGTCGGGTGTGATCCGGCCGACGACGTCGGCGAGCAGCGGGCCGAGCTCGTCGAGCTGGCTGAGTACGTCCATCTGTCCTCCTTGGATGTGGGTGCAAGCATGGCTGACCGACTCGGTCTGAGCAGCCGCGAGCTCGGCGGCCTCCCGATCGCGTCCGAGCTCGATGAGCTTCGCCACCCTTCGCAGGGTGATCGCGGCGTCCTGCGGATCGGGCACGTGGTCATCCTCTGCGTTCGTCGTGCGCCGCTGCATCGGACGATCGCACCACCGCATCGGCAGCGGATGATGGGACGAACACCCCATCCATGACGCCGCGGGTGCAGGTGACCTGCGTGGTCTGCCCGATGCGCCCGCCACCCGAGGTCGTGGACCATCGCCGGGTCGGGATGGTCCCGACGAGTGCAAGGAGGTCTTGACATGCGAGCTCCCATCGAGGAGATCCCGCTGGAGATGCAGGTCGACGGCATCGAGACGCGGGGCGTGGCGTGGGGCGAGCAGCTCATGCGCCACATCGACCTGCCCGCCGGGGTGGACTTCACGCCCCTGTTCAAGGGCCTGCCCGGCGACATGTGCCAGTGCCCCCACTGGGGCATCGTGCTGACGGGGTCGATCAGCCTGCGCTATGCCGATGGCTCCGAGGAGGTCACCCGGGCGGGTGAGGCGTACTACTGGCCCGCGGGCCACACCGGTTGGACGGACGAAGGCGTCACGTTCCTCGAGGTGAGCCCGGCGAGCGAGCTGCAGCCGGTGCTCGAGCACCTCGCCGCGCAGATGCCGGCGCCGACCTGACGGCACCACGACGATCGGCCCTCGGCGGTACGGTCACGGTCGTGGGCACGGACGGCGGTGCCGAGCTGGAGCCGCCGGAGGCGGCATCGGACGGGCTGACCAGCGCGCGCGAGGCCCTCGCTCGACACGACTGGCAGGCGTGCCACGACCTCGCGCTCGATCTGCGGTTCGAGGACCCCACCGCGGAGGCGGAGCGCCTCGACGTGCTCGCGGAGGCGGCGTGGTGGCTCGGTCGCCTGGACGAGTGCATCGATGCACGGCAGCGTGCCTATCGCGCCTTCGAGGAGCTGGGCGATCACCGGCGCGCCGGGTCGTGCGCGGTCTGGCTCTACGAGCACAACTGCCAGCGGGCCCGCCCCGCCATGGCCTCGGGGTGGCTCCGACGCGCGCGACGCGCGCTCGAGGGCGATGTGCGCTGCTTCGAGCATGGCGCGCTGCTCCTGCGGGAGGCCGAGCTCGCCCACGGCGACGGACGGCTCGACGAGGCGGCCGACCTGGCCGAACGGGCCCGAGGACTCGGGCGAGAGCTCGGCTCTCCGGACCTCGAGGCGGAGGCCCTCCAGACCGCCGGGCGAGTTCTCATCGACGCGGGTCGACTGGAGCCCGGCCTCGGGCACCTCGACGAGGCCATGCTGTTCGCCGTCGAGGGCCGCCTGAGCCCCTACTCGACCGGCAAGGTGTACTGCAGCCTGATCGGTGCCTGCGAGGAGCTGGGCGACCTCCGCCGCGCGGCCGAGTGGACGGAGGCGACGGGGCGGTGGGCACAACAGCATCCCTTCGCCATCTTCCCGGGGATCTGCCGGATCCATCGGGCGGTCGTGCTCGAGCGGGGAGGCGCGCTGGCCGAGGCCGAGCGGGAGGCGAGCCGGGCGTGTACGGAGCTGCTCGGGAGCCATCTGCCGAACGCGGCCGCCGCGTTCGCCGAGGTCGGCGACATCCGGCGCCGGCTCGGCGACCTCGAGCGGGCCGAGGAGGCCTTCGCCCGGGCCGAGGAGCTGTCGGGTCGGACGTGCGTCGGCACCGCGCTGCTGCGCTTGGCCCAGGGTCGGGTCGAGGCCGCCGCTCGCATCATCGCCGGGTGCATGGCGGAGCAGTCGCCGAACCGTCTCGCTCGGGCGAGGCTGCTCCCCGTCGCCGTGCAGGTCGCGGTGGCCGCCGGTGACCTCGAGGGCGCCGAGGCGAGCGTCGACGAGCTCGAGGCGATCGCCGCCGCGTTCGACACGCCGATGCTGCATGCCATGGCGGGCCTCGCTCGAGGTCGCGTGCAGCTGGCCGGCCACGAGCCCGCTGCGGCCAGCGCGACGCTCCGCGAGGCGCTGCGCCGGTGGCAGGACCTCGAGGTCCTCTTCGAGGTCGCGACGACCAGGACCGTGCTCGCCCAGGCGCTCTTGGACGCTGGTGACCAGGAGGGGGCCCGGGAGTCGTTCGAAGCGGCGCGTGCGCTGTTCGACCAGATGGGGGCTCGCCTCGACGCGCGCAGCATCGACGACGTCGGCCCACCCACGCGGCCGGGCGGCCTGACGAACCGCGAGACCGAGGTCCTGTGTCTCGTCGCGTCCGGCCTGTCCAACAAGGACATCGCCGCCGAGCTCCACCTGAGCACCAAGACGGTCTCCCGGCACCTCTCCAACATCTTCACCAAGATCGGCGTGTCGTCGCGCGCGGCCGCGACTGCCTACGCCTTCGAGCACCAGCTGGTGGGCCGCCACCACTAGCGCCTCCTCAGGGGTGAGCGGTTGGGGCCTTCGCCCCATCGGTGCCGTCACCAGAGATGGGGCGGCCGTCCGATGCGCCTCGTCGTCGCGGAGCGGAGGATGACCCCCACACGCTGACGAGAAGGAGAGATCATGTTCGTCCAGGTGATCCAGGGATCGGCCAAGGACGCCACGGGGATGCGCGAGCAGTGGAAGCGATGGCAGCAGGAGCTCGACGCGAGCGCGGACGGCTACCTCGGCGCGACCGCCGGCGTCGCCGACGACGGGACCTTCGTCGCCATGGTCCGCTTCGAGTCGGAAGCGGCGGCTCGTCGCAACGCCGCCGGAGATGTCCAGCGCGCCTGGTGGCGCAGGGCGCGCGAGCACCTCGACGACGTCGTCGTGCAGGGCTCCACCCGGACGGACATCTGGAACCGGGGCGGGTCCGATCACGCCGGCTTCGTGCAGATCCGCCAGGGGGTGAGCAGCGATCCCGCACGGCTGCGTGACCTCTACGTGAACCAGCAGCCCGTGCGCATGGGCCCCTTCCGGCCCGAGGTGCTCGGTGGCCTGTTCGCCTGGCACGGCGACAACCGCTTCACGCTCAGCGCGTACTTCACCTCGGAGCACGAGGCGCGTAGCGGCGAGAACCTCCATGAGTTCGCGTCGTTCTTCGCCGACATCGACGCCGTCATGCAGGACCTGACATACGTCGACCTGCGTGAGCCATGGCTGTCGACGGCCCCGGTCCTGCGCTAGGGATACGTGGATCGATGGACGTCGGCACCGACGTCCCGAGAAAGGACCACGAGATGCGGACCGGCGCAGTCGAAGGTGTGGTCGAGCGGTTCTTCGCCGCCATCGAGGCGGGTGACCGGGCCACGCTGGACGAGCTCTACGCCAACGACGTCGAGGTCTGGCACAGCGCCACCGGGCGAACGGTCGACAAGGCGACGGGGCTGGCCATCCTGGGGTGGCTCATGGCCCCGGGAGTGCGCATGACCTACGAGCCCGTCGAGCAGCTGGTCGTCGGTGACAGGGTGAGCCGGCGGCATGTGCTCCACGTCGAGGTGCCGGGTCACCCGACGCTCAGCATCCCGGCGAGCATCTACTTCACGGTGGTCGACGGCAAGGTGCGACGGATCGACGAGTACGTCGACTCCACGGTGACCGACCAGCTGATCGCCATCGTCCCGCGGCCGGCGGGCTGACCTCGCTTCCCGGCGACCCGGGCGGCGAGCCATCGGGTGGCCGCCGTTACCCTGACGTGCGTGTCCCAACCCGGTGCCGGCAGCGCGTACGACCTGATCCGGCGCCGCATCGTGGAGGGTGAGTACCGGCCGGGCGAGCGCCTGGTGGAGCAACGCGTCGCCGAGGAGCTCGACGTCTCCCGCACACCCGTCCGCGAGGCGTTCCGCATGCTGCAGGCCGAGGGCGTGGTGGTGGCGGAACCCAACCGGGGCGCTCGGGTGCGGAGCCTGACAGCGGCGGACGTGTCGGACGTCTACGAGCTGCGCGCTCGGCTCGAGGCGATGGCGGCGGAGCTGGCCGCCGAACGGGCCACCGCGGACGAGCACGACGAGCTCCGGGTGGCGGAGGATGCCTTCGCCACGGCGGTGGCAGCCGCCGATCGCGGCGACCAGGCGTCGATCCGGGCCGTGTTCGAGGCGAACGGCACGTTCCACCGGGCCGTGCTGGCCGCCGCCCACAGCGAGCGGCTCGCGAGCGTGCTGCTCGGCACCACCGACGACGGCCTCGTGTTCCAGGCCTTCCGCCACTACGACCTGGCGAACATGGAGCGCTCCGTCCTCTTCCACCGGCTGGTGGCCGACGCGGTGCGCCAGGGCGAGTCGTCCCGTGCCGGCCGGCTCATGTACGAGCACGTGCTCCAGGGGAAGGACCGCCTCCTCGGCGTGCTGGCCGACGACACGGGGGTCGACCGCCTCTACGACTCGCCGTAGGTTCCGCGCCGGGCGAACCGCGGACCGGCCACCCCGACGTGGCTGGTCACCGCGCGCCCGACCGCCGCGCACGCGAGGCGGGCGGCCTCGATGAGCCCCTCGACCGATACCCCGGTGCGGACGCCCATCGCGTCGAGCGCGTGGACGAGGTCCTCGAGCGGGAGGTTGCCGGAGGCGCCGGGAGCGAACGGGCAACCACCGAGGCCCCCCACGCTGCCGTCGATGCGCACTGCACCCGCGTCGATCGCGGCCAGAGCGTTGGCGATGGCGAGGCCGCGGGTGTCGTGCAGGTGCACGCCCACGTCCAGCCCGGTCGCCGAGCGCACCGCGCCCACGAGCGAGCTGACCTCCGGCGGGGTGGCCACGCCGATCGTGTCGGCGAGCGAGATCGCGTCGGCCCCCACGGCGGCTCCTTGCTCGGCCGCCGCGACGACGGCGCTGACCGGCACCTCGAGCTCGTACGGGCAACCGAAGGCGGTCGCCAGCGTGAGCTCCACGACAGCGACCTCGGAGCGGGCCAGCGCCACCACCTCGGCGAGCGCGGCCAGCGCGCCGGCCGTGGGCTGCCGCGCGTTGTGCCGGCTGTGGGTGTCGCTCACCGAGACGACGTACTGGAGGTGGCGGAGCCCCGCAGCGAGGGCGCGCTGCGCCCCGCGGGCGTTGAGGGCGAGGGCCCATCGGGTGACCTCGCTCGATCCGGCAGTGGCGGCGGCGAGCACCTCCGCGTCGGCCAGCGCGGGGATCACGTCGGCCCGCACGAAGCTGGTGAGCTCGAGATCTCTGATCCCGGCGGCCACCAGCGCGTCGAAGATGGCCTTCTTGGCATCGGTGTCGATCGGATCGACGTCCTGCAGGCCATCCCGGAGGGTGACGTCGCGGATGCCGACGTCGACCGCCGGGACGCTGCTCATCGCTGGTCGGGCGGCGGAGCGATGTCGAGCCCGACCGGCCCGCCGTCGGCCGTCTCCGGCGACGCGACCTCGACGACGCGCTCGTCGACGTCGTCCCACTCCACGCGGAGTGCCCGGCTCATCACCGCGTGCTGTAGGTACAGCGAGGTGATGTAGGTGAGCTCCAACATGCCGACGTCGCCGAGCTCCTCCTGCAGCGCGTCGAACAGCTGGTCGGGCACGCGCCCGTGGTCGAGCACGAGGCAGTCGGTGAACGCCAGCACCCGCCGCTCCAGGTCGCTGAAGCAGGTGGCCGCGCCCCAGTAGCCGACGGCCGCGATGCGTTCCTCGGACACGCCCAGCTCGGCCAGCGCCTTGCAGTGCTGCGAGAACACGAACTGGCTCTGTGCCGCCCAGCCGGCCCGGGCCTGCCCCAGCTCCCGGAGGACGGGGTCGAGCTGGCGCTTCGGGCTCCGGTAGACGCCGAAGCCGCGCACCGTGTGCTCGAAGATGTCCGGGACGTTGGCGAAGGTGGTCCACCAGTCGCCGGGTGTGCCGGTGGCGGTGCCGGGTGCGGCGACGGGGTCGCGGTCACCGAACAGCAGGTCGTACATGCTGCTCACGAAGTCCGACGAGTTCTCGTCGCGTGTCACCTGGTGCAGTCGAGGCATGCGTTGTTTGTATGCAGGTCGGCTGAACGCGTCAAATGGGGTCGGTCGTTTGCACGATCGCCGGCAGATTGCATACAACGGCCGCATGACAGCACCCCCGTCCACCGGTCCGCTGGCGGGCATCCGGGTCCTCGAGGTCGGCAGCTTCATCGCGGGGCCCTTCGCCGGGCAGCTGCTCGGCGACTACGGCGCCGACGTCGTCAAGATCGAGGCACCCGACGGTGGCGACCCGATGCGGCACTGGGGGGTCACCCACGACGGTGAAGGGATCTGGTGGCCGTCCATCGGCCGCAACAAGCGCTCGGTCGTGGCCGATCTGCGCACGACCGAGGGGCGCGAGCTGCTCGCCCGCATCGCTCGGAGCGCCGACGTCGTGCTCGAGAACTTCCGACCCGGACGCCTCGCCGAGTTCGGCCTCGACTACCGCACCCTCAGCGCAGACAACCCTGGTGTGGTGCTGGTGCACGTGTCCGGGTTCGGGCAGACGGGCCCGCGCGCCGAGGAGGCCGGCTTCGGCTCGATCGGCGAGGCCGTCGGCGGCATCCGCCACACCACCGGTGATCCCGATCGCCCGCCCGCCCGGTGCGGGATCAGCCTCGGCGACAGCCTCGCGTCGCTGTTCGCGGTGGTGGGAACGCTCGCCGCGCTCCACGAACGGTCGACCAGCGGCAGGGGACAGGAGGTCGACGTGGCCATCTACGAGGCGGTCGCCGCGCTCATGGAGTCGACGATGGCCGACTATGACGTCGCCGGGGTCGTGCGCGGCCGCAGCGGCGGCACGTTGCCGGGCGTCGCACCGGCCAACGCCTACCCGACGCGGGACGGCAGCGAGGTCCTCATCGCCGGCAACGCCGATGGCGTGTTCGCCCGGCTGTGCTCCGTCATGGGCCAGCCCGAGCTGGCATCGGACCCGCGCTACGCGACCCACGCCGCACGTGGCACCAACGCGATGGACCTCGACGGCCGCATCGCGCGATGGACCAGCACGCTCGACGCCGAGGACCTGCTCACCCGGCTGACGGAGGGCGGGGTCCCGGCCGGCCGCGTCTACACGGCGCGCGACATGGTGAGCGACCCCCACTACCTCGCCCGGGAGATGATCCTCCGCGTCACGGCTCGCGCCGGCTTCGACCTTCCGGTCACGGGCATCGTCCCCAAGTTCAGTCGCACCCCGGGCACCGTGCGAGACGTCGGCCCCACGCTCGGGGAGCACACCGACGAGGTCGCCCACGAGGTGTCGCCACCGGTCGGCTGATCGTCCCCGCGGGCGCGCTGCGGGTCAGGGCGCGACGACCGCTCAGGCGCGGTGCCGTTCGATGAACTCGAGGATCGCCTGGTTGAACACCTCGTTGCGGTCGCCGGCGACCATGTGGCCGGCCCCGGCGACGTCGGCGAACTCAGCGTGGGGGACACGCTGCAGGAAGTCCCGTGCGCCCTCCTCGCTCAGGAGGTCGCTCGATCGACCCCGCACGAGCAAGGTGGGCACGGTGAGGGAGTCGACGGCGTGTCCGAGCCGCTCGGGGTCGACGACCGAGGAGCGGGTCTCGTCCGCGGACCCGAACTTGCCCTGCACGAACCGCGGGTCCCAGTGCCACGCCCACCGACCGTCCTCCCGCTGGCGGAGGTTCTTGGCCAGCCCGGAGAGGTCGGTGGGTCTGGGGCGGTGAGGGTTGTAGGCGGCGATGGCATCGGCCGCTTCGTCGAGCGATGCGAAGCCGTCGAGGTTGCCGGTCATGAAGGCGCCGATCCGGTCCCGGCCCTGGGCCTCCATCCGGTGCGCGACGTCCACCAGCACCAGGGCGCGGGCGACCTCACCCTGCGCCGGTGCCTCGGCCACCGCGACGAGGGACGAGATCCCGCCCAGGGACGCACCGACGAGGATCGGCGGGCGGGGCAACGACCGGCTGATCTCGAGCACGTCACCCGCGAAGGCATCCAAGGTGTAGTCGCCGTCAGGGGCCCACTCGCTGTCGCCGTGGCCGCGGAGGTCCACGGACCAGGCACGCCATCCCGAGCCGGCCAGCCGCCGCCACGTGCCGGCCCAGGAGTGGCGGGTCTGGCCGCCACCGTGGAGCAGCACGATCGTCGGTCCGTCGGCTGGTCCGGCCACGTCGGCGGCCAGCCGGAGCCCGTCGGCGCCCTCGAGCTCGGCCACGGTCGACGTCATGGCAGTTGAGGGTACTCTATTGGCCGGATGCGACGAGCACGAGCGATCCGCCCATGACCACCGAGCTGCGACCGGGAGCGCACGATCCCGAGCGGGCCGCGGTCGTGGAGCACTCCTCTGGCCGCACGTCGACCTACGGCGAGCTCGAGGACCGCTCCCGTCGGCTGGCCGGTCACTGGCACTCGCTGGGTCTCCGCCCCGGGGACCACGTCGCCGCGCTGCTCGACAACCAGGCGACCTACTTCGAGGCGGCCTGGGCCGCCCAGCGCAGCGGCCTCTACCTCACGCCGGTGAACTGGCACCTCGGCGCCGAGGAAGCGGGCTACATCATCGTGGACTGCGGCGCTCGCGCGCTGGTGTCGACGGCGCACCTCGGCACCCTTCTCGACCAGCTCGGGCCGGCCACGGCTGCCGTCCCGACCCGGCTGCTCGCCGACGGTGACCTCGAGGGCTGGACGTCCTACGACCAGGTGGTCGCCGCCGCCGACCCCATCGCCGCTGCCGACGAGGTCGAAGGCGCGTGGATGTTCTACTCCTCGGGCACCACGGGCCGACCGAAGGGGATCAAGCCACCGCTGCGGTCTGCGCCCTACGGCACCGGCGGGCTGCTCGAAGGCCTGGTGCAGGGCCTGTACGGGTTCCGGCCGGGGATGACCTACCTCTGCCCGGCGCCCCTGTACCACGCGGCCCCATTGGGTTGGTCCATGGCCACGCAGCGCCTCGGCGGCACCGTCGTCGTGCTCGACCACTTCGACCCCGGGGAGGTCCTCGATGCCATCGCCCGGCACCGCGTGACCCACGCGCAGTTCGTGCCCACCCACTTCGTCCGCCTGCTGAAGCTGGATCCCGCTCGGCGAGCCGCGGCCGACCTGTCGAGCCTCGAGGTGGTCATCCACGCCGCCGCGCCGTGCCCACCCGACGTGAAGGAGGCCATGCTCGACTGGTGGGGGCCGATCGTCCACGAGTACTACTCCGGCTCCGAGGGCGCCGGGTTCTGCGCCATCGGCCCGGACGAGTGGCGCGCCCACCGGGGCTCGGTGGGGCGGTCGCTGCTCGGTCCGGTGCACATCGTGGGCGCCGACGGCGACGAGGTGGCGGCGGGCGACACCGGCCAGGTCTGGTTCGAGACCGCCGCCACCTTCGAGTATCACGGCGACCCGGCCAAGACGGCCGAGGCGATCGACCACCGGGGCTGGGCCACCATCGGCGACATCGGCCACCTGGACGACGAGGGCTACCTGTACCTGACCGATCGCGTGTCGCACACGGTCATCTCCGGCGGCGTGAACATCTACCCGCGCGAGATCGAGGACGTCCTGATCGGGCACCCCGAGGTGATGGACGTCGCCGTCATCGGGGTGCCCGACGAGGAGATGGGGGAGCGGCTCCTGGCCGTGGTGGAGGTCGCGCCCGGCGTCACAACCGGTGATGAGCTGGCCGCCGAGCTGCAGCGGCACTGCCGGGAGCACCTCGCCGGGTTCAAGTGCCCCCGCGAGGTGACCTTCGTCGACGAGCTGCCCCGGCTGCCCACCGGCAAGGTGCGCAAGAGCGAGCTGCGCCGCCAGCACGGCACGTGGTCCGGCGCCGCCGACGACGCCGCTGACCGCTGAGCCCCCGGGTGGCTGCGCGCGGGGGGCCGCTACTTGATCAGGGGGTCGCGGGGAAGGCCGAGGATCCGCTCGCCGATCTGGTTGCGCTTGATCTCCGACGTGCCACCCGCGATGGACATGCCGCGGTGCATCAGCACGAGGAAGTTGGCCGTCGCGCCCGCCTCGTCCATGAACGCGGCGTCGGGGCCGTTGAGCTCGGTGAGGATGGCGGCCGCGTCGTGGCCGATCTCGGACAGCACGAGCTTGGTCATGGCACCCTCCGGGCCGGGACCGGCGCCGGAGACGGCGCGGTTGGCGGCGCGCAGGTTGAGCAGCCCCATGGCTTGGTGATCGGCGATGTAGCGACCGACGCGGGCGGCGCCGCCGGCGAGGCGCTCCGGGTGAGCATCGAAGGCTGGGACCAGGGCCGCGCCGGGCATCGACATGCCGCCCCCGCCGCCACCGATGCTGACGCTCTCGTTGCCGAGGGTGGCGCGGGCGACGGTCCAGCCGCCGTCGACGGGGCCGACGACGTCGTCGTCGGGCACGAACACGTCGCTGAAGAACACCTCGTTGAACTCCGAGTTGCCCGTGGTCATCTTGAGCGGTCGCACCTCGACGCCCTCGGCGTGCATGTCGATGACCATCGTGGTGATGCCCTCGTGCTTGGGCACGTCAGGGTTGGTGCGCACGGTGGCGAACCCCATGCCCGAGATGTGGGCGCCGCTCGTCCAGACCTTCTGGCCGTTGACCAGCCAGCCGCCCTCCACCCGGGTGGCCTTGGTCTTCACGCCGGCGGCGTCCGACCCGGCGTCGGGCTCGGAGAACAGCTGGCACCAGATCACGTCTTGACGGAGGGCGGGGAGCACCCAGCGGTCGAGCTGGTCCTGCGTGGCGTACTGGATGAGCGTGAGGATGTTCCACGCCGTGATGCCGTACGCGGGACGCCTGAGGCCGGCCT
Organism: uncultured Microthrixaceae bacterium; assembly: GCA_963750645.1. Lineage (GTDB taxonomy): Bacteria > Actinomycetota > Acidimicrobiia > Acidimicrobiales > VFJN01 > VFJN01. The sequence goes on along the minus strand of CAVVRO010000008.1, from coordinate 317,652 downwards.
TCTCGAACTCCTGCTCGATGACGAGCTGCTCGATGGCGCCGGCCTCGCGGCCGTAGGGCTTGGGCCAGTGGGGCATGACGTAGCCCGTTTCGATCAGCCTCGTGCGCTGGTCCTCCGCCGAGAGGCCCTTGATGGTGTCCGCGAACGCCCGCACCTCTTCCCGGATGGCGTCGGCCTCGGGCGGCAGCTCGATGGCCTTTCCGCGGGTGACCCCGCGGCGGGTGAGGTCGGTGAGGTCCGCGGCCGCCTTGTCGGGCTGGAGGTAGCCGAGCAGGACGGTGGCTCGCCGCATGTAGAGGTGGGCGTCGTGCTCCCAGGTGATGGCGATGCCGCCGTGCACCTGCGTGTTGAGGTTGGCGCACAGGTCGGCGGCAGGCCCGGCGAGGGTGGCCGCCACCGCGGCCGTGTAGCTGAGCACGTCGCCGCCGGTCGAGGCGGCCTTGGCGGCGTCCCAGACGGCGCTGGTGGCGAGCTCGGTGGCCACGACCATGTTGGCGCAGTGGTGCTTGACCGCTTGGAACATGGCGATGGGGCGCCCGAACTGGAGGCGCTCCTTGGCGTAGGCGGCCGCCATCTCGGTGCACTCGCGCGCCATGCCCACGGCCTCGGCGGAGAGGATCACCCGGGCCAGGTCGACCAGCGTCTGCCCGGCGCCGGCCAGCACCGTCGCGGGCGCGCCGTCGAGCGTCACCTTCGCGGTGCGGCGGGTGGGGTCCATGTTCGGGGGTGTCTCGACGGAGACGCCCTCGCCGACCTCGACGAGGACGACGTCGTCGCCGGCCGCCACGAGGATGACCCGGGCCAGCCCACCGCCGAGGGCGTTGCCGGCGTTGCCCGATGCGGTCCCGTCGGTGATCGTCACCTCGCCGCCCAGGGCGATGGCCGCGGTGACCGAGCCGTCGGCGAGCCCCGGCAGGTGCGCGGCCGCGGCGTCACCGCCCGCCGCGCTCAGCACCGCGCTGGCGATCACGGTGGGGACGAAGGGCCCGGGGGCGACGAAGCGGCCCAGCTGCTCGACCACGACCACGAGCTCCTCGAGCGAGTAGCCGGAGCCGCCGTGCTCCTCCGGGACGTGAAGGCCCAGCCAGCCGAGCTCGGAGAGCGCGTTCCAGAGCTCGGGCATCAGCTCGTCCGGCGCCTCCAAGAGCGCTCGGGCGGCGCCGCGGGCGTCGCGCTTCGTGAGGAAGTCGGCGGCCGTCTCGGCCAGGGCACGGTGGTCTTCGGTGATGGCGATCGACATGGTGAACGAGGTTCCCTCTGCTCTGGGTGGCGGTCGAAGGGGCCGGGCAGTTCTAGCCCGTCGACCGACCGGCGCGGTCCGGCAAGGGGGGCCGCGGCGGGCGTGCACCCGCCTGTCGGTGCCGTCGGTGCGGTCTCCAATTGGTATCCTCTTTAGGTCCGACGGGCGGGCCCCTCGCACGGAAGGAGCGCCGTGACGAAGCAGACCCAGAGCCCCCGCAGGTCCGCCGAGGTCGGGCGCTCCGAGGGGGCCGGCGGCACGAAGCTCGCGGGGATCGTTGCCGACCGGATCATCGGGGACATCGCGGTCGGGGGCTGGCCCGAGGGCACCGTCGTGGGCTCCGAAGCCGAGCTGCTCGCTCGTCACGGGGTGAGTCGCGCGGTCTTCCGGGAGGCGGTCCGGCTCCTCGAGCACCTCCACGTGGCCCACATGCGACGGGGGCCCGGTGGGGGTCTCGTGGTGCTGCCGCCCACCGTGGACTCGGTCACCGACGCCGTCTCGGTGTACCTCCTCTACGCCAACGCCACGATCGAGGAGGTCGTCGAGGCCCGCTCCGCCCTCGAGGAGGCGGCCGCGCAGCTCGCTCCGGGACGCATCGACGAGGCCGGCATCGAGCAGCTGCGCGCGCTGATGTCACGCGAGCGGGATGGCGTCGAGCGCGACCATCGGGCCATGCACGGCCTCGTGGCGAGGCTGGCCGGCAACCCTGCTCTGGAGCTCTTCGTGGACCTGCTCGACCGCGTCGTGCTGCTGTACCTCCCGGTCACGCGGACGAGCCTGACCAAGGCCGGCCGGCGTCAAGCTGCGCAGGCCCACGCGGGGGTCATCGATGCCATCATCAGCGGCGACGGGGGCCTCGCTCGGGCTCGGATGCGCCGCCACCTGGAGGTGGAGGCGGGCCACCTGCGGGAGCGCCGGCCGTCGCGGCGTCGCCTGGCCGACCTTCCTGCCACGGCTCCCCGGAGTGGCAAGCGAGCCGAGCAGGTGGCCCGTCTGCTCCTCGGTGAGATCTCTCGTGGCGGCTGGCGGGTCGGCGAGCTGGTCGGCTCCGAGGCCGACCTCATGGCCCGCTACGACGTGAGCCGGGCGGTGCTCCGCGAGGCGGTCCGTGTCCTCGAGCACCATCAGGTCGCGCGCATGCGCCGAGGGCCGGGTGGCGGCCTCTTCGTGGCCGAACCCGGCCCCGAGGCCGTCACCGAGGCCATCGCGCGGCAGATCGATCGCCTCGGCATCGAGCCCAGCGATCTCTTCGAGGTGCGGGCGGCGCTGGAGATGGTCGTGCTCGACGGCGCCCTCGAGGACGGGGCCCGGAACCGCGTGATCGAGCTGTTGGCCATGGTCCTCGACGCGCTGTGCCCGGTCGGTCAACATCTCCCATCCAGGCAGGCGACTGCCGCTGAGAGGAGCATCTGATGGAGATCAAGGGCAAGAAGGCCGTCATCGTCGGCGGGGCATCGGGCATGGCGAAGGCCTCGGCCGAGATGCTGGCCGAGCGGGGCGCCTCCGTGGCCATCGTCGACCTCCCCACGTCGAAGGGCGCCGAGGTGGCCGAGGCCCTGGGGGGCAGCTTCCACCCGCTCGACGTCACCGACGACGAAGCCGTGGAGCTGGTGATGAGCGAGGTGGCCGAAGCCCTCGGTGGCCTGCACATCGCCGTCAACACCGCGGGCGGTGGCGTCGCCAAGCGGACGCTGTCGAAGGAGGGCCCGCACGATCTGGCGTCGTTCCGCGGCACGGTCGAGCTCAACCTCATCGCGACCTTCAACCTGAACCGGTGGCAGGCCTTCCACATGGCCAAGAACGAGCCGGAGGACGACGAGCGGGGCGTCATCATCAACACCGCCTCCATCGCGGCCTTCGAGGGCCAGATCGGCCAGGTCGCGTACACGGCCGCCAAGGCCGGTGTCGCGGGCATGGCCCTCACGATGGCGCGCGATCTCGGCAGCCTCGGCATCCGTGTGGTGGCCATCGCCCCCAGCCTCTTCAGCACGGGCATCACGTCGATGATCCCGGACGAGTTCGCCGAGGCGCTCACCAAGGACGCCGCGTTCCCGAAGCGGATGGGCCGACCCGAGGAGTACGGGCGCCTGGCCGTGGCGATCGTCGAGACGCCGATGCTCAACGGCTCGTGCATCCGCCTCGACGCCGGGCAGCGCTTCGCCCCGAAGTGACCCCGCCGGGCGTCAGACGCGCTCGATGATGATGGCGGGTGCCATCCCGCCGCCCGCGCACATCGTCACGAGGCCGAGCTGGCCGTCCCGGCGCTCGAGCTCGTCGAGCACCGTGCCGACGAGCAGCGCCCCGGTCGCGCCGATGGGGTGACCGAGGGCGATGGCGCCACCGTTCACGTTGATCTTGTCGCGGTCGAGCTCGAGGTCCCGGATGAACTTCTCGGTCACGACGGCGAAGGCCTCGTTGACCTCGAAGAGATCGATGTCGTCGACGGTGAGGCCGGCCTTGGCGAGCACCTTGCGGGCGGCCGGCACCGGCGCGTTCAACATCAGGGTGGGGTCGTCGCCGATGTTGGCGGCGGCCCGGACACGGGCGCGGGGCGTCAGGCCGTGGGCCCTGGCGTAGTCCGGGCTCGCGATCAGGAGGGCGGCCGCGCCGTCGACGACCCCTGACGAGTTGCCGGCGTGGTGCACGTGCTCGATCTTCAGGTCGGGGTACCGGCGAAGCACCATGTCCCGGTAGGTGGTCCCCGCCTCGTCGAGCGGGAAGTCGGCGAGGGCCTCGAAGGACGGGGGCAATGCGGCGAGCGACTCCGCAGTGGTGCCCGGCCGGGGGTACTCCTCGCGGTCGAGCGCCACCGACCCATCCGCCCGGAGGACCGGCACGAGGCTCTTGTCGAACCGACCCTCCTCGATGGCCACAGCGGCCCGGCGCTGCGACTCGGCGGCCAGCTCGTCGAGGGCCTGACGGGAGATGCCCTCCAGGCTGGCGATGGCGTCGGCGGCGACGCCCTGGTTGGTCTGCGGGTGGAGCTCGCGTAGGTGCTCGTTGCCGCTGTCCATGAAGGGCGACCGGTTCGGGAGCGAGTTGCCCGCGTAGGAGGACATCATCTCGGCGCCACCGGCGACGATGACGTCCTCCAGGCCCGCCATGACGGAGGCCGCCGCCAGGTTGGTGGCGGTGATGCCCGAGCCGCAGAAGCGGTCGAGGGTCACCCCGCCCGCGGTGATGGCGTAGCCGGCGTCGAGGGCGGACATGCGACCCATGTCCCCGCCCTGGGTGCCCACCTGCATGCTGCAGCCCCAGATGACGTCGTCGACGTCCTTGGTGTCGAGGTCGTTGCGCTCGGCGATGGCACGCAGCACGGTGGCACCGAGCTGCTGAGGGTGGATGTCGGCCAGTGCGCCCTTGCCGGCCTTGCCGATGCCACGCGGCGTGCGGCACGCGTCGATGATCCAAGCCTCAGTCATCTCGGTCCCTTCGATCGTCGTCCTGGTCCCCGACCACGGAGAAGAGTATCCCGAACCCGCCGGAGCGCCTCCGGCACGGGGCTACGGTGACGAAGCGCTCATGCCGGGCTCCAGGAGTCGTCCGGTCGTCACGAGGGGAGAGCCCATGTCCGATGGTCCGGGGTACACGCCGGAGGTCCGCATGCTCATCGACGGCGTGCTCGTCGAGGCATCGTCGGGGAAGCGGTTCGACAACATCAGCCCCACGACCGAGGACGTGCTGGGCGAGATCGCCGACGGAACCAACGAGGACATGCGGCGCGCCATCGCCGCGGCTCGCCGGGCCTTCGACGAGACCGGGTGGGCCACCGACCACGCCCTCCGCCAGCGGTGCCTCGGGCAGCTGCAGGAGGCGCTGGAGGCCGAGCAGGAGGAGCTGCGCGAGGAGGTGATCGCCGAGGTCGGGGCGCCGCGGCTGCTCACCTACGGCCCGCAGCTCGACGCGCCCCTCTTGGACGCGCTGCGGTGGCCCTCGCAGATGATCGAGGAGTTCCCTTGGGAGCGCTCGCTGCCCGACGGCGAGATGTTCGGTTCCCGCAGCGCACGCGCGGTCTGGAAGGAGCCCGTGGGCGTGGTCGGTTCGATCGTGCCCTGGAACTACCCCGTCGAGGTCACGCTCAACAAGATCGGCCAGGTGCTCGCCACGGGCAACACCACCGTCCTCAAGCCGGCGCCCGACACGCCGTGGAACGCCACGCGGCTCGGCCGCCTCGTCGCCGAGAAGACCGACATCCCGGCCGGCGTGTTCAACGTGGTCACGTCGTCCGACCACCTCGTCGGCGAGGAGCTCACCCTCTCGCCGGAGGTGGACATGATCTCCTTCACCGGCTCGACCGCGGTGGGCAAGCGGATCATGGAGAAGGGTGCGGCCACCCTCAAGCGGGTGTTCCTCGAGCTGGGCGGCAAGTCGGCGATGCTGGTGCTCGACGACGCCGACTTCCCCACGGTCGTCCCCGGTGGCTCGATGGTGTGCGTGCACGCCGGCCAGGGCTGCGCCATGCAGACGCGGATGCTCCTGCCGCGAGCCCGCTACGACGAAGGCGTCGAGCTGGTCGCCGCCGCCATGGCGGCGATGCCCTACGGCGACCCGTCGAGCATGGACGTGCTGATGGGCCCGCTCATCAGCGAGAAGCAGCGCGATCGTGTCCTCGGCTACATCGAGAAGGGCAAGCAGGAGGGCGCCAAGCTCGTGGTCGGTGGCGGTCGCCCCGACCACCTCCCCAACGGATGGTTCGTGGAGCCCACGCTGTTCGCCGAGGTGGACAACTCGATGACCATCGCCCAGGAGGAGATCTTCGGACCGGTGCTCGTGGTGATCCCGTACGACGATGACGAGGACGCCATCCGCATCGCGAACGACAGTGGCTACGGGCTCTCCGGCGGTGTGTACTCGGGCGACGAGGATCGGGCCACGGCCGTCGCCCGCAGGATCCGCACCGGTTCGATCGGCGTCAACGGTGGCGTGTGGTACGGCGCCGACTCGCCCTACGGCGGCTACAAGTCCAGCGGCGTCGGTCGCCAGAACGGCATCGAGGGCTTCGAGCAGTACCTCGAGACCAAGGCTGTCGCCTGGGGGCGTTCGTGACGAACGAGAGCGCTCAGGTGGCGAGCTCGGGGACGAGCGATGCGTAGCGGTCGATGAACGGGTACGTGGTGGACGGGTCGTCCCACCCGTCGCGCGCCGCGCCCAGCACCACTCGGTCGATGCCGAGGTCGCGATAGCCGCGCAGGGTGTCAGGCCTGGGATCGCCGAAGGTCACGATCGTCACCGGCACGTCACCGCGCCCAGCCGCCGCCGTCGCCTCGCGGAACCGGCCGACCTGCTTGGCGACGTCCCCGAGGGCGACGTCCATCGGCGCCCAGGCGTCGGCCCACGCCGCGGCGTGCGCCGTGCCGAGCGGTCCGCCCGTTCCGCAGAGCACGGGTGGGTGCGGTCGTTGGAGCGGCTTGGGGAACGCCCACACCTTGTCGAAGTCAAAGAACTCGCCGTGGAACTCCGACTCGTCGTCGCACCACAGCGAGCGCAGCGCCGCCACGCACTCGGCCAGGGCCTGGTAGCGACGGCTCCACGGGATGGGCTGGTGGTCGGCGAGCTCCTCCTCGTTCCAGCCCACCCCCACGCCGAGCTCGAAGCGGCCGCCGGAGACCCGGTCGAGGGTGGCCACGGTCTTCGCCAGCGCGAACAGGTCGTGCTCGAGGGGGAGGGCGACTGAGGTGCCGACGCGCAGACGCTCGGTCGCGGCGGCCGCCACGGTGAGGCTGACGAACGGGTCCATCATCCGCGTGTACTGCGCCGGCATCTCGCCCCCCGCCGGATACGGGGTCTTCCTCGAGGCGGGGATGTGGGAGTGCTCGCCCATCCAGAACGACTCGTACCCGCGCGCCTCCAGTGCGCGGGCGAGGTCGTCGGGCGCGAGGTCCTCCGGGGTGTTCATGCTGGAGAAGCCGACCTTCACCGTGCGCTCCTCGGTACTTGACGAGTGTGGCGGGTGTGATCGACCGTAGGCGCGTGATGCCGACGATTCGGCCCGGCCGGCAGAGGAAGGGCTGATCGGTGGACGACGCAGGCACGTGGAACGACCGGCTGCTGGGGCACTGGCTCGGTGCCGGACGCCTGGCGCTCGTCACCGCCGAGGGCGGTTGGAGCGGTGACGAGCTCGTGCGGCGCGCCGCGGGCGCCGGCGAGTGGCTCATCGCGCGGGGCTTCGCCTCTGGGACGGGGGTGCCCGCCCTCGTCGACGAGTCGCCGGCGGCGATCGCCCTGCTCGCCGGGGCAGCCCTCGTCGGACGACCGCTCGCCCCGTTGGGCACCCGGTTGTCGCCGGCCGAGCTGGCCGGGGCCGTGCAGGGCCTCGATGGCACCGGGCTCGTCACGACCCCGGACCTGCTCGGCCTGGCCACCGACGTGGCTCAGCGCTCGGGCGTGCCCGTGTACGTCCTCGAGGGGGTGCCCTCATCGGCCGACGTCCCCGAGGACGCCGCCGGCCCGGGGCCGGACGACGTCGTCGTCATCGTGCACACCTCCGGCACCACCGGCGCACCGAGGCCGGTGCTCGTGCGCCACCGCCAGCTCGTTGCTCGTATCGCGGTCTACGAGACCACGATGCCGCTCGTCCCGGGTGACCGCTTCTCGTCGGCCTCGCCGTTCCACCACACGACGGGTGTGAACATGGTGCTCACCGCGCTCGGCATGGGCGCCAGCGTGATCCCACAGGCGCGGTTCACCGTCGAGGGATGGCGGGTCGCCGGACGGCTGGGGGTCACCCACGCGCTCCTCGTGCCGACGATGATCGACCGGCTGCTCGAGGAGGGGGCCCTCGGCGACGCCCACCCGCGCGTCCTGCAGTACGGCGCGGCGCCGATCCACCGCGCCACCCTGGCGGAGGCGCTCGCGGCCCTCCCCGACGTCGAGTTCCTCCAGATCTTCGGCCAGACCGAGGTGAGCCCGCTGACGGCCCTCACCCATGCCGACCACCTGCTCGGCCTGGGCGATCGGCCCGAGCTCCTCGACACGGTGGGGCGGGCCGTGGTCGGTGTCGACCTCCGGGTCGCCGACGCCGGCGCCGACGGGATCGGCGAGCTGCTCGCGCGCGCACCCCACGCCTTCGTCGTCGACGACGACGGCTGGCGCCACACCGGCGACCTGGGGCGCATCGACGACGAGGGCTACGTCACGTTGCACGGTCGCGCGCACGATCGCATCGTGTGGGCGGGCGAGAACATCTATCCCATCGAGGTCGAGCAGGCCATCCTGTCGCACCCCGCGGTGCGCGAGGTGGTGGTGGTCGGTGTCCCCGACCGGCGCTACGGCGAGCTGGTGAAGGCGGTCGTCGTGCCCACCGATCCCTCGTCGCCACCATCGGTCGAGGAGCTGCAACGGCACGCACGGCTGGGGCTGGCCCGCTTCAAGGTGCCCAGCGTGATCGAGCTGGTCGACGAGCTCCCTCGCAACGCCGGCGGCAAGATCCTCCGCCGCTCGCTGACAGCGTCCCGTGCCCCCGATCGCGAAGGGTGACCGCCTGCACGGGCCACGCGAGGTGTCGATCGGCTGCGTTTGACCGTGCTCCGCGGGCCTTCGTAGCGTCGCGGGGGGCAAGGGCGAGGATGCCGGCCCTTCGAAGTCGGGGGAGAAAGAACGTGCAGCTGAAGCCTGGTTCACGGTGGCGCAGTGCGGTGTGCGACACCGAGGTCGTGGTCGTTCGAGCGCCCACGGGGGAGGTCGCCCTCGAGTGCGGTGGCCAACCGATGCTCGCCCTCGATGCCGATCGCCCCCCCGGCGGCGTCCCCGCGCCCGGTTTCGACGCCGGCGCACCGATGGGCAAGCGGTTCGAGGACGCCGAGCTCGGCCTCGAGGTGCTCGTGTCCAAGGCCGGAGCCGGGTCGCTGGCCGTGGACGGCACCGTGCTGGAGCTGAAGGGCGCCAAGCCGCTGCCCTCCTCTGACTGAGGCACCCGCGCCATGAACATCGCCATGCTGCTCGAGATGGTCGCCGACGCGGCCGGCGACCGCGTGGCGATCGGTCCCCTCGCCACCGGCGTCACCTACGCGGAGCTCCTCACCCGATCGCGGGGAGCCGCGGGGCTCGTCGCCGGTCGTCGGGCCGAGCGCCTCGTCCTCGTCGACGTGAACTCGGTGGCGGTGCCGGTGAGCTTGTTCGGCGCGGCGCTGGCGGGTCGCCCGTTCGTGCCCGTCAACTACCGCCTCGCCGACGATCAGCTGCGGGCGATCCTGGCGCGGGCCGCTCCCGGGGTGGCTGTCGTGGAGGCGTCCGTGCCCGGCCGGCTCGGCGAGGGCGTCACCGGGCTGGACCTGATCGACGCGGAGGACCTCCTCGCCGCGACGACGACCGCCGACGGTGACCTGGCGGAGACGGACCCTGATGACATCGCGGTGCTGCTCTTCACCAGCGGCACGACCGGCGAGCCCAAGGCCGCCGTGCTCCGTCATCGACACCTGACCGGCTACGTGCTCAGCAACGTCGAGCTCCTGGGCAGCGAGCCGAGCGATGCGGCTCTCGTGAGCGTCCCGCCGTACCACATCGCGGGCATCGCGGCGGTGCTGTCCTCGGTGTTCTCCGGCCGACGGCTCGTCTACCTCCCGCAGTTCGATCCAGAGCGGTGGGTGGACCTCGCCCGTGGCGAGGCGATCACCCACGCCATGGTCGTGCCCACCATGCTCGGCCGCATCCTCGACGTCCTCGACGCGCGGGGAGAGTCGCTCCCTGCCCTCCGTCACCTGTCCTACGGCGGCGGGCGGATGCCGGTGCCGGTGGTGGAACGAGCCATGGACCGGCTGCCCCAGGTCGGGTTCGTGAACGTGTACGGGCTCACCGAGACCTCCTCCACGGTGGCCGTCCTCACGCCCGACGACCATCACGAGGCCCACGCCTCCCAGGATCCGACCGTGCGCGCTCGCCTCGGCTCGGTGGGACGACCCCTGCCGAGCATCGAGCTCGAGATCCGCGGGCCCGTCGGCGAGCCCCTGCCTGCGGGTGAGAGCGGCGAGGTCTGGGTCCGTGGTGAGCAGGTGTCCGGCGAGTACCTCGGTCGCCGCCCGTCGCTCACCGACGACGGGTGGTTCCCGACGAACGACGGGGGCCACCTCGACGAGGGCGGCTTCCTGCACGTCGAGGGCCGGCTCGACGATGTGATCATCCGCGGCGGCGAGAACCTGTCTCCCGCCGAGATCGAAGACGCGCTGGTCGCGCACGACGCTGTTGCCGAGGCCGCCGTGGTCGGTGCTCCCGACGACGAGTGGGGTGAGTGCCCCGTTGCGTTCGTCGTGCTCGCCGAGGGCGCGTCGGCCACGGAACCCGAGCTGCAGGACTGGGTCGTCGAGCGCCTCCGATCCGCGCGCCGCCCCGCGCGCATCCACATGCGAGCCGAGCTGCCCTACAGCGAGACGGGAAAGCTCCTGCGCCGGGTGCTGAAGTCCGAGCTGATCCCTGCCGCGGCGAACCCGTCCAACCCGCGGTAGGTTCCGCGACTCGTGAGCACGCCCCACGGGACCCACCACCTCTCCTACGAGGGGGCCGTCGACGCCGACGGGCACATCCTCGAGCCCCCCGACCTGTGGGAGCGCTACCTCGAGCCGAAGTACCGGGATCGGGCCCTGCGCTTCGTGCTCGACGACGATGGCCTCGAGGCACTCGAGATCGGGGGCCGACCGTCGGTGATGAGTCGGCGCGGGTTCCCCTCCACCCTTGGGGCCATGGGTGACCCTGACCTACGGGCGATGCAGCTCGACCCAGAGCGCACCTACGTCCGGGAGGCGCCCTACGGGAGCATGGACCCGACCGAGCGGCTCGAGCTGCTCGACGCGGAGGGCATCGACGCCGCGATCCTCTACACCACCGTCGGGCTGCTCTGGGAGGCCGAGCTCGACGACCCGGAGCTGAGCCAGGCCTACACCCGCGCCTACAACCGTTGGATCTGCGAGTTCTGCGCCGACACACCCCGTCTCGTGCCCACCGCGCACCTGTCGCTCTCCGATCCCGTTGCGGCGGCCCAGGAGCTCGAGCGGGCCGTGGGTGAGGGCGCTCGCGGCGCGTACGTGGCCCCCTTCACGCACGACGGGCGCCCGTTGGGCCATCCCGACCACGATCCTGTGTTCGACGCCGCCCAGGGGCTCGGGGTGCCCTTCGCGATCCATCCCACCTTCGAGCCCCAGTGGACGAAGGGCAGCCGCATGGGCTCGTGGGAGAACGTCAAGCAGCTCAGACTGCTGGCGTCCGTCACGGCGTCCGATGGCGTGCGTCACCAGTTCACGACGCTCTTCGACTACGGCGTGTTCGACAAGTTCCCCGGCCTCAAGGTGCTGGTGCTCGAGTCCGGCGGGGGGTGGGTCGGCTACTGGCTCGACCGCATCGACGCCGTCTACGGCCACACCTTCATCGGCACCCGAGTGCCGTTGGAGAGGAAGCCCAGCGACTACTTCCGGGAACGGATCTGGATCTCATGCGATCCCGACGAGCGCACGATCCCGGCCCTGGCCGAGCGCTTCGGAGCGGACCGATTCATGTGGGCGTCCGACTTCCCGCACGCCGATCACACGCCTGAGTACCTGGTCGACCTCGAAGAGCTCGCCGGCGCCTTCCACGACCAGCGGGATCGCCGTCGCTTCCTCGGCGACAACGCGCGCGAGCTCTTCGCCATCACTTGCTGAGACCCCAGCCGGGTCGTGAGCGGTCTGCATCTGCGCCCTCGGGGTGATTCGAACACCCGACACACGGTTTAGGAAACCGATGCTCTATCCCCTGAGCTACGAGGGCTCCCACCGGCTCGTGCCGGTAGTGCGCATCGATGCTACGCCGTCGTGTTTGGCGACCGAGAAGGCGAGATCGGCGCTTCGGAGGCGCTGAGAACCGGGTCCGGGCGCGTTCAGGCCGTCGCCGCGGTGACGAGAAGCAGGTGCGTGAGCAGCTCGACGACGTTGACGGTCTCGCCGTCGGGTGACACCACGTCGAGCGGCCCCGGCGCCGGGGGCCGTCCGACCGGCTCGGCCGGGGCGAGGCGGCTGATGCGGCCCAGGCCTCCGGCGCGCAGCGTCTCGCGGATCTGGTGGAATGCCTCCACGCCGTCGCCGAGCCGTACCCAGGACGAGGACGGAAGGGTGGGTGGTGCCGCCGGAGGCGCGATGCCGAGCCGGTCGGCCTGCAGGGCGCGGCGCAGGTTGGCGATGGGGGTCGATCGTCCGTTGGTCAGCGCGAGATCGGTGCACACGAGGTCGGTGCCTCCGTCGAAGGCGAGGCCGCGACGGCGGAAGGTGCTCGAGCCGACCATCGCCCACACGTCGTCGACGATCACGACCGTCGATTCGAGGCGGCTCGGGCGGCCTGGGAAGCCGATCGGGTGGAAGGAGACGACCCGGGAGCCGACGGGGTCGGGGCTCGACGCGGTCGGGAGGCCGAGCACGAGGCTGCGCCGGGAGGTCGCCTCGAAGTCGGTCCACTCGTTGTAGCCGAGGGGGAAGTCGGGGGTTTGCGGACAGCAGATGACGGCGTGGAGCGAGGGCGTCGACGAGAGGCGGGTGGCGAGCGTGGCCCAGAGGTCGGCGGCGAAGTCGCCGAGCGGGCTGGCCGCGGTGGCGCCCAGGCCGGGTGTCTCGATGTAGACGAACCGCTGGGCGCGACCGATGGCGGCCTGCAAGGCCCACTGTGCGTCTCGGCGGCCCCATCCGCTCGACGCGATCTCGCGGAGGAGCTCGTTGAAGATCCGCTCCTTGGTGGACTCGTCGGCCGGTGCGTTGTCGCGGAGCTCGTCGAGCTTGTCGATGAGGTCGTTGGCCTTGGTGGTCACCGCGGCGGGGAGCCCGGCCGACCCGACGAGGGAGGTCAGCCAGGTCCTGGCCCGGGCGATGAGGGCGTCGAAGGTCCGGGGGAGGTTGGCGTCGTCGGGGTCGACGATGTTCAGCGTCCGCAGCAGCGAAAGCTCAGGTGTCTCGCAGCCCGACGAGATCGTCTGGAGCACGGCCCCGGCGAAGGTGCCAGCGGTCGCGCTGCCGGTGAGGGCTGCGGGTTCGTCCCACGTGGACGAGACCAGCGGAACCAGCCGGGGAACGATGTTGGTGGTGCGGCGCAGCGCGGCCCGGGCGATGTCGTAGGCGAGGCGTCCACCGCTGGTGCCGATCCCCACCGCTTGGGTTTCGCGACCGCCGATGCCGCCGGGTGCGCCGAGCCGGGCCGATGCGTTGTGCAGCTCGGGGGCGAGCCGACCCGCGCCGAGCACCGCCTGCCAGGGCCCACCGGCCGTTGCCAGCCCGGCCACGAGGAGGTCGCGGCGGGCCATCGAGGGCAGGCGGGGCGCGTCGCGAGGGGTGCCCTCGCTGAGCAGCGCGAGCACGGTGTCGAGGGCCGAAGTGGTCGCCGGTGGCACCGGAGCAGATCCGAGGCCGAGGATCCCGGCGTTGCACACGCCGCGGCGGGTGGCGGTGGACAAGGGGTTGGACCCGGTCGGCACGAACGTCGAGGTGCCACTGACGGGTGCGCTCACATCGCCGAAGATGCGGGCCTCGCCCGTGCGCTTCACCACCACGACGTCGACGTGCAGGATCGATCCGGCGGGCACGGACGTGGGCACGGGCTGGCCCGGCCGTCGGGTGCCGAGGGGATCCCGCAGGAACAGCCGCACGGCACCGGCCGCGTCGGCGATCCCGCCGGCGCCGTCGCCTCGAGATTCGACGGCGTCGGCCGAGAACACCCGGTTGTAGGCACGCACGGAGGCCCCGGGTGGAAGCCCGTTCAACGTCAGCACCACGTCGGGTGACGCAGTGACACCTTCCGCCACGGGGGTGAGCGCGGTGCCCAGGGCGATTGGAACGGCGCCGGCCGGTGCGTCGGTGACGGTGCCCCGGGGAGGGAACTGTGGCCAGTGCGCAGCGCTTCCGGACGCGCTGGGTGCGGTGAACGATGGGTCGATGGTCGGGGCGACGGCGATCGATTCGACGAGGGCGGAGCCGGTGAGCGCGGCGGTGGAGGCACCGAGCACGTCGTTGCCGTCGGCGAGGAAGGTCAGCGGTTCGTCCCGGCGGATGGCGGGGCGGGGCTCGATCTTCGTGCCGGCCCAGGCCGGGGCCGGTGTGCCGAGCAGGGTGGGTCGGAGGTCGAGCACGCGCAGCGAGAAGAAGTCGCGGGCGAGGGTGATCCCGGACGCGGGCTGCGGCAGTATCACCGAGTCGCCCAGGCGCCCGTTGGTGGCGAAGCCGGTCACCAAGGTGCGCCGGTCGTCGTCGGTGAAGGTGGCCGACACGGGGTCCTTGCCGATGGTTCCACCTGCGGTCACCGAGTGGACCGCGGCAGGCGCGGCGACCGAGGTCAGACCGGTCAGGCGCGCCGCGCTGGCCGGCATGCCGCCGAGGTCGGTGAACCTGACCCTGATGGACACGGTGGCCGCCAGGGCGGTGACCATCGTCGCCAGCCCCGGGGTGGTGTCGAAGGGATCGCCCATCGCCCGGAGCTGCAGTGGCTGGTGGGCGTTCATGAGGGCGAGGAACGCAGCGGCGACGGCGAGCGGGTCGATGGGCTGGCCCCACTGGTCGTGGAACGAGAGGGGGCCGCCGACGAGCGTGTCGCCGGGATCGACGGCGCCCTCGGCGACCCCTCCACTGTCGAGCACGATGTGGGCCGGCACCGGACGCACCGGGGCGGCGGTCGTCGAGCCCTCGATGACCATGGCGTAGAGCTTCGCCAGCCGCAAGTACTGCTGGGGGAAGAGGCTGAGCACGCTCGCGCCGGTGGCGACCGCGCCGCCCCGGGAGCCGCGCAGCATCACTCCGGCACGCTCGGCGGCTTGGGCAGGGGTACGCACGTAGGCCGCGAGCGGACTGGACCAGCTGCCACCGGTGAGCGCCAGCGAGAGGTCGTCCTGGCCGAGCGTGGGCGTGGTCGACGCCCACGCCGGCGCCAGCACGGGCATCGACGAGCCGAAGGCTCCGACGCCGGTGGCGCTCAGGGAGTCGGTCAGGGTCATGGCGTCACACCACCTCCGTGCTCGTCGAGCGATCGAGGGGATCGGTCGCGGTCACCACGAACCCTGCGGTCGTGGTGGGCAGGAGCGGTGTCGGCACAAGGATCGAGACGACGCTCGATCCACTGACCGCGGCCGCACGGGTCGCGACGGTGGTCGCAGGTGCGGGCCCGGTCAGGTCGGGCGGCGACCCGACCGGCAGACCGACCGTCGCGACCGTGGCCAGGACCGTGCGGATGCCACCGGCGACGGCCGCGATGATCAGGGTGCCGGCTCCGCTCCCGGCGGGGGTGGCGGTGAACGGGAGATCGGTCGTGAGCTCGACGAGCATGCCGGCGGCGCCGCTCGTCCGAGACGCGCCGGAGAGAAGTGGCGCCACCGCTGTTGGCACCACCACGCTCACGACTCCCGACGGAGGGGAGGCACCGGCGTGGACGCCGTCGTCGGGGAGGTGCCGCCCGAAGGTCACGCACCGGTAGAAGTACGGCGCCCAGCTCGGATCGACCTCGTCGGTGAACGTCCACCCCGCCTCGGGCGCACCGGACAGCGACGGCAAGCTGACCGGGGTGAGCCCGGCGGTGGCGACCGAGAGGATCGGTGGGCCCATGGTGCCGAGCTGGTTGGCGAGCACGTCCCGGTGGCAGCGGTGGACGGCGAGACGGTCCGGCGCCAGTCCGGTGCCGGGCACGACGGTGAGGGTGACGGACTCGTCAGCGGGGGAGCTGCGAGCCTCGATCCTCGGCGTCCCCGGCGTCTCTAGGTGGGGGACGCCCACGAGCACGATGTCGGGGGTGCGCCCGGACTCGACGTTTTGGGTGGTGACCGACGACATCCGGTAGGCGAAGAGGGTGTCGGCGGACCCGGGGAGCACGAGCTCGATCGACGTGGTGGTCAGCGGGCGCTCGTTGAGCCGGCTGAAGGCGCCGAGGCTGGCGTTGACGTTGGCCGCGACCCGTGCCTTCAGGTCGCCGGCGCGGGTGCGCATCGGACCGGTCATCGGGGTGCCGCCGACGGCGACCGACAGCGCGGTCTCGGTCGCTTCCCACACCGTGTAGCCGCTGGCGCCCGGCACCGCCGGCCAGCTCAGCACCGTTCGGGCCCGGCCCGACGCATCGGGCAGGGCGGTCCACAGCACCGTCACCGCGGGCAGGGTGGGCGGCGCCGCGGGGAAGGGGTTGGCCACGGTGGTCGCCACCGGTGTCGTGGGATCGCTCAGCTGGGTGTCGCGCACCCGCTCGGCGGCTCGGGCCGACACCGAGAACGCGAGCCTGGCAGTGGCCGCGAAGGAGCCGGACATGATCGGCACGCTCAGTCGGTAGCGGCGGATCTGCGCGGCAGCGCTACCCGCGGGCGGCGGACCACCGGGCACGCCGGCTTCGGCGATCTCGGCCACGGTGGCGGCCTGGAGCAGCGCGACGTAGGCGGGGTCGGCCGGCGGCGAGGGGGGCGGCGTGGCGATGCTCGGAGCGCCCGCCAGGTCGAAGTCGATCGTCACCGGTCCGGGGAGCACCGGCCGGGTCGAGTCGACCTGGAACCCGCTGACCGACGCCGGCGGTGGACCAACGGGCACGAACGTGCCGGACACCTCGATCCGGTCCGGGGAGCGGTCGGCCCAGTCCCACGACACCTCGACCATGAGCCGGCAGCCGGGGGCGACGGGTCCGTTGGCGGGCAGGACGGCCGGGAGGGCGATCGACACCTCACCGACGCCGGGCTTCTGCACCGCGCGGGCCGAGGTGGAGTGGTTGGCCAGCCGCCACGGTCCCCACCGACCGTGCACGTCGAGCGGAGCGACGGCGTAGGTGGTGACGGCGCTGCCGCTGATCGGCACCGCTTCCTCGGGCATGGTGACGCTCGGGCGCAGGTCCCCGGGTGGATCGCCGTCGGGCGTCAACCGGTACTCGGTGAGGTAAGGCTGGAAGCTGCCGGAGCTGGCCGGGCGCGGCGTGTTCAGCAGCGTCGTCGGAGTGGTCGGCGGGTTGACGAGCACGGCCGCGCCGACGTGCTCGCGGGTGGCGGTCCACGACAGCCGGACCGCCACCGACTCGGTGCCGTCGCGGGTCATCGACCGGTTCATGAACGTCTGCTCGGCGAGCAGCCCGGCGAGCACCGCCGGCGGTGGCATCCGGTGGCCGATGGCGGCGAGGTCGAGCGTGCCGAACGGGGTCACGATCTTGGCCGTGACCATGTACTCGTCCCGAGCGAGCTCGACGCCCGGCGGCAGCCGGTCGTCCTTCACGCCGAGCCGGCCCTGTGGGGGCACGTCCACGGTGCCGAAGCCGAGCCCCGTCGCGACCGGACTGTCCTGCACCGCCAGCGAGATGAACTTGGTGGTGCTGAGCGCCATGGTGGCGGGATCGGTGGGTGGGGGCTGGCCGGGCTGGCGCAAGCCGTCGAGGGTGTGGCTCGAGGTGTGGAGCGACTGCAGGGCGTTCGGGTCGGTGTCGTCGCTGGTCTGCAGGCAGGCGGCGACGTCCGGGAGCACGATCTTGCGGAGCACGTCGAGGAACATCTGGGGGTCGGGGTAGCCCCAGCTCGGTGTGGTGAGGCCCCCGCCGGCGGGGGGTGGTTCCAGCTGCAGGATCCGAGCGACCCCGAGCCGCGTCAGCGCAGCATCGAGCCCGCTCTGGCTCGGACTCTCCCAACCCTGCGGGTCGGGGTCGTACGCGGTCGTGGGCAGCTCGCCGGTGTCGAACGGGAAGCCCACCACCTCGACGCGCACCCAGTCGGCCAGGTTGGCCCACGCCGACTGGATGATGGCGCCGATGCCGCTGATCGTGCCGGTGCCCCTGAGCCGCAGCGCGGCGATGCCGGCCGCCCGGAATCGGCCGCTCTGGGCGGTGGTGAACGTCAGGCGCTGGCCGGGTACCACCCGGCCGGCGGCCGACAGGGCCTCGACAGTCAGACCTCCGGTCCCGGGCGAGGCGTTGAAGCGGATCTCGATCACCTCCGTGGGGAGGAACCGGGTGGTCGGGGCGCTGAGGGTCGAGGTGCCGAGGATGGGGGCGGTCGGCTCCTCCTTGCGGGTGCGCCGCCACACCTCGAACGGCGCGCGGGGGAACCCGAGGTCCGGGTTGACGGCCCAGCGCAACGAGACGGGCACGCCGGGTTCGCGGGTGTCGTACTTCCGTCGGCGGAGGGCGGCACCGAACTTCTGGTCGACCTCCGAGTAGAGCTGGGTCGATCCGCTCAACGCGCCGAGCCGGAGCACCATCAGGTCGGGGATCACGGACCTAGGCATCGTCGTTCTCCCAGGGGGCGTGGCCACCGAGCTCGAGGCGGGTGACGGTGACCCGCTGCTCGGCGATGGCGTAGAGGGTGGAGGCCGTCCGCACTGCCTCGATCAGCACGGTTGCGCCTCCGGTCGGCCAGGTCGTGTCGGCGAGGAACACCACCGTCCGCGTGCCGGCGGGTGAGCGCACGAAGCCGGCGACCGGCCCGGCCGCCTCCAGCTTCAGCGACAGCTCCTCGCCGGGGACGATCCGTTGGAAGGCGGGGTCGAGCGGCGGTAGGTCGGGATCGGCGTTGGGTACGACCTCCTGCTTCGGCATGTCGCGGCTCCGCCACAGCGGTTCGCTGGCGTCGAGCAAGACTGCGTGGGGCACGTAGCGCGTGCCGATCTGGCGCCAGAGCAGGATGCGGCTGCCCTGGGTCGGTGCTCCCATCGACGGCAGGCCGGCCGCCTGGAGCGCGGTCTGGATGGCGAGGTCGGTGGCGACGCCCGGTGCCAGGCCGGTGATCGGCCCGGTGAGGAGGCGGTGCTCGAGGGTCCGTGCCTTCATCTCGTCGACCAGCTCGGCGACGCTGCGGAACCGCCCGGTGCGGAACTGTCGGCGGAACAGGGGCACGATCGGCGTGGTGCCGGTGTGGGCGGGCACGGGCTGGGCCTCGATGTCGAGGGTGTAGGCCATCGACGGCCGCAGCGGCTCGGGCAGCGTGAAGTGGGCGTGGCCCTCGTGGTGGTACGGCCCGACGCACGGCAGACCCCCGGCCTGCACCTGGGCGTCGAGTGTGTCGTACAGCGGCGAGGTGTAGGTGGCCGGCACCTCGCTCACATCCGTCACCTGGTGGGCAGGGATGGCCAGGCCGTCGGCGGAGCGCAGCACGGCGGTCAACGTGCGGCCGTACTCCACGTAGAGCTGCACCACCTGGAGGTCGTTGAACACGATGCTGACCGCCTCGTCGGCGAAGACGAACTGCTCCTCGTGGCGAGGGTTCGTGCCCAGCACGTAGGCATCGAGCCGGGCCGGTGGCGCGGCGTCCGTGCTGAAGCGGAACGAGTCGGTGAAGTCGAACGCGCTCATGACCGGCGGGCCGGTGGGCTGCTGGTCCTCGGTGGTCGCGGTGTAGTCGACGTGCAGTGTGTACTTCTCGTTCGGCGTGAGCAGCGGCACGAGGGCCGACCCGTCGAGGAAGCCGGCGATGGTCTCGAGCTGACCGCTGCGGCTGCCCTCCTCGGTCTCGTAGCGCTCGCCCTCGGCGAGGGTCAGCAGCTCCGCCACGGCCAGGATCACAGCTGGGCGCACCTGCGGGTCGACGGTGCCCGTGACCCGTAGCCGGAGTCGCACCGCGTCGGACTTGGGGGCGACGGTCACCCACAGGCGGGTCAACGAGGCCAGCGAGGGATCCTCCAGCAGCGTCTCGACTGGTGTGACCTCCGCGGCCCACGGGCCGGCGGGGTCGAGCCATGTCGCCGGCAGGTCGCCGGGGGTGCTGACGAACACGGGTGACAGCGCGCTCAGCGGGTCGCTGGTCAGGACGGTGCCGCCGGAGTCGAGCTGCTCGACGACGACGAGGTCGGCGCCGAGGTAGCGCTTGGCCACGGCCACGTAGAGGCGTGCGTGGTCGATCGGTCCGGTGACGAGGTCGATCCAGCGGTCGTCGGCCCGTCGCTGGGCGGCCTGCTCCATCTCGGGGGTGGGCTCGATGTCGCCCTTGCCCGCGACCAGCGATCGTTCAGGCATCTTCAGGGCCCGCATGCAGCTGAGGTCCCGGCCCTTCGTGGGTGTGGTGGTCGTCGTCGGCGCGACGGCGGGCGCGGCCGCCGTGACAGCGAGGCCGGCGGGGCGCTCGGGGACGAGGGTGAGGCGTTCCTCTCCCACCGCGGCAGCTTCCATCAGCGCGGCGCGCCGCAGCGCGAACGGCATCGGTGGGCGGGTCGGGCCCACGGTCCGGACCGCGACGCAGATCTCCAGCAGCAGGGTCTCGTCGGCGTCGGTCTCGATCACGACCTCGCGTATGCGGAGGCCCCGGAGCGTCACCGTCTCGGCGATGCGCTGGCGCCCGGTGGTGCGCTGGCGGTCGATGACGGCGCCGCGGTCGTCGAGCGCGGTGACCACCGCCGGGTTGGCGAACGTCACCAGGGTGAGCGACACGCCGTCGACGGCACGGGCCAGCTCGATCTCGGCGCGCCATCCGATGTCGAGGCCGCGCAGTGAGCCGATCCCGCCCACCCGCAACGTGGGGAACGGGCGCCGCCGTGCGTCGAACACCGTGAGCCGGAAGCTCTTGGCCACCGTCGCCGGGCTGCTGGCGCCGTCCTTGACCACGTCGACGAGCCGCAGGCACCGCTGCCTGCCCGGCGGCTGCCCGCGTTCACCAGGGTCGGCGGGCTCACCCGGATCGCCGGTGCCACCCGGATCGCGCGGGGGGACGCTGTTGGGGCCGATCACCTCGGCCGGGTCGATCCGGCCCAGCTTGCTGTGGCCGATGATGGAGTCGAGCAGCCGGTCGGCCGCGCTGCGCTGGGGCTCGTCGACCCGCAGCCCCAGCTCGACTGGGGTGGTGCGCACAGTGCCCGAGGGGTCGGGCCAGGCGTGACCGGTGAGGTCCCACCCGTGGCCGGAGGGCCCGAGGGGCTGGCGGCAGAACGTCCACAGCACCGAGGCGGGCGGCGCGATCGGGTCGCACACCCGACCCCAGATGCCGTCGATGATGGCGGTCAGGTCCGCGGACCGCTCCAGGGCCCGGGCGCCCATCATCGGCACGTTCGACAGCAGCGCCAGGTCGAGGTTGGTGCGGCCGGCGGGCGCGACCGTCGCCGTGTCGAGCCGCCACGTGGCCTTGGCCGTGCCCGGTCCGGGCGCCGGGCCAGAGAGCCGCAACCCCTTCAACGCGTACGTGACCCGCCGGCCGCCACCGAGCACGACCCATCCACCCGGCGTCGCGTTGGGGGCCGGGACGAGCGGAGCGGTGAACGTGGTCATCGCCGGGTCGAGGGTCGGCGTGACTGCGAACTGGATGACGGGCACGGAATCGATCGGCACGACCGGTCCGGTCATCGCGCTGGTGGTGTCGTTCTCGGGCACCGTTGCGGCGTCGCCCACGCTGGCGTCGATGGGGCGGTCGCCGCCCTGTCCGGCGGTGATCACCGGGGCGTGGCTCTGCAGCCATACGTTGCGGACGATCCTGGGAGGAGGGAGCGGCGGCGGCTTGGTGCCGATCTCGACGTTGACGCAGCCCTCGACCGAGAAGAAGAAGAAGTCGACGTGGCCGCAGATCTCGCCCTTCAGGAAGGTGGGGTCCGGGGCCTCGACGTCGAGCTTGCCGTGGGCGCCGACGGAGACGATGAACAGGCGCAGCTCACCGTCGAGCTGGGCCCGGCCGATGAGGTGGAGTCGGGGCGAGAAGATGACGGCGATGTCGGCCCGGAGGCTGACCTTCAGGTACAGCCCGATGTCCTCGTCGCCGAACACGACCGAAGCGCCCACGCCGGTGGCCACCGCGATGCCCGGCAGGTTGCGGGTGGTGCCGTAGCCTGGCCAGCTGTCGATGCTGTGCCCGGCGATCATGAAGTAGCCGAAGCCCCGGACGATGTTGAGCACCATCGCCGAGGCCGGCGAGTTGAAGGTGCCGACGTAGAGGTGCCAGTTGCTGACGTTGGTGAAGTCGGCGAACAGCTCGACCGGCACCACGACCGACACGATCTCCTCGACCTCGAGGTTCACGATGATCCCGAGGGTGAAGGTGCCCCGCTGGAAGTCGAGGTCGATCACGCCGAGGATGCCGACAGTGAGATCGGTAGCCGGCTTCAGATCGGGGAGCACGGCCACGATCAGGACCTTGACGAACACGAGGATGCGCGGTCCGGGCAGCTCCAGGACGAACATGCCGCGGAGGTTGACGAGGAAGCCGCCCTCCATCGTGCCGAGCATCACGCCGACGCCGAACGACCACCGGTCGAGCTCGGGGCCCCAGAGGGTGACGCCGTTGTTGAAGAGCTTGGCCGGCTCGCCGCCCGCGTCCTTCAACCACAGGATCGCCGGACCCACGGCGTCGGTCGGGTCGGGGTCGTTCTCCAGGCGCTTGTAGTGCATGGCGAACAGGCCGCTGAACCCGTAGATGCCGATGCCCGACTGGCCGAGCGGGATCGGTGCGGGCAGGTCGATGATGAGCCCGAGGAACACAGCGGTGGCGTTCCGGGTGCCGTCGGCGCTGGCCACGGGGCGGACGCCGAAGCTGGCCGCGATCCGCAGCTTGACCGGGACGAGCGTGATGTCGAACGCGCCCTCGATTCCGCCGAAGCTGGGCTGCGGCGATCCGGGCAGCGCGGCCGGCGGCTCGATGATGTTGACGAAGCCCGAGCCGACGAGCACCTGGGAGATGTCGACGCTGATGCCGCTGGGCAGGATCGTGGGGATCCCGGGCGGGTCGATCGGCAGCTTCACCTTGAACCGGTCGATGGTGACGACGCCGAGGTCGACCTTCATGCCGAGGTCGAGCTCCACGGTGAGCGGGTTCACCTTGGCGATGCGAGCTCCGAAGATCTTGAGCACGTTGTCGATGGGGCTCGGGAGGGCGAACAGGCCGGGGTCGCTGAGGTCGAGCTCGAAGCCCTTCGAGGTGTCGAAGATGGGCTGGTAGCCGCCGCCGGAGAAGTTGAGGTTGAACCCGATGGCCCGGTAGCGGACCTTGAGCGGCTTGGTGGTGCGGATGTCGAGGGCGTCGACGTTCACGCCGAACTCGACGCCGTAGTCGAACACGACGCCGGCGTCGGTGAACTGGGCCGGGTCGTCCGGGGGGATGAACTGGCGGAAGCGCAGCTCGCCGCCGTAGAGGGTGAGCTTCTCGGTGCGGATGAACCCGGCGGCACCGATCGCACCCGCGCCGACGATGGCGCCGCCGAGCACGGCGTAGCTCCCGGCGCTGTTGGGATCGGTCGCCCCGACGGCCGTCCCGATGATCGGGGCCAGGATGAGCACCGATCCGAGGAGGTCCTTCAGCCGGTTCTCCACGGTGAGGCTCCCGCTGTGCGGGTTCCTCATCTGGAGCAGGCCATCGACGTCGTCGGGGTGGGCACCGATGGCCAGCGTCTCGGTCCAGGAGTGCGTGGCGGGGTCGTGGACGACGGTGAGCTTGAAGTCGACCACCCCGTCCTTGGGGTTGGGATTCGGGCCGGCGACCGCGGCCGACTGCTGCTTCAGGCCGAGGCTGCCGGATCCCGTCTGCGCTGGGGCGCCGTCGGGGTTGCGCAGCTTCTTCTCGAGGTCGGTCTCGAAGTCGAGCTGCCCGCTGAGCTCGATCAGCACCGGGTCGTTGCGGATGATCTTCACCCGGATGCCGATGCGCCGGAACACGCCCGGGGGCTTGTTGGGCAGTGGCTTCGGGGGAGGGGTGGGCTTCCGCTCGAGCTCCGGCTGGGTGGGCGCGGGTCGGGCCCCGCGAGAGACCGTGAGCGTGGCGGTCTCCGCCGGCTGGGTGGTGACGAGGGTGATGGTCGCCACTCGGTCACTCGCGTCGTTGGGCCGCTGCGCGCTCTGGGCTTCGGCGTGACCGGTCGCAGTCGTGGGTACAGGAGTGGCGAGGTTGTCGACGACGCCGATGGCGACGTCGAGACGTCGTCCTGAGAGGGCGATGTCGGTGTCCGCATCCTTGGTGTCGTCCCAGCTGGCGTGGGCCTCGATGGTGACGTTGAGTGGGACGCCGGCCTCGGCCGCCCGCTGGGTCAGCCAGGCCCTGACGCCGGCTGCGCCCCGTTCGGCCTGTCCGGGGATGGAGCTGTTGGTGAAGATCGAATCGTCGACGCTGTTGTTGACGTAACTTCCCTTCACGCCGGGCCACTGGTTCACGAGCGGCCAGCTCCGGGTGAACAGCAACCGGGCCGACTCGGCGGCGTTCGTGAGCCCGGTCCAGCTGCTCACGATCGCCAGGTCGGTGGTGTTCTCGGGGACGTCGGCCTCGAAGAACCCGTCGACCACCTGCACAGCGATGCCGCCGACGGTCACCGTCGGCGTTCCCGGCCCGAGCACGCGGAACCGTTCCCTCGTGCCCGTGACCGTTCCGGCGTGGGTGATGCTGTGGCGGGTGGCGGTGCCGCCGGTGGGGACGATCGACGGTAGGTCACCAGGCTGAGCAGGCCGGTCGGCCGGAGCACCAGCTGGGGTGGCGGTGCTCGCCGGTGCGGCGACGAGTGTCAGCCCGATGTGCTCCTCGTAGGTCTGCTGGGCCGCCCCAGTCGCTCCGTCCTGCACGCGGACCTGCAGGGTGTGGGCGCCGGGGGTCATGCCCGAGACGGTGACCGTTCCGGTCGCCTGGTCGTATCGCTCCGCCCCGCCGTCGTCGCGCACGGAGATGGTGATCGGCGGGGTGCCGCCACTCAGGTCCACCTGCACGATCGCGGCCGTCGAGCACTTGACCTTCCCGCCGCGAATCACGGTCGACGGGTCGGCTTCCTTCTCCCCGGCCGAGACCTCGACGTTCTTGCCGCCGTCGACCACCACCAACTTCGCGTCGAGCGTGGTCTCGGGGCCTATCACGTCGACGCTGGCGTCGAACGACACCTCGCCCGCGAACGAGATGAGCAGGTCCTTGACGCCGATGTTGATGGCGAGATCCTTGCCCTCGTCGGCGTAGTAGAAGCGGGCGCTCTGCACATAGAAGCCCTTGAAGGACTCGTCCGTGCCGAAGAACTGCAGGATCTCCGGCGGGGTGTTGTTCGGGTCGAGGTCGACGACGACGGCGCCCAAGCCGAAGCCGATGCGGCCGTCCCTGTGGGCGGCGATCGGCGGCTCCATACGCACGAGCTCGCCGGCGGCGAGGGTGCTCGGCGCGTCGAACCCGCCGCTACCCCACGACGCCAGGTTGAGCGCGGGCGGGCTCTGGAAGTCGTCGGTCTGCTCGTAGGTCATGACGACCTTGGGCAGCACGATCCGGCACGGCCCGGGGATGCTCTGGTCCTGCACGACGCGGTGGTCGGCGTTGAGCTTGCCCGGCCGCCAGTCGTCGCCGAGCTCGAAGTGGATCTCGTCGAGCAGCAGCTCGAGGCGGAAGCGCACGCCGGGGTATTCGCTAGGGGTGGTGGCGGTCTGGTCGACGGGCAGGAAGGTGTCGAGCAGCGAGCTCAGCTGGGTGAGCGGCGAGGCGGCTGAGCTGATGAAGGGAGCGCCGTCGCGGGGGACCGTGAGCCGGAACCGGACCTGGATCTCGTCCCACCGGAAGCCGGCCTTGCCTGACGTCTGCTGCCGGGGGGCGTCCCCGAACTGCAGGGTGCCGGTGAAGACGCTCGCCGTCTCGTCCGACACCCCCGTGAGGTCGACGACGCCGAGCTTGGAGAGGTACCCGTCGGCCTCGTCGGGGAAGGTGAACCCGGCGAGGAAGTACGGGGTCAGCAGTCGATAGAGGCCGAGGCCGCTCACGCGGTGGGACCGCCACTCTGAGTAATGCTGTCCCTACTATCTGGGGCCACCCGCCCACAATGCGCCTTGGGTTCGCCCGGCGCAACCAACAGCTTGAGCGCTACCCCACCGAGACAGATCGGTTACGAGCGCGCCACCGCCGAGGGCCTTGACCAGCCGCTAGCCGCTTCCGTCCGCCCTGGCATTGGTGGATCGGGGCTTTGGACCCTAGTGACTGGTTGCCGAGGGTCTCACTATGGGTGGTGGTTCGAGAAGGGGGCTTGATCTCATGACGGAGCATCCCAATGCCAAGTTGGTCAGGCGCTGCTACAGGGCGTTCGCCCAGGACGATGTGGGGGTTCTCGGTGAGGTGCTGGATGCGGCGGTTGTCTGGCATGAGCCTGGTCGGAGTCCCCTCGGGGGTGACCACACCGGACCGGCCGGTCTTCACGACCTCCTCGAGAAGTTTGGGGCGTTGAGCGGTGGAACGTTCAAGCTCGATCTTGTCGACATCCTCGCGACAGCGAACCGAGCGGTCGCTCTGCACGAGATGACGGCTAGCCGAGGTGACCGCGTGCTGGACATGGCCAGTGCCGTCGAGTTCGAGATCCATCAGGGAAAGATCACTGAGGTGACCGTGTATCACGACGACACGTATCACTTCGACGAGTTCTGGGCCTGACTGGCGGAACACGCGCTGTCGTGGAACCGGGCCGGCTGAATGCGTGGACCTCTCGCCCGGCTGCGCCGCTGCCTTCTGACGCACCGAGCGCCGCCACCCCGCGACCTGGCGCGACATCGTGGGAGTGTCTCTGGCGTCGGCACGGGATACTTCCTCGACCACTGCCAGTTCCCGGCTCCACCGAATGCGGGTGACAGCCTTGACGGGCTGCAATAGG
Organism: uncultured Microthrixaceae bacterium; assembly: GCA_963750645.1. GTDB lineage: Bacteria > Actinomycetota > Acidimicrobiia > Acidimicrobiales > VFJN01 > VFJN01. The sequence continues at coordinate 290,976 of CAVVRO010000008.1, read as the reverse complement.
TGCTCTCGGAGCGCCTGTCGGAGTCCTCGGTGGAGGTGGTCGGGACCACCTCAACCCAACGTCAACGAGGGGCCGTGCGGGGCGGCGGGAAGCGGAACGGCAGCCCCTTGGCGGCGGCCTGGAACAGCGGCACTGCGTTGGGGATCCCTCGGAGGCGATGCTCACCGAGGCTCACGAACCGAAGGCCGGCCGGGCGCTGACCCTGGCTTGCCTCCTTCGTGTCGCCGGACACGATCACCTGCCCGCCGTGGGCAGCCGCGCAGACCCGGGCCGTCGTGTGGATGGCGAGCCCGATGTAGTTCACCTCGTCGAGCGTCGGATAGCCGCTGTGGATCCCGATGCGGACTCGAACCTCGACGCCCTCCGCCCAGGACCCCCCACGGAACTCGCGCTGCATGGCGATGGCGGCGTGGAGAGCCGAACCGGGGCTCTCGAACACGGCGAAGAACTCGTCCGCCCGCGTCTCGACGGCCTGGCCGGCGAACTCCACCGCGGTCTCCCGGAGCAGGGTTCGCGCGTCACCGATCAGCTCCCGGTACCGCTCGCCCAACCGATCGACGAGGCCGGTTGAACCCTCGATGTCGGTCATCAGCATGGTGAGGAAGCCGGTCGGCAGCGACACCGGTTGGCGGGCTCGACGCTCCCCGAACGCGCGCTCAGAGTCCAGCTGGCTGGTGATGAACCCGAGGGGCACGATCCCGTGCTTCTTCGCCGCGTTGAGCAGCCGATTCCGCGCCCGGTCACGGGCGGCGTCGTCCTCGAAGTGGACCTGATTGAAGCGAGCGAGCGCGTTCCGAACGTGGGCCGCGTCGTGGATCGGGAGTCGTCGCTGGCCGCGGGAGTCGACGTAGGCGAACGCGCGATCTGGGAGGTCAGTCCGTTCCGACGACTCGAGTCGAGCCACGGTCCGAGGATAAACGAGGGAAACCAGCGCGAGCCGGTGGCGCCTCCGCGAGAGGGTGGTCCAGGTCGGTAGCCTCCCCGGCGTGACTCCCCCCTCCGATCGCGACGAGGTGCGCTGGGGCGTCCTGTCGGCCGCCAGGATCGCCATGGAGAAGGTGATCCCCGCCATGCAGGCCGCCGAGCGCACGCGCGTCGTCGCCCTGGCATCTCGCGACTCGGCCCGAGCCAGGGACGCAGCTGACCGGGCCGGCATCCCCACGGCCCACGGTTCCTACCAGGCGCTGCTCGATGATCCCGATGTCGACGCCGTGTACATCCCGCTGCCCAACCACCTCCACGCCGAGTGGACCATCGCGGCCGCCCGGGCGGGCAAGCACGTGCTGTGCGAGAAGCCCGTGGCCCTCACCGCCGCCGATGCCCGGGAGATGGTCGACGTCTGCGCGGCCGAAGGCGTGGTGCTCATGGAGGCCTTCATGTACCGGCTCCACCCCGCGTGGGTGGCAGTTCGCGAGCTGGTGAGCTCCGGGCGGATCGGTGAGCTGCGGGCCGTGCAGAGCTGGTTCTCCTACTTCAACGACGATCCCACCAACATCCGCAACATCGCCGCGACCGGCGGCGGCGCCCTGCTCGACATCGGCTGCTACTGCGTGAACCTCTCCCGCATGCTCTTCGGGGCCGAGCCTGACCGGGTGGAGGCCGCCATCACCCGCGATCCGGCCTCGGGCACCGACATCCTGACCTCCGGGCTCCTCGGCTTCGGCGACGGCGTGGCCTCCTTCAGCTGCTCCACGCGCACCGAGCCCGACCAGCGGGTCCACGTCTACGGCACCCGGGGCCGCATCGCCGTCGGGATCCCCTTCAACATCCCGCCCGACCTCCCGGCCGAGGTCTTCGTCACCCACGGCGGGAACCCTCCCGTCGCGCCGAGCACGGAGACCCTCCGGTTCGGGCCGGCCAACCAGTACACCGTCCAGGCTGAGGGGTTCGCCCACGCGGTCCTGGACGGCGCACCGGTGCCCATACCGCCGTCCGACGCTGTGGGCAACGCGATGGTGATCGAGCGGCTCGTCGTGGCGGCCGGGTGACCGGTCAGGCCCGCCCCGACATGGGCGGGCCACGTGGCGCGACGGCGTGACAGGTCCGCTGGGGGCGGCAACGATGACCTGTGATGAGTGATGCCGATGCCTGAGCGCACCGTCCGCCACCGCACGCGACAGGAGCGCGCGGATCTGGGCAGGGTGGCCCGGCGCATCGCTCCCCGGTCTGGGCAGGCCGTGTTCGAGGCGACCGAGTCACGACCTGATCCGATCGAGCTGTTGGAGCGCCAGGCGGAGTCTCGCGTGCCCGAGCTCGTCCCGATCCGCTACGGGCGGATGCTGGTCTCCCCGTTCGCGTTCTTCCGCGGCGCGGCGCTGATCATGGCGTCGGACCTGGCCACCACGGCACGCTCGGGTCTCACCGTGCAGCTCTGTGGTGACGCCCACCTGTGCAACTTCGGTGCGTTCGGCTCCCCCGAGCGGGAGCTGGTGTTCGACGTGAACGACTTCGACGAGACCCTTCCCGGCCCATGGGAGTGGGACGTGAAGCGCCTGGCGGCCAGCGTCGTGGTGGCGGCCCGTGACCGTGGGTTCAGCCCGAAGAAGGCACGGAAGGCGGCGCGCCGGGTCGCCAAGGTGTACCGCCACGAGATGCGCCGGCTCGCCGGGCTCGGCAACCTCGACGTCTGGTATTCCTCGACGGACGTCCAGCGACTTCTCGCCGATCTCCAGGCGCAGGCGGAGCGGACCGGGTCCAAGCGGGACAGGGCGCTGGCATCGCGAGCGACCACGGCAGCCGCCAAGGCCCAGACCCGCGACAGCCACCAAGCCCTCGAGAAGCTCACCGTCGTCCGGGACGGCCAGCGTCGGATCCTCAGCCAACCGCCGCTCATCGTCCCCCTCGCCGAGCTCCTTCCCGATCGCGACCAACGACGAGACCTTCACCACGAGCTCCACCAGCTCCTGCGCCGGTACCGCGCCAGCCTGCAGCCCGACCGCCGTCACCTCCTCGAGCAGTTCGAGATGGTCGACCTCGCCCACAAGGTCGTCGGTGTCGGCAGCGTCGGCACCCGGGCGTGGATCATCCTGCTCCTCGGGGTGGATGGCGATGACCCGTTGTTTCTCCAAGCCAAGGAGGCCGGGCCGTCCGTGCTCGAGGAGTTCGTCGGCCGCAGCGTCTGGCACAACCACGGGCAACGAGTCGTGGCCGGCCAACACCTCATGCAGGCCGCCAGCGACATCTTCCTCGGGTGGGAGCGCGTCGAGGGCCTCGACGGCGTGACCCGGGACTTCTACATCCGACAGCTGCGCGACTGGAAGGGCTCCCTCGACCCGGCGACCATGGTCCCCGCCGGCCTGATCCGGTACGCCGCGCTGTGCGCGCAGACGCTCGCCCGCGCCCACGCCCGCTCCGGTGACCGCGTCGCCATCGCCGCCTACCTCGGCTCGAGCAAGGAGTTCGACCACGCGATCGCCGCGTTCGCCGAGACGTACGCCGACCAGAACCAGCGCGACTACGACGCCCTTGGGCGCGCCGTCGATGACGGCCGCATACACGCCGAGACAGGCCTCTGAACGAAGGCCGGGGTCAGAGGAAGCGGGCGGTCCAGACCATGGACGCGGCGGCGGCCACGATGAGCGCGACCAGGCCCAGGCCGAGGAAGGTCCGAAGGACCTCCCGCGCTTCGGTCTCGTAGCCGACCCGGGTCTGGATCGTCTCGTAGACGTGCTCGAGCTCCGTGGCGCTGGCGGCGGCGAAGTACTCGCCGCCCGTCGTGGTGGCCACGGCCTCCATCGACACCGGGTCGGCGGGCACCGGCACGGTCTCCCCGTCGACGACCACGGTGCCGGCGTCGGTACCGTACGCGATGGTGGTGACGGGCACGGCCTGGTCCGCGGCGGCCTGGGCGGCCGCCTCGACGGACTCCCCGGTGGTGGAGGCTCCGTCGGACACGAGCACGATCGTCGTCGAGGGTGCGTCGGTCGTCGCCGCGGACAGGTCGGGGTCCGTCGCGGTCGTGGCGGTGTCGAGGACGGACAAGGCGGTGGTCAGCGCATCGCCCGACGCCGTGCCGGGACCCGTGGCGAGGCTGCCGATGGCCGACTGCACAGCCGCATGGTCGGTCGTCGGTGTCGACACGACGCGCACGTTGCGGTCGTAGGCGATGAGGCCGACCTGGAACCCGTCGGGCAGCCCGCTGACGAAGTCGGCGGCGGCGGCCTTGGCGGCCGCGAGCCGGGACGGGGCCACGTCGGTGGCCTCCATCGACGCGGAGGTGTCGACGACGAGCATGATGACGGCCTCCTCCTTGGGGACCTGCTCGTCGCGGACCGGACGGGCGAGGGCCACGACCAGCGCGGCGAGGCCGACGGCCATGGCCCCGGCCGCGACGTGGCGTCGCCAGCCGGGCCGGCGAGGGGCCACGGAGTCGAGCAGCTCGAGGTTGGTGAACCGCACGGCATAGTGGCGCCGGCGGCGCTGGAGGACTGCGTAGAGCGCCACCAGGCCGGCGATGCCGAGGAGGAGCCACAGGTGGGTGGGGGCGAGAAACCTCATCGGATGTGCCTCCTGGAGGCGTAGCGCACGATGTCGAGCATCCAGTCGCGGTCGGTGGACAGGGGGAGGTGGGCGGCACCGGCGGAGCGGATCTGGCCGACGATGCCGTCGTACTGGGCCGCGGCGGCCGCCGCGTAGCGTTCGCGCAAGCGTCGGCTCGACGTCTGCACCTCGCGGCGGCGGCCGGTCTCGGGGTCGACCAGGGTGAGGAGCCCCACCGGGGGCAGGTCGTGCTCGCGCGGGTCCGTGATGTGCGCCGCGACGACCTGGTGGCGGGCGGCCGCGGAGCGGAGCTCCTTGGCCCAGTCGCTCCGGTCGAGGAAGTCGGAGATGACCACGACCAGGCCGCGGCGGGCGGCGGTGAGGCGACTGCGCCTGATGAGGACGGCGAGGTCGCCGCCGCTGGCGCCAGGAGCGACCCGGTCGCGCGTGTCGAGTCGGTGGAGGATCCCGAGCACGGCGTCGCGGCCGGAACGGGGGGGCACGAGGGTCGTGCGCTCACCGTCGAGCACGAGTGCGGCCACCCGGTTCCCGGATCGGTTGGTGAGGAAGCCGAAGGCCGCCGCTGCCGCGAGCGCTCGGTCACGCTTCTCGCAGTCGGCCGTGCCGAAGTCCAGGCTGGCGGAGCCGTCGACCAGGAGCCAGGTCTCGAGCTCACGGTCCGCGATCGTGTCCCGGACGTGGGTGACGCCCGAACGGGCAGTCAGGTTCCAGTCGATGCGACGGACGTCGTCGCCAGGCGCGTAGGCGCGGCCCTCGCCGGCCTCGCTCCCGGCCGCAGGGACGAGGCCGAGGTGGTCGCCTTGGAGGAGCCCGTCGAGCCGGTGGGTGACGGCCAGCTCCAGGCGGCGCAGCTCGGATTCGCGACGGGCGGCAGCGAGCGGGGTCACGCGACCGCCGCGCGGGGCACCGCGGTCGCGTTCTGGGCCGGGGCCACGTTCGGCGCCGGGACGGTCGTCACGATCCGCTCGACGACGGCATCGGCGGAGGCGCCGTCGGCCAGGGCCTCGTAGGACAGGAGGACACGGTGGCGGAGCACGTCTCGGCTCACGTCGTAGACGTCCTGAGGGAGGACGTAGGTTCGGCCGCGGAGCAGTGCCAGCGACCGTCCCGCGGCGACGAGGCCGAGGGTTCCACGGGGGCTTGCGCCGTGGGCGATGTAGGGGGTGAGGTCGGCGAGACCGGCCGCGTCGGGGGCACGGGTCGCAGCCACCAGGCGCACGGCGTAGTCGAGCACGGCGTCGTGGACGAACACCTCACCGGCGACGCGCTGCAGGTCGAGGAGGCGATCGCCGCTGAGCACCGGTCGGGCGACGGGTGGGTTGATGCTCATGCGGCGGACGATCTCGGCCTCTTCCCGGCTGTTGGGGTAGTCGATGGCGACCTTCATCAGGAACCGGTCGCGCTGGGCTTCGGGCAGCGGGTAGACGCCCTCGCTCTCGATGGGGTTCTGCGTCGCCAGCACGATGAAGGGCCGGGGGACGTCGTAGGTGATGCCACCGATCGACACGTGGCGTTCGGCCATCACCTCGAGAAGGGCCGACTGCACCTTGGCGGGCGCACGGTTGATCTCGTCCGCGAGGACGACGTTGGCGAACACCGGGCCGAGCTCGACGCCGAAGCTCTCGTCCGACGGGCGGTAGATCCTGGTGCCGACCAGGTCGGCGGGCACGAGGTCGGGAGTGAACTGGATGCGGTGGAACGTGCCGCCGAGGATGCGAGCGACCGTCTCGGCGGCGAGCGTCTTGGCCAGGCCGGGCGCACCCTCGAGGAGGCAGTGGCCGTTGGCGAGCCAGCACACGAAGAGCCGTTCGATCATGCGGTCCTGACCGACGAGCACGCGCTTGGCCTCGAAGAGGGCGGACTCCAGGATCTCGGCCGGGGGCGGGGTCTCGATCGGGCGGTCGGTCAGGTCGGGGCTGATGGGACTCGACATGGGTGGCCTCCTGGAGGCGGGTGCGTTGACGGGATGGGTGGGGGGATGGGCGGGTGGGTGCACCCAAGCAAACGGTGATGAGAGCGTCCGGCGAGGCTCCCGGGAGCTCGCTGGCAACGGGACTCGGAGGGTGCAGTCTGCGGTGGGTCCGCCGACGTCGGGCGTCACCGACCTGAGGATCGGCTGAGGCTCTCAGCGAACTCTCCGGAACCTGACGGCGCGATCCCGGGCCGGCGGCGGACAGTCAGGGCATGACCGTGCACCACTCCACCCACGCCGATGGCCCGCCGCTCTTCGACCTCGGTGCTCCCCCGTCCCCGCCGCTGCCCGTGCGCCCCCCCGACCCGCCCGCGCCCTGGACCCCACCGCGACGACGCCGGGCTGGCCGGCTGGTCCTGCCGGCGGTCACTGTGGCCCTGTCGCTGGTGGCCGGCTGGGCCGGCGGTGCGCTGGGCCGCGACGGCGACACCTCCACCGCGGTGCCCGTCACGAGCGCGTCGCCGGCGAGCGTGGTGCTCGACGGCGACACGCTCGACGTGGCCGGCGTCCTGGCGGCGGTGGAGCCGTCCGTCGTGTCCATCGAGACCGCGGTCGAGGTTCGACAGGGCCCCTTCGTCCGCGAAGGCGCAGGCGCAGGAACCGGCGTCGTCATCTCCGACCGCGGGTACATCCTCACGAACGCCCACGTGGTCGAGAACGCCACCTCGATCACGGTGACCGTCGACGGGGTCGCACGCGACGCGACGCTCGTGGGGTCGGACGCCAGCGCCGACATCGCCGTGCTGCGGGTCGACGACACCAGTGGCCTGGTCGCGGCGGATCTGGCCCAGGCCGGCGCCACCGCAGTGGGGGATCAGGTGGTCGCCATAGGAAACGCCCTCGCGCTCGAGGGTGGGCTCACCGTCACCCAGGGGATCGTGTCCGCGCTCGATCGCTCGATCGAGACCGCCTCGGGGACCCTCGACGGGCTGATCCAGACCGACGCCGCCATCAGCTCCGGCAACTCCGGCGGCGCGCTCGTGAACGCGGCGGGTCAGGTGATCGGCATCAACACCGCCGTCGCCTCCAGCAGCGGCAGCGTCCAAGCCTCGAACATCGGCTTCGCCATCTCGATCCAGGACGCCATGGCCGTGGCCGACGAGATCATCGGCACCAGCTGACGTCGGCTGTCGACGTCGGGACGGTCAGTCGCCGGCGGGGTGGAGCTCGTCGAAGCGTTGGACAGCGTCGTGGACGGTGGGGAAGAGGGCGTCGTGGCCGAGGAGCTCGGTGATGCCGTAGCGGTCGAGCTCGGCTCGCACCGGTTCCATGGCCTCGGCGATGACGAGGCTTGATGTCGTGGGCTTGGAGCTCGCCGTGGAGCTGTTTGATGGTCTCGCCGCCGCTGTAGTCGATGTCGGGGATGGCGGCGGCGTCGAGGCAGAACCAGCGGGGCGGTTCGGCCGAGCTGGCGAAGGCTGAGGCTTGTTCGAAGAGCAGGCTGGCGTTGGCGTAGTAGAGGCTGCCGGCGAAGCGGTACACGGTGAGTCCGGGGAGGGTGCGGGCGTCGGGGGTGGCGGGGACGCTCGTCCAGCCCCCCTGGGTCGCGGGCTGGATCACGCTGGTGCCGGGGCGGTAGGAGCGGCGGAGGTGGTCGATGATCGACGCCACGATGGCGAGGACGATGCCTTGTTCGACGCCGATGACGACCACGGTGACCGCCACGAGGGTGGCGACCACGAACTCGTCGGGGCGAAGGCGCAGGACCTTGCGCATCCCGGCGAGGTCGACGAGCTCGATCCCGATCAGGAACACGATCGAGGAGAGGACGGCCTTGGGCATGTACTCGATCGGTACGGTCAGGAACAGCAGCACGATCGCCACGACGACGCCGGTGGTCAGCTGGGCGAGCTGGCTGCGTCCGCCGGCGCCGTCGACCATCTGGGTCTTGGTGGGGCTGCCGTTGACGACGAAGGTGCCCGAGATCCCGGCCGCCGCGGAGGCGGCGCCGAGGCCGACGAGGTCGACGTTCTCGTCGAAGTGGTCGTTGTACTTGGCGGCGTAGGCCCGGGAGGTGGCGGCGCTCTGGGCGAGGATCAGCACGAAGATCGAGACCGCGGTGCCGATCAGGGCGGGGATCTCCGACCACGACACATCGGGGAGTCCGAGCGAGGGGAGCCCGCTCGGGCAGGGTGCCGAGCGGTGGCCACGCCGTGGTCGGCGAGGTCCCAGTTCCAGCTGATGAAGATGGACCCGATCACGGCGATCGAGGGCGCCGGGGATCTTGTCGGTGATGAGCTTGAGGCCGAGGATCGTGGCGATCACGCCGGCCGACACGGCCACGGTGGTCCAGCTGATGTCGCCGATGTTCTCGAGGGTGCGAGGCGAGCTTGCCGAGCGTGTCGCTGAAGAGGTGGCCGCCGATGGTGACGCCGTCCCCGGACGGGATCCCGAGCATCCCGGCCGACCTGACCGCAGGCGACCTGGATGCCGACGCCGGTGAGGAACCCGATCAGCACGGTGCGCGACAGGAAGTCGGCGAGGAACGCCGAGGCCGATGAGGCGGGCCACGATCAACAGCACGCGCGGCCATCAGCGCCAGCAGCGCCGGCGAGCGCGACGTACTCGCTCGAGCCGGACGCGGCGAGGCCGGCCAGTCCGGCGGCCATGACGGCGGCGGTGGCCGAGTCGGCGCCGACGACGAGGTGGCGCGACGAGCCCGAGCACGGCGAACACCAGGACGGGCAGCAGGATCGTGTAGAGCCCGGTGATCACCGGCATCCCGGCGATCGTCGTGTAACCCATCACCTCCGGGATGGCGAGCGCCGCCAACGTGACACCCGCGATGATCTCCGTCGGGCACCCGTGCCCGGTCGATCGGCAACAGGCCCTGGAAGAACGGCAGCGACCGCTTCGCCGGCGGCGCGCTCGGAATCGCCCGTTGCAGTCATGGCGCTCATGCCTCCCGATCGTCTGCGGCACCGTACCCGGCGACTGGTACGTTCGCCGGGGTGCCGGTGACCGAGGGCGGCGAGGTGCTGTGGGCGCCGAGTGATGCCGCGTGGACCACGACCGAAGCCGGCCGCTTCGCCCGGCACCACGGCTTCCATCGCTACGAGGACCTGCATCGCTGGTCCGTGGCCGATCTCGAAGGGTTCTGGTCTGCGATCGCCGAGTGGTTCGACGTGCGATGGCGAACGCCACCCATGCGGGTGCTCGCGGACGGCGACACCACGATGCCTGGCGCTCGCTGGTTCCCGGGGGCCGAGCTCAGCTACGCGGAGCACGCGCTCCGGCACGCCGCCGCTCACCCCGACGAGCTCGCCGTCGTCGCCCACAGCCAGACACGGGACCCCAGCGCGCTCACCGGCGCTCAGCTGCTCGACGCCGTGGCCCGGTGCGCGGCCGGCCTGCGACGTCTTGGCGTCGGACGAGGTGACCGAGTGGCCGCCTACGCACCGAACATCCCCGAGACGCTCGTCGCGTTCCTCGCCACGGCGTCACTCGGTGCGATCTGGACCAGCTGCGCACCCGAGTTCGGAACTCGGTCCGTGATCGATCGCCTGGCCCAGCTCGACCCGGTGGTCCTGCTGGCCGTCGACGGCTACCGCTATGGCACCAAGGCCATCGCCCGGAGCGAAGAGGTGGCCGCGATCTGCGCGGAGGTCACGAGCATCCGACACGTCGTGTCGCTCGCGTATCTCGCGGACGGCCTCCCCGACGCGATCGAGTGGGCCGAGCTGCTGGGCCGCCGGGCGCCCGGGCCCTTGGTGTTCGAGCCGGTCCTGTTCGACCACCCGCTGTACGTGCTCTTCAGCTCCGGGACCACCGGGCTGCCGAAGGCCATCGTCCACGGCCACGGCGGCATCGCCCTCGAGCACCTGAAGGTGCTGTCCCTCCACCAGGACCTCGCGCCCGGCGACCGGTTCTCCTGGTTCACCACCACGGGCTGGATGATGTGGAACTACCTGGTGTCTGGCCTGCTCGTGGGCGCCACGATCGCCCTGTTCGACGGGGATCCCGGACACCCCGACCTCGGCACGCTGTGGGCGTTCGCCGAGGAGACCGGCTGCACGGTGTTCGGCGCCTCGGCGCCCTTCCTGCTGGCGAGCCGCAAGGCCGACCTGCACCCCGAGAGGGGTGCGCTGCGGTGGGTCGGTTCGACGGGTGCACCGCTTCCGGCGGCCGGTTCGCGGTGGGTGCACGACGCACTCGGCGTGCCGGTGAGCTCCATCAGCGGGGGCACCGACGTCTGCACGGCCTTCGTCGGCAGCTCCCCGCTCGTTCCCGTGCGCGCCGGCGAGATCTCCTGCCGGCTGCTGGGCTGTGCCGTCGAGGCCTACGGACCGGACGGGCGCGCCGTCCCGGCAGGGACCACAGGGGAGCTGGTCGTCACCGCGCCGATGCCTTCCATGCCGGTCGGCTTCTGGGGTGATGCGGACGGGGCCAGGTACCGGGCCGCGTACTTCGAGGACTTTCCCGGCGTGTGGCGCCACGGCGACTGGATCACCTTCACCGAGGACGGAGCCTGCACCATCACGGGCCGCTCCGATGCCACCCTGAACCGGGGCGGGGTTCGTCTCGGCACGAGCGACTTCTACGCCATCGTCGAGGCCTTTCCCGAGGTGGCCGACAGCCTGGTCGTGCACCTCGACCGTCCCGAGGGCGCGGCCGAGCATGAGGACGACGGGACGGGCGAGCTCGTGCTGTTCGTCACCGCCGCCCCCGGCGCGGCCGTGACCGATGCGCTGCGGCAGCGCATCAGCGGCGCGCTGCGGTCCGAGCTGTCGCCTCGCCACGTGCCCGACCGCATCGAGGCCGCCCCGGCCATCCCCCGCACCCTGTCGGGCAAGAAGCTGGAGGTCCCGGTGAAGCGCGTGCTGACCGGGACGCCCGCCTCCGACGCCGCGTCGTCGGGGTCGCTCGTCGATCCGGGTGCGCTGACGTGGTTCGAGCGGCACCACGCCGAGAACGCGCAGAGGTCACGGCCGACGACCCGTCGACCGTGACCTCGCGTTGCTGGTCCTCTGACCCGGAGGGTCAGCCGAGGATCTTGGCCTTGCCGGCTTCGAACTCCTCGGCGGTGATGGCACCGGAGTCACGCAGGGCGGCGAGCTGGGTCAGCTGGTCGCCGGGACCGCTGGTGCCCGCGGTCTGCTTGACGTAGCTCTGGAAGGCGGCGTCGCGAGCCTGGGCATCTTCGATCTGATGCTGCGTCATGTTGTCGCCACGCGCCAGCACGTAGACGAGGACACCCAAGAACGGGAGGAAGATCACGAAGATGATCCAGAGGGCCTTGGCGAAGCCGCCCATGTCGTGGCTGCGAAAGATGTCGGCGAACACGCGGAACAGGATCATGATCCAGACGACAAACAGGAAGAACCACATCATCGTCAGGAAGGCGCCCATGATCGGATACTCGTAAGCAAGGTTCATGGGCCCAGTGTCTACACGGCCCGCGAGGGCGTCGTCATCCTCATGGGGTGAACAAACGACGTGATCGGAGGGACCGCTACTGTCTCGTCACCGATCGGAGAGACATGACTGACGACATCGCAGAACACTCGGACTCGGACTCGGACTCGGTCGCGGCGAGCATCGAGCTCGGCCGGGCCGCGCGGCGTGCGACGTCGAGGTCCTCGCACGCCGACTGGGCACCGCGGGCCGGCCGACCCGACCCTGTGGCGCTGCTGGAGGCACAGAACGAGTCACGCGTCCCCTGGCTGGTGCCCGTTCGACACGCGCGGCATGCGGGTGTCGCCGTTCACCTTCTACCGGGGCGGCGCGGCCATCATGGCGGCTGACCTGGCCGGCACGCCCGACAGCGGTCTGACGGTCCAGCTCGGCGGCGATGCCCACCTGTCCAACTTCGGTGCCTACGCGTCCCCCGGGCGTCGCCTCGTCGTCGACGCCAACGACTTCGACGAGACGCTGCGGGGCCCGTGGGAGTGGGACGTGAAGCGGTTGGCCGCCAGCGTCCTGATCGCGGCCCAGCACATCGGGCACTCCCCCGAGGAAGGTGACCGGGCCACGAGACAGGCCACTCGCGCCTACCGGGAGTCGATGGCCGGGTTCGCCACGCTTGGGTACCTCGAGACGTGGAACCAGATCGCCACGGTGGAGGACCTCCGGGCCGAGGCCGGGGTGACACAGGAGGAGCTCGACCGTCGGCTCGCCCGCTTCGAACGGCGAGCCCGAAGCAAGGACAGCAAGCAGGCGGTGGGCAAGCTCACGGAGACCGTTGACGGTCGACGCCAGATCCGCCACGACCCGCCCGTGCTGTACCCGCTGCGCGCGCTGCCCTTCGAGTACGGGCCGGACGTGCTGGAGGGGGCGGCCCTCGAGGCACTCGAGACATACAAGTCGACCCTCAACGCGGATCGGCACTGGCTGCTCGACCGCTACCGGCTCGTGGACATCGGCCTCAAGGTCGTCGGGGTGGGCAGCGTCGGCACCCGGTGCATCATCCTCCTCCTCCAGGGGCGGGACGAGGCCGACTCGTTCTTCCTCCAGGCCAAGGAAGCGCAGGCGTCGGTCCTGGAGGCGCACCTCGGCGCCAGCCCCTACGACAACAACGGGCGCCGCATCGTGGAGGGCCAGCGCCTGGCACAGGCGCAGTCCGACATCTTCCTCGGATGGACCGAGGGCAGGATCGAGCACCGTCACTACTACGTGCGCCAGCTCCGCGACTGGAAGGGTTCGGTGGAGATCGAGGGGGCCACCCCGGAACAGCTCACGTTCTACGCAGACCTCTGCGGTCGGACGCTCGCCAGGGGGCACGCTCGATCGGGCGACCCGCTGGCCATCTCGTCGTACATGGGCAAGAGCGGCACCTTCGATCGCTCGATCGCGGCCTTCGCCGAGGCCTATGCCGCCCAGAACCTCGAGGACTTCGCTCGCTTCGAGGCCGCCATCGGGTCCGGCCGTCTCGAGGCCGCCGAGCAGGTGTGACCTCCACACTCCCCGCGGCGGGGGGAAGGTCTCGCTGGGCGCGGGTCGACAAGGCCGGTGCACGCGCCTTCGCGGTCCCGCGACACCCGCACCGGTTCAGGCGCTCGACCGACGCGATCCTCCTCGTGTTCTCGGTGGTGGTGCTGCTCGTCACCGGGGCCAGGATCGATCAGCCGGCGGGGAGCTTCGAGGCGGCGGTGGGCTCGCTTCTGGAGAGCTTCCCGCTGGTCCTCCAGCCCGTCTGGCAGATCGCCTTCGACCTCGTCCAGGTGTGGGCGCTCTTCCTGATCGCCCTCCCGGTGGTCCGGCGGCGCTGGGGGCTCGCTCGGGACCTCGCCGTGGTGATCGCGGTCGTGACCCTCGGGGCGTTGGTGACCGGGCGCCTCGCCACCGGCGACTGGCCCGACCTCCTGGCGGGGCTCGGCTCCGCGAAGCCCCCGGCGGACTTCCCTTCGCTCGCGCTCGCAGGGAGCACGGCGGCAGTCGCGGTGGCGGCGCCCTACCTGGCTCGCCCGCTGCGCCACACCGGTCGGTGGCTCGTCGGGCTGGGAGCGCTCTCCGGGGTGGCGCTCGGTCTGGTCGCTCCGGGGTACGTGCTCGGCGCCCTGTCGCTGGGCTGGGGTGCGGCAGCGCTCACCCACCTCGTCGTCGGTTCGCCGAGCGGGGCGCCGCCGCTACATGAGGTCCGACGCGCGCTCCTGGCCATGGGCCTGGAGGCCGAGCCCCACACCATCGAGCCCGTCGATGGTCGCATGCGAGCGCGCGCCACCACGGCCGACGGGACCGAGCTCGACGTCGACATCCACAGCCGCGACGCATGGGACAGCCAGCTGGTGGTGAAGCTGTGGCGGTGGCTCTGGTATCGATCCGACGGCCCCGGCGTCGCGGTCACCCGGCGCCAGCAGATGGAGCACCAGGCCTTCGTCACCCTGCTCGCGGAGCGCCGGGGCGCCGCCGTCGCGCCGGTCATCGCAGCGGCGATCGACGCGCGCGGTGATGCGCTGCTCGTCTCGGAGCACGTCGGCGTGGAGCTGTCCGACCGCGCGCACCAGATCGCTGACGCGGAGCTGGCGGCTTGCTGGGCGTCGCTCGCCCAGCTCGGCGATGCGGGGATCCGACACGGCGCGATCACCGCCGACCACCTGCGGGTCGTCGGCGAGGTGGTGTACCTGAGCGACCTCGACCGCGCCGTCGTCGGGTCCGACGACGAGTCTCGCCGACTCGACGAGGCACAGCTCCTCATCACCACCGCCGTGCTGGTGGGACCTGAACGAGCGACGGCGGCCGCACTCGACGCCCTCGGTCCCGAGCGTCTCGCCGCGGTCACGTCCTTCATCCAACCGGCGGTGCTCACCCCCGTGATGCGGAAGGAGGCAGCCGCCGCGGGCCTCGACGTCGACGAGTTCCGCAAGGCCGTCGTCGCTGCCGCCGGTGGTGAGGAGCAGGAGCTCCAGCAGCTCCGGCGGTTCTCCCTCGGCGGTGTCGATCACGGGTGTCCTCTTGCTCATCGTCGCCGTCACCATGGTGTCGGCGATCGAGGAGATCGGCATCGAGACCATCGTCGACTCGGTCCAGGCGGCGAGCCTGCCGATCCTGCTCCTCGCGTTCGTCATCGGGCAGACACCACGCGTGGCCAACGCGGCCGCGCTCGTGGCCGCGTCCCCCATCCGGCTCCCGTTCGCCCGGCTGACGATCCTCCAGTTCGCGATCACGTTCGTGAACCTGGCGATGCCCTCCACCGCCGCGCGCGTGGCGGTGAACATCCGCTTCTTCCAGCGCTGCGGGCTGGACAAGATCTCCGCGATCACCATCGGAGCCCTCGACAGCGTCACAGGCTTCGTCGCGCAGATCAGCCTCATCATCACGATCGTGGTCTTCGGATCGGGCACCCTCGATCTGGGCCTCGACGACACGGCTTCCCTCGAAGCGATCGGCAACCTGCTCGTCCTCCTCGGTGTGGTGCTCGGGCTCGCCGTCGCGGCGGTGCTGGTCATCCCGAAGCTGCGGCGCATGGTCGGTTCGGCGCTTCGGATCGGGTGGGCAAGGGTCGGGCCGGTGCTCAGCCCGCCGAGTCGCGTCGTGAAGGTGTTCGCCGCGAACGTCGTCGTCGAGCTGCTGTTCTCGCTGTGCAGCTACACGGTGCTGCGGGCGTTCGGCCAGTCGGTGTCCTTCGTCGACGTCGTGCTCGTCAACGAGTGCGTCGCCCTGTTCGCCGGCCTGATGCCGGTGCCCGGCGGCATGGGCGTGACGGAAGCGGCGCTCACGGCCGGGTACGTGGCGATCGGGGTGGACCAGGCGTCGGCGCTGGCCGCGGCGCTCTGCTACCGCCTCATCACCTTCTACACGCCGCCCTTGTTCGGTGCGCACGCCTTCCGGTCCCTGCAGCGCCAGAAGCTCCTCTAGCGGGCGCCGGCCCGAGTCACCCTCGCCGAGTGACGACAGCGGCCGATCCCGTCCAGATGCTGGAGGCATCACGGATGGAACGCGCTACGAGATCGTGTTGCGGGGCTGCCTCGGTTCGCGCCTCGGGGACGTCCTCGAGGGCTTCGAGGTGGTCCCGGGCGATCGCGGCACGACGCGCCTCGTCGGCTGGGTCGCCGACCAGTCCGCCCTCCAGGGAGCACTGCGACGGGTGTCGGACTTCGGGCTCGACCTCGTCTCGGTGCGCGAGGTGACCGACCTCTGAGTGTGGCGCCGAGGCGATCGTGTGACCGAAGTCCCTGGTCACGGCATCTCGGCGCGAGCAGAGTCCAGCGGTGGAATTGCCGCAGGGAGAGGGGTCACGTGCAAGGCTCCCACCGGTGAGCGCCCCCGAGTTCGCCGTCCGGCGACCGCGACTCGAGCGCATCCTCCACGAGGGTGCGCGTCGACGGCTGACGATGGTCGTCGCGCCCGCCGGCTACGGGAAGTCCGTGCTCATCAGCCAGTGGGCGTCGACCCGGCGCAGCGGGACGACGCCCTGGGTCACGATCGACGAGCGCGATGCGGATCCGTTCCGTCTCGGGACGCGGCTTGTCGCGGCGCTCAGCGTCGCCCGACCGCAGGTCAGCGAGCGGGCCTCGGGGGCCCTCCGAGGGGCCGCGACGCGGCTCGGCGACGAGGTCATCGACGCTCTCCTCGAAGAGCTGGAGGCGATCGAGGACGACATCGTGGTCGTGCTCGACGACTTCGACCGGCTCGAGGGACCGTCGGTGGAGGACCTCGGTCGACTGATCGTCGAGGCTCCCCCTCGCGTCCACTTCGTGGTCGCCTCCCGGTCGGATCCGACCATCCCCAGCCACCGCTTGCGCACCCGGGGCGAGCTGGTGGAACCGCGTGCCGGGGACCTTCGCTTCACCGAGTCCGAGGCGCAGCAGGCCGTCGAGCGCCTCAGCGGTCATCGACTCAGCCGCGACGAGGTGGCGCACCTGCTCGACCTCACCGAGGGCTGGCCCGTCGCCGTCGAGCTGGCGGCTCTGTCGCTCCGAGGCGCTCATGACGCAAGTGCGCTGATCGGGTTCGGGGGCACCGATCGAACGGTCGTCGACTACCTCTCCGCGGAGGTGCTCGAGCAGGAGTCGCCCGAGCTGCGCGCGTTCCTCCTCGACGTGTCGGTGCTCGAGGAGGTGAACGGCGAGCTCGCCGATGCGGCCACCGGCCGAGCGGACGGCGCGCGGCTCCTCCAGGTGCTCGAGCAGCGGGGGCTCTTCGTCGGTCGCCTTCCTGGCGAGGGGGGCTGGTACCGGCTGCATCGGTTGGTGCGCGAGTTCCTCCGCCACGACCTGCGGACGGCTGACCCTGCCCGCCCCGCGCGTGCTGACCCGCGCCGCCGAGTGGTGGCTGGGCCACGACGACCCCGCGGCCGCCGCGTCCTGCCTGATCGTGGCGCGGGCGTGGGACCACCTCATCGACCTGGTCTACGCACACGGGCTCACTGCGTGGGACCACGGTGCGGCGCGCACCATCATCGGCTGGATCGAGGCGATGCCCGAGCCGGTCCGCCGTCCGCACGTTCGGCTGCGCCTCATCCACGCGGCGCTCGAGCTCGTCGTCGGCGCCGGCGCCGGCGCCGCCGTGACCGTCGGCGAGCTCGAGCGCGAGGTCGATCTGACGGCCGGCGAGCAGCTCGCGGCCGACCTCCTGATGTCCTCGCTCGCCGGTGGGTCGAGCCCGCGCCGAGACATGATCACTCGCGCCGAGCGGGCCCTCGGCGCCGTCCGTCAGGTGCCGCGAGCCGACATCCCCGACATCCTGATCGACACGGACGTCCACAGCGTCACTGCCTATGCGTCAGCGACGGCTGCGCTCACGCAGTTGCTGCTCGGCGACGGGGGAGCCGTCCAGCGAGCGGCGCGGGGCATCGACTCGCCAGAGGGGATCCCCGCGGTGTGCCGTGTGCTGTCGCTGGGCGCCGCGGGACTGATCGAGGCGCTCGCCGGCCACACGGAGCGCGCGACCGCCCTCGCGCACCTCGCGGCTGATCGCGCCGACGGTGCCTTGAGCGTCGGTCACCCTGCCTCCGTGTTCTGGCGAGCATCGCTCGCGGTGGTCGCTCGTCTGCATGACGACCTTGACGAAGCTGACCAGCGCACGCGAGAGGCGCTCGAGCTCGCCATCCAGTGGCGGCGCTGGCCGTGGGTCGGGTTCCTGCTTGGCGAGCAGGGTTTGATCGAGCTCGCTCGCGGCGAGCCGGCTGCCGCATTGGCGCGTCTCCGCGATCGTGGAAGGTTCCCGCTGCCCCCGCTCGGCCCGATGGTGGAGGGACGAATCCGGAGCGTCGAGCTCCGTGCACGCGTGGCGCTCGGCGAGGATGACGACCTCTCGTCCGGCCTCGACTCCGGTCTCTTGGAGGGAAGCTGGGAGCTGGCCGCCGCGGGTGTCTCTGCCGCGCTCGCGACCGGGCAGATCGATCGCGCCCGCAAGCACCTCGAGGGGTGGCCCCCGAGCGCGGCACCGTTGGGCGACATCGAGCACGAGCTCGGCACCGCCCTGGTCGAGCTCGCGGAGGGGGCCGTTCCGGCCGCCCGTGCGCGTGCCGTGGTGCTGCTGCACCGGACCGATCGCGACGGAGTGGTCCGGCCGTACCTCGATGCCGGCGAGCTCGTCATCGGCCTGCTGGAGTTGGTGGCACAGAAGCATCCCAGCCCACACCTCGACGAGATCCTCGGCCGGGCGCGCCAGGCGCATACACCCCGGATCGCGCTCATCGACCCGTTGAGCAGCCGTGAGCTCGAGGTGCTCAGCTACCTACCGACCCGGATGGGGAACGCCGAGATCGCGCGAGCGCTCTTCGTGTCGACCAACACGATCAAGACCCACGTCAAGCACATCTACCAGAAGCTCGCCGCGGCTGATCGAGACGATGCCGTCCGCATCGCACGCGACAGCGGGCTGCTCTAGTCGACCTCCGGGCCTGGGGTCAGCTTCTTGTCCACTCCCATCTTCGCGGCGCCGAGGAGCACGCGGACGAACACGCCCAGGAAGATCAGGTCGACGACGATCTGGATCGTGACCACGATCCGGGCGAGCTGGCTCGTGGCGTGGATGTCGCCGAATCCGACCGTCGAGAGGACGGTGACGGTGAAGTAGATCGCGTCCACCCGCGTGTCGAGGCCGGCGATCTGGGTGCCGTCGCGGTTCAGGGCGTAGAGCACGGCGGCGAACCCGGTGATCAGCATCGCCACCAGCAGAACGAGCGCCTCGGCGGCTTCGAAGCCCGGTCGTTCGGAGGTGAGGACCCTGTGCAGCCGAATGAGGCCCACGGGCACCACAGTGGCCAGGAGGGCCGCGCCCACGAGCGCGCCGACCCACCAGTGCTCACCACGGAGCGGGAGGAACGCGAAGGCGACGAAGAGCACCAGGACGATGGCGACGCTCCGGAGGAGGGAGCGTCGGAGGGCGAGGCGATGCGCGGACGGTTCAGTCATGATCGTGGGGCAGACGGGCGGTGCCCCGGTACCACCTGCTCATCGAGCCTCCCGCGTCTGGCGTTGGGGGATCACCCCAGTCGGATGATGACGATACCCGTCCGGCAGTGGATACTCGGGCGACTGACCCCGAGCCGGAGGACCCATGGCGGACCAGCCGAACATCCTGATCATCTGGGGCGACGACATCGGTCAGTCGCAACCTGAGCTGCTACAGCGACGGGCTGATGGGCTACCGCACGCCCGAACATCGACCGCATCGCCGCCGAGGGCGTCCGCTTCACCGACTACTACGGCGAGCAGAGCTGCACGGCCGGCCGGGCCGCGTTCATCACCGGCCAGAACCCGTATCGGACCGGCCTCACCAAGGTCGGCATGCCGGGCGCCGACATCGGGCTGCAGGCCGAGGATCCGACGATCGCCACGGCGCTCAAGGCGCACGGCTACGCCACCGGTCAGTTCGGCAAGAACCACCTCGGCGACCGCGACGAGTTCCTGCCGACGATGCACGGCTTCGACGAGTTCTTCGGCAACCTCTACCACCTCAACGCCGAGGAGGAGCCCGAGCTCGCACGACTACCCGACCGAGGAGGACTTCCCGAACTTCCGCGAGCGCTTCGGCCCGCGCGGCGTGATCCACTCGTGGGCCAACGGCGACGGCACGCAGCGCATCGAGGACACCGGTCCGCTCACCAAGAAGCGGATGGAGACCTGCGACGAGGAGTTCCGCGATGCGGCCATCGACTTCATCCGACGCCAAGCACGAAGCCGACACCCCGTTCTTCGTGTGGTTCAACACCACCCACATGCACTTCCGCACGCACAGCAAGCCCGAGAGCCGGGGCCAGGCCGGCCGGTGGCAGTCCGAGTACCACGACACGATGGTCGACCACGACGACCTCGTCGGGCGACCTGCTCGACCGTGCTCGACGAGCTCGGCCTCGCCGAGGACACGATCGTCATGTACTCCACCGACAACGGGCCGCACATGAACACCTGGCCCGACGCCGGCATGACGCCCGTTCCGCAACGAGAAGAACTCCAACTGGGAGGGCGCCTACCGGGTGCCGGCGATGGTGCGCTGGCCGGGCCACATCCCGGCGGGCCAGGTGCTCAACGGCATCGTGAGCCACAACGACTGGTTCGTGACGCTGCTCGCCGCCGCCGGCGCACCGGACATCGCCGAGCAGCTCAAGGCGGGCGCCGACCTGAGCGGCACCACGTACAAGGTGCACCTCGACGGCCACAACCAGCTCGCCTACCTCACCGGCGAGGTCGACGAGAGCCCCCGGCAGCACTTCTTCTACGTGTCCGACGACGGCGACCTCACGGCGGTGCGGTTCGACAACTGGAAGATCGTGTTCCTGGAGCAGCGCGCCATGGGCACGCTCGGCATCTGGGCCGAGCCGTTCACCGAGCTGCGCGTGCCCAAGATCTTCAACCTGCGCACCGACCCGTACGAGCGGGCCGACATCACGTCGAACACCTACTTCGACTGGATGCTCGACCACGCCTGGCTCCTCGTGCCGGCCAGGCGTACGTCGCGGCGATGCTCACGACCCTCGTCGAGTTCCCGCCCCGCCAGAAGCCGGCCAGCTTCAGCCTCGAGCAGGTGATGGAGAAGCTCGAGGCGGGCATGCCGAGCGCGTGAACCAACGCTCGCCCCAGGTGTGGCTGCCGGGCGGCACCTTCACCATGGGGTCGGACGCCCACTACCCGGAGGAGGCTCCGGCCCACCGCGTCCGCGTCGACGGCTTCTGGATCGACGTCTACGAGGTGACGAACGATGACTACGCCGCCTTCGTCGAGGCCACGGAGTTACGTGACGGTCGCCGAGCGTCCGCTCGACCCCGCGGACTACCCGGGAGCGCCGGCGGAGAACCTGGTGCCGGCTCGCTGGTGTTCACACCCACCCCGGGTCCGGTCGACCTGCGGCACCTCAGCCAGTGGTGGACCTGGACGCCCGGTGCCTCGTGGCGGCACCCGGAGGGACCGCGGCAGCGACGTCGGCGACCGCGGTCGACCACCCTGTCGTGCACGTCGCCCACGAGGACGCGCGTCGCCTACGCCACCTGGGTCGGCGGCCAGCTCCCCACCGAGGCCGAGTGGGAGTACGCCGCCCGCGGTGGCCTGGAGGGCGCCGAGTTCACCTGGGGCGACGAGAAGCGCCCGGCGGGCGCGATCCTGGCCAACACCTGGGACGGTCCCGACTTCCCGTGGCGCAGCACGCCCGAAGACGGCTACGAGCGCACCTCGCCCGTCGGCTCGTTCCCGCCCAACGGGTTCGGGCTCTACGACATGGCCGGCAACGTGTGGGAGTGGACCGACGACTGGTACACGAGCGTCCACCCCGACGAGCCGAGCCCGTCCTGCTGCGGTCCGGAGAACCCGCGCGGGGGAGACATCGAGGGCAGCTACGACCCCGCCCAACCGCAGTTCCGGGTGCCCCGCAAGGTGATCAAGGGCGGCTCGCACCTCTGTGCCGACAGCTACTGCATGCGCTACCGGCCGGCCGCCCGCCGGCCTCAGATGATCGACACCGGGATGAGCCACATCGGCTTCCGCTGCGTGCGCCACGCCGCCGGCCCGGTTGACGAACCCGCTCACGGAGAGGCCTCATCTCGATGACCGCAGCCAGCCCGCTCCTGCCGTCCTGGCGTCCGGGGGCCACACGGGACGCCGTGGTCGGCTTCCTCGACGCCGCCGAGTCGCTCCCCACGGAGCAGCGGGTCGCCGCCTTCGACAACGACGGCACCCTTTGGTGCGAGAAGCCGACGTTCGTCCAGTACGACTTCTTCGAGGACGCCCTGCGGACGGCGGCCACCACGGACCCGACGCTCCGGGAGCGACCGGAGTACGTCGCCATCCTCGACGGCGACCAGGCCGCCATCTCGCAGCTCGGGCTCGAGCGCATCGCGCTCGCGCTCGGCGAGCTGTTCGTCGGCGATCGACCGGAGGAGTTCACCGCCCGAGTGCGCGAGTTCATGCAGCGAGCTCGTCACCGCACGCTGCAGGTCCCGTTGGGGCGCACGGTGTACCAGCCGATGCTGGAGCTCCTGGAGGAGCTGCGTCGCAGGGACTTCACGATCTTCATCGTCACCGGCGGGGGCACCGAGTTCGTCCGTGCCGTGAGCGACGAGCTGTACGACGTGTCGGCGGAGGCGGTGGTCGGCACGTTGATCGAGTACCAGTTCCAGCGACGCGAGGGCGGCTTCCCGGAGCTCGTCCGGACGGCTCGGGTGCACGGGGAGGCCAACGAGGGCCCGGCCAAGGTCGCCCACATCCAGGCTCAGCTCGGCCGTCGCCCGATACTCGGTGGGGGCAATTCCGGTGGTGACCGGGAGATGCTCGAGTGGGCCTGCGGGGCGGGGGTGCCGTCCCTGGCGCTGCTGATCGACCATGACGACGAGGTGCGTGAGTTCCGCTATGTGAGCACCGCGCAGACCTTTACCGAGGCGGAGCCGATCACCGTCGTGGGGGAGCGCCTCGGGTGGACGGTGGTGAGCATGGCCCGTGACTGGGCCACCGTGTTCCCCTCCGGCTAGGGCCGTGTCGGGCCGCCCACGGGGCGTGCGCCGGCGAGGGCGAGCACGCGGGCCGCGAGCCGGCCACCCGCGGTCAGCGCGTCAGCGGTCGACGCACCCTGCAGCCGCGCGCTGATGTAGCCCGCGTCGAAGGCGTCACCGGCGCCCACCGTCGAGACCACCGTGACCTCGGACGCGGGCACGGTCACCGACTGGTGGCCGTCGGCCCAGGAGGCGCCGTCGGACCCGTGCTTGGTGACGAGCTCCGCGGCGGCGGCCAGCGCCGGGCCCTGGCCCCCGAGCGCCGCCAGCTCGTCGTCGTTCGCGAGAAGCAGCCGGCAGCCCTCGATCCACTGCAGGAACCGGTCGGCTCCTGTGGCACGGAGCGGGGCGGCGCTGGCGGCGTCGACCGACCAGCCGATGGCACCGGCCCTCGCGGCGCGCACCGCGGCCATGGCGGCGGGCCGCGAGCTCTCTCCGAGCAGCGCGTACCCGGACAGGTGGAGCCAGGCGGGCGTCGTCGCCAGGGCGGCCTCGACGGCGTCGGGACGCAGCGCGTCGTTGGCGCCGCGGTCGGGGAGCATGGTTCGCTCCCCGTCTGCGCTGACCAGCACCACGCAGGTGCCGGTCGTCATCCCGTCGACGACGTGACCGGCGAAGGTGACGCCCGCCCGCTCGAGGTCGAGGAGCGCCGACCGTCCGAGCGCATCGCCTCCGACGGCGGCCACGAGTCGCACGGGCCGGCCGGTCGACGCGAGCCAGCACGCGGTGTTGGCGGCGGACCCACCGCCGAGCATCTCGATCGTGCTGGGCGTGTCGCTGCCGTGGTGCAGCGGCCCCGTGGGCGGACCACCACGTCGATGTTGAGGTCGCCGACGACGAGGACGTCTTCGCTCATGTGGTGGCGGCCACCGCGATCCGAGCCGCCAGGTCGGCGTTGCGCAGGATGATGGCCACGTTGGCTCGGAGGCTCTCGCCGCCGCTCTCCCGGTGGAACCACTCGAGCAGGAACGGCGTGACGTCCTTCCCCCGCACGCCCTCGTCCGCGGCGGCGGCGAGCCCGGTGCGCACGAGGTCGTCGTGTCGGTCCCGGTCCATCTCGTCGGCCGCCGGAAGGGGGTTGGCGACCACGAGCGCTGTCGCGTCGGTGCCGAGCTCCGCGCGCGCCGTCATGATGTCGGCGACCTCCTGCGGCGAGTCGACCCGCGCATCCACGGCGAACCCGGAGTCGCGGAGGTAGAAGCCGGGGAAGCGGTCGGTTCCCATGCCCAGCACGGCCACACCGAGCGTCTCCAGGCGCTCGAGGGTGGCGCCCACGTCCAGGATCGACTTCACCCCGGCGCAGACCACGGTGATGCCCGTGCGGCCGAGCGTCACCAGGTCGGCCGACTCGTCGA
This sequence comes from uncultured Microthrixaceae bacterium, assembly GCA_963750645.1. GTDB lineage: Bacteria > Actinomycetota > Acidimicrobiia > Acidimicrobiales > VFJN01 > VFJN01. The sequence continues at coordinate 266,786 of CAVVRO010000008.1, read as the reverse complement.
AGGTGGTGGCGGCGCCGCGGTGGACACCACCGAGGCCTCCGGTGGCGAACAACCGGATCCCCGCCGCGGTCGGCGATGTGCGACGTCGCCGCCACCGTCGCCGCGCCATTTCCCCCCGGGCGACGACGGTGGCCAGGTCGCGGACGCTGATCTTGGCGACGTCGTCGGCGTTGGCGACCAGGTCGAGGGCGTCGTCGTCGAGCCCGATCCGCACGACACCGGCGACGATCGCCACGGTCGCCGGGACGGCGCCGGCGCTCCGGACCGCCTGCTCGACGCGTCGCGCGACCGCGAGGTTGTCGGGACGGGGAAGGCCGTGACTGATGATCGTCGACTCGAGGGCCACCACCGGTCCGTCATGCCGCAGCGCGTCCTCGACCTCCGGCGCCAGGACGATCGTCACGGCGTCGACGGTACGCGCTGCGCTCGGAGGCGACCGCTCAGGTGCTCGGGCCGGTCATCGTCCGCATGTCGTCGTCGAGGCGCCCGAGGACGCGGTCGATCATCGCCTGGTGGAGGGCCAGCTTGGTGTGGCGGTACGCACCGCCCGGGAGCTGCCCCAAGCGGCGGGCCTCGTGGACGACCGCCGACGCGACGTCGGTGGCCGGCACGATCCGGTCGAGGTACCCCGCCTCGAGGGCGCCGGGCGCGTCGTAGATCTCGGCCTGGACGGCGGCCCGGACCAGGTAGGCCGTCGACAGGCGTGCCTCGGCGAGCTCCACGGCGTAGTGGGGCAGTCCCATGCCGATGGCCGTCTCGTTGAGCCCGATCTTGGCTGGGCCGTCGCCGCCGATCCGCGTGTCACAGGCCAGCGTGAGCAGGGCACCCGCCGCGAGCGCGTGCCCGGTGACGCCGAGCACCACTGGCTGTGGGTGGCCGTAGATGCGCATCAGCAGCCGGCCCCCGGCACCGACCAGCGCCGCCGCCTGCTCCGGCCCGGCCGTCATCTCTGTCAGGTCGAAGCCGGCCGAGAGCTTGCCGTCGCGACCGATGATGGCCACGGCCGAGGCGGAGGCGCTCGCCTCGTCGAGCGCGGCATGGACGAGCTCGATGACGCGGTGGCTGATCACGTTCACCTTGCCGTCGTCGAGACGGATCACGGCCACGCCATCGTCGATCGCGCAGCTGACCGGGTCGGGCATCGAGGTGTCGGACATGGCCCGGGACGCTAGTGCCCTGTCCGGGACCGCCCGTCGGAGCGGGCCGTCCGTGCGTCGACGGTCAGGTACTGCCTTCGTCGGTGACGAAGTCGATCAGCTGCTCCACGGCGCCGACCAGGGTGGGTTCGAGGTCGGCGTAGGTGCGCACACGGCTGAGGAGCTGCCGCCAGAACTCGCCCGGCGGAGCCGCGCTGCCCAGCGCGTCGAGCACCCCCGCCTTCCACGGCACGCCGCGCGGCACGTCGGGCCAGACGTCGATCCCCGCCACGGAAGGCCGGATCGCCGCCCAGACGTCGACGAAGGGTGTGCCGGTCACGAGCACGTGCGGGTGGCGCACCTGCTCGGCGGCGCGGGTCTCCTTCGAGCCGTCGACCAGGTGGTCGAGCAGCACCCCGACGCGGCGCCCGGGGCCGGGGTCGAGATCGCGGATCACGTCGGTCAGGTCGTCCATCCCGTCGAGCCGCTCGACCACCACGCCGAGCTCGCGGAGGTCGTCGCCCCACACCTTCTCGACCAGCTCCGCATCGTGGATCCCTTCGACGAGGATGCGGCTCGCGCGAGCCACGCGGGCGTCGCGGCGTGGCGCCGCGACGGACCCCGACGCCGTCACCACCGCCGCTCGCGGGGCGGGCGACGTGGCGACGAGGGTGGCCGGCTCGCCGTCGACCAGGAAGCCGCCAGGCTGGTTCCGGAGGGGACGATCGATGTCGAGTCGGTCGCGCAGCACCACGATCTGCTCGCTGAACGAGCGGATGGAGCCGACCACGCCGCTGGCTCGGTGCTCCACGACGAGACCGAGGTGCGCCGGCACGGTGCGGTGCGCAGGACCGCGTGGGCGACGGCTGTCGAGGTCGATCGGGTCGGAGAGGATGCCGTCTCCCTGAGCTCGCGCCACCGGCGTGACGGTACCGAGCCGCGTCCGGTCGACCGTGGACCGTCTGGGAGGATGCGCACGTGATCCTCGTCGACGCCGCTGGGGTGACGGTCAGCCGGCCGGGGAAGCCCCTGTTCGAAGGGCTCTCGGTGACCGTCGCCAGCGGCGACCGGCTCGGGGTGGTCGGCATCAACGGCTGTGGCAAGTCGACCCTCCTGAAGGTGCTCGCGGGCACCCTCGCGCCGGAGGCGGGCATCGTCCGACGCGGGAGGGGAGCTCGGTCGTCGGTGCTCGACCAGGACGTGGCCCTGCCGGCGGGCACGGTCGCGCAGGCGGTGGGCGACGGCTGGGAGGTCGCGTCGATCCTCGACCGGCTCGGCATGGGGGCGGCCGCCGACCGCGATGTCAGCACCCTCTCCGGCGGGCAGGTGAAGCGGGTCGCGCTGGCCCGTGCCCTCGTCGGGGTCGGGGGACCGGGGGGCGAGGCCGACGACAGCGACCTCCTCATCCTCGACGAGCCGACCAACCACCTCGACCTCGACGGCATCGCGTGGCTCGAGGACTGGTTGGCGCGCTTCCCGGGGGGCCTGGTGCTCGTGACCCACGACCGCCACGTGCTCGATCGGGTGACGAACAACGTGCTCGAGATCGACCGTGGGCGCGCCTACGTCCACGCCGGTGGCTACCAGAGCTGGCTCGACGCGCGAGCCGAGCGGGCGCAGCGCTCCGAGGTGGCCGAGACGAAACGGCGCAACCTCGCCCGAGCCGAGCTCGCGTGGCTCCGTCGGGGGGCGCCGGCGCGCACGCGCAAGCCACAGGCGCGGATCGAGGCCGCCACGGCCCTCGTGACGGCCCGCCCCGAGGCGGCGGCCCGGTCGGGCGACCTCCCCCTCCACGTCGAGACGCCGAGGCTCGGCGATCAGGTGGTGGAGCTCCACGGCGTCGGGGACGGCTACGGCGAGCGGTGGCTCTTCCGGGACCTGGATCTGGCCCTCGACCCCCGTGAGCGGCTCGGGATCGTCGGGCCGAACGGGTCAGGCAAGTCCACCCTGCTCGACCTGATCGCCGGTCGTCGCACTCCCCGCGAGGGCACGGTGGTGCGTGGCTCGACCGCCCGCATCGCAGTGTACGACCAGCGCGGGGTCGACCTCGATCCCCAGCTGCGTGTCCGCGAGGCGGTCGCGGGGCCGCATCGCCAGCCCGACTGGACCGACGCCCGGCTGCTCGAGGCGTTCTGGTTCGAGGACGACGCCCAGTGGGCCCCCATCGGCCTGCTCTCTGGAGGCGAGCAGCGCCGCGTCCAGCTGCTGCTCGCGCTGGCCCAGAAGCCGAACGTGCTCCTGCTCGACGAACCCACGAACGACCTCGATCTCGACACGCTCCGCGCGCTGGAGGACTTCCTCGACGACTGGCCCGGAGCCCTGCTCGTCGTCAGCCATGACCGTGCGTTCCTCGAGCGCACCGTCACCGACGTGCTCGTGCTCGACGGCGTGGGCACGGCCGGTCGTCTCCCCGGCGGGTACGCAGCGTGGGACGCCCAGCGGCGGGCCCGCGCCGCCACCGGCGGCCGGCGGGCGCCGTCGGTCACGGGTACCCGCGGATCAGCCCGCTCCCCGCGCGTCCGGCGCGCGGCCACACAAGCCTCGGGCCGGCCGTTCGCACAGCACGTTGCGCGCCGCGCTGAAGGAGGCCGAGCGGGACGTCGCTCGTCTCGAGCGGACCCGTGCCCGTCTCGAGGCCGAGGTCGGTGAGGCCGCAGCCGGCAACGATCACGCCGCGCTGCGAACGCTCGGCGACGAGCTGACGGCCGTCCAGACCGAGCTCGCGGCGGCCGAGGAGCGGTGGCTGGCCGTCAGCGAGGAGCTCGAGGCGAGGTAGCCCAAAACGGATTTGGCCGAGCCCCGCCCGCCGGGACTCGGCCGAACCGTTGGCGGTCGCCGCCGTGGGTGGCGCCCTGCCGTGATGACTCCCTCCGTGGAGGTCGTTGGGGACACAATCGCTGTTCTCGGGCGATCGCGCCAGGGCCGATCGACCTAATTCGGGGCTGGCGATGCCCGATTCGCGGCCCTGGCACCCTCGCAGATCGGCGATCGGGTGCTAGGAAGCCGGTCCATGGCATCGAACGTGCGTCAGCGAGTCGCCATCGTCACTGGCGGTGGTCGAGGCATCGGCAAGGCCATCAGCCTGGGGCTGGCCGCCGACGGAGCCGACGTGGCAGTCAACTACCGCAAGGACGAGGCCGCCGCCCTCGAGACCGTCCGGGAGATCGAGGCCCTCGGCCGTCGAGCCGTCGCCTACCAGGGGTCGATCGACTCACTCGAGGACGACGAGCGCATGGTGGCAGCTGTGCTGGCCGACTTCGGCCAGGTCGACATCCTCGTGAACAACGCCGGCATCGCGTCACGGGGCAACAGCGTGGTCAAGACCGACCCGGGCGAGGTGGAGCGACTGCTCGCCTCCCATGCGGTCGGGCCCCACCACCTGTGCCGGCTGGTGCTGCCGTCGATGCGCGAGGCGCCGCGAGGCGACATCGTGTTCATCTCCTCCATCGCCACGGACAACTTCCAAGCCGGTGGCGCGCCCTACAGCATGGGCAAGGCCGCCATGGAGGCGCTGGCATGGACGCTCGCCAAGGAGGAGCAGCGTCACGGCATCCACGTGAACGTGGTGGCGCCAGGGCTGGTCGAGACCGAGATGGGACGGCGACTGGTGAAGGCCGGAGGGATCGACGACATCGGCACCCTGCACGCGGCCATGCCCTTCGGGCGCGTCTGCCAGCCGGAGGACGTGGCTGACGTGGTGCGGTTCTTCGTGTCCGACGCCGGGTCCTACCTCAGTGGCCAGCGGGTCGTCGTCGACGGCGGCGGCAGCCGGTAGCGCTCAGCGGCCCCGGAACTCCGGCGGGCGCTTCTCCATGAAGCTCAGGAGGCCCTCCTGGAAGTCCTTGGTGCCGAACAGCAGCATCGTCTGGAGCAGCACGTGGTGGGAGTGGCTCTCGAAGTCCTCGGTCTGCCCATGGCGGAACAGCCGCTTCATCGCCCGGACCGCGAGCGGCGCGTTCCCCGCGATCTCCGTGGCCCACTCGCGGGCGAGGGCGTCGAGCTCGTCGTCTGGCACCGACTTGTTCACGAGCCCGATGCGCTCGGCCTCGGCGGCGTCGATGTCCCGCCCGAGGTAGGAGATCTCCGCCGCCTTGGCCCAGCCGAGCAGCCGGGGGAGGTACCAGGTGCCGCCCGACTCGGGCACGACGCCCCGCTTGGCGAAGCCCGGCAGCAGCATGGCGGAGCTGGCCATGAGACGAAGGTCCGCGCCGAGCGCCAGGTCGAGTCCGTAGCCGGCGGCTGCACCGTTCAGGACGGCGATCACCGGTGTGTCCATCTCCTGCAGGATCACGGTGGGGAGGTTGCGGGTCTGCATGAAGGATCCGCCGCCACCGCTGCCGCCGGTGCCACCGATGCCCGTGCCGGCCATGGCGTCCTTGATGTCGAGTCCGGAGCAGAAGCCCTTCCCGGCCCCGGTGAGGATCACCACGCGGACGTCGTCGTCGTTGTCGGCCTTGGTGAACAGCTCGCTGAGCAGCTCGAGCATCCGGCCGGAGATCGCGTTGCGTCGATGTGGTCGGTTGAGCGTGATGGTGGCGACGTGATCGGTCACGTCGTAGAGGACCTCGGGGCCGTGGCCCTCGTTCGGTTCGGTGCTTGAGGTGTCGGTCACGACCCCACTCGTTAGCCTGACCGCATGGCCGACGCCACCACATCCACCGATCTGGTGGTCTTCACCGTCACCCCGGAGGCGATCGAGCGCATCCTCGAGCTCCGCGAGCAGGAGGACGACCCGCCCGGGCTGGCGCTGCGCGTCGAGGTCACGGGCACGGCAGGCGTCGAGTACGCGTACGACCTCACCTTCGACCCGATCGCCGATGCCGACGAGGCCGACGCCCACTACCGGCAGGGCGACCTCCCGGTCATCGTGCCCGCGGGCTCCATCGAGCAGCTGGCCGGCGCCACCCTCGACATCCCGGCTGGTGGCGGCCCGGGCCTCGTGCTCCGCAACCCGAACCGACCCGACCCGCTCTCCGGCAAGCACCTCGAGCTCACCGGCACCATCGCCGAACAGGTCGACCAGCTCCTCCGAGAGCACATCAACCCGGCGCTGGCCGCCCATGGCGGCTTCGCCGAGCTCAAGGGCGTCGACGGCGACAAGGTGTACGTCACCATGGGCGGCGGTTGCCAGGGATGCGCCGTCTCCGCGATGACCCTGCGCGACGGCATCGCCCGCTCCATCACCGAGGCGATCCCCGAGGTCACCGAGGTCATCGACACCACAGACCACGCCGCCGGCGAGAACCCCTTCTACTGATGGCGCGCCGGGGGCGCTCCGCCCCCTTGGCATGACCCCCGGCCCAGCTGCGCCCGGATCTCATCGGCCCGGCAGAGCCGTGCCGATCTACGCGCGGAGCGCCGCGACGAGCTCTCTTGCCTGGTGGGCAAGGCCTGCGGCGTCGAGGCCGAGGTCGGCGAGGATCTGGTCGGGCTTGCCGTGCTGGATGAACTCGATCGGCGTGCCGAGGACGCGCACCTGCGGCGGCCGGCCCTGGGCGCGCCGGGAGACGGCGTCGGCGATCATCGAGCCGACGCCGCCCTCGCGGACGCCGTCCTCGGCGGTGAGCACGACCGGGTGATCGGCGGCGTCCTCGAGCATCTCGGGATCGAGGGGCACCACCCGCACGTCCCAGACCGTCGCCTCGATGCCCTCGGCGGCGAGCGCTTCGGCGGCTTCACGGGCGGCGGTGAGCATCTTGCCGACGGCGAGGATGCAGATCTCGCGACCCGCCCGGGCCTTGCGCGCCCTCAGCCCGGAGCCGACCTCGTCGTCGGGTACCGACGGAGCCGCGGTCTTCGACCAGCGGATCGTGGCCGGACCGGTGGTGCACAGGTCGAGCGCGTCGTGGAGCATCACGCCGAGCTCCTGGTAGCTCGACGGGGCGAAGAGCGTCATGCCCGGCACCTTGGTGACGAGCGCCATGTCGAGCACGCCGTGGTGTGACGCGCCGTCGTCGCCGGTGATGCCCGCGCGGTCGAGGCAGAACACGACGGGCTGCTGGTGCAGACCGACGTCGTAGACGACCTGGTCGATCGCTCGAGTGAGGAAGGTGGCGTAGACGGCGACGACGGGACGGAGGCCACCCATGGCCATGCCGGCGGCCGAGGTGGCCGCGTGCTGTTCGGCGATGCCGACGTCGATGAGCCGGCCGGGGAAGCGCTCGCCGAAGGGCAGGAGACCGGTGGAGTCGGGCATGGCGGCCGTGATCGCCACCAGCTCGGGACGGTTCTCAGCCTCCTTGATCATCGCCTCGCTGAAGGCGGCCGTGTAGCTGCCCGGCTTGAGGAGCGGGCCGGTGTCGTGGAGCCGCTTGACGTCGTCCTTCTCGGCGGGGCCGTGGCCGCGGCCCTTTTGCGTGAGCACGTGCACGACGATCGGGCCGTCGTACTCGGCGGCGTGCCGCAGCGCCTTCTCCATGCCGTCGATGTCGTGGCCGTCGAAGGGCCCGGTGTACCGCACGCCGAGGTTCTCGAAGAACGCCGGCGGCTCGAACATCTCGCGCATCGCGGCGACGAACCCGTCGACGCTCCTCTCCAGCTGGTGCCCCACCACCGGCACGTCGTGGAGGAGGCGGTCGAGGCGCGACCGGTTCCGGAGGTAGGTGGGGTTCAGGCGCAGCCGGGCGAGGCTGTCACCGAGCTTGGAGACCGTCGGGGCGTACGACCGGCCGTTGTCGTTGAGGACGAGGATCGCCTTCTTGCCCGAGTGCCCGAGGTTGTTGAGCCCCTCGAAGGCCATCCCGCCGGTGAGCGAGCCGTCACCGATCACGGCCACGATCCGGCGGCCCTCGCCCATCTCGTGCTCCTGCGCGACCGCGAGGCCGTGCGCGTAGCTGATCACCGTGGACGCGTGGCTGTTCTCGATCCAGTCGTGTGCCGACTCGGCTCGGGACGGGTAGCCCGACAGGCCGCCCGCCTGGCGGAGCGTGGCGAAGTCGGCGGCTCGGCCCGTGAGCATCTTGTGCACGTAGGCCTGGTGGCCGGTGTCCCAGAGGAGGATGTCGCGAGGCGAGTCGAAGACGCGGTGGAGGGCCAGGGTGAGCTCGACCGCACCGAGGTTCGACCCGAGATGACCGTGCCCCGCAGCCTCGACCGACTCGACGATCAGCTGCCGGAGCTCACCGGCGAGCTGCTCGAGCTGGGCACCGGTGAGGCTCCGAAGGTCGGCAGGGCCGGAGATCGAGTCGAGCAGCATGGACAGCGGCGCTTCCGAACGGACGTTGGGCAGGCCACCTCCTCGGCGGCCCCGGGATCCCCACGGTACCCGGCCGTCGGCTCGCGGGACCATGCGGGCAGTCGGTCGCCCGCGGTCGAGGGTCACTAGGTTGGCGGCGATGCCCGGGTTGAGCAGCGACCTCGAGCGGGTCGTCGATGTCGTCGCCTTCCAGGCCGCCGCCTGTGCACAGTCGTCGTCCCCTCTCTACGGCCGCATCCTCGACGCCGTCGTCGCTGACCTGCGCTCGGGTGGCGTGTGCGCGGAGCTGCTCACGGGCAGGGGCGACGATCCCGTCGGCTCCGCCCTCGCCCTGCGGTTCCTCGGCGCGGTGCACCGGATCGTGCTCGACGGTCGCGCCCCCGAGCTCGCTGCCTTCTACCCCTCGGCGGGGGGCGTGGACGAGGGCGATCCAGGTCCCGCCTTCCTGCGCACGGTCGACGGCCACCGTGACGAGGTGTCACGCCGGATCGACGATGGCGTGCAGACCAACGAGGTAGGGCGCTCGGCCGTGCTCGTGGGCGGCTACGCCGCCGTGGCCCGCCAGACGGAGCTCCCACTCCGCGTGCTCGAGGTCGGCGCCAGCGCGGGGCTCAACCTGCGTTGGGACCACTTCGCCTACGACACTGGCCGAGGGGTGGCAGGTGTCCCCGACAGCCCGGTTCGCTTCGAGAACGTCTGGGAGGGGGAGCCACCGGAGCTGCCGGCCACCTTCGAGGTGGCCGAACGGCTCGGGTGCGACCGCAACCCGTTGGATGCCACCACGCCCGAGGGCCGTCGGACGCTCATGGCCTACGTCTGGCCCGACCAGACCCACCGGCTCGCCCGGCTCGAGGCTGCCATCGAGGTGGCCCGTCGGGTGCCGGCGGCCGTCGAGCAGGCGGACGCTCCGGACTGGGTGGACGCTCGTCTGGCAGAGCTCGCGCCCGGGCTGGCCACCGTCGTCGTCCACTCGATCGTGCTGCAGTACCTCTCGCGCCCGGCGCGGGAGCGGTTCCGGGACGCGGTCGCCTCGGCGGGTGAGCGGGCGACCGATCGGGCGCCACTGGCCTGGCTGCGCATGGAGCCCGGTGGCGATCGAGCGGAGGTCCGCCTGACCACCTGGCCCGGGGGCCACGACCGCGTGCTGGGCACGGCGGGCTACCACGGCAGCCCCGTGTGGTGGGAGCACCGGGACTGACGATGGATCGGTTGGTCAGGCCGTCGCCGGCTCGTCCCCGACCGGTCGCGTGAGCGCCCGAGCGAGTGCGTACCCCAGCCCGAAGCACGCCAGCCCCGCAAGGCCGTCGATCCAGTAGTGGTTCGCCGTGACCACGATGCAGGTGAGCGTGATGAAGGGGTAGGCGACGACGAGGACCTTGGCCCAACGCCGTCGCACCAGCGGGAACAGCACGATGGCGCTCCACGTCGCCCACCCGATGTGCATGCTGGGCATGGCGGCGTACTGGTTCGAGACCTCCTTCATGCCCTCGTTCCCGAAGCTGATCCAGCCGCCGTACTCGGCGATCGTGTCGACGAAGCCGAACTTGTCGCAGCCCGGCGCCGTCAGCGCGCCCGGAGGTGCCGCGCGCGCGGCTTCGGGGGCATAGACCTGGCAGCCGCCGTACTGGCCCGGGTCGTCGAGCAGCCGGGGCGGCATGAGGGAGTATGCGGCGAAGCCGATCATCGCGAGCGCCGTCGTCGAGCGCGAGGGTGTTGCGCATGACCCGGTGACGGAGCGGGTGGCGGCGGAACATCCACACCAGCGCGATGAACGTCACGAGGAAGTGGGCGATCCCGTAGTAGACGTTCCACAGCCTGATGAAGCCGTTCGCCGGCAGGTCGAGGTACCAGCGCTGCACCGTCGGCTCGACGTAGAGGTGCAGTGCGTCCTCGAAGGCGATCACGTCCTTGGCGTGGCCGAAGGCCGGACCCGGATCGCCGCCCGCGGAGCCGAACTGGTTCCGCACGATCGAGTACACGGCATAGACGGTGGCAGCGAGGAGGATCTCCTTCCACCACCGCAGCCCGGCGCGGTCGTCCTCCGGCTCGGTGTCCGTCAGCAGCTCGGTCATGGAGACGCCGTCAGCAGGCGGCCGGGGTCAGGTGGCCGGCTCGGCACTCGGGATCCGGCCGCCGATGGCGAACGCGGGTGCGCCCAGGAGGCTGACGCCGAGGTTGAGGAGGTAGAGCAGCAACCCGAGCGCGATCGCGTCCTGTGCCTCCACGCCGAGCGGCGCGAGGAACAGCACGAACGCCGCTTCGCGCACCCCGAGGCCGGAGATGCCGATGGGGAGGACCTGGGCGATGGCGACGGCCGGGAAGAACGCGAGGAGCGCGGTGAGCCCGGCCGGGCGGACACCGAGCGCCTGCGCGGCGGCCACGGCGGCCAGGACCAGCACGAGCTGGTAAGCGAACCCGACGAGGAGCACGTGGGCGGCCGCCACCGGCTCGCGCCGGAGTCGGTCCAGGCCGATGTGCACCGCGCCCGCGAAGCGCCGCCAGCCCTCGCGAGCCTCGAACCGTCCGCCGATCCGCTGGTCGGCGACGGCGTAGAGGAGGATGCACAACCCGAGCAGGGTCACGAACGCGAGGCCCACCGCGACCTGGGTGGCGCGACCGAGGTGCTGGAGGGGCGGGTTCACGAGGAAGCCCGCAACGCTGATCAGCGGCAGCACGATCCAGCCGGTGAGCCGCTCGAGCACCACGGAGGCGAAGGTCTTGGGCGACTCGCCCGTCTCCCTCGAGAGGCGCGCGTAGCGCAGCACGTCGCCGCCGATCGTGGTGGGCAGGACGTTGGAGACGAACTGCCCGGCCAGGTTGTACGAGAGCAGGTGGCGCAGGGCGGCGTGGAGCCCGAGGACCTCGAGCACCCGCTGCCAACGGACGGCCGAGAGCACGACCGCCACCAGCGTGAGCGCCATGGCGACGAAGAGCCAGCCGACGGTGCGCGTCGTGAGCTCCGGCACCACCTCGTCGAGCTCGATCGGCGGGATGCGCCAGACGAGGACGGCCAGCATCAACGCGCTCAGGAGGAGGCGGATGACGAGCGAGACGGTCTGCTTCTGGTTCACGGCCCCTCTCCCTCGTCCTCGACCCGATCATGGTAGGCCGCTCTACCGCTAGAGGGGCCGTCTCGGTACGCTGGCCCCTTCAGGGCACTCGGCGGGAAGGCCAGCAGGTGGGACCCCGCCCGATCACCACCGCGCACCCGTTTGGGAGGGTCCATGTTCCGCAAGCTCGCACCGGCGCTGGTCGCGCCGCTGCTCGTGGCCGCCGCCTGCGCCACCGAAGCCGATGATGCGGCCGTCGACGTCCGCACCGGGCCGGCAGCCGTGGTCGCGCTGCGCGCCGTGCCGACCGCGGCCGCCGAGGCCGGGAGCGCGTCGTTCGAGATGGTGATGGAGATGACCATCGAGGACGAGTCCTTCGAGATGGTCAGCACCGGCGCCTACGACACGGGTGCGCAGCGCATGTCGATGGAGATGGACACGGGCGGCCTGCTGGGCCGGCTCGCGGCGGCGGGTGAGGACGCCCCCGTCGGTCTCGACGAGCCCACGCAGATCGTCGTCGACGGCACGACCGTATACCTCCGGGCTCCCCTCCTGGACATGCTCGGCGGCGGGGGCACGTGGTTGTCGCTGTCGTCCGAAGACCTCGGCACCACCGCCGACGGGCTGGGCCTCGGAGCCGCGTCCTTCGACCCCTCGAAGATCCTCGAGTCGTTGCGGGGCGTGACCGGTGAACCCGAGGTGGTCGGCACCGAGGAGGTCCGGGGCGTGGACACCACCCGCTACACGGCCACGCTCGACCTCGCCACGGCCGTCGCCGAGGCCCCTGCCGACCAGCGCGACCTCGTCGAGGCGCAGCTCGACCAGCTGGGCACCGCCGAGATCGCCGTCGACGTCTGGGTCGACGGCGAGGGCCTGGCGCGGCGGTTGCAGGTGAACATGGCCGACGTGCTCGGCGCGGCAGGAGCCGGTGACACCAGCGCCGTCCTGACCATCGAGCTCTTCGACTACGGGGAACCGGTCGACATCCAGGTGCCGTCGCCCGACGAGGTGACGTCCCTGGGGGACGGTCTCGGCTTCCTCGGAGACCTGTTCCAGAGCGCGTCGTGATCGAGCGCTCGATCGAGGTCACCGGTCACGACGGCGACGTCACCATCGCGGTCGCCGAGGCCGGCGCCGGCGGGCGGCCGCTGCTGCTGGTCCACGGGTTCACCGGTGCCAAGGAGGACTTCACCGAGTGGCTCGACCCACTGGCCGAGCTGGGCTGGCACGCCGTCGCGCCCGACCAGCGCGGGCACGGTGCGAGCAGCCAGCCCCCAGACGAGGCCGCGTACTCGTTCGACGCCTTTGCAGCCGACCTCTTCGGGCTGCTCGATGCGCTCGCGTGGGATCGCTGCGCCCTCCTCGGGCACTCGATGGGCGGGATGGTCGCGCAGACGGCGGTGCTCCAGTCGCCGCACCGGTTCGACGCCCTCGTCCTGATGGACACGTCCCACCGCGGGCTCCACGTCGATCCCGAGGTCGTCGAGCTCGGTGTGGCCATCGCCCGCACCGAGGGCCTCGCCGCGCTGATGGCGGCTCAGGAGGCCCTCGGCGCCGCGAGCCCGCTCGGCACCTCTGCCAACGAGCGGGTGCTCGCCACCCGGGCCGGCTATCGGGAGTTCGGCCAGCGGAAGATGCTGGCCTCGTCGCCCGCGATGTACGCCGCGATGCTGACCGTGATCACCGATGCCACGGGGATCGACCGGCTCGACGACCTCGAGGGCGTCGAGGTCCCCACGCTCGTGCTCGTCGGCGACGAGGACCAGCCGTTCCTGAAGCCGTCACGACGGATGGCGGAGACCATCGCGGACGCGGAGCTGGTCGTGGTGCCGGACGCCGGGCACTCGCCCCAGTTCGAGAACCCGCACCACTGGTGGGAGGCGCTCCGCGCCTTCCTCAGCCGCGTGTGACCCTCAGCGGGCCTTGTCGAGGAACCGCTCGGTCACCACGACGACACGGGTGACCTTGCCGGCGGCGACCAGGCCGCACTGGTCGCTGACCGACACGGTGAAGGTGAGCCGGCGGCCCTCGATCTTCTCGAGGGTGGCCTCGGCGGCGACGGAGGAGCCGACGCTCGTCGGCGTGAGGTGGTCGATCTGCACCCGCATCCCGACCGTGGTCTGGTCGGCGGGCAGCTGGTCGCTGACGGCGGCCATCGCCGCCTCCTCGACCAGCGCGATCACACGCGGTGTGGCAAGCACCTCGACCTCGCCCGACCGGAGCGCGATCGCGGTGTCGTCGTGGGTGACCACCAGCTTGGCGCTGCCATGGAGGCCGGGGGAGAGAGGCACCTGGGTACGATACGCCGCACCCCAGCCACCCAGCCAAGAGGAGCTCCGTGCTCGACGACGACCTCATCCAACGGACCCTGAGCACCGCGCTGCGCGCCGGCGGCGAGCTGGCGGAGATCTTCGTGGAGGACAAGGCCAGCTCGAACGCAATCTTCGACGACGGAAAGGTCGAGAACCTCAGCTCCGGGCGTGACCGGGGAGCCGGGATCCGCGTGATCGTCGGCGACACGACCGGGTTCGCGCACACAGCGGACCTGTCCGACGCTGGGCTGGCGGAGGCCGCGGAGGCGGCGGGCGCAGCGGCTCGTTCCGGCGGTGGAGGGGTCGTCGAGGTGGCGCTCACCCGTCAGGAGGCGCCCCGCCCGAACGACGTCGAGATCCTGCCGGAGGACGTCGCGAAGGCTCGCAAGGTGGAGCTCCTGCGGCGCGCCGACGCGACCGCCCGCAGTGCCGGGTCGGCCATCACGCAGGTCACCGCGCGCTACGGCGACAGCCGCCGCCGGATCCTCATCGCCAACAGCGACGGCCTGCTCACCGAGGACGACCAGGTGCGGACCCTCTTCACGGTCATGGCGGTCGCGTCGGGCGACACCGGCATGCAGACCGGCTACCAGTCACTCGGGCGCACCGTGGGGTTCGAGCTCTTCGACCGCTACGACGTCGACGACATCGCCCGGGAGGCAGCCGATCGAGCGCTGCTGAAGCTCGCCGCGCGCCCCGCCCCCTCCGGCACGATGCCGGTCGTCATCGGCCCGGGCGGCGGCGGCGTCCTGTTCCACGAGGCTTGCGGCCACGGGCTCGAGGCCGACCTCGTGGCCAAGGGGGCCTCGGTGTTCGCCGGCCGCGTCGGCGAACGGGTGGCGGATCCCCGCATCACGCTCGTGGACGACGGCACGATGGCCGAGGAGTGGGGGGCCTTCGCGGTCGACGACGAGGGATCGCTCGCGCAGCGCAACGTCCTCATCGAGGACGGCATCCTCACCGACTACATGTACGACCTGTTGCGCTCGCGCAAGGAGAGCCGGGCTCGATCCGGCAACGGTCGCCGGCAGAGCTACAAGCACCTGCCGATGGTCCGGATGACCAACACCTACGTGCTGGCCGGCCCCGATGAGCCCGACGACATCATCGCCAGCACGCCCGACGGCGTGTACGTGGCCCACCTGGGTGGCGGCCAGGTGAACACCGCCACCGGGGACTTCGTGTTCGGGATGACCGAGGCGTACCTCATCGAGGGAGGGCAGATCACCGAGCCGATCCGCGAGGGCAACCTCATCGGCAACGGTCCCGCCGTGCTCGCCAGCATCGACGCCGTCGGCCACGACTTCGCGATGGGCAGCCCCGGGATGTGCGGCAAGGACGGCCAGGGCGTGCCCGTCGGCGACGGTGTGCCCACCCTGCGCGTGCCCGCCCTCACCGTCGGCGGCACTGCGTGATGCCAGCCGAGCACCCGGAGCTGCTCGACGTCGCCGCTCGCATCGCCGACAGGGCGGTCCCCGGCGAGCAGCTGGAGGCCTTCGTCGCCCGCAGCACGAGCACCACCGTCCGCGCGTACGACGGCGACGTCGAGAGCCTCACCCAGGCCAGCTCGGCCGGCGTGGGCGTGCGGGTGATCGTCGACCACCGGGAGGGCTTCGCCTACGCCGGCACCCTCGACGAGGCCGTGGTGCTCGACGCCCTCGCGGAGGCCCGCGACAACGCCGCCTTCGGCGAGCCCGACGAGTACAACGGCCTCGCCACCCCAGACGGTGTCGAGCCGGCGGACCTCGACCTGTGGCCCGAGCACCTCGCCGACGTGCCGACCTCCGACAAGGTGGCGCTCGCGCTCGAGCTCGAAGCCGCCACCAAGGGCCGAGACCCCCGCGTCAGCGGCGTCCGCATGGCGATGTTCAGCGACTCCCTCGGGGAGGGGGCGGTGGCGACCAGCACCGGGATCCGCTCGTGGGGCCGCGCGGGCATGAGCTACCTGATGGTGCAGGCGCTCGCGATGCAGGACGGCGAGACGCAGATCGCGGGCGGGCTGTCGGTCGGCCGCGAGGTCACCGACCTGTCCATCGACGAGGCAGCCGACGACGCCGTGCTGCGCGCGACCCGCCTCCTCGGCTCCACCAAGCCCGCGACGCAGCGCGTCACGCTTGTGCTCGAGCCGCGCATGACAGCCACCATCCTCGGGATCGTCGGCGGGATGCTCAACGGCGAGTCCGTGCTCAAGGGCCGCTCGCCGTTCGCAGACCGCATCGGCGAGGCGATCGCGTCACCGCTGCTCACCTTCGTCGACGATCCCACCGACCCGCGCTCGCTCGGGGCCGAGTCGCACGACGGCGAGGGCCTCGCTCGCCGTCGCAACGAGCTCGTCAGCGACGGGGTGCTGCAGGGGTTCCTGCACAACACCTACACCGGTCGTCGCTCCGGCACCGCGTCGACCGGCTCCGCGCAGCGCGGCGTGAGCTCGACGCCCGGGGTGGGCGCCAGCGCCCTTGCGGTGGCGCCGGGCACCGGCACCCACGAGGAGGTGCTGGGGGCGGTGGAGCACGGGCTCTTCGTCACGTCGATGGCCGGACTCCACTCCGGCGTGAACCCCGTGTCGGGCGACTTCTCCGTGGGCGTGGAAGGGCTCATGGTGAAGGGCGGGCAGCTCGCCGAGCCGATCCGCGAGGCCACCATCGCCTCGACGATCCAGCGCCTGCTCCTCGACATCTCGGCCGTCGGCGCCGACCTCGAGTGGCTGCCGGAGGGCACGGGCGGCGTCACCCTCGTCATCCCGGACATCGCGCTCTCGGGCACCTAGCGCTCCCTCGTGCCCATCCTCCACGCGATCGTCCTGGGCATCACCCAGGGCTTGTCCGAGTTCCTGCCGATCTCCTCGAGCGGGCACCTGATCCTCGTCCCGTGGGTGTTCGGCTGGGACGACTTCGCCGGCAACAACAGCCTCGAGAAGGCCTTCGACGTGGCCCTGCACCTCGGCACGCTGGTGGGCGCCATCGCCTACTTCCGGAAGGACATCCTGCGGTACCTGAAGGCTGCCTTCACCCCCTCCGGACGCGGCACTGACGACCGCCGCCTCGCCTGGCTGCTCCTCGCCTCCGCCGTGCCGGCTGCCATCACCGGCGCGCTGTTCGTCGACGTCATCGAGGAGAAGACCGGATCGATCCCGCTGGTCGCCCTCATGCTCATCGTGTTCGGGCTCGTGCTGGCGTGGGCGGACAGCCTCGGCGGGATGCGGCCGATCGAGAGCGTGCGACTCCGCGACGCGCTGCTGATGGGTGCCGGACAGGCGCTCGCCCTGCAGCCCGGCGTGTCCCGCTCCGGGGTGACGATGACCACGGGCCGGTGGCTGGGTCTCGCACGGGACGGGGCGGCGCGCTTCGCGTTCTTGATGAGCCTGCCCATCACGGCCGGCGCCCTCCTGTTCAAGTGGGTCGACCTGTCCAGCCAGGGCGGGATCCCGCCCGGCTTCGGGCCGGCGTTCGCATGGGGGATCGTGGCGTCGGGGATCACGGGATGGCTGGCCGTGTGGGGCACGCTGAAGCTCGTCAAGACGCACTCGTTCATGCCGTTCGTGATCTACCGGGTGGGCCTGGGTGTCTTCGTGCTGGTCCTCTACGCCGTCCGCTAGCGCGAGCCGACCAGCGCGAGGGTGACCGCGCCCTGGCTGAACGCCACCGCCACGCGTGGGGCGGCCTCGCGGTCGACGGCGATCGTGATGGCGGTGTCCGTCACGTCGACCACCGGGACGTCCGTCGCCAGCGCGAACCCCGGCGGGCCGCCTCCGGCCACCTCGGGGGGCAGCGCCACGAGCACCTCGACCCGATCGCCCACGACCACCGGGGGCGTGACGCCAGGCTCGACGGGGATCGCCATCGCCCGAGCGCCGGCGGGGACGCGAGCGGCCAGCGCCGATGCGCCGGCAGGCGCCAGCCGCTCCTCTCGCACGATCTCACCCTCGTAGACGGGCGTGGCGACCCGCCCATCCTCGGGCAGGGACGTGAGGGCGCCGGCGGGCACGAGCGGGGCGGGGTGTGCCACGACCCGCACGTTGCTGTGATCGAGGCGTTCGCCGCCGGCGAGGTCGCGCGTCGCCACCAGCACGTTGGCCGAACGGCCCCACGCGGCCCGGGCACCCTCGGCCTCTTGCACGGTGCGCGCCACGGCGAGGCCAGCGAGCAGCGAGATCGCGACGACGAGACCGGCGCGCAGGCGCGGTCGGCGGCGCAGGGTCAGCGCCACCCCGGCTCGGCGTACGGGCTTCCGGCGCATGGACGCGCCTCCTCGGATCGGCCGATCACGCGGGGGAAGCCATCGCGGAGGCTACCGGCGTGGCCCGCCCTCGGGAAAGAGCGGTCAGGAGGTGGTCGAGCTTGCCTTCGCGGTGTCGACCTTGGGCGTCGAGGTAGAGGTCGAGGTGGTGGCGGCGGCCCCATCCGAGGACGTCGTCGCGCCGGCGTCCGTGCTGGTCCCGCCCTTGTCGCTCGAGCCCTTGTCGGTCGAGGATCCGGCGTCGCTGCCGCCCTTGTCAGCGGCCGTGGCGGTGGCGGAGGACTTGCCGCGGCTGTCGTTCTTGTAGAAGCCGCTGCCCTTGAAGGCGATGCCGACGTTGCCGAACACCTTGCGCAGCGGGCCCCCACAGGCCTCGCAGGTGGTCAGCGCGTCGTCCGTGAACGACTGGACGACCTCGAGATCCAGGCCACAGGCCTTGCACCGGTACTCGTAGGTGGGCACGCGCGGTTCCTCCGTTGGCACTCGAACGTGGAGAGTGCCAGCGTAGCGGTGGGCCCTCCCGGGTCGCACACCCGGGGCGCCCGTAGGCTGACGTGGTGGACCTGGAGTGGCTGCTGGTCGTGCCGGCCTACCTCTTGGGCACGTTCCCCACGGCGATCCTGGTCGGTCGCCGGGAGGGGCGTGATCCCACCCAGGAGGGCTCCGGCAACCCCGGGGCCTCCAACACCTACCGGACGATGGGCCGGCGCGCCGGGACCACGGTGCTGCTCGGCGACGCCGCGAAGGGCGCGCTCGCGGCCGGCATGGGCCTGGCCACCGGGAACCGTGGCCTCGGCGTCGTGTGCGGCCTGGCGGCCGTGCTGGGTCACGTCGCGCCGGTCACGCGCCGGTTCCGCGGTGGCAAGGGCGTGGCGACCGGTGCGGGCGCGGTGGCTGTGCTCCTCCCGGTGCCGGCGCTGGGCCTGGCGCTCGTCTGGGCGGTGGCGGTACGGGTGACGGGGGCCGCGTCGGCCGGGTCGGTGGCCGTCGCGGTCGGGCTCCCGGTGGCGGCCGTGCTGGCGGGACGACCGCCCGGCGAGGTGGCCGCGTTCGCGGCGTGCAGCCTGCTCGTGGTGGTCCGTCACCGCGAGAACATCGACCGGCTCCGTCGCGGTGAAGAGCACTCGTTGGCTCGGGAGGCCAGCGAGTAGACACGGGCCCATGACCCACGTCCACACGGCCGTCATCCCCGCCGCGGGCCTGGGCACGCGCTTCCTCCCCGCGACGAAGGCTCAGCCCAAGGAGATGCTGCCGGTCGTCGACAAGCCGGCCATCCAGTACGTGGTCGAGGAGGCCGTGCGCTCGGGGATCGACGACATCCTCATCATCACCGGGCGGGGGAAGCACGCGATCGAGGATCACTTCGACCGCAGCGTCGAGCTCGAGCACGACCTCCATGCAAGGGGCAAGGACTCGCTGCTCGCCGAGGTGCTCGACCTCGCCAACCTCGCCGACATCCACTACGTGCGCCAGGGCGAGGCGCTCGGCCTCGGCCACGCCGTCGCGACGGCCCGCAAGCACGTTGGCGACCAGTCGTTCGCGGTCATGCTCGGCGACGACATCATGGATGAGCACTCGACCGTGCTCTCCGAGATGATCGACGCCCACGAGTCGACCGGAGCCGCGGCCGTCATCGCCTGCAAGCACTTCCCGCTCGAGGAGATCAGCGCCTACGGCAGCATCGCCTACGAGGAGGTCGGGCCGCGCCTGCTCAGGGTGCTGAGCATCGTCGAGAAGCCCAAGCCCGAGGAGGCACCCTCCGGGTGGGGCGTGATGGGCCGCTACGTGTTCACGCCGGCGATCTTCGAGTCGATCGACCGCACCAAGCCCGGTGCCGGCGGCGAGATCCAGCTGACGGACGCCATCGGGGGCCTGCTGCCCGACCTCGAGGTGTACGGCTACACGTTCGACGAGGGCCGCTACGACATCGGGAGCAAGCTCGACTACCTCCGGGCCACCGTCGAGCTGGCGTTGGCCCGTGAGGACCTCGGGGCGGAGTTCCGGAAGTGGCTGAGCGGCTACGTGCGAGAGCAGGGCATCGGCTGATCCCGCTCGAGGAGGCCCGGGCCCACGTCCTGGCGCGGGTGGCGCCGCTCCCGGCCGTGCTCACGCCGCGCACGGTCGCGGCCGTGGGCTGCGTGCTGGCCGAGGCCGTCACCTCGCCCGAGGACGTCCCGCCGTTCGCGAACACCGCCATGGACGGCTACGCCGTGCGAGCGGCGGACACCGTCGGCGCCACGGAGGCGGCGCCGGTCGTGCTGCCGGTGGTCGGCGAGGTCGCCGCCGGTCACCCCGCCGAACGCGCGCTGCAGGCGGGGGAGGCGATGCGCATCTTCACCGGCGCGCCGATTCCCGACGGGGCCGACGCCGTGGTGATGGTCGAGCGCACGACCCGCCTCGACGACGGCGCCCGTGTGGCCCTCGGCGCCGAGGTGGCCTCCGGTGAGGCCGTGCGGGTCGCCGGCGACGACCTGCGGGTCGGCGACGCGGTCTTCTCGCCAGGTGAGGTGATCACGCCCGGCCACCTCGGGGTGCTGGCCGGGATCGGTGTCACGGAGGTGCTGGCCCACCCGCGCCCACGGGTCGGCGTCCTGTCCACGGGCGACGAGCTGGTCGAGGCGGGCCGGGCGCTCGTGCCAGGGCAGATCCGAGACTCCAACCGCGCCACGCTCCTCGCCCTCGTCGCCCAGAACGGCTGGCAGGCGGTCGACCTCGGCCTCATCCGCGACGACGAGGCCGCCATCACCCGCGCCATCACCGACGGCGCCGCCACCTGCGATGCGGTGATCACCAGCGGCGGCGTCTCGATGGGCGACATCGACCTGGTGAAGGTGGTGCTCGACCGCATCGGTGACATGCGCTGGATGCAGATCGGCGATCCGGCCGGCCAAGCCGTTCGCCTTCGGCCTCGTCGGTGCGGGGTCGACGCCGGTGTTCGGGCTGCCGGGGAACCCGGTGTCGTCCATGGTCAGCTTCGAGCTGCTGGCGCGCCCTGCGCTGCGGCGCCGTGGCCGGCCGCGCCGACCTCCTGCGCCCCGAGGTCCCCGCGGTGGCGGCCGAGCGGTTCGCCGCGTCGGCCGGACGGCAAGGTCCACTTCGTCCGCGTGCTGGCCGAACGCGACACCGACGGGAGTGCTCCGGGTGCGCTCGGCCGGCGGTCAGGGCTCGCACCACCTCACCGCGATGGCTCGAGCGCAGGCGCTGCTGCCCCTCGCGGACGGCGACGGCGTGGCCGAAGGCGAGGACGTCCGCGTGCTTCTCCTCGCCGACATCTGATCCACGCACCTAGCCTGGGCTCGCGATGTCTGCGCCCGAGGTTCCCCGCCCCCTCGTCGACTCGTTCGGTCGCGTCCACCGCGACCTGCGGATCTCGGTGACGGACCGCTGCAACTTCCGCTGCACGTACTGCATGCCCGAGGAGGGCATGACGTGGCTCCCGAAGTCCGAGGTGCTCACCTTCGAGGAGCTCGAGCGGGTGGCTCGGGTGCTGGTCGAGCAGCACGGGATCGGGTCGATCCGCCTCACCGGCGGCGAGCCCACCGTGCGGGCGCACCTCCCGGTGCTGGTCGCCAAGCTCGCCGCGCTGCCCGTCGACCTGGCCCTCACCACCAACGGCGCCACGTTGCGCTCCGTCGCCGCCGGCCTGGCCGACGCCGGCCTCCGCCGCGTGAACGTGTCGCTCGACTCCCTGCGGCCCGACCGGTTCGCCGAGCTCACGCGTCGCGACCAGCTGGACGACGTGCTGGCCGGCATCGACGCCGCCCTGGCGGCCGGGCTCGCCCCGGTGAAGGTGAACGTCGTCGTGGTGCGCGACGTGAACGACGACGAGGTCGTCGCGATGGCGCGCTATGGGCGCGAGCGGGGCGTCATGGTGCGCTTCATCGAGTGGATGCCACTCGATGGCGGCGACTCGTGGAGCAACGAGCAGGTGGTCACCCAAGCCGAGATCGTCGAGCAGATCGCGACGGTGTTCCCGCTGGAGCCGGTGCAGCGGGGGAGCGAGCCGGCCGAGCGCTTCCGCTACCTCGACGGGGCGGGCGAGGTCGGCGTGATCCCCTCCGTCAGCCGTCCGTTCTGCGAGCAGTGCGACCGGATCCGGCTGACCGCGGACGGCCAGCTCCGCAGCTGCCTCTTCTCCCTCGAGGACCACGACCTGCGCACGATCCTGCGCTCCGGCGGCACGGACGGCGACCTGTCCGATGCCATCGAGGCGTGCGTGGGCGCGAAGTGGGCGGGCCATGCCATCAACCAGGTGCACTTCGTGAGGCCCCGACGCTCCATGAGCCAGATCGGTGGCTGACCCGCAGGCGTAGACTCCCGCCCATGTCCGACCGCGGCCTCACCCACCTCGATCCGCTGGGCCGGGCCCGCATGGTCGACGTCACCCCCAAGGACGCCACGCACCGGCGGGCCGTGGCCCGGGCTCGGGTGCACATGCAGCCGGACACCACCTCGCTCGTGGCCAAGGGGGCCGTGTCGAAGGGCGACGTCCTCTCGGTGGCCCGCATCGCCGGCATCCAGGCCGCCAAGCGCACGGCCGACCTGATCCCGCTGTGCCACCCGTTGCTCGTCGGCGCGGTGCTCGTGAACTTCCGGATCGAGGACACCTTCATCGAGGTGGAAGCGGCCGTCGACACCGTCGACCGCACGGGCGTGGAGATGGAGGCCCTCACGGCCTGCTCGGTGGCCGCCCTCACGATCTACGACATGTGCAAGTCGGTCGATCGGAGCATGGTGATCGGCGACGTGGCGCTCTGGGAGAAGACCGGCGGGCGCTCGGGGCACTATCGGCGGGGCCCCCTCGACGACGACCTCGACCTCGGTCTGTAGTCGTCGCGCCCTCCGCCGGGGTGCTTGCAGGAGTTTGCACCCCCGGTGGCGATCGTCGTAGGTTCGTAGTACAACCGTAATGTTCGACTGCCGACCGACATGGACGGCACCCGATCGTTGCACCAACCGCCCGACCGGCTGGGCCGCCGACCATCCACCGATGGTCACCAGGCGCCAAGTACGGTCCTCGACAGCGCAAAGGACGGCTACGGAGAGTGACCACCTTGCTGGTACTCGTGATCCTCGGTCTCATCTGGGGCTTCGTGTTGATCCCCCCCTATCTGCAGTCCCGCCGGGAGAGCCGGCCGGGAGACTCGATCGCCTCCTTCCGCCAGCAGCTGCACGTGCTGGAGCGCACCACGCCTGGTGACCGCTCGAGCAACCTCTCCCGCCTCGACGTGGGTCGCTACGACGTCCCGCGCTACGACCCCCGGGCCAACGTCGCCCAGCTCGCGGGCCGTCCGTCCTCGGTGGCGATGCGCCGGGCCGAGAGCCGTCGCCGTCGCCGTGACGTCTTCCTCACCCTCCTCGGCGCCGTCGGTGTCACGTTCCTCCTCGCCGTGGCCCTCGGCGGGTCGATCTGGATGCTCCACCTGCTCGTCGACCTGGTGTTCGTCGCCTACGTCGCCCTGCTCGTGAACCTGCAGCAGCAGCAGCATGGAGAAGGATCGCAAGGTGCGGTACATGCCGCCCTCGCAGGCGCGTCGGCCCGTTCCCGCGCAGCTCGCCGTGCGTCGCTACGGCAGCTGACCTTCCCGCCCTGCGTTCGGTTCGGCGGTGGTCGCGCGCTAGCGTGATCGTTCCCTCGGGGGTGTAGCTCAGTTGGCTAGAGCGCTTCGGTCGCATCGAAGAGGCCGTGGGTTCGAGTCCCATCACCTCCACCACACCTCAACCAGCTCCGGAAGACCCTCGACCGGTTGACTCGGTGAGCAAGAGGACCCGCTCGCGGAACACGCGCCACCGTCGCTCGTTGTCGTGGACGAGACCGGCCGAGTCGCTGAGCAGGTCCGCAGCCCGGTCGATCAGCTCGACCGAGGAGTGGACCAGCCGAGGGGTCGTCCGCGGGCCCTCGAGGTCGGATCGCAGTGCCTCGGGGGACACGTCCACCCGGTCGAGCACGTCGACCGCTCGGTGCAGCAGGTGCCCCGCGAGCGAGCTCATCGACGCCGCCTGCCAATCGTTGGCGATGACGCGATGGCGGTCGCCGACGAGGTCGGCGAGCTCGGGGTACGACAGCAATGCGGTGGCCGCATCCCAGGTGGCCTGCATGGCCGCGGCGAGCCAGGCCCCCGTCTCGATCGTGTCATCGGCCATCGTCCGCAGGTCACGCTTCACGCGGGTGAGCTCGACCGGTTCCTGCTGGCCCTCCATGAAGAGGATCCCGTCCAGCTGGAGGGCCTCGCCTGCGTTGAGATCCTCCGCACCCTCGTAGGGGTTCAGGACCTCGATCCGCTCCACGGCGACGACCGAGCCATCGGCTCGCCAGTGCCCCCAGGGCTCGGGCGTGGCGCTGCAGCTCCACCGCCTGCTCACGAGGTGCCTGGGCGTAGAACCGCTCGTGGTCCCGGTGGAACCGGGACAGGTTCTCGACCGCAGCGAGGAAGGCGTCCGCGACCACGGGGTCCACACTACGGATCGTCGCGCGGCTCGGCCCCCTACGGTGGCCTCGATGGCAGGGCCCGCCCACTGGAACGAGCGCTACCGGTCGACAGGCTCGCAGGCGGTGTCCTGGTACGAGGAGCGCCCGACGACGTCGCTGGAGCTGCTCGCCGCGCTCGGTGTCGGTCCCGAGCAGTCCGTCATCGACGTCGGCGGCGGGGCCTCGACCCTGGTCGATCACCTGCTCCGGGAGGGCCATCTCGACCTCACCGTGCTGGACCTCTCGACCCTCGCGTCGAGCAACGCCGCCACGTGCACCGGACACCGAGCGGCGCCGACCAGCCGTTCAACTGGATCGCCGGTCGGTTCTGAGAGGAGTCCCGGCGATCCGCGACCGGTTCGGTGGCCATCGCCGACCCGTCCTGGGCCGTGCCACCGGGCGGTCTTGACCCCCGCAGGCCGGGCGGCGCATGCAGAATGCCGCGGATGTCCGCGACTCCAGCGCGTCGGCCTCGCCGATCGCGTGCCCTCGACGCCGCATTGGTCGTGCTGCTCGTGGTCGGGCTCGTCGGCGTCGTGGGCGTCGTCATCGTCCAGCAGGTGGTGCTCGAACCTGACACCTACACCTCGGCGCTCGTCAGGGCGGACGCCTACGAGCGGACCTACACCGAGGTCCTCGCGGATCCGGAGCTGGCTGATCTGGTCGAGGACCTGCTCGGTGGGCTCGACGTCGACCCGGGCCTCGCCGCCGACGCGCGGATCGTCGGCACGAACGCCCTGCGTTGGAGCGTGCCACCCTCACAGCTGGAGCAGGGGAGCGAAGCGCTGATCACGGCCGTGCTCGCTCACATCCGGGGCGACGCCCACATCCTCGATGCTGACCTCGACATCGAGCCGGTGCTCGACCGGATCCCGGAGACGGGGGTGACCGAAGCACGAGCCCTCCTCGCGTCCGCCGAGGCCCGCCGCACGACCACCGTGGAGGAGTACCGCGTCGCGATCGAGGAGTTCGTGGCCGAGCTCGCCGCCGGCCAGGTCCCGGACGCCGTGCCCGAGCTCGGCGCAAGTGGCCCGGCGGCGAACGAGGTGGTCGACTCGATCGTGGATGGCCTCGGGCTCGAGGCCGACGACGCAACCCGCGCGCAGGTGACGGCCTCGGTCCTGGCGGGAGCCGAGCGAGATCTCCTCATCACGATCGGGTCGACCCAGGTCCAGGATCACGCCGACAAGGTCGTCCTGCGGTTGCGGGACGCCGCGGAGGATCGCCACGAGCTCGACGTCGTGGACGCTGTGCGGGCTCGAACCGACCGGACCAGGGCCGAGGTGGTCGACACCCTCGACGGTGCGGCCAGCGTCGCATGGTGGCTCGGACCGGTCACCATGGGACTGGCCGCGCTCGTGGCGGTCGTCGCCATCGTCGGACTCGTCACCACGAACCGGGGAGACCGCTCCCGAGCCCGGCGACTGGTCGCGATGGGTTCGGCTATCGCGGGCTCGGCCGTCCTCGTCTCGTGGTGGGGGATCGCCCGTGTCCTCGCCGACCCGCTCGATCGGGCGACGGGCCCCGCGCCGACGGGCTGGGGGCTTCCCGCCGGCCTCCGGTCCGTGCTCGCCGATGTGCGGTCCGAGGTCGCCGATCAGCTGGCGGCGCGCACCGTCCGGGCGGCAGCCGTCCTCCTCGCTGTCGCCTTCGTGCTCGTGGTGCTCGAGTGGGTGTGGGTCGCACGCGAGCGGGATCGCTCCCGAGCGCCCCGGCGGTGGCTCGTCGGCGGAGCGGCGGTGGTGGTCGCCGCCGCCGGAGTCGTGCTCCTGGCCGCGACCACGCCCGACGCTGCGATCGAGTGCAACGGCCACGAGGAGCTCTGCGAACGGCCCTACGACGAGGTCGTGCAGGCGGCCACCCACAACTCGATGTCGAGCCCCGACGTGGTGACCATCTGGCCCGAGCACGACGGCGACATGCGGGCGCAGCTCGACGCCGGGGTGCGCACCCTGCTCATCGACACCCACTACTGGACCCCGCTCGTCTCCGCCGACCAGCTCACCAGCGACGACTCGCCCATCCCCGCCGATGTCGCCGCGCAGGTGCTCCGGCTCGCGGGCCCGGTGGCGGCCGGCCGTCCCGGCACGTTCCTGTGCCACAACCACTGCGCCCTCGGCGCGGCACCCTTCCTCGACGGCATGCGCCAGGTGCGCGAGTTCCTCGACGACAACCCCGACGAGGTCGTCACGCTCATCATCCAGGACGCCATCACCACGGAGGACACGGTGGCCGTCGTGCGGGCCGCGGGCCTCGAGCCGTTCCTGCACACCCACGAGCCGGGCGAGGCCTGGCCCAGCCTGGGCGAGATGATCGAGGCGGGTGAGCGCCTCGTCGTGTTCGCCGAGGCGGAGGCCCCGCCGCCCGCGTGGTACGGGAACGCGTTCGACTCGATGCGGGAGACGCCGTACCTCTTCCTCGAACCTGCCGACTTCTCCTGCGAGGCGAACCGTGGCGACGAGGACGCGTCGCTCTTCCTCCTGAACCACTGGGTGACCCGCACCGCGCCAGACCGGGTCGACTCGGTGCGGGTCAACACCTTCGACGCGCTGGTCGAGCGCAGCCGCGAGTGCGCCGAGCTCCGCGGCGACCTCCCCAACTTCCTCGCCGTGAACTTCTACGACATCGGCGAGCTGATGCGGGCGGTGGACACGCTCAACGGTGTGGGGTGATCCCGGGGACGTGTCGTCGGCCCGAGTGGGACCTTGGGCCCTAGGGGAATCGGCGCGCCTGGGGCATCCTGAGGGTGCCAACCACAGCAGGAGCCCCGACATGCTCAACACCCGCACATCGGCTTCCACCCTCGGCCACTGGCCGCTCGTCACGATCCCGTTGGAGGCCACGTTGCGCGAGGCGGCCGCGCGGCTCCATGCGGACACCATCGGTGCGCTGGCCGTGCAGGGGGAGCACGGGCTCGCGGGCGTGTTCACCGAGCGCGACCTGGTGGATGCCGTCGCTCGTCGAGTCGACCTCGACGCCGCCCGCGTCGAGGATCACCTGTCCCGTCCTGTCATCTCGGCCCGTCCCGAGGACACGTTGCTCGACGTGGCGCTCCAGATGCTCGACGCCGGCACCCGCCACATCCCGGTGGTCGACGACCTCGACCGGCCGCAGGCCATGGTGTCGCTGCGGGACCTGCTGCGGCCCCTCGTCCTCCAGGCCATGACGCCCGCCGAGCGGGACGACGCCTGACCGACCCCGACCTCAGTCGGCCAGGGCCAGCTCCACGTCGACGACCGGGCTGAGCTCGTCCGCGGCGACGCTCGGCGCGGTGGCGGTGCGGGGGAGGAGCCGGTAGCTGATGAGGGCGGCGACCGCGACGACGGCGGCTCCGGTGATCGCCGCGACGCCCATGCCGTCGACGAAGGCCTGCTGGGCGGCCTCGACCAGCGCGCCGCCCTCGGCGCCCAGGCGCTGGGCCACACCGAAGGCACCCACGAGGCCGGATTCCGCCGCCGCCCGCTCGGGTCCCGAGAGCCCGCTCACCGCATCGCTGATGGAGGCGGTGTAGGTCGAGGTGACGAGGGAGCCGAGCACCGCGACGCCCAGGGCGCCGCCGAGCTCGCGGGTGGTGTCGTTCATGGCGGAGCCGACACCCGCCTTGGTCACCGGCACGGCCGACATGATGAGCGTGGTGAGCGGCGTCATCGTGAGGGCCATCCCCGCCGCCAGGAACAGGATCGGCCCGTAGACGTACCAGATCACGGTGTCCACGCCGACCAGCGAGAACAGCGCAAGCCCCACGGAGACGGCGCCGAGGCCCACGGGCACGACCCGCGCCACACCGAAGCGGGCGACGAGCTTCGGCACCTGCGGGGACACGGTGATCATGACGAAGGCCATCGGGAGCTGGAAGAGGCCCGACTCGAGGGCCGAGTAGCCCAGCACGAGCTGGAAGTACTGCGACACCAGGAAGAAGGTGCCGAACATGGCGAAGAAGATGAGCGTCATCCCGCCCGACGACACGCTGAACCGGCGGTCGCGGAAGTAGCGGAGGTCGAGCATCGGGTTGGGCGTGTGCAGCTCGCGCAGGATGAAGAGGCCGAGGGCCAGGCCGGCGAAGGCGAAGGTCGCGAGGCTCTGGGTGCTGGTCCAGCCGTGCTGCGGACCCTCGATGATCCCGTAGACGAGCGCGCTCAGACCGACGATCGACAGCAGCGCACCGGGGACGTCCAGCGGCGGCTCCTCCGGGTCACGGGAGGTCGGGATGAGGATCCGCCCGGCGACGAGCGCCACGATGATGAAGGGCACGTTCACCAGGAACACCGCGCCCCACCAGAAGTGCTCGAGCAGGAAGCCGGACGCGACGGGCCCGATGGCCGCGCCGCCGCCCGCGATGCCGGCCCACACCGCGATGGCCCTGGGCCGCTCCTCGGGCGGGAAGACGTTGGTGAGGATGGACAGCGTGGCGGGCATCACGAAGGCGGCGGCCAGACCCATGAGCGCCCGAGCGCCGATGACCATGGACGAGGAGTCGGCCGTGGCGGCCAAGCCGGTGCCGACCAGGAACAGGAGCAACCCGGCCTGCAAGGCACCCTTGCGTCCGAACCGGTCACCGAGGGTGCCGGCCGTGAAGAGCATCCCGGCGAAGACCAGCGAGTAGGCGTCGACCATCCACTGCAGATCCGTCGTGCTGGCGTCGAGGTCGAGGGCGAGCCTGGGCAGGGCGACGTTGAGAGCCGTGTTGCCGATGATCACGATCATCAGGCTCATGCAGAGCACCACCAGGATCTGCCGGCGGCGGGCGTGGATGGCAGGGTCGTCGTGCACGGGGGCTCCAGGGAGGTTCTTCAGAGGCTCGTCAAATATCGCTACAGAATCGTGTCGTAATTGGGGGTTGAACGCAAGGGCTCGGTGGGTGTCATCGGTCACACTGGCGGGGATGGAGTCATTCCACTACGGTAGGGGAGCGATGGCTCGACCCCGCAGCAAAGAGGCGAGGAGCGCGGCGCTCGACGCCACGGTCGACCTCCTCGTCGCCAACGGCGTGGACGGGGTCACCTTCGACGCGGTGGCGGCTCGCTCCGGCGTGGCCAAGACGACGCTGTACCGCCACTTCGGCACGAAGCAGGCCATGGTCGTGGCGGCCGCCTCGTCGTGCTTCGTCGAGCTCCCGACGCCCGATACCGGCGACCTCGCGCTCGACCTTCGCCAGATCTTCGGCCGCTGGCAGGACAAGGAGGTGGGCCCGCGGGTGCCCGATCTGATGCCGGTGCTGCTGGCCGCCAGCGACCGCGACCCCGATCTGCACGCGCTCCTGGTCGCCATGCTCGACGAGCGCCGGCGCCCGATCCGCACGGTGCTCCAGCTCGCACAGCTCCGAGGCGAGATCGCCGCTGATCTCGACATCGACGTGGCGATCGCACTCCTCACCGGCCCGTTCGTCCAACGCCGGATGGTCGACCGCCAGGAGATCACCGAGGAGTTCCGCGATGGCGTGCTCGACCACGTCGTCGCCGGCCTGCGTGCCACCAGGGACCGCGCCGCCACCTGACCCTGCTAGACGGAGGCGATGCAGATCACCGCCGCCGTGCTGCGCTCCGCCGACGGGCCCTACGCCCTCGAGTCCGTGGAGCTGTCCGGCCCACGGCCCGACGAGGTGCTGGTGCGGATCGTCGGCACCGGCATGTGCCACACCGACGTCATCCCGCGTGGTGAGGGCTCGATGTCCCCGCCACCGATCATCACCGGGCACGAGGGAGCCGGTGTCGTGGAGGCCGTCGGGTCCGACGTGACCACGATCGCTGTCGGTGACCACGTCGTGTTGTCCTTCGACTCGTGCGGCGCGTGCGCTCGCTGCCTGGCCGGGCAGCCGGCGTCGTGCGAGACGATGCTCCTGCGCAACCTGCTGGGTCGGCGCGCCGACCTCACCACCGGTGTCACCGACGCGAACGGGGCTGAGGTGGCATCCCGGTGGTTCGCGCAGTCGTCGTTCGCCACCCACGCCCTGGCCACGGAGCGCAACGCCGTCGTCGTCGCCCAGGACCTCCCGCTCGAGAAGCTCGGCCCGCTCGGCTGCGGCATCCAGACCGGCGCAGGCACCGTGCTGGTGGCGCTCGATGTGCAACCGGGCACTCGCCTGGTGGTGTTCGGCGTCGGCGCCGTGGGCCTCGCCGCGGTCATGGCGGCGGTCATCGCGGGGGCGGACACGATCGTCGCCGTCGACCTCCACGCGCACCGCCTCGACCTGGCAAGGGAGCTCGGTGCCACCCACGCCGTCGATGGATCGACCGAGGACGTCCTGGGCCAGCTCGTGGCGGTCACCGGCGGGGGTGCCCACCACGCCATCGACACCACGGGCGTACCGGCGGTGATGCTCGACGCGCTGGGGTGCCTGCAGATGGGCGGCTCCTGCGCGTTCGTCGGCGTGCAGACGGGACCGCTCACGCTCGACGCCCTCTCGCTCGTCGGCAAGACCGCGATCGGTGTCCTGGAGGGCGGCGCCGACCCGAAGACGTTCATCCCGCGCATGATCGAGCTCTGGCAGGCGGGCCGCTTCCCGTTCGACCGCCTCATCGAGGAGTTCCCACTCGACCAGATCAACGAGGCGGAGCAGGCGTCGCTGTCGGGCCGCGTCGTGAAGCCGGTCCTGCGGCCGGGCTGACCGCGTGTACAGCCGTTTCGTCAACTGGTTCTCGGCCACCCGCGCCGGATCGTGGGTCGTGAAGCACGTGGCGTCGAGGATCGACCCTGTGCTGTTCCGCTGGAGCAGCGGGCGGTTCACCTCCACCGGCAAGCCCACGCTTCCGATGCTGGCCCTCACCACCACGGGCGCCCGGAGCGGGCAGCCGCACGTCGTGCAGCTCGCGTACCACCGCGATGGGGACGACCTGCTGGTCGTGGCGAGCGCCATGGGGCAGGAGAAGCACCCAGCGTGGCGCTACAACCTCGACGCCCACCCAGCTGCCCGCGTGCTGGTGCGGGGGGACGAGTACGACGCGGTCGCGTCGGTGCTCACGCCGGACGAGAAGGCGGCGCGCTGGGACGCCATCGCCACGACGATCCCCCAGATGCGCGTGTACGAACGGCGAACGGACCGCGAGATCCGCGTCTACCGGCTCACCCGACGTACTGACATCGCTGGTGACACAATGCCGGCATGAGCATGCCGAGGCCGGTGTTCGAAGGTGTCGTCGGGCGGACCTATCCCGAATCGGAGGGCTGGTGGCCACCGCTGCCGACCGCCCCGGAGGGGGCGCCCAACATCGTCATCGTGCTCCTCGACGACGTGGGCTACGCACAGTTCGGCTGCTACGGCTCCGACATCGCGACGCCCTGCTTCGACGCGTTGGCCGGGGCCGGCCACCGGTACTCGAACTTCCACACGACGGCGCTCTGCTCGCCGACGCGTGCCTGCCTGCTCACGGGGCGCAACCACCACTCGAACGGCATGGCGCGCATCGTCGAGTTCGCGGCCGGCTTCCCCGGCTACAACGCGACCATCCCGCAAGGAGAACGGGTTCCTCTCCGAGATCCTCGTGCGCAACGGCTACGCCACCTTCGCGGTGGGCAAGTGGCACCTCACACCGGCCACCGAGATGACGCATGGGGAGCCCGCGCGACAAGTGGCCGCTCGGCCGCGGGTTCGAGCGGTTCTACGGGTTCATGGGCGGTGAGACCGACCAGTACCACCCGGATCTCGTC
This sequence comes from uncultured Microthrixaceae bacterium, assembly GCA_963750645.1. Classification (GTDB taxonomy): domain Bacteria; phylum Actinomycetota; class Acidimicrobiia; order Acidimicrobiales; family VFJN01; genus VFJN01. The sequence goes on along the minus strand of CAVVRO010000008.1, from coordinate 234,744 downwards.
TACGACAACCACCACGTCGAGCCGCCGCGCGACGCCGGAGGAGGGGTACCACCTCACCGAGGACCTGGCCGACAAGGCCATGCTGTTCCTGAAGGACCTGCGCGCCACGCGGCCCGACAAGCCCTTCTTCCTGTGGTTCACGCCCGGGCGCGTGCCACGCCCCGCACCAGGCGCCCGGCCGACCTACATCGACCGCTACCGCGGGCCAGTTCGACAGGGGCTGGGACGCGTGGCGCGACGAGGTCTTCGCGCGGCAGGTCGCGTCGGGGCTGCTGCCCGACGGAACCGAGCTGTCGGAGCGGCCGTCCTGGGTGCCGGCGTGGGACTCCCTGTCGCGCCGACGAGCAGCGCCTCTACGCCCGCATGATGGAGGTGTACGCCGGGTTCCTCACCCACACCGACGCCCAGGTGCAGCGCCTGCTCGACTTCGTCGACGAGCTGGGCGAGCTCGACGACACGATCGTGCATCGTCATGAGCGACAACGGCGCGCAGCGCCGAGGGCGGAGCCAAGGGCTCGTTCAACGAGCAGTACTTCTTCAACTTCGTGCCCGAGAGCCTGGAGGAGAACCTGCGCCGCATCGACGACCTCGGCACGCCCCGGGCCAACAACCACTACCCGTGGGGTTGGGCGTGGGCGGGCAACACGCCGCTGAAGCGCTTCAAGCGCGACACCCACGAGGGCGGCGTCGCCGATCCGCTCATCGTCCACTGGCCGGCGCGCCTCGGCCGACGGCGGCACGCGTCACCAGTACGTGCACGCCATCGACGTCATGCCCACGCTGCTCGACCTCATCGGCATCGAGCCGCCCGTCGGTGATCGCGGGCGTCGAGCAGATCGCCGATCGAGGGGGTGAGCTTCGCACCGTCGCTGATCGACGGATCGCGTCGCGAGCAGCCACGTCACGCAGTACTACGAGATGCTCGGCTCGCGGGCGCTCTACCACGACGGGTGGAAGGCGGTGGTGTTCCACCCGCTCGCCGTTCATCGCCTACGACGGCACGCGACGTGACGCAAGCCCTTCGACGACGACATCTGGGAGCTGTACCACGTGGCCGAGGACTTCTCGGAGGTGCACGACCTCGCCGAGCAGCGAGCCCGAGAAGCTCGCGGAGATGAAGCAGCTGTGGTGGGAGGAGGCGGCGAGGTACCAGGTGCTCCCGCTCAACAACGAGCCCGCGACGGTTCGCCGACCGCCGCTTCCGGCGCGAGCGCTACGAGCTCTACCCGGCATCGGGCCCCTGCCCGAGGCCGTCGCCCCGAACCTGCGGGGCCGTGGGTTCGTGATGGCTGCGGCGTTGGCCGTACCGGCCGACGGGCGCGCTCGAGGGGACCATCGTCGCCCACGGGAGCCACTCCGGTGGCTACGCGCTCTACCTGCAGGGCCGGCGCCTGCACTTCGCGTACAACTACGTCGGCACGGAGACGACGGTGGTGTCCGCGAGCGTCGAGCTGCCGGCGGGCGAGGTGGAGGCGAAGGCGGTCATCACGAGGTCCGGCGGGGGAGCCTTCGACGTGGCGCTCTACTACGGCGATGTGCCGGTCGGCGAGGGCACCGTCCCGCGCCGAACACCGGTCACCTACGGGATGACCGGCTTCGCGGTCGGCTACCAGCCTGGCGCGTCGATCTGCCCTGCCCTCGAGGGCCGGGCCGAGATCACTCCCGGCGTGCTCCGCAAGGTCGTGATCGTCCCTGAGGGTCGCCCGCGCCGCGACCCCGACCAGGAGCTCCGCAAGAACCTCGCCACCCAGTGAGCCCAACCCGATCTGTGTGCGCTGAGCACCGCCATGCGGTGCTCAGCGCACACGAAGCGTCAGGGGTGATGGGTGGGCGGGGACTAGACCGGGCGGATGCCCGATGACGACGTGTCTGCCTACGACGACCTGCCTGCGCTGCGCTTCGACCGACCGTCCGACGGCGTGCTGCGGATCACCCTCGACGGGCCTGGTCTGAACGCGGTCGGACCGGACGCGCACGCACAGCTCGCCGACGTGTGGCGTGTCGTCGACCGCGATCCCCTGACCAGGGTGGCGATCCTCCGCGGAGCCGGCAAGGGCTTCTCCGCCGGCGGGAGCTTCGAGCTGGTCGCCTCGGTGATCACCGACGAGGACGCCCGCCTGCGGACGATGCGCGAGGCGCGCGATCTCGTCGTCAACGTGATCGACTGCTCGAAGCCGATCGTCTCGGCGATGCACGGCCCCGCCGTCGGTGCCGGCCTCGTGGCCGCGCTGCTGGCCGACGTGAGCATCGTCGGGCGGACGGCCCGCATCATCGACGGCCACACCCGCCTCGGTGTGGCAGCGGGCGACCATGCCGCCATCTGCTGGCCGCTGCTCTGTGGGATGGCCAAGGCCAAGTACCTCCTCCTCACGTGCGATCCGCTCACTGGTGAGGAGGCGGAGCGGATCGGCCTCGTGTCGCTGTGCGTCGACGACGACGACGTGCAGGCGCGGGCCCTGGAGGTGGCCGAGCAGCTGGCTGCCGGTTCCCAGAGCGCGATCCGGTGGACGAAGCACACGCTCAACCACTGGTACCGGAGCCAGCTCCCGATCTTCGACGCGTCGCTGGCCTACGAGTTCCTCGGCTTCGGCATGGCGGATGCCCGCGAAGGCCTCACGAGCCACCAGGAGAAGCGCGCACCGAGGTTCAGCGGGCCGGCGTGAAGCGCAGGATCGCCCGGGGCTCCTCGCCACGGTCATCGTCGGCCACCGGGACGAAGACGGCCGTGACCGGCATGCCGATCCGCACGGAGTCGGGATCGTCTGTCACCACGTTCGTCAGGAGGCGGGGACCCTCGTCGAGCTCCACGTAGGCCCCGACGTACGGCGCGGCGGGCGCCCACGGGCCCCTGGCCTTGCGGATGACGGTGCACGCGTAGACGGTGCCGCGCCCGCTCATCTCGGTCCACGTCACCGAGTCGCTGCCGCACACCGGGCACCAGGCCCTCGGGTACCAGATGGGGTGGCCGCACGCGTCGCACACGGGCAGGACGAGGTGGCCATCGGCGACCGCCTCCCAGAAGGGGGCCGCCTCCGCGTCGAACGGCGGCCGGCCGGCGGGGAGCTCGCTCATCGTGCCCATGCTCCGAGCACGAGGGTGGCGCTGCCGTGACGGGTCGAGAGGGCCCCGCCGGTGCCGTGGGCGAGGGCGAGCTCGCAGCCCGGCACCTGGACGGCGGGATGGGCCTCGCCGCGGAGCTGGCGCACCGCTTCGATGATCTTGGTCATGCCGCCCCGGTTGGCGGGGTGGTTGTTGCAGAGCCCGCCGCCGTCCGTGTTGAACGGCAGACGCCCGCCCGGGCTGCGGAGGCCGCCGTCGGCCACGAAGGCCCCCCCGTGGCCCTTCTCGCAGAAGCCCAGGTCCTCGAGGGCGATCAGCACGGTGATCGTGAACGAGTCGTAGATCGAGGCGTACTGGATGTCGTTCGGCCGGACACCGGCCTCGGCGAAGGCGGCCGGGCCGCTCCACCGGGCGGCGGAGTAGGTCAGGTCGATGCGGCCGGTGTCACCGTGCTTGAGCGCTTCACCGTGGCCCAGCACCGCGGCCCCCGCTCGTCCGAGCTGCTTGGCCACGTCTGGGTGCACCACGACGATGGCGCCGCCGCCGTCGGTGACCACGCAGCAGTCGAGGCGGTGGAGCGGATCAGCCACGAGCGGCGAGGCGAGCACATCGTCGACCGTCACGACGTTGCGCAGCAGGGCGTTCGGGTTGTGCTGCGCGTGCTCCGACGCCGCCACCTTGATCCAGGCCAGCTGCTCGCTGGTCGTGCCGAACTCGTACATGTGGCGCGACGCCGAGAGGGCGTAGTTGCCGACGGGGGCGAAGAGGCCGGCCTGCTCGAAGCCGGCCTCTGGGCTGCTCACCATCCGCTGGGCGCCGCCCGGCATGGCCCCACCGGTGCGGGGACGCCCCGCGAGGGTGATCAGCGCGACCCGGCACTTGCCCGTGGCGATCGCGGCCGCCGCGTGCCCGACATGGACCAGGTAGGAGCTGCCACCTGTCTCAGTCGAGTCGACGTACCGTGCCGCCAGCCCGAGGTACTCCGACATCGACACGGGCCCGAACCCCGGTGCGGTCGAGTCGCAGAAGTAGCCGTCGACATCGGCGAGGGAGAGTCCGGCGTCCGCCAGCGCGCCCATCGCCACCTCCCGGTGGAGCTGGGCGACGCTGCGGTCCGGGATCTCACGGCGCGGGTGCTCGTAGGCGCCCACGATGACCGCCTTCCCCCGGATGGACATGGCCGGCAGCCTGCCCGCTGGCGCTCCTTCCGCTCAACACGGCGAGCGCCATCACCCGCGTCAGGGCAAGGTCGTTCCGGTCATCGCGTTGCCGACCCTGGCGGTGAGGCCCTGGGCGGCCAGCGCGGCGATCACCCGCTCGACGTGGTCGTGGTCGAGCGTCTCCACGACCACCTCGAGCTCGGCCGAGCGAGCAGAGACGTCGAGCAGCATCCGCTGGTGACCGATCTCGACGATGTTGCCGCCGGCCTCCCCGATCGCCGTGGTGACGAGGCCCAGGGCACCGGGTACGTCGGGGATCTCGATGTGCAGGCGCGTGAGGCGCCCGGAGCGCACGAGCCCGCGCATGATCACCGACGCCAGCAGCCGTGGATCGATGTTGCCGCCGCTCAGCACCACGCCGACCTCCCGCCCGGCGAGCCGGTCGGGGTGCTCGAGGAGCGCCGCGATGCCGGCTGCCCCCGCCCCCTCGACGACCACCTTCTCGATCTCCAGGAGCAGGTTCATCGCCTCCTCCACCGTCGTGTCGGGCACGGTGACGATCTCGTCCACCAGCTCCTTGATGATGCGGGTCGTGATGGTGCCGGCGACGGGCACGGCGATGCCCTCGGCGATGGTCGGCCCGTCCATCTCGAGGTCCTGACCGGTGACGGCGGCGAGCATCGACGGCCACCGGTCGCTCTGGACGCCGATGATCGTCATCGACGGTCGCCGGGCGCGCGCCACCACGGCCATGCCCGAGACGAGGCCGCCGCCCCCTGTCGGCACCACCAGGGCATCGAGCTCGGGGTGGTCGTCGAGCAGCTCCAGCGCCACGGTGCCCTGACCGGCGATGACGGCGGGGTCGTCGTAGGGGTGCACGAACGTGCGACCCTCGTCGGCGAGCCGCCGGGCCTCCTGGGTGGCTTCGCGAAGGTCGGCGCCATGCAGGATCACGCGGGCACCGAGCACCTCGGTGCGCTGCACCTTGACGAACGGGGTGTGGGCCGGCATCACGATCGTGGCTTCGATGCCGAGCCGGGTGGCGTGGCGCGCGACGGCTTGGGCGTGGTTGCCGGCCGACATCGCCACGACGCCGCAACGCCGCTCGTCGTCGGTGAGGGTCAGGAGCTTGTTCAGGGCGCCGCGCTCCTTGAACGCGGCGGTGAACTGCAGGTTCTCGAACTTCACCACCACGCCCGTGCCGAGCACGGCGGACAACGTGTCGGACCGCGCGCTGGGCGTGCGCTCGACGGCACCGGCGATCCGCTCGGCGGCCGCGAGCACGTCGTCGAGCGTGACGTCGAGGGTCATGGCGACCACCCTGGCACGACCCGCACGCCCTCGTGCCCCGCGAGGTCGGGCACCGCACCGGTGCCGGGGCCCTGCGGGACGAGCACCGCGCCGTCGATCGGCTGGCGCGGGTCCGCGAGGTCGGGGTCGTAGCGCCCGCGCGGGTCGAGGTCCGGTGGAAGCGACACGGCCGGGAGTGCTGCCACCGCGAGGTTCGCCGCCCGTCCCACTCCCGTCTCCAGCATCCCGCCCACCCAGATCGGGATGCCGAGCTCTGCACAGCGGTCGTGCACGGCGCGCGCGGCGATCCAGCCGCCAACTCGCGCCGGCTTCAGGCAGACCACCTCGCACGCGCCGAGGGCGATGGCGGCCTCGATGGCGTGGAGGGAGGTGAGGGGCTCGTCGAGGCAGATCGGGGTGTCGAGACGGGCGGCCAGGCGGGCATGGCCGAGCAGGTCCGAGGGGGCGAACGGCTGCTCGAGGCACGCCAGGCCGACCTCGTCGAGCTGGTCCAGCTCCAGGTCGCCCTCCACGAACGACCCGTTGGCGTCGGCCTGCAGCAGCAGGCTCCCGCCGACGTGGGCGCGCAGCGCCCGGAGGTGGCCGGCGGCTCGCCCTGGCGCGATCTTCACCCGGAGGCGGACCGCACCGGCGGCCAGTGCCTGGTCGGCCTCGGCCAGCAGATCCTCGACGTCCTCGTGCAGGCCCAGGGCGGCTCCTGCCGGCACGCTCGTCGCGGTGGCGCCGATCCACGCGGCGAGGGAACGGCCGGCGGCGCGGAGCTGCGCGTCGAGCACCGCCAGCTCCAGGGCCGCGCGGGCCATCGGGTGGCCGCGCACCGCGTCGAGGTGCGGCCCGAGGGCGAGGGCATCGCCGGTCGGCCCCGTTCCGGCCCGCGGCAAGAGGTGGTCGCGGAGCACGACGAACGCCGCCTCGGTGAACTCAGGCGAGTACGTGGGCTCCGGCTCGGCCACGCACTCCGCCCACCCGTCGGCCTCGGCGGCGCGCACGTGCACGAGCAGCACGTCTCGCTGGGCACGGACGCCGGCCGCGCTCCGCAGGGGGGCGGACAGGCGCATCGGCACGGTCACGAGCTCGATCGCCTCCACCTGCACGGGAGGGAGCGGCTCGAGCGCAGGCACGGGCCAATGGTGGCACCGATACGCTCTGTGCTCGTGACGGATCTCTCCACGCGCAGCCACGGCGTGCTCAAGGCCAACGATCCGTGCTGGTGCGGCAGCCGCAAGAAGTTCAAGCGATGTCACAAGTCGGCGAACGAGAACATCCGCCCGGGTCAGATCAGCCCGATCCGCGCCGTCCCGCCCGAGATCCCGCGGCCGCCGTACGCCGAGTCAGGGCGGCCGGTGCGCCGACCGGAGAACCCGGTGCAGAGCCCCGAGGTCATCGAGCGGATGCGGGTCGCGGGCCGGGCGGCGGCCGAGGTGCTGGCACTGACCGGCGCCGCCGTGCGCCCCGGCGTCACCACGGACGAGCTCGATGCGATCTGCCACCAGGCGTGCATCGATCGTGGCGGCTATCCGAGCCCCCTCAACTACAACGGGTTCCCCAAGTCGCTGTGCACCTCGGTGAACGAGGTGATCTGCCACGGGATCCCGGATGACCGGGCCCTGGTCGACGGTGACATCTGCAACCTCGACGTCACGATCTACCTCGACGGCGTGCACGGCGACACGAACGCCACCTTCCTCGTCGGTGACGTGGACGAGGAGAGCCGCAAGCTGGTGGAGGTCACCCGCGAGTGCCTCGAGAAGGCCATCGCCGTCGTCCGTCCCGGCCAGCTGTTCAACGAGATCGGCCGCGCCATCCAGACCCACGCCGAGGCCAACGACTTCGGGGTCGTGCGCAGCTTCGTGGGCCACGGCATCGGTGAGCAGTTCCACACCGATCTCCACGTGCCGCACTACTACGAGCCCCGGCTCACCCGTGTGATCGAGGAGGGCATGACCTTCACGATCGAGCCCATGATCACCGTGGGCGCCTGGGAGCACGACCTCTGGGACGACGGCTGGACCGCGGTCACGGTCGACCGCCGCCGCACCGCCCAGTTCGAGCACACCCTCGTCGTCACCGCCGATGGCTGCGAGGTCCTCACCCGCCTCTGACGCCGCTCCACAGACGTTGGAGCGGGGGCGCCAGGTCGCCCTTGGGCTCGACCGAGATGTCCTGCAGGCCGAGGAAGGTGGCGAGCTCCTCGAGGCGCTGGCGCAACGCCGGGAGGTCCTTGTCCTCGTCGAAGGTGGGCTCGCGGTGGGCGGCCTGCACGCGCAGGGTGCCGGCTTGGCGGTCGGCCTTGAGGTCGAGCCTCGCGACGAGCTCACCGTCATGGAGGAACGGCAGCACGTAGTAGCCGTGCACCCGCTTGGCGGCGGGGACGTAGATCTCGATCCGGTACCGGAACCCGAACAGCGCCTCGGTGCGGTCTCGCTCCCACACGAGGGAGTCGAACGGCGACAAGAGCGCCGAGGCGCGCACCCAGCGCGGCAGCTGCGCCTCCGGGTGCAGGTAGGCCCCCTGCCGCCAGCCCTCGACCTCGACCGTCCGCAGCTCGCCATCGGCGGCGAGCTCGGCGAGCAGCCGCCGGGCGGTGACGATGTTGAGCCGGTGGTAGTCACCGAGGCACCGGGCGGTGCCGACGCCGTGGCTCCGGGCGGCCTTCAGCAGGAGCTCCTTCATGGCGTCGTCGGTCGCCGGCACCGGGGCGCGGCGCGCCGTCTCGGACAGCACGTGGTCGGGCGGCACGTAGTGGCGGCCGAAGGTCGCCGGGTTCCGCACCGCGGACACCTCGCCTCGCCAGAACAGCCACTCGACAGCCTTCTTGGCCTCGCTCCAGTTCCACATGTTCCCCGGCGCCGCCTTGCCGCGCTTGATGGCGTCACCGAGGTGCTCGAGCTCGGCGAGCGTGACGGGACCGCGCTCCCGCACCGCGTCGAGGAGCTGCGCCAGCAGCTGCGGACGTCGCTTGGCCACGTTGACCATGCCTCCCCAGGCGTGGTCTGCCTCCATCCGCCAGCGCAGCAGGGGGTAGAGGTCGACCGGGAGCAGCGACGCTTCGTGGCCCCAGTACTCGAACACCTCCCCGCTGCCCCACAGCCAGCGGGCCAGCGCACCGCGGTCGTACGAGCCCAACCGGGCGAGGAACGGCAGCTCGTGCGATCGCGTGAGGACGTTGACGGAGTCGATCTGCACGAGCCCCACCCGGTCGATGACGCGCCGGAAGTGCCGGCGGTCGACGCGCCCGCTGGGTCGCGGGTCGCCGAAGCCCTGCGCATGGAGAGCGATGCGGCGGGCCTCACTGCGGCGGAGCGTGTCCGAGGACAGGGGCATGACCTGGGCAGAGTAGGTTCCGCGGTCGGGATTCGGACCAACCTTCGCCCTGAGGAGAACCACCATGCGCGTCGTCGTCGACTACGACCTCTGTGAGAGCAACGCCCTCTGCATGGCCGCCGCCCCCGAGGTGTTCGAGGTGCGTGACGACGACTTCCTGTACGTGCTGCAGGAGGAGCCGCCCGAGGATCTGCGGAGCAAGGTGGAGGAGGCAGCCCGTCGCTGCCCCAAGCAAGCCATCACGATCGAGGGCTGATCGGGCGCAGTGGCCCTCGACAGCGTCGTCATCGTCGGGGCCTCGCTCGCCGGCCTGCGGGCCGCGGAGGAGCTGCGCGCCCTGGGGCACACCGGGCGGATCACGATGGTGGGCGACGAGCCCCATCGGCCCTACGACCGGCCCCCGTTGTCCAAGCAGGTCCTCGCCGGGACCAAGCCGCCCGAGTCCACCGCCCTCGTCGTCGGCCGCGGGTCCGTCGACGACCTCGACCTCGACTGGCGCCTCGGGGAGTCGGCGAGCGGCCTCGACCTCGCGGCCCGGTCCGTGCTCCTCGCGGGCGGTGAGCAGCTCCGGTACGACGGCCTCGTGATCGCCACGGGCGCCTCGCCCAAGCGACTGCCCGGCACCGACCACCTGGACAACGTGCACACGCTGCGGTCCCTCGACGACTGCGAGGCCATCCGGGCCGGCCTCACCGCGGCGCCTCGCCGGGTGGCGGTCGTGGGGGCCGGGTTCATCGGTGCCGAGGTCGCGGCCACCTGCCGCGGGCTCGGCATCGAGGTGAGCCTGATCGAGGCCCTGCCGGTGCCGCTCGAGCGGGGGCTCGGCCCGACCATGGGGTCCGTGGTCGCCGACCTCCACCGCGACCACGGCGTGGACGTCCGCCTGGGGGTGGGGGTCGTGCTCATCGAGGGGGGCGACCACGCCGAGCGGATCCGTCTCACGGACGGCGCCGTGCTCGATGTCGACCTCGTGGTGATCGGCATCGGCGTGACCCCGAACACGGCGTGGCTCGAGGGCTCCGGGCTGACGATCGACAACGGCATCGTGTGCGACGCCACCTGCGCGGCTGCGCCGGGCGTGGTGGCGGCCGGGGACGTGGCGCGCTGGCCGAACCGCCGCTTCGGCGAGGTGATGCGGGTCGAGCACTGGGACAACGCCATCGCGATGGGTACCCATGCGGCGAGGACCCTGGTGGCCGGCCCGGCCGCGGCCGAGCCCTACGAGCCCGTCCCCTGGTTCTGGTCAGACCAGTACGACCGCAAGATCCAGCTCGCCGGGCTCGCCGGGCCGGACGACGACGTCGAGGTCGTCTCCGGGAGCGTGGAGGACCGACGGTTCGTGGCCTTCTACGGTCGGGCCGGGCGCCTCGTCGGCGTGCTCGGGATGAGCCAACCCGCGCAGGTCATCAAGTGGAGGCACCTGGTGGAGGAGGGCGTCAGCTGGGGCGACGCACTGGCCGCGGCGGCCGCGCCGCTCCCAGGGGACGTCAGGTGACCGGCGCCGCCTTCCTGCTGCTGGCACTGGCGCTGGTGGCGGCGGCCGCCGACTGGGTCGCGGTGCACCACGAGAACAAGCTCCTCGAGTACATCTGCAAGCCGCTCACGATGGTCCTGCTGGTGGGTGTCGCACTCTCGCTCGAGCCCGACGACCCCGCGGTGCGGGCGTGGTTCGTGGTGGCGCTCGTGCTCTGCCTCGTCGGCGACGTCTTCCTGATGGTGCCCCGGGATCTCTTCGTGTTCGGGTTGAGCGCCTTCCTGCTGGGGCACATCGCGTACATCGTGGGCATGCACGTCGAGGGTGTCGAGGGCCCCCGCTTCCTGTTCGGGATCGTCATCGTGATGGCGCTTCTCGCGGTCATCGGCACCCCGATCCTCAGGGCGATCCGGGCGGGACCGGACACGAAGCTGGCCGGACCGGTGGTCGCCTACATGTGCGTCATCTCCGCGATGGTGGCGAGCGCCATCGGCGTGGGGCGCGTCGTGGGCATCGTCGGTGCCAGCCTCTTCTACGCGAGCGACGCGCTGATCGCCTGGAACCGGTTCCTCCGGGAGACGAGCCACGCGCGCGTCACGATCATGGTCACGTATCACCTGGCACAGGTGGGTCTGGTCCTGTCCCTGGTGGCCCCCTGACACGATCGGCCCGATGCCTCGGACGCTGCGGTACGCGCTTCATGCACCCACGCGGCCGAACCCGATGAGGAAGATGGCGACCATCACCACCAGTAGGGACAACATCGACGCGATCAGGATCGTCCGCAGAAGGCGCTGGGTCGGCTTGCTGAGCGCGCGGTGGCGGTCGATCATCTCGGTCCCACGGTTCTCCGTCGCGGTCGGCAGATTCGCCGGCCGAGGTCGCGAGGTGCCCAAGGGCTCGGTCGTAGGCAGCTCGTCGCTGTGGATCCCCGAGGACAGACCACGCCTCGTTGATCGACGCCATGTCACCGACGTCCGTTGGCGGGGCAACGTCAGGGTGGGCTCTCCTGGCCCGGGCTCGATAGGCCCGGCGGATCTCTGCTGCCGTCGCGGTCCGCGGCACGCCGAGGAGCCCGTAGAGGTCGTGATCGGACTCGTTCATGGGGGGAGCCCTCAGCCTCGTGTGACCGGGTCGGAGGTGAAGATGTTCAGACCGAGCCGCTCGGCCAGCAGGCGGGTGAGCAGCTGGCCGCGCACGCTGTTCCCCTGCGGATCGAGCGGCGGCGAGAAGGTGCCGAGCCCTCCCTTGCCCGGGGACACGGTGACGATCCCGCCGCTGACCCCGCTCTTGCCGGGGAGCCCCACCTCGTACATCCAGTCGCCCGAGCGCTCGTAGAGCCCGGCCGTCGCCATCACGGCGAGCACGTGCTTGCAGTGACCGGCCGCGATCACGCGCTCGCCCGTCCGCGGGTTCACGCCGCCGTCGGCCAAGGTCGCGCCCATCACGGCCAGGTCCTCGGCGGTGACGCGCAGTGAGCACTGCCGGGTGTACACCTCGGTCGCCTCGTCGGGATCGAAGTGGACGCGTCCGTAGCTGTCGAGCAGGTGGGCGATACCACGGTTGCGGAGGTTCGTGTCCCGCTCTGAGTGTACACGTCGTCGTCGAGCTCCAGGCGATGCCCGGCGAAGCGCGACAACCCGTCCAGCACGTTGGCCCACTTCTCCTCGGCCGAATCCCCCGGGACGAGGCTCGTGGTGGCGATGGCGCCCGCGTTCACCATCGGGTTCATCGTCCGGTTGTCGTTGAGCTCGACGGCCATGACCGAGTTGAACGGGAGGCCCGTGGCGTTGACCCCGAGGCGGGTGCGGGCCTCCTCCGCGCCGACGGCTTCACAGACGAGCGCGAAGACGAAGGGCTTGGACACGCTCTGGATGGAGAAGGGCTCGCGGGCGCTGCCGACGGCGTGCACGCGGCCGTCGACGTCGACGATGCACGCACCGAACAGATCTGGTGACGCCTGGGCCAGCGCGGGGATGTAGTCCGCGACCGCCCCGTCCCGCACGTCGGCACAGCGAGCGAAGGCCACCTCCAGGTGTTCCTGCACGTCGTCGGGATCCGGCAGGTGGCCAGTCGAGACGAAGCTCCTCACGTCCGTTGGGCCATCGGCGTCCTGATCCATGGGGGTGGTGCCTAGTACGGCCACGAGGCGAGAGCCACCAGCAAGGGTCGACGCGGTCCGCGTTAGGTTCCCGATGATGTCGGTCAAGACAGGTGGAGTTGCGGTTCCGGACGGGTTCGATCCTGCCCCATCGGTGGCTGGGATCGCGGCAGTCGCGATCGAGGTGGCCCCGACGGCGCCTTCCGTTGTCGACGCTGTAGGGGTGCTGGTGGGCTCGGAGGGCGAGGTTCCGAGCGAGGTCGGCCACGACCGCGCGGCGCTGGAGGCGGCGGGTTTCGACGGGAAGCCGGGACAGTCCCTCGTGCTGCCGCAGGCGGGCGGCTCGTCGTTGGTGGTGGTGGGCGCCGGCTCGCTGGCATCGACGGGTGCTGACGGGCTGCGCAACGCGGCCGGCTCGTTCGCCCGCGCGGCAGGACCCCGCGCCCGTCTCGCGCTCGTCGTGCCGCCGATCGAGGGCGTCGCAGTCGAGCTCGCCGGGCAGGTCGCCACCGAAGGCATCCTCCTCGCGGGTACTCCTACGACGTCCTCCAGTCCAAGCCGAGCGGACCGGCACTCGAGCGGGTGACGCTGGTCGGCCCCGACGACCAGGCCACGGGCCTCGCCGCGGGGCAAGGCGCGGTCAGGTGCTGGCCGGCGCCTGTGCGCTCTCCCGCGACCTCGCCAACTGCCCCCCGGCCCACCTCACCGCCGAGGCCATGGCCGCGGTCGCGGTGCGCCTGGGTGCCGCGAGCGGGCTCGAGGTGGAGGTGTTCGACGAGGAGGCGCTCCTCGAGCTCGGCTGCGGCGGCCTGCTCGGCGTGAACGCGGGCAGCTGGCGACCCGCCGCGCATGATCAAGCTGATGTACCGGCCCGACGGGCGGCCCCACCGGGCACCTCACGCTCGTCGGCAAGGGGATCATGTACGACTCGGGCGGGATCAGCCTCAAGCCGGCCGACGGCACCCACGCCACGATGAAGAACGACATGTCCGGCGCCGGTGCCGTGCTGGCCGCGATGACCGCCCTGCGGGCCATCGGCTGCCGGACCGCCGTCACCGGCTACCTGATGTGCACCGACAACATGCCGTCGGGGACCGCCTTGAAGATGGGCGACGTGCTCACGATGCGCGGCGGCACCACGGTCGAGGTCATCAACACCGATGCCGAGGGTCGGCTCGTGATGGCCGATGCGCTGGTGCTCGCCACCGAGGAGCACACCGACGCGATCGTCGACATCGCGACGCTCACGGGCGCCGCTGCTGCGGGCGCTCGGGCCCGCAGCTCGCTGGCGTGATCGGCAACGACCACGGCCTCGTCGACCAGATCCAGGCCGCGTCGGCGGCGACCGACGAGCCGGTGTGGGAGCTCCCGCTCGCCCGGCGGTACCGCAAGTACCTCGACTCGGACATCGCCGACATGAACAACCTCGGCGGCCTCCACGCGGGGGCCATCACCGCCGCCCTCTTCCTCGCCGAGTTCGTCGGCGACCAGCCCGTGGGCGCACATCGACATCGCGGGCACGGCTCAGGCTGACGCTCCCGACGCCTGGCGCGTCGCCGGCTGCACGGGCTTCGGCGCCCGACTGCTCGTGGAGCTGGCCGACTCCTTCACGGCGCCGGCGTGATGAGCGACGTCACCCGCGGAGCCCGTCGCCGAGGAGAAGGGCTCGCTCGTGCAACGACTCCTCGACGGCATCGAGCGCGTCGGGCAACAAGGTGCCCCACCCGGCGATCATCTTCCTCGGGCTGTGCGGGCTGGTGATCGTGCTGTCGGCGGTGCTGGCGGCATTCGACGTCAGCGTCACCTACGACGTGGCCGAGCAGCCTCCCGTGGTGGCCGAGGAGGAGTACGTCGGCGGGTCCGTCGTGCCGGAGGCGGTCATCCCGCCGGAGGAGCTCTACGACGACGACTTCGAGATCCACCAGGAGACCACCGAGGTCGTCAGCCTCCTGAGCACGGATGGGATCCGGTTCCTCTTCTCGTCGTTCGTCAACAACTTCGCCGGCTTCACCGTCGTCTCCGTCGTGTTCGTCGCCATGATGGGAGTCGGCGTCGCGGAGGAGGCGGGCCTGATGGCGGCCCTCATCCGCAAGCTGGTCAAGGTGGCGCCCGCGGCGACGCTCACCTTCATCATCGTGTTCGTGGGCGGCCTGTCCAGCGTGGCCACCGACGCCGGCTACCTCATCCTGATCCCGCTCGGAGCGGCGGCCTTCCTCAGCGTCGGCCGCAACCCGCTGGCCGGGTCTGGCCGCCGCCTACGCGGGCGTCAGCGCGGGCTTCGCGGTCAACGTGCTGATCACCCCGCTCGACGGCATGCTGACCGAGGTCACCAACGAGTCCATCGCCCTCGTCGATCCGAACAAGTCGATCGACCTCACGGCCAACCTCTGGTTCGCGATCGCCTCGACGTTCTTCGTGGCGCTGGTCATCACGATCGTCGCCGAGCGGATCACCGATGCGCAGCCTCGGCACCTACACCCCCGAGGGTGATGTCGACCGTCGTCGAGGACGAGGTGCCGGCGGGCGAGGGCAAGGGCCTGCCGCTACGCCTCGTTCGGTCTGCTCGGCGCCCTCGCGGTGGTCACCCTGTGCACGGTGCTCCCGGATGCCCCGCTGCAGAACCCCGAGACCGGCAGCATCTTCAACGACTCGCCGTTGATGGACAGCCTCATCTTCATCATCACGCATGCTGTTCCTGGTGGCCGGCATCTGCTACGGGATCGGCGCCAAGACGATCACCAGCAGCGTCGACGTGATCAACGCCATCGTGAAGACGTTCTCCGGGCTGGCGGGCCTCGTCTTCCTGCTGCTGCTCATCAGCCAGTTCATCGCCTACTTCAACTTCAGCAACATGCCGACCGTGATCGCGGTGAAGATGGCCGACTTCCTCGAGGGGGCCGACATCGGCGCGCTCTGGCTGCTGGTCGGCTTCATCTTCGTGATCGTGCATCCTCGACCTGATCATGCCGGGCTCGTTGCCGAAGTGGGCGATCTTCGCCCCGATCTTCGTGCCGCTGTTCATCCGCCTCGACATCGCCCCCGCAGACGGTGCTCGCCGCGTACCGGCTTGGCGACTCACCGGCCAACGTCATCACCCCGTTGATGGTGTACCTGCCCTTCATCGTCCTCGTCGCGCAGCGCTACAGGAAGGACGCCGGCATCGGCACGATCATCGCCCTGATGATCCCCTACACGATCATCGTGCTGGTCACCTGGCTCATCTTCTTCGTGGTCTGGTACCTGCTGGGCATCCCGATGGGCCCCGGCTACCCGGCCACGCTCTGAGCCGCGCCCGGGTGACAGGTCCGCACCCAGGTGGCTGAGAGCACCATCACGTTCCTGGTCCTCGGCGGGGCGGTCGTCCTGTTCGTGTGGAACCGGATCCCGGTCGCGCTCGTCGCCATCGCGGTCTCGCTCTCGCTGTGGGCCACCGGGGTCCTCGACCTCGAGCAGGCCCTGGGCGGCTTCGGCGACCCCACCGTGATCTACATCGCCGCCTTGTTCGTGGTGAGCGAGGGGCTCGACATGACTGGGGTCACCGCGTGGGTCGGCCAGCAGCTCGTCGAGCGAGCGGGCACGGGTCGAGCCAGGGTCGTGGGCCTCGTCATGGTCATCTGCGCCCTGGTGACCGCCCTGATCAGCGTCAACGGCGCCGTCGCGGCGCTGGTGCCCGTGGTCGTGGTGATCGCGATACGGGTCCGGCTGCCCTCGTCGCAGCTCCTGATGCCGCTGGCCTTCGGCGCCCACGCCGGCGCCCTCCTGGCCCTCACGGGGAGCCCCGTCAACGTGCTCGTCGCGGATGCCGCCGGCGATGCCGGGGTGGGCCGGTTCGGGTTCTTCGAGTTCGCCCTGGCCGGCATCCCGCTCCTGATCGGCACCGTCGTCATCACGCTGCTGATCGGCGAGCGGGTCCTCCCGCACCGCAACGCCAAGACCATGCCCCCCGACTTCAGCGCGCTGGCGGCGACGCTGGCCGCGGACTACGACCTGGCCGAGGACGACCCGCTCTTCACCCGGTACCTGGGAGCGGCCGAGTTCGTCGTGCCACCCCGGTCGGGCCTGATCGGCCAACCGGTGTTCCACGGGATGGTCACCGACAGCGGTGACCTCGTCATCCTGGCCGTGCAACGCGACGGCGAGACCCTCGGCCCCGGCGAGATCGTGCTCGCGGCCGGCGACGCCGTGCTGGTGCGCGGCAGCTGGGAAGCCCTCGCCACCCACCTCCCTGATGACGAGGACGTCCTGGTCGTGGACGAGCCGGACCAGGTCCGGCGCCAGGTCGTGCCGCTCGGCCTCGGCGCGAGGGAGGCCATCGGGGTCCTCGCCGCCATGGTGGTGCTCCTCGCGACGGGTGCTGTCCCCCCTGCGGTCGCCGCGCTGCTGGCCGCCGGCGCCCTCGTCCTGCTGGGGGTGGTCACGATCGACCAGGCCTTCAGGTCGGTGTCGTGGACGACCGTCGTGCTCGTGGCGGGCATGATCCCGCTCAGCCTCGCCATGCAGGAGACGGGGGCGGCCGAGAAGCTCGCCACGGGACTGACCGACATCGTGGGTGACTCCAGCTCCTATGCGCTGCTCGCGGGGTTGTTCCTGCTCACGGCGGTGCTGGGTCAGCTGATCAGCAACACCGCGACCGCGCTGATCGTGATCCCCATCGCAGTGTCGTCGGCCGTCGAGATGGGCGTGTCCCCTCGGCCGGTCCTGATGGCCGTGAACGTCGCGGCGGCGGCCGCGCTGCTGACCCCGGTGGCCACGCCGGCCAACCTCATGGTCATGGAGCCGGGGGGCTACCGGTTCGGCGACTACTGGAAGCTCGGCCTTCCGCTGCTCGGCTGGTTCTTCGTCGTGTCAGTGCTGCTGGTTCCCGTCATCTGGCGCTTCTGACGGCTACGTTCTCCGCACTGACACGTGCTCAGCATCCTGCTGGGCGCGGATACCCAGTGGGGATCGGGTGATCGAATGGTGAGGCTCCTGCTGCGCATCCTCGCGGCGCTCATAGCCAACGGCGTCGGGCTGGTCGTGGCGGCCGCGCTGCTCGATGACATGTCGTTGGAGAGCGACGGGTTCCTCATCGCCGTCGGAGTGTTCACCCTCGTCAACGTCCTGACCTTGCCGCTGATCCAGAAGCAGGCCATCACCCAGTCCAGCGCCCTCATGGGGAGCACGGCCCTCGTGGCGACGCTGATCGCGCTCGTCGTGACCACGATCGTCAGCGACGGGCTGACCATCGACGGGTTGTCGACGTGGTTGCTGGCCACGGTCATCGTCTGGGGTGCCTCCCTCGTCGGAGCGCTGCTCCTGCCCTTGTTCGTGTTCAAGAGCCTCCGCGAGGACAGGAACGGATAGCGTCACCCCGTTCGATCCCATCTTGACCAACAGGAGACCGTGACCTTGCTTGCCTACGACTACCCCATTCTTGGTGTCTTCTTCACCACCATGATCTTCTTCGTGTGGGTGGTGTGGCTGTTCCTGCTCTTCCGCACGTTCGCCGACATCTTCCGCAGCGACGACCTGGGCGGCTTCGCCAAGGCGCTGTGGATCCTCTTCGTCGTCTTCCTTCCGTACCTCGGCGTGTTCGTGTACATCATCGCCCGTGGCCACAAGATGACCGAGCATGACATCGCTCGCGCCCAGGCCCAGGAGGCCGCCATGGCGAGCTACGTGCAGAACGTGGCCGGCACGGGCGGCGGCGTCGCCTCCGAGCTCGCGACCCTCGCCGACCTCAAGGACCGCGGGGTCATCACGCAGGCCGAATTCGACCAGCAGAAGGCCCAGCTCCTCAGCTGAGATCCGCTAGCGGGCGGCTCCGGACCCGGACACCCGGGTTCGGAGCGCCACGCTGACGCGCATCCGCTCGAGGTGCTGTTGGAGGGTCTGCTTGGCCTGGGGCACCGGGTGCTCCGCGGTGAAGGCCTCGATGTCGGCGGCGAGCGCAGGGTCGCTCACCGAGCGCATCCCGGACAGCATGCGCACGATGCTGTTCGAGGGGAACCGCTCGTTCATCTCGTCCCAGCGCTCGTGCACCAGCCTCCAGGCCATCGCGCCGTTGTCACGGTTGGCGATGCAGGCCGCGATGAGGAAGGGCGCGTTCTGCGTGCGCACCTCTGACGACATGGCCAGCGCCAGCACGCGCTCCATCTGCTCCGGGTCACGCACATCGGCCAGCGCGTAGAGGAAGCGCATCTCCTCCTGTGGAGTGGCGCCGTTGCGGAAGCGGTCGACGATGACGTCGATCTCGGCGGCGCCCGCCGTGGCGGCCGTGGCCTTCACGACACCCGCCGCCACGTTCGCCTCCACGCTCGACGCGTCGGTGCAGTAGCGCTGGAAGAGGTCGGCGACCCGCTTCCTCGCGTCCTCGTCGTGTCCGAGCGCGGCCAGCGCCTCGATGAGCACGCCCCGGAGCTCACGGTCGCGGTCGCCATCGTCCGGCTGCTCCTCCCAGCCCACCCGCTGGAGCGCGGGTGCGACGAGCGCCCGCACCCGCGCGTGCAGCGCCGTGCGCGGCGGGCCTTCGACGAGTCGCTCGATCTGCTCGACGCCGTTGAGCAGCCGACGCCAGACGGAGACGTCCGTCTCGTCCGCGAACCCCTCGGCCAGCACGAGGAAGTCTTCCGCGCTGGTCGTGCCGGCGAGCACGGACGCCCAGGTGTCGTCGACGAGGCAGTAGCGCTCGACGTCGGACAGCACCACCTGCGCCTGGGCGACCAGCGCCTCGCGCAGCGTGGCCGAGGTCCGGACGCGATAGAAGCCGTGTCCGTCGGCGTTGGCGACCACCCACGCGACGGGCGCCGGGAGCCGGAGCTCCAGCTCGTCGCCGTCCAGTAGGGCGGTGGTCGAGACGACCTCCCCCGAGGCGAGCGCGTAACGGACCTGCAGCGGGACCGCCCAGCGCGTCGTGTCGAGCTCCTCGTGCAGGTACCGGAACTTCTCCTGGGACAGGTGGAGGGCCGTGCCCCCGTCGCGCCGCGTCGACGCTGACGATCGGGAAGCCGCCCTGGAAGATCCAGGAGTCCATGATCCGGCGCACCGGTTCCCCGGAGGCCTCCTCGATCGCGTCCCACAGGTCCGTGGTCTCCGTGTTCCCGTACTGGTGATGGGCCATGTACTTCCGGATCCCCGCCCTGAACTCCTCTTCCCCGAGGTACTGCTCGAGCATCCGCACGACCGCGGCGCCCTTCTCGTAGGTGAGGACGTCGAACATCCCCTCCGCGTCGGCGGGAGAGACCACGGGGTACTCGATGGGACGGGTCGTCTGCAGGGCGTCCGTGTCGAAGGCGCTGGAACGGGCGAGGCCGAAGCTGACCCACCGCTCCCACTCGGGGCGGTAGGCATCGGTGACCTTGAGCTCCATGAAGGTGGCGAAGGCCTCGTTGAGCCAGATGCCGTTCCACCACTTCATCGTGACGAGATCGCCGAACCACATGTGCGCCAGCTCGTGTGCGATCACGTCCACGACGTTCTGCAGCTCGCCTTGGGTCGCCTGGTCCGGGTCGGCGAGGAGGAGGGTCTCCCGGAACGTGATGCAGCCGAGGTTCTCCATGGCCCCGAAGGCGAAGTCGGGGATGGCGACGAGGTCCATGGAATCGCCCGCGTACGGGATGTCGAAGTAGTCGGCGAGGTAGGTGAGCGAGAACTCCGCCACGTCGAGGCCGAACTCGGTGAGGTGGAGCTTGTCGGGCGGGCACAGCAACCGGAGCGGGGTGCCCGCGACGTCGACCGGCTCGGTGGCCTCGAGCGGGCCCACGATGAAGGCCACGAGGTAGGTGGACATCGTCATCGTGTCGGCGAAGCGGACGCGCCGACGCCCGTCGAGCACCTCGTCGGCGACCAGGGCGGCGTTGGACACCGCACGCAGGTCGTCGTCGAGGTAGAGGGTGATGGCGAAGCGGGCTTTGAAGTCCGGTTCGTCCCAGCACGGGAAGGCCCGGCGGGCATCGGTGGCCTCGAACTGGGTGGTGGCGATCACGCGCTCGATGCCGTTGTCGTCGGTGAAGGTCGAGCGGTAGAACCCCCGCAGCTTGTCGTTCAGCCGGCCCCTGAACCGGAGTGACACGACCGCCTCGCCGGCCGGGATCGGCTCCGCGAGCGTGACCGTGACCCGTTCGGTGGTCTCGTCGAGCGTCACCTCCCCCTCGTGGCGCGTCGCTCCGAGCGTGACCCACGCGGCGTCGATCTCCAGCTCGATGGCGTTGAGCACCACCTCGGTCGTCGGCTCGGACACCTCGACCTCGATGTCGACGTGTCCTTCGAACGTGGCGGCCGGCAGATCGGGCGTCAGCGTGAGGTCGTAGCGCCGAGGGAGGACCGTGCGCGGCAGGCGATGGGGGTTGACCACGGAGCGAGGCTACCGGGGGTACTCACCCGCCCGTGGTAACGGAGGTTCCGGCTCAAGTGGGGCACGGTGCGGTGCCGATCACCACCCGTCGGCCGGCCCACCGGTCGACACGGGAGGTGTTGATCCGTGTGGACCCCACCGACCCGGGCGAGGGTGCCCGGGCACGGAGACAAGCGGGCGCCTAGACCACGCGGGGAGCCAGTGGCGCGACCGGCCCGTTCAAGGAGTGGCCCACCTCGGTGGGTCCCGAGCTGGACGGGAGCTACCCAACATGCGCATCCACCACGTCCTGCGTGGTGGCCTCATCTTCCTGGGAACGGGGATCGGAGCCATGAGCCTCACCGCATCCGTCGGCATCGGCACCCCCAACGCGCTCGCAGCGGATGCTGCGGGTAGCGCTGTGGTGTCGTCCGCCGGCGAGAACGCCGGGGTTCAGGCTGCTCCCGTCCCTGCCGCGGCGGCCGCAGTGCCGGTCGTCGTTGCATCCCCCGAAGCTGAGGTCGCATCGGTGTCAGACCCCGAACCTGACCGTCCCGTCATCCACGCGGGCCCTGGACCGGCGACGCCGGTCGAGGGGGCGATCACCCTCATCGATCCACTTGTGATCGAACGGTGACCACCTGACGAGACGGCCCGAGGTCCGGCCGACACCCCCGATACGGCGGTCGCCCCCCTCGAGTGGGGCGGCCGCCGCCGGGGTCGGCCGGCACGTGCCCGCCCTGTAGCCTCGGGCGCCGTGACCGACGCCGTGCAGGGAACCGATGAGCTCGACGTCGTGGGGATCGGCAACGCCCTCGTCGATGTGCTCACCCACGAGGAACACGCCTTCATCGACGCCCACGACCTGGAACGGGGCGCGATGACCCTCATCGACGCCCACCGAGCGGAGGCGCTCTACGAGGCCATGGGCCAGGGCATCGAGGTGTCGGGCGGCTCGGCGGCGAACACGATCTCGGGCATCGCCAGCTTCGGGGGCCGCGCCGCGTACATCGGGCGCGTCCGCGACGACCAGCTGGGCACCGTCTTCGGGCACGACCTGCGCGCCACGGGGGTGGCCTTCCGCTGCCCGCCGGCCACGGACGGACCTCCCACGGGCCGCTGCCTCATCGTGGTGACACCTGACGCCCAGCGCACCATGAACACCTACCTCGGCTCGTCCGAGTTCCTCGGCCCGGAGGACGTCGACGGCGAGCTCATCGCCGCCGCCCAGGTCACCTACCTCGAGGGCTACCTGTTCGACCGGCCCGAGGCGCAGGAGGCCTACTGGAAGGCCAGCCGGGTGGCGCACGAGGCCGGACGCAAGGTCAGCCTCACGCTCTCGGACACCTTCTGCGTCGAGCGCCACAAGCAGGCCTGGCGACTGCTCGTCACCGACCAGGTGGACGTGCTGTTCGCCAACGAGGGTGAGGCCAAGGCGCTCTACGAGGTCTCGACGCTCGACGAGGTGATCCGCCACGTGCAGGCCGACGTCGAGATCGCGGCCATCACGTGTGGGCCCCGTGGCTCGCTGGTCGTGCACCGCGACGAGGTCACCGAGGTGCCCGCCCACCCGGTGCCCGAGGTGGTCGACACCACCGGCGCCGGCGACCTCTACGCGGCGGGGTTCCTCTACGGCCTGACGCACGGCCGTTCGCTCGCCGCGTGCGGCCGTCTCGGGTCCGTGGCGGCCTCGGCCGTCCTGGGCCACACCGGCGCCCGCCCCGGCCTCTCGCTCGCGCAGACCGCCCGAGCGCTCGGCCTCTAGCGCCACCGCTCGGGGAGGGCGTTGGCCCTCCGATCAGGCGATCCCGAAGGCCAGGATGAAGCCGAGCACGGTGACGATGCCCACGGACCGACCCGCGTGCTCGTAGGCCTCCGGCATCATCGAGGTCGCGAGCATCGTCAGAACCGCGCCGCCCGCGAAGGCGAGGATGAACGCGACGACGTCCGTCGGTGCCCCGTCGAGGGCGGCGTAGCCGATGCCTGCGGCGACGGCGCTGGTCACGGCGATCCCGCTCCAGAGCGTGACGACCGCGGGTACCGTCCATCCCCCGGCTCGGAGGCCGGTGGTCGCCGCGATCCCCTCCGGCAGGTTGGAGATGAGGATGGCGACGAACACGGCGGTGCTGACGCTCCCGGTCTGCAGGAGCGTCAGGCCGAGCACGGCCGACTCAGGGATCCCATCGAGGAGCGCGCCCAGCACGATCGTGAGGGGCGACGCCTCGGCCGGGGTGCCCATGATCGGCTTGCGG
Source organism: uncultured Microthrixaceae bacterium (assembly GCA_963750645.1). Taxonomy (GTDB): domain Bacteria; phylum Actinomycetota; class Acidimicrobiia; order Acidimicrobiales; family VFJN01; genus VFJN01. The sequence continues at coordinate 211,751 of CAVVRO010000008.1, read as the reverse complement.
TTCTGGTACCCGAGCCGGGAGACGGCCACGTCGCCGATGGTGAAGATCGCCGTGCCGGCAAGAATGCCCATGACGACGCTCTGGAGGTCCCCGGCGGTGTCAAGCGCCTCCTCCACGAGCTCATAGGCGACAGCGCTGAGGAGGACGCCCGAGCCGAACCCCATCACCAGGCCGAGCGTTCGTCTGCCGGGCGCGTGGACCTCTGTCATCAGCGCGCCCAGCAAGAGCGTGGCGGCAGCCAGCAAACCCCACAGGAAGGCCTCCGCCATCGCCGCAGCATGGCACGACCTCACGCCAGGTTGACGATCCGGGACCTGAGCATCCAGCCTGTCTGCGTGACCGCCGCAGACCCGTGGCTGCTCGTCGCCGACGCGGCGGCAGCGATCGTCGAGCGCACGGGCGTGCCGAGCCATGACGTGCTGGTGGTGCTCGGATCGGGCTGGACGCCGGCGGCTGATCGCTTCGGCACCACCACGGCCGAGGTGCCGATCGCGGAGCTCCCCGGCTTCCCGGCCGTCGGCGTGGTCGGCCACGCCGGCCTGTTGCGCTCGGTCGAGGCTTCCGCGGGCCGCCGCATCCTCGTCCTGCTCGGACGGGTCCACGCCTATGAGGGCCACGAGCTGAGCACCGTCGTGCACGCGGTGCGCAGCGCCGTCCGGGTGGGGTGCCACACCGTCGTGCTCACGAACGCGGCCGGGGGTCTGCGAGCCGGCATGCGGGTCGGCCAGCCGGTGCTCATCAGCGACCACATCAACCTCACGGGCCGCTCGCCCCTCACCGGCCCGGCCGCGCCACCGGAGCTCGACCTCCCGCGCTTCGTCGACATGACCGAGGCCTACTCCGGCCGTCTCCGCGACCTCGCCAGGACCGTCGACCCGACCCTCGAGGAAGGTGTCTACGCGGGGCTCCCTGGCCCGCAGTACGAGACACCGGCCGAGATCAGGATGCTGCAGACCGTGGGTGCCGATCTCGTGGGCATGAGCACGGTGCACGAGGTGATCGCCGCTCGGCACGTGGGGGCCGAGGTGCTCGGTCTCTCGCTGGTCACCAACCTCGCCGCCGGGCTCGGCGAGGGTCACCTCGACCATGCCGAGGTGCTCGAGGCCGGGCGGGCCTCCGCCGAGGCGATGGGCGACCTGCTCGCGGAGGTCGTCGCCCGGTTGTGACCACACCGGCCGCCTCCGACGAGGACCTGCGGGCCCGCGCTCGTGCCTGGCGGGACGAGGACCCGGACCCGCGCACCCAGGCGGAGGTCGACGTGTTGCTGGCCGCCGACGACCTCGTGGCCCTGCGCGAGCGCTTCGACCACCGGCTGCAGTTCGGCACCGCCGGGCTCCGCGGGGCGCTCGGTGCCGGCCCCAACCGGATGAACCGGGCCCTCGTCCGGCGGGCAACGGCCGGCGTCGCGGCATGGCTGCACCAGCAGGGCCTGTCCGGGCCGGTCGTGATCGGGCGCGACGCCCGGCACGGGAGCGCCGAGTTCGCCGAGGACACGGCGGCGGTGCTGGCGGGTGCGGGCTTCGCCGTCCGGGTCCTGCCCCGCCCGCTGCCCACGCCGGTGACGGCGTTCGCCACGCTCCACGAGGGTGCCGTCGCGGGGATCATGATCACGGCGAGCCACAACCCACCCGCGGACAACGGCTACAAGCTCTACCTCGGCGACGGTGCCCAGATCGTCGGACCTGTCGACGAGGAGATCTCGGCGTGCATCGACGCGGTGGGATCGCTCCCCGACGTCCCGTTGGCGACGGACGGGATCACCGTGCTCGGCGAGGACTTGCTCGAGGCCTACCTCGCCGGTGCGATCGCTCTCGTCGCCCCGGGCCCGCGCGACCTCGTCACCGTGTACACCGCCATGCACGGCGTCGGCGCCGAGACGGTTCGCCTGGCGTTCGCGGCGGCGGGGTTCCCCGCCCCGCACGAGGTCGCGCGGCAGGTCGAGCCGGACCCTGACTTCCCCACGGTCGCCTTCCCGAACCCCGAGGAGCCCGGCGCCCTCGATCTGTCGCTGGCCCTGGCTGCGGAGGTCGGCGCCGATCTCGTGCTCGCCAACGACCCCGACGCCGACCGCCTCGCGGTGGCGGTGCCCGACCCGTCCGCGCCAGGTGGTTGGCGGGCCCTGACCGGCGACGAGCTGGGCACGCTCCTCGCCGACCACCTCGTGCGCCGTGGCGGGCACACCGCCGACGACGTCCTCGCCACCACGGTGGTGTCCTCCCGGCTCCTGTCGAAGCTGGCGGCCGCGGCGGGCCTTGCCTACGGCGAGTCCCTGACGGGCTTCAAGTGGGTGGTGCGCACCCCGCAGGCGGGCCAGCGGTTCCTGTTCGGCTACGAGGAAGCGCTCGGCTACTGCGTCGGCCGTCTCGTGCGGGACAAGGACGGGGTCACCGCCGCGCTGGTGGCAGCCGAGCTGGCTGCCGCCCTCAAGGCCGAGGGGCGGACCGTGCTCGACCGCCTGCACGACGTGTTCCGCGCCCACGGCGCTCACGTCACGCGTCAGCAGTCGATCCGGCTGACGGGGAGCGATTGGCTCGACCGCGTGACCGCGGCCATGGCCGCGGTGCGGGCGACGCCGCCGACCGAGGTCGCCGGACGACGCGTCGTCGACGTGGAGGACCTCGCCCTCGGGAAGCGCCTCCCGCCCAGCGACGTGCTCATCTGGACCCTCGAGGGCGCGCGGGTCGTCGTGCGCCCCAGCGGCACCGAGCCCAAGCTCAAGATCTACGCCGAGGCGGTCGTCCCGGCGACCGGTGACGTCGAGTCCGCCCGCGCGGCCGCGAGGGGCGTCGTCGACGAGGTCCTCGCCGCCGCCACCGCCCTGCTCGCCGCCCACGGCCTGTAGCCGCGGGTCAGGCCGTCCCGAAGAGGCGGTCGCCGGCGTCGCCGAGGCCCGGGATGATGTAGGCGTGGTCGTTCAGGCGCTCGTCGATCGACGCCGTGACGACGTGGCTCACCAGCCCCGACGACTCCAGTCGCGCGACGCCTTCCGGAGCGGCGAGGACGCACACGCAGGTCAGGGGACCAGCGCCGTGATCGGCGAGGATCCGGCAGGTGTGGTCGAGCGAGCCGCCGGTCGCCAGCATGGGATCGAGCACGAGGACCGGTCGGCCATGGAGCTCGTCGGGCACCGAGTTCATGTAGGGCTCGGGCACGAACGTCTCCTCGTTGCGCGAGACCCCGATGAAGCCGGTGTCGGTCTCGGGGAGGTGACGCAGCACGCCGCCGAGCATGCCGAGCCCGGCGCGCAGCACGGGCACGACGAGCGGGGGCCGGCCCACGCGCGTGCCCGTGGTCGGGCCCATCGGCGTGTCGATGGCGATCGACTCGACCTCGATGTCCCGTGAGGCCTCGTACACGAGGATCCCGGACAGGTCGTCCATCGCCCGGCGAAAGCCTGCCCGGTCGGTGCCGGTCTCCCGGAGCCGCGTGAGCAGCTGGGCGGCGAGGGGATGGTCGACCACGGTGACCTGCATGGGGGCATGATGGCAGGCGATGGACCGCGCCAGTCTCGCCGCCATGATCGATCACACCCTCCTCAAGCCGGAGGCCACCACCGCCGAGGTGATCGCGCTCTGCGAGGAGGCCACGGACCTCGGTGTCGCAGCGGTCTGCGTCTCGCCGTCGCAGCTCCCGATCACCGAGGGCCTGGGCGTCGGCATCGACATCGCCACGGTCATCGGGTTCCCGAGCGGAGCCCACCAGCCGGCCGTGAAGGCCCACGAGGCCGAGGTGGCCGTCGATGCCGGCGCCAACGAGCTCGACATGGTGGTGAACCTCGGCCTGGTGAAGGCAGGGGAGTGGCTGGCGGTCGGCGACGACATCGCCGCAGTCCGCGCCGCGACGCCAGGGCACGTGCTGCTCAAGGTGATCCTCGAGACCGCGGCGCTCACCGATGCGGAGATCGTCGACGGCTGCCGCACCGCAGAGGACGCCGGCGCCGACTACGTGAAGACGTCCACCGGCTTCCACCCGACCGGTGGCGCCTCGGTGGCCGCGATCACCCTCATGGCCGCGACGGTCGGAGGCCGCCTGGGGATCAAGGCCAGCGGCGGCATCCGCGATTCGACGATGGCTCTGGCCATGGTCGACGCCGGTGCCACCAGGCTCGGCTGCAGCGCCAGCCGAGCCATCCTCGACAGCCTCTGACAACGTCTGCGGTCGATCTCGTCCGCCGTCCGGACGTTTCCGACCGCAGACGTTGTCAGATCCCCCCGGCGCGGAGCTGGGCGTAGGCGGGTTTGATCAGCTGGTTGATGATGCGCAGGCGCTGATCGAAGGGCCAGAACGAGCTCTTCATCGCGTTGAGGGTGAACCACTCGACCTCGTCCCAGCCGTAGCCGAACGCATCGACCAGGGCCGCCATCTCAGACGTGAGCGACACACCGCTCATCAGACGGTTGTCGGTGTTGACCGTGACGCGGAACCGGAGCCTCGCGAGCAGCCCGATCGGGTGCTCGGCGATCGAGTCGCACACACCGGTGTTGACGTTGGAGGTCGGGCACATCTCGAGGGGCACCCGCCGGTCGCGGACGAAGCTGGCCAGGCGTCCGAGCGTGGCGCGGCCATCGGCGTCGACCTCGATGTCGTCCACGATGCGGACCCCATGGCCGAGCCGCTCGGCGCCGCAGAGCTGGACAGCCTCCCAGATCGACGGCAACCCGAACGCCTCGCCGGCATGGATGGTGATGTGGAAGTTCTCGGCGGCCACCAGCTGGAACGCGTCGAGGTGGCGTGTCGGCGGGTTGCCCGCCTCGCTGCCGGCGATGTCGAAGCCGACCACGCCGTTGTCCCGATGGCGGACCGCGAGCTCGGCGATCTCGGTGGAGTGGGCCGCGTGCCGCATGGCGGTGAGGATCGTGCCGAGGGTGAGGGAGGTGCCGGCGGCCCCGGCGCGGAAGCCCTCGACCACGGCGTCCACGACCTCGTCGAGCGTGAGGCCGGCACGCAGGTGCTGCTCCGGCGCGAAGCGCACCTCGGCGTAGACGACGCCGTCCGCGGCCAGGTCCTCCGCGCACTCCTGGGCGACTCGCATCAGCGCGTCCTTCGTCTGCATGATGCCGACGGTGTGGTCGAAGGTCTCGAGGTAGAGAACGAGGTCCTGACGGGCGGCGCCCTCGGTGAACCACCGGGCGAGCTCGGCCTCGTCCGTGGTGGGCAGCCCCGTGTAGCCGGTCTCGTGGGCCAGATCGATCACGGTTGACGGGCGCAGCCCACCGTCGAGGTGATCGTGGAGCAGGACCTTCGGCGCTCGCCGGAGCTCATCGAGGGTGGGCGCCGGTCGCATCCGATTCACGCTACCGCTGCCTGACGCGGCACTAGGTTCCGTCGATGGCCGGCGGTCCTCGTCACGTGTGCGTGTACTGCTCGTCCTCGGCAGCCGTCGACCTGGCGCACGTGGCGGTGGCGCGCGATCTCGGCGCCGCGCTGGCGGACCGAGGTGACGTGCTCGTGTGGGGTGGCGCCACCGTGGGTCTCATGGGGGAGGTGGCTCGCGCGGCGCGCGCCGCGGGCGGTCACACGATCGGGGTGATCCCGGAGTCACTGCTGTCGGTGGAGATCGCCGATCACGCGGCCGACGAGCTCGTGATCACGCCCGACATGCTCACCCGCAAAGCAGAGCTGGCGAGCCGAGCCGACGCGTTCGTGGCGCTCCCTGGCGGCTTCGGCACGCTCGAGGAGCTGCTCGAGCAGATCACGGGACGATTGCTGGGCTTCCACGACAAGCCCATCGTGCTGGCCGACGTCGACGGGTTCTGGCAGCCCCTGCTCGAGCTCTTCGAACACCTCTACCGCGAGCGCTTCGCCCGTCCCGAGAGCCGGCAGGGCTACGCAGTGGCCACCGACGCCGCGAGCGTGCTCACGCTGCTCGACGCGTCGCCCGCCGCGCTGCCGGCGAAGTGGCTCTGAGCTCGCCCTCGACCACGATCCGATCGCGCTGGCGACGCGTGATCTCGCACGCGACGCGACCGATGCACCACGCGACCATCGCGATGAGGCCGATCACGAGGCCGATCACCGAGCCCACCGTGGCCATGATGGCGAGCTCATCGAGCCACTCGGCCGTCCCACTCGGGAGCGCGCTCACATACCGGTCGAGGCCCGCCACCCAGGCGAGCAGCCCCCCCACGAGGGCGATGACGACCAGGACCCAGGTGTACGCGAAGACCGTCCGAGCGGCGAACGCGGGCTCCACCGGACGCGGCTCGGGGTCTCGTCGAGGAGGGGTCTGCGGCAGGCGGCGCACCGACCTCGTGGGCAGGGCCAGGCCCGCTACCTGACGGGCGGCGAGGCAAGGCTCCTGCTGGCGGTCGGGCCCGCACTCGGGGCAGGCGTCCGCGCCCGGAGGGATGTGGAAGCCACATCGACTGCAGAGCTGGATGACGGGTCCCAACGCGTCGCCTCCGCTGCGGGGTTCCTCTTGTTCGCCAACCCGAACAATAGCGTCACGCTAGGTGGTCGCGTGCGCGCGTTCGCGGACCCTAGAGCTGGGCGCGGCCGCGAGCGACCACCGCCCGCCGGCTCGCCTCGAGCGCGGCGGGATCGAGGCCGCGCCCCTGCCACGCCGCAGCCACCTCGCTCTCCAGTGCCCAGGCGCCCGCGCCGTCGCGCAGGGCCCCCTCGTCGTAGGTCTGGAGCATCCGTCGCACGGCGGTCGGGTCGATGGATGCGATGTCGTGGCCGAGCTGGCGGCAGAAGGGCAGCAGCTCGTCATGGGAAACGACGTGGTTCACGAGGCCCCAGGTGAGCGCCGTCGCCGCATCGAGGAAGTTGCCGGTCGTCGACATCTCCTTGGCTCGGCGCACGCCGATCGCCGCGGGCAGCAGGACCGTGAGGCCCCATCCGGGCATGATCCCGACGCGAGCGTGGGTGTCGGCGAAGCGGGCACGCTCGGACGCGACCAGGTAGTCGCACGCCAGCGCGACCTCGAACCCTCCCGTGATCGCGACCCCGTTGATCGCGCCGATGACGGGTGTGGCCATCTCCGGGAACGGGCCCCTCCTGCGTCCGACTGCGGTGCTGCCCGATCCGCCAGTGGCGCCGGTCTCCTCCAGCGCGTCGCCGCCGGCGGCGAGCTCCTTGAGGTCGAGTCCGGCGCAGAAGGCAGGGTCGGCACCGGTGAGGATGATGGCGGCGATGTCGTCGCGCGCGTCGAGCTCGCGCAGCGTGGTCGGCAGCGCCTTGCGCAGGGACCGGTTGAGCGCATTGCGCGCCTCCGGCCGGTTGAGCGTCACGGTGGCGACGGGCCCGTCGACCGCCACGAGCACGACGTCATCGGCCATGGTCATCCCTCCTCGTCAGCGGGCAGGAAGTCGAGCTTCAGATCGCCCAGGCGCACGAGCGTGGACGCGATCCATCCGCCCATGGCGGAGAAGTGGTCGTCGAGGATCGACCCGTCGGCGAGGGTGGCCTCGTCGAGCTCGTAGCTGCCCTCATAGCTCACCTCGAGTGCCCAGTCCTCGGCCTCGAGGTCGTTGTTGAACGCGATCTCGATGCTCGGCGCCGACCGTTCGAGCCGCTCCGAGCCGATCGGCGGGCTGGTCTCCGGGAGCACCGCCAGCACCGGCTTCACGTCGGGCATCGACGCGAGCCGCTGGATCCGCATCACGATCTCGATCTCGATGCGAGGCGCCTCGTCGCTCGGCTCGCCGATGTACCAGGAGCGGTACGCGGTCTGCGCCCAGGTGGGCCAGTCGAAGGTGATGTCGGCCTGCACACGTGGCGGCAGCCCCTCGCCTGGCAGGCCGTACGAGGTCTCCCAGGTCGTGTCGCCGAGCAGGACGTCGACCTGGAAGCGCTCCTCGAACGCCTGCCGCTCGAGCAGGGCCTTCTCGAAGGTGTCGCGCAGGGCGCCGATGGCGTCGGTGAACACGTGGTCCAGCATCGGTACCGGACGCTACCTGGGTGCGATCAAGCAGCGCGCTCGGCGGCCAAGCCCTCGGCGACGGCGGCGCAGACGTCGAGCGTGGCTTCCACGAACGCGTCGATCAGCGCCGACGGCCGCCGCTCGGCGTGCCATGACACGGTGATCGTGCGAGGAGGCAGGGGAGGATCGACGTCGATGACGCGGGTGGTGGGATCGTCGAGGTCGATCGTGAGCATCGGCGCGAGCGCGACCCCCAGGCCGGCCGCGACGCAGCCCTGGATGGTGGAGTTGTCGTCCGACTCGAACACGAAGTTCGGCTCGAGGTCGCCGAACGCCAGCAACGCCTGGCCGAAGCAGGTCGGGTTGCGGTTGCCGACGAGGGGGTGACGGGCGACCTCCTCGATGGTGACGCGGCGTCGGCCCTGCCACTCGGGGGTGGCGGGGACGAGCAGCACGAAGGGGTCGTCGAGCACCGGGCGGGTGACGAAGGGCCCGTCGGGCTCGACCTGCGCCGAGAACGCGATGTCGAGGTCTTGGCGCTCGACCATGGCGAGGAGCTCGTCGGCGTCGTGCGCTTCGTGCAGGACGATCTGGACCTCTGGGCGCTCGACCGCGAAGCGGGTGAGGAGGCCCGGGAGGATCTGGGTGCCGACGCTCTGCATGAGGCCCACGCGGAGACGACCGCGGTTGCCGGTGGTGACGGCGTCGATGTCGGCCTCGGCGATGCGCAGCGTGGCGAGGACCGTGCGGGCGTGCTCGAGGAGCACGTCGCCGGCCGCCGTGAGGCGAACGGGCTTGGGGCCGCCGGGGCGGTCGAACACGGCCGTGCCGATGGCGCGCTCCAACGAGGCGATCTGCTGGCTCACCGCCGACTGCGTGTAGCCGAGGGCGTCGGCCGCCTTGCCGAACGTGCCGGCTTCGGCCACGGCGACCAGGGCCTGCAGGTGTCGCACCTCGATGTCCACGGCCTTCAGACTATCAGCACCACTGATCAATGGGGCAAGAGATAACCGCTTTTGCTACTGATCATCGTGCCGCACACTGGACCCATGACCCTCTCCGACTGCCCCATCTGCGGCCGCCGCGAGCTCCGCGGCGAGCGGTCGCTCCGCCCCTTCCACACCCCCCGCGGGGACGTGCTCGCGATCGCCTGCCGCCGGTGCGGCTCGGTGCTCAGCGCCGGCACCGGCCGGGTGCTCCGCGCCGCCGGTCAGCTCACCGCCTGATCGGGCGACATCAGCGCCGTCGCGACGGACATCCCGAGGTCGCGGTGGCGCAGGGTGGCGATCCGCCGACGATCCTGCACGGCGTCCTTGATCGCACCGAGGTGCTCCCCGAGCTGTGCGGCGGCGGCGTCCAGGTCGGCCACCGTGATCGCCAGCCCGAAGAAGCCGGGTGCGCCCTCCCCGGTGGCCTCGGGCTGACCCACGAGCTCGAGGATCACCTCCCCGAGCCGGAAGAAGACCTGCCTCATCGGTGCCCCGTAGCTCTCCGTGATGCGCTCGCCTCGGGGCTCGATGCCGAGACGCCCGAGCGCGGCCGTGGTCCGTACCAGGTCCGGTGACAGCAGCACGACGTGGTCGATGTAGGCGGCCCCGTTCGCGTGGGACGCTGGTTCGGCCGGCGCCGCCTCTGACTCGGTGGTGGGCAGTCCGTCGAGCAGGCCGTCCGCCAACGGCGGCGACGGTGCGTCCCGCAGGGACCACCCGAGGATGCGCTTGCCGCCCTCGCGACCCACGAGGCGCACCCGCACCGATCCGATCCGACACGTGCCGTCGTCGTCGACGGAGAAGCCGGCCGCTTCCCATGCCTCGGGCGGGTCGCCCACCAGGATCTCGTCGATCGTCACTCCCATGGGCACACCGTAGGGTGGCGGCGTGGTCGACGTCGTCGTGGTGGGTTCCGGTCCGAACGGGCTGGCCGCCGCCATCACGTGCGCGGCCGCCGGTCGCTCGGTCGTCGTCCTCGAGGGTGCCGACACGATCGGGGGCGGCACCCGCAGCGCGGCCCTCACGCTCCCCGGCTTCGTGCACGACGTCTGCTCCGCGGTCCACCCCCTTGCCGCGGTGTCCCCGTTCTTCCAGGGCGCCGACCTGGCCCGGCACGGCCTCGAGCTCGTGCAGCCGGACATCCCGCTCGTCCACCCGCTCGACGACGGCCGCGCGGGGGTGCTGCACCGCTCCGTCGACGCCACCGCCGACGGGCTCGGGGTGGACGGCGCCGCGTGGCGGCGCCACGTCGGCTGGGCGGCCCGCCGCTGGGACGACCTGGCGCCGGCCGTGCTCGCCCCGCTCCTCCGCGTCCCCCGACATCCCCTGACCATGGCGGGCTTCGGCACGCGCGGTGCCCTCCCGGCCACCCTCGCGGGCCGCGCGTTCGCCACGGACGAGGCGCGTGGCCTGCTCGCGGGGGCGGCCGCCCACTCCTTCCTCCCGCTGTCTCGCCCGTTCACGTCTGCCATGGGACTGATGCTCCTCACGTCCGGTCACGTGGCGGGGTGGCCCAGCGCTCGCGGAGGGTCCCAGGCCATCGCGGACGCCATGGGCCGTCGCCTCGCTGAGCTGGGCGGCACGATCGAGACCGGCCGCGTCGTGCGCTCTCTCGACGACGTCCCCGACTCCCGCGCCGTGCTCTTCGACGTCACGCCGCGGCAGCTCGTGCGCATCTGCGGGGATGCGCTGCCCGACCGGTACCGGACGCGCCTCGGAGCCTTCCGCTACGGACCTGGCATCTTCAAGATCGACTACGCCCTCTCCGAGCCGGTCCCCTGGACGAACCCCGACGCCCGCCGCGCCGGATGCCTGCACCTCGGTGGCACCCTCCGAGAGGTCGCCGCCGCGGAGGCGGACGTCGCGGCCGGGCGCCACCCGACGAACCCATTCGTCCTGGTCGCGCAGCCGAGCCTCTTCGACGGGGATCGGGCGCCGGCCGGCCAGCACACCCTGTGGACCTATTGCCACGTCCCGCCCCGCTCCACGCTCGACATGACGGGCGCCATCGAGGCGCAGATCGAGCGGTTCGCCCCTGGGTTCCGCGACATCGTCCTGGCGCGCCACGCCGCCGACAGCAGCTGGTACGAGGCGTACAACCCGAACAACATCGGGGGTGACATCGGCGGCGGCTCGTACGGCGGGCTCCAGCTCCTGTTGCGACCTCGTCCTGGTCTGCCCGCCTACGCCACGCCCAACCCACGCCTGTTCCTGTGCTCCGCGTCGACCCCGCCCGGTGGTGGCGTGCACGGCATGTGCGGCTACCACGCCGCCCAGGTCGCGCTGGCCGGTCCGTTGCGCTGACTCCCGGCCCCGCCGTCGTAGTCTGCGGCGGATGGGGATCCGCGTCGTCCTGGCCGAGGACAACACGCTGTTGCGGGAGGGCATCGCCCGGTTGCTCGAGCGAGCGGACGAGATCGATCTCGTCGGCACGGCCGGCGACCGTCCCGCGCTCGAGGCGCTGATCGCGGCGGAGGCGCCCGACGTGGTCGTCACGGACATCCGCATGCCGCCGACAGGGACCGATGAAGGCATCCAGATCGCGGCTGCGCTCCGCGCCGATCGCCCAGAGGTGGGAGTGGTCGTGCTGAGCCAGTACGCCGACCCGGCCTACGCGCTGGCCCTCCTCGAAGGCGGGTCCGAGGGCCGCGCCTACCTCCTGAAGGAGCGGGTCAGCGAGGTCGACGACCTGCTCGCCGCGATCCGCGAGGTGGCCGCGGGCGGGTCGGTCATCGACTCGAAGGTGGTCGAGTCCCTCGTGTCGACCAAGCGCCCGCAGACGGGCGAGCTCCAGCGCCTCACCCCGCGCGAGCGGGAGATCCTCGGCGAGATGGCCCAGGGGAAGAGCAACGCCGCCATCGCGGGGACGTTGGTGCTGTCCACCCGGGCCGTCGAGAAGCACACCAACTCGATCTTCTCGAAGCTCGGGCTCTCCGAGGAGGTCGACGTGAACCGACGAGTGAAGGCCGTGCTCCTCTACCTCGCCGACCGCGGCGGGGGAGGGTAGCCACACCCTTTGCACACCTGCCCCCACCCTGGGAGGGCGAGCGATGTCCGACGATCATGATCCGGAGATGGTCGTGGAAACCGATGTCGTGTCCGTGCTGATCGTCGACGATCAGGCGCCCTTCCGCCTCGCCGCGCGGGCGGTGCTCCGTCGGACGGAGGGCTTCGAGCTCGTCGGCGAGGCCGCCGACGGCGACGAGGCCGTGGAGCGTGCTCGCGAGCTACGGCCAGCGCTCGTCCTCATGGACATCAACATGCCCACGATGAACGGCATCGAGGCCACGCGCCAGATCATGGCCGAGGCGCCCGACACCACGGTCTTCCTGTGCTCCACGTACCAGCGCAGCGACCTCCCTCCCGAGGTCGAGAGCTCCGGCTTCGCCGCCTACGTGCACAAGGAGGAGCTCGCCCCCGACCTCCTCCGTCGCCTCTGGGACGAGCGCCGCACGACCTGACCCGCCGCACGACCTGACCCCGTGTCAGAAGGGGATCTCGCCGGCGATCCTCGTGCCCTCGCCGGGGGCGGATCGCCACTCGACCGTGCCCCCGATCGCACCCAGGCGATCGCTCATGTTCGTGAAGCCGTGACCGCCACGCGCCGCCTCGGCGTCGAAGCCCGGGCCGTCGTCCGCGACCTCGAAGCGCAGGGTGTCCTCGTCCGCGACGACCACGATGCGCACGGTCGCGTCGGGAGCGTGCTTGGCGGCGTTCTGGAGGGCCTCCAGGCAGCAGAAGTACACGGCCGCCTCGACCTCGCTGGAGTGGCGGCCGACCTCCGCGGCTTCGACGCTGACCGGGAGCGGGCTCCGGTTCGCCGCCGCGCGGAGGGCCTCGCCGAGGCCACTGTCCATGAGCAGCGGAGGGTAGATCCCGTGGGCGAGGTCGCGGAGCTCCTGGATGGTCTCCTTCACCGCATCGGCCAAGGCGTCGAGCATCTCCGCCGCCGCCTCGGGATCGTCGTCCAGCATGTCCTTGGCCAGCCGCAGGTTCACCGCCAGCGCCACCAGGTGCTGCTGGGCTCCGTCGTGGAGGTTGCGCTCGATCTTGCGCCGTTCGGCGTCGCCCGTCGCCACGATGCGGGCGCGCGACGTGCGGAGGTCCTCGTTCGCCCGCTCGAGGTTCTCGAGGCTCTCCTGCAGGGCGGAGTCGAGCTGCACGTTGTGCAGGGCCAGCCCCACCTGGCGGGCCAGCTCGGTGAGGACGCGATCGTCCTCCTCCGTGAACTGGTCGCCGTCGGCCGCCCGCTCCACCACGAGCAGCCCGAGCAGCTCGCCGGAGTGCGACGCGGGTGCGACGCGCAGCTGGGCGTTCGTACGACCCTCCAGCAGCCCGGGCAACCACACCTCGAGCCAGGCGTTGCCCGTGACCCCGGCGCGCGTCACGACGGGCTGCTCCTCGGGTCCGAGCACCAACGGCGGCGCTGACCGGTCGGGCACCGCCACCGCGAGCTCGAGGCGACCGCTCGAACCGGTCCAGATCTCGGCGCGCCGCAGCACGAGCACCTTCCGGAGCGACTCCGCCAGCTGCAACAGGAGCTCGTCCATCGGGATCGACCGGCTGAGCCGGCTGCCCCAGGTGCGCAGCACCTCGTCCGGTGGGTGACGCTCCCCGTAGACGAGCCGGTTGGCCGTCTCGGCCAGCCGCTCACGGGCCGGCACGTACGCCAGCGACGCCACGGCCGCCGCGAGCATCGACAGCACGAAGAGGTTCCGCTCCGAGTCGGCGGGCGCCCGGCCCAGCCCGATGACGATGATCAGGTACACCGCCACCACGACGGCGGTCAGCCCGGTGGCCGACACCGTGTGCACCAGGACCTTGTCGACCCGTCGTGAGATCCGCGGGCTGGTGCCCCCGACGAGCGCGAGCGGCACGAGCGCGGTGGTCGCGGCCGCCGCCTCGGACGGGTGGGCCGGCCAGTCGACCAGGAGGTGCAGGGCGGCGAGCACCAGGGCGACCTCGGTGATGACGGCGACCGCGCATCCCACCAGCTGAAGACGTTGGCGGGCGACGCCGGTCGACTTCAGGTAGGTCTGATGCGCGGCGGGCAGGCCCATCAAGAGCGCAGCCACCACGGCCGCGGCGACGGCGCCGGCCGCCGGCACCCGGTCGCCCGCGGCCAGCCCCAGACCCGCGGCGACCGCGACGGCGTAGGCGGCCACGGCGAGGTTGCGTCGCGCGGGCCGGTCGAGCCGTCCTTCGGGGATGACCAGCTCGAGGTGGAGCGCCACGGCCGGGATGATCGACGCCGCGACGACGTGCACCGCGGCCAGGTCAGCGGATGTCGCAGAGGCCGCGCACACCCCTCCCGCCACCGCGGCACCCGCCGCGACGAGCCCGAGCCGCTCGAGCCCTCGCAGGGCCAGCACCATCGCCGCGATGGCCCACGCGCCGACGATGGCCGCGCGCACCCAGCTGCCCGCGACCAGATCGGACTCCGTGAGGCTGGCGCCGGCGAGGGCCATGGCCGTCACGGTCCCCACCAGGGCGATGGCACGCGGCGCACCAGCGGTGGGCGCGCTGGTGTCGATCGAGCGATCGATGGCGGTGGGCACGGTGGTCACGATCGGGCTCCGTCCTGAGGCGGTGGGGTGTTGGGATCGGGTGGTCATCGGCTGCGCTACTCCGCCCTGAGAGCGAGGGCGGGTCGAACCCGCCCCGCCGATCGACGAGACAGTGAGGCCCCGAGCTGGGCGAGCACGGCGATCCCGAGCGGCACGACGACGAGTGCGGTGGCGGGGAACGTGATGACGACGGGGAGGGGGACGCTGTCAGCGACCGCGGCCCACAGCTGCCTCCCGACGGCCACCCCCAGCACGGCCCCGACGACGGCCCCGCCCAGCGCCAGGACGGCAACCTGGACCGTGACGACGTGCCGCAGCTGGCGGCCGTACAGCCCGAGGACCCTGAGCATCGCAAGGTCGCCACGTCGGCGCCGCACCGTGACCGCCGCCGCGTGGGTGACGGCCAGCACGGCGATGATGCCCAGCATCACCGCCAACACCCGCGGGAGCCCGTCGACGGCACGGAGCCGCTCGACCTGGGCCGGCGGCGTGGGAGTCACCAGTGACACCGCGTCGGAGATGTAGGGCTTGGCGGCCTTCGCGACGCTCGTGCCGGGGACGGTGGTGAGGGCGAGGTAGCGAGAGCACTCCGCGTCGCCGCAGCTGCCGCTGAACCCGATGGCATCGGCGGCTTCGCGGCGCATGGCGAGCCCGACGGAGCTCGATCCGCCATCGTCTGTGACCGGCAGCGCGGTCGTCCCGACGATCTCCAGCGCCCGGCGTGGCCCCTCGGCGCTGACCACGATGGTGTCCCCCAGCTCGAGGCCGAGCTGATCGAGGGTCTCGCCGCCCACCGCCACCTCGCCGGGCCCCACCGGCTGGCGGCCGCGAACGGTGACGAAGGCGGAGTGCCCGCTGAGGTCCTGCAGGACCCAGGCCCGGTTGGGGACGCCATCGACCGTGACCTCGACGTCGTTGACGATCTCGGCCACCGCCTCGAACGACGGATCGGCCACGAGGGCCGAGGCCAGGGAGTCGTCGTCGCCCAGGTCGTCGCCGTTCTCGCTGCCGACCAGCACACCGTCGACGGCCCACCCGTACACCGACGGCGTGGTCACCGCATGGTGCAGGCTGCTGGCGAACACGACGGTCGCCATGACGCCGATCCCGCCCAGGGCGGCGGCCATCGCGGCCGTGGTCACGGGCGTGGTGCGGTCACCCCGTCCGCGCTCGAGGGCCAGGCGGAGCCCGGTCACCGCCGGGACGGGCGCACCGAGCCCGGCCGCTCTCGACGCGACCGCGCTGGTCCGCGCCGCGCTGCGGCTCATCCCGCCATCGCGTCGGAGGGCCATCGCGGCCACCAGCGCGATCGCGAGGACGAGGACGATCGCGGCCCCGGCCATGCCGAAGGTGAGGACGGGGAGGTCGATCCGCACGCCAGGCTCCAGCTCCGCTCGGCGGGCCAGGCCCCACAGCTCGAACGGGGACAGCGCGACGCTGAGTGCGCCACCCACGATGATGCCGACACCGGCCGCGAGAAGGCTCGGCAGGCTCAGGTGTAGGAGCAGCACGGATCGGGAGGCGCCCAACGCGCGCATCCCCTCATGCTCACCCAGTCGGTCCCCAGCCGCCCGGGCCAGGGCCTGCGCGAGGACGATCCCGCCCGCGAGGGCGACGATCAGCGCCACGACGCGCAAGCCGGTCGCCATCGCCGCGAGCGTCGGGTCGGCCTGGACCCGGAACACGTCGGGGCCGAAGGACGTCTCGTAGGTGAACTGCCCCAGCGGCGCCATGTCCTGGGTCACCTGTTGGACGGACGCCCCCGGCTCGACGGCCAGCAGCATGCCGGCGCCGAACAGTCCGACCTCGTCGCCGTAGGTCGATCCGAAGGCGGGGGTGAGGAAGTTGGGATCGATGTCGGTCTCGCGAGCGGTCACGTCGCCTGGTGTGCGCACGATGCCGACGACGTCGAAGGTGAGCGCGGGCCCCCCGGGCGTGTCGAAGTCGCCGGCGGCCTGCTGCGCGGCAGTGAAGGTCACCGTGGGGAAGGTGTCACCGACCCCGACGCCGAGCCGGCGCGCGGTGCGCTCGCCAAGGGCGATCTCGAGAGGCGCAGTCGGATCCGGAGCGCGACCGTCCACCAGCGGGGCTCGCTCGTAGGTGTCGGGCACGCGGCGGATCTGTCGGGGACGAACAGGGGGATGAAGTAGAAGCCGTCGGGTCCGCCGGCGGGGAACACGGAGAACCAGCGGTAGTCGACGGCGGCCTCCACCCCGTCGATCTGCTCGACCGTGGCGGGGTCGGGTGGTTCGCCCTCGAAGGTCACGAGGGCGTCGCCGGGACGGACCTCCTCGAGGTAGCGATCGAAGGCGGTGCGGGTGCGTCGCGCGCCGGCCGTCGCGGTGAGCACCGCTCCCACCACGATCGCGACCAGCAGGGCCAGCATGGCCAACGACCGCCAGCGCTTCCGCAGATCGGCGCGCAAGAGGTACGTGACCACGGCCATGGCAGCGGGTGGGCTACCCGATCGACGAGGCCGTGGCGACCTCGTCGCCGGCGTCGGTGACCTTGCCGTCCTTCATCCGCGCGATCCGTTGCGCAGCCGCGGCGACGTCGTCGTCATGGGTGACCATGAGGATCGTCTGACCGCTCTGGTGCAGGCGTCGGAACAGCTCGATCACCTCGTCGCCGCCCTCGGAGTCCAGGGCGCCGGTCGGCTCGTCAGCCAGGAGGAGGGTGGGCTCGTTGGCGAGGGCTCGCGCGATCGCCAGGCGCTGACGCTGGCCGCCCGACAGGGAGCCAGGGGCGGCCTTCGACTTGTCGGACAGCCCGAGCAGGTCGAGGAGGTCGCGGCCGCGGGTCTCCGCCGGCTTGCGCTTGAGCCCCGCGATCATGGCGGGGAGCGCCACGTTCTCGAGCACCGTCATGCCCTCGAGGAGGTTGAAGAACTGGAACACGATGCCGATGTGGGTGCGTCGCATGCGGGCGAGCTCGTCCTCGGTCTTGCCGGTGACCTCCTCCTCGGCCAACAGGATGGTGCCCTCGTCAGCCTGGTCGAGCCCTGCGATGAGGTTGAGCAGCGTCGACTTCCCGCAGCCCGACGGCCCCATGATGGCCACGAACTCACCGCGGTCCATCTGGAAGTCGGCGCCGCGCAGCGCGCGGACGGGAGCGTTCTCCGCCTCGAAGGTGCGGCGCACCCCCCGCACGTCGAGCACGAGGTCCGTGGCCGGAAGGGTCGGCGCGGGGGCGGGCTCGGTGGTGGTCATGTGTCGCTCCAGGTCTCTCGTTCGATCCGGTAGGTGATGACGGGGGTGGCCCGGCCCTTGACGAGCTCGGGCGGGTTCGGCGTGGCCGGCGGTGGATCGGTGAGCCCGGCCCAGGTCGGCTCGCTGAGGATGGTCTGGCCGCCGGGGCGGGCCATCTCCTGCAGCCGCTGAGCCAGGTTCACCGTGTCGCCCACCAACGTGTACTCCAAGCGCTCCTCGGAGCCCAGCAGCGCGGCGGCGGCCTTGCCCGTGGACAGGCCGATGCCGAGCAGGAACTCCTCCCGGTTCGTACCTTCCCACGCCTGGTTCAGGGCGTGCTGGGAGCGGTGCATCGCGAGCGCGGCCTCTACGGCTTTGTCGGCGTGGTCGGCTTGTGGGAACGGGGCGCCGAACACCGCCATGACGGCGTCGCCCACGAACTGCATCACCGTGCCACCGGCACCGAGGATGGCGTCGTTCATGGCTGCCCGGTGCTCGTTGAGCTGAGCGGCGAGGTGGGTCGGCGTGGTGCGCTCGGCGATGGACGAGTAGCTCCGGATGTCCGACATCAGCACCGTGACCTCCAGCTCCTCGGACTCGCCGATGTGCTTGCCCTCGTTCCGGAGCTTCTCGGCGAGGCCGCCCGGCAGGAGGCGGGAGAGCGTCTCGCCCTGCTCCTCGCGGTCGACGATCATCTGGTGGAGCATCCGGAGCCGCCGCAGCGCGCTGTCCGCCCCGGACGACGCGCCCTTGGCGAGCTCGAGGAACAGGTGCTCGACGGCATCCGACACCGCCTCGGGCGTGGTCCGCCTTGCCACGGCGATGGCCTTGATGGGCTTGCCCTCGGCGATGAAGGTGAGCAGCTCCTGGTCGGCCTCGCTCAGGTCGTCATCGGTCTGGACCGGACGCACCAGCGCATCGACGATCACGGGATCGAGCAGCGTGCCACCGGTGGCGACCGCTCGGATGGCGTCGATGAGCTGGTCGCCCTCGGCCAGGCGGTCCTTGAGGAGGTACGAGTAGCCGGCGGCGCCGTCGGCGAGGAGCGACACGGCGTACTCGGGGTCGTCGTACTGCGACAGGATCACGATGCCGGTGCCCGGGTTGCGCTGCCGTATCTCCTTGGCAGCGTCGATGCCCTCTCGCTGGAAGGTGGGAGGCATGCGGATGTCGCTGACCACGACCTGGGGCTGGTGCTCGGCGGCCGCGGCCAGGAGCTCGGGGAGGTCAGCGGCCTCGCCGACCACCTCGACGTCGGCCTCGCGGGCCAGGAGCGCGCGCACGCCAGTGCGGACGATGAGGTTGTCGTCGGCGAGCACCACCGTGATCACGCCTTCGGGCATGTCTCCATACAGCCAGAGCGAGCGGTTCCGGGCGAGGGGGCAGCCATGCGACACGGGGGTGGTGCCAGCCCCACCCCCTGATGCCAGTCAGCGCCCTTGGGCTCGAACGCCCGGCGGGCGATGGTGGACGTAGCCGATGCAAGGAGTGCGAGATGAAGATCGAATCAAGGGTCGTCGCGGTGTCCTGGATCCCGTCGGAGGCGGTCAAGGGGGCGATGAAGGCGCCCTTCGAGCTGGGCATCGCCCACTACGACCAGCCGTTGCCCGACGTGCTCGGCGACCTCGAGGACTGGAAGGCCCGGGACCTGTTCCGTGTGGCCAACGACCTCCAGGCGTGGATCGACGTGGACGACGAGGGCACGATCGTGGGCCATGCCTACTCGGGCGGGGGCGTGATCGGGTCGACGACGATGGGCATGGCTGGTGCCTCGGCCACCTTCCAGGCGGTTGCCTACCCGGACATCCAAGCGGAGCCAGAGGTCGGTGACGGCTGGGTGCGGTTCGCGCAGACCGCAGGCGGGCGCACCGGCGTGCCCGCCCCGCGGCGGGTCGCCAAGCCCCCCTTCGTGCAGTACCACGCCCCCACGGCGTGGTCGACGCTGTCACTGACGATCTACGCCGACGGACGCACCGACTGGGACCTCGTCGGCGCCAGCCCGTTTCCTCGGCACTGGGTCTACGGGCCTGATGGCGCCCTGGCGGCCAAGTCCGGGCTCGTGGACTTCAAGGACTGGTACCGGCATGCCTTCGGGGAGTTCAGCCCCTGGGGTGGCGACGACTCGCCGGCCCTCGTCACCGCTGTCGAGTCGGCGATGGAGCGTCAGCTCTCCCGCGTGATCATGGGTGAGGGCAAGCCGAAGGTCCGCAAGCTCAAGGCAGGGGCCGCCCTCACGGAGCAGGGCGAGGAGGCCGACGCGATCTACCTGCTGCTCGACGGTGTCATCCAGGTGGTCGTCGACGGTGAGGAGATCGCCAACCTCGGCCCGGGAGCGTTGATCGGTGAGCGCGCGGTGCTCGAGGGTGGCCGCCGGACGGCGACGCTCATCGCGGTGTCGCCGTGCAAGGTGGCGGAGGCGCGCAAGGTCGAGCTCGATCTCGAGAAGCTCGCGACGGTCAGCGAGGGGCACCGTCGGGAGGAGGGCCGGACGGCGTGAGGGTGCACGTGCTCGGGGTGCGGGGCTCGACCCCGGCTCCCGGGCACGCCTTCGCGCGCCACGGCGGCAACACCTCCTGCGTGGCGCTGGCACGCGACGGCCAGCCGCCGACGCTCGTGCTCGACGCCGGCACCGGCATCCGGGGGCTGGCCGGCCTGCTCGGCGAGGCCCCGCTCCGGGGCGCCGTTCTCCTCGGTCACCTGCACTGGGACCACACCCAGGGGCTCCCGTTCTCTCCGGCCATCGACCACGACGGTGCCGAGGTGCGGTTGTGCCTCCCCGAGCAGGAGGACGGCGACGAGGCGATCGACGTGCTGCGGCGGGCGATGTCTCCGCCGCACTTCCCGATCGGACCCGAGGGCCTGCGCGGCTCGTGGTCGTTCGAGGGCCTGCAGCCGGGCGGCCACCACATCGGCGGGTTCGAGGTGCTGGCACGGGAGATCCCCCACAAGGGCGGCCGGACGTTCGGCTACCGCATCAGTGACGGACGGAGCGCGGTCGCGTACCTGTCCGACCACGGCCCCGCCGCCCTCGGACCGGGTCCGGACGGCTGGGGCCCGTACCACGATGACGCTCTGGCGCTCGCCGACGGGGTCGACCTGCTGATCCATGACGCCCAGCACACCGCCGGCGAGCTGCCGGCCCGCGCCTCCTGGGGTCACTCCGCCGCGAACTACCCGGTGCGGCTGGGCGAGCTGGCCGGCGCCCGGAGCGTCCTCCTCTTCCACCACGACCCGAGCCGCACCGACGACGAGGTGGACGCGATCGTCGCCTCGTTCGCCGACGCCGCCCTCCCGGTGACCGCAGCCGCCGAAGGCCACACCATCGACCTCTGACAACGTCTGCGGAGGGATTCGTCCGCCGACCGGACGTTTTCGACCGCAGACGTTGTCAGAGGTGGAGCTGCCAGGCGAGGAAGGCGAGAACGTCGGCTCGCTCCTCGATCTGCTTGGTCGCAGGCTTGCCCTGCCCGTGGCCGGCGGCGGACTCCACCCGGAGCAGGACGAGGTTGGTGGACGCGGCCTGCAGCCGGGCCGCCATCTTGCGGGCGTGGCACGGGTCGACTCGACTGTCCTCCTCGCCCGTCGTCACGAGGGTGGCGGGGTATCCGGTGCCGTCGACCACATGGTGGTACGGCGAGTAGGCGTGCAGCCAGGCGAGCTCCTCGGGCACGTCGGGGTCGCCGTACTCCGGGATCCACAGCCGAGCGATGAGGAAGCGCGGGAAGCGCACCATGTCCGTGAGCGGGACGTCGCAGACGACGGCAGCACAGAGATCCGGCCGCCGGACCATGCAGGCTGCGACGAGGAGCCCGCCGTTGGATCCGCCGCGGATGGCGAGGCGCTCACGGGAGGAGCGTCCCTCGGCGACGAGCCAATCCCCGGCGGCTTCGAAGTCGGCGAACACCTGCGGCTTGTTGGCGCGCATCCCCGCCTGGTGCCATGCCTCGCCCTCCTCGCCGCCCCCGCGCAGTCCTGGGATGGCCACCTGGCCGCCGAGCTCGCACCACACGGCGATGAACGGGCTCCACGCGGGTGTCTCCGTGATGTTGAAGCCCCCGTACCCGGTGAGCAGCGTGGGGGTGTCGACGCCGACGGTCGTGGCGGTCGCGTGCACGAGGAGCATGGGCACCGCCGTGCCGTCTGTGGACGCGTATCGCACCTGCGCGACGGTGGCGTCGGTGACATCCGCGCCCGGGAGGCGCGTCGAGCGCGACGGGCGCGACGTCGGGTCGCCACGCCGTGACCGTGTCCGGTTGCGCGAACGACGTGTGGCCGACCGCGACCACCTCCGGCGCGCTTGGGTGAGCTGCCAGTCCGCTGACGGTGGCCAGGCCACCGGTCAAGGACGTGACGTCGGCCAGGTGCGCGCCGTCGGGCGCATGGTGGTGGAGCGACGACACCCCGGCCCGCGTGCGGAGCACCAGCAGGTGGTCACCCGTGATGGCGAAGGCGGTGAGCACGTCGTCGCCTTCGCGCACGAGGTCGGTGAGGACTGGGGTGGGGTCGAGGACGGGTCGATCACCGGGCGCCTCGATCCGCGTGGGATGTCCCTCGATGGGCAGCGCGACGAGGCGGCCCTTCGGCGCACCGAGCGTCGTCTCGCCCACGAGGCGGCCGCGCTCGTCGTCGACCCGCAGCCAGGTGGTGGCGTCGATGCCCTCGACGATCGTCGTCCACTCGCCGGTGGCGCGGTCGAGGAGATGGATGTCCGTGCGGCTCCAGCCGCGCTCGAGGTGGACCAGCAGCCAACGGCCGTCGTGCGACAGGGTGACCTCGGGCCACGCCTCCTTGTCGGGTAGGTGCGTGAAGCACGGTGCATCGTCGCCGGGGAGATCGCCGAGGCGATGCCACCACACGGTCCGGTGATAGCCGGCCTCCTCGTCGCCGACGTCGGCCGGGTCCGGGTAGCGCGTGTAGGCGAAGCCGCTGGCGTCGGGCAACCAGGCGACGGAGGCGGCGCGGGTGTGCGGGAGCTCGTCGTCGAGGAGGGTGCCCGCGGCCACGTCGAGGATGCGCAGCGTGGAGCGCTCGTCGCCGCCGATCGAGGTGCCGAACGCGACGAGGGCGCCGTCAGGTGACGGCTGGTACCAGTCGATGGCCGAGGTGACGGCACCGCTGGCGTCGGCCGGATCGATCAGGACGTGGCCCGGGCCGTCGCGAGGCTCGGAGAGCGAGCGCACGACGAGCGCCGCTCGGTCACGGTCGCCCCAGCGGTCGATCGTGAACAAGCGGTCCCCCCGGAGCGAGGGCGACGTGGCGGTGCCGGCTCGGGTCAGCTCCGCGAGCCGGGCGCGGAACCGCCCCCGGGCCGGGACGGCATCGAGGGCGGTGCGGGTGCGCTGGTTCTGGGCGGTGGTCCAGGCCCGGACCTCCTCGGAGGCTCCGTCCTCCAGCCAGCGGTAGGGGTCGGCGACCTCGATGCCGTGGAGGGTCTCGACGATGTCGTCGACCCTGGTGGCCGGGGGCGGCGGGACCTCGCTCAGGGCCGTGGGCTAGGAGTTGCGGCCGCGGTTGGGCTTCCGGCCGTGGTTGGCCTTCTTCTTGCGGGCCCGCAGGGTGGCCTTCTTGGTGCGCTTCGACATAGGGATGCCACGCTACCGGTCCCTTGGGCGACCGCTCCAGTCTGGGGTCACCCGGCCAGCTCGTCCGGCGTCAGGGCCCGCAGGATGCAGAACTCGTTGCCGTCGGGGTCGGCGAGCACGACCCAGCTGACGTCGTTGCCCTGCCCGATGTCGACGCGCGTGGCACCCATGGCCTCGGCTCGGGCGACCTCGGCATCCTGGTCGGCGGGTCGTAGGTCGATGTGGAGGCGCACCTTCTCCCGCTTGGGCTCGGGCACCTTCAGGAAGAGGATGTCTGGTGACACGCCCTCCTCGAGGCTCCCGACCGGTGGCTCCAGCACGGCCTCGTCGTCCTCCTCGTGGGTGACACGCCACCCCAGCAGCTCTGCCCACCAGTGAGCGATCGGGCCGGGTTCGGTGGAGTCGATGCAGATGCACTGCCAGCGGAGTCCCATGGAGGGCATTCTGGTCGCGAGCCGGTCCCGACGACCGCAGAGTCGTCAGCTCGTCGGGTGGGACGCGGTCCAGGCGAGGAGGTCGTCGGCCGGGAGGGTGTTGACGATGCGGTCGGGTTCGATCTCCATGCGGGCGGCCTTGTCGCAGCCGAAGAGCAGCCACTCGAGCTGACCCGGCGCGTGGGCGTCGGTGTCGATCGACACCCTGCAGTCCCAGTCCAGGGCCAGCGCCAACAGCTCCTCGGGCGGGTCCTGGCGCTCCGGTCGGCAGTTGATCTCGACGGCCGTGTCGAAGCGAGCGCACGCGGCGAACACGATGTCGGCGTCGAACTGGCTCGGCGGCCGGCCGGTGCCCACGACCTTGCGCCCGGTGCAGTGGCCGAGGATGTCGACGTGCGGGCTGGCCACGGCGAGCACCATTCGCCGTGTCATCTCCGTCTCGGCCATGCGCAGCTTCGAGTGCACGCTGGCGACGACGACGTCGAGCCGCTCCAGCAGATCCAGGTCCTGGTCGAGGGCGCCATCCTCGAGGATGTCCACCTCCATGCCGGTGAGGATGCGGAACGGGGCCAGCTCCTCGTTCACCTGGTCGATCTCGTCGAGCTGCTGGAGCAATCGCTCGCGGTCGAGGCCATGGGCGATCGTCAAGCGGGGGGAGTGATCTGTGATGACGAGGTACTCGTGCCCGAGCGCCATCGCGGTGCGCGCCATCTCCATGACCGACGCGCCGCCGTCGCTCCAGGTGGTGTGGCTGTGGCAGTCGCCCTTGAGCGCGGCGCGGAGCGCGGCTCCCTCGCCGACCTCGATGGCCGTCTCGGCCTCCAGCGCGGCCAGGTGCTCGTCGATCCCGCCGTCGATGGCGAGGGCGATCACGTGGCCGGTGGACTTGCCGATGTGGGGCAGGTCCAGTAGGTCGCCCGCCTGGTGCAGCCGGATGACCTCGTCGTCGCCGAGCTCGCGCACGATGTCGCGCGCCTTCGCGTAGGCAGCCACCCGGCGACCGTCCGCGAGGTCGCGATCGAGTAGGTAGACGACCCGGTCGAGGGCCTCGGCCGGAGGCATGGTGCTCATCGCTCGATCGCGAACCCGACCTCGACGGAGGCGGTGACCGTCAGCTGCGCTGGTTCGACGGCGATCTCCGCACCCGCGGCGATGTCGCCACTCGCAGCCATGGTTCGGCCGGCGATGAGGCCGACGCCACCTCCCGCGGGCTGCCGCAACCCGGGCTCGGCGATCCAGTCGACGCGACCGACCCGCACCCCGAGGCCCGCCGCGTAGCGCTCCGCCCGCTCGCGTGCCTCGACGGCCGCGGCGGTCTGCACCTCGGCGAGCACAGGGTGGTCGAGTCGGAGACGCCAGGCCGGCCCACGGAGGGTTGCACCCGCCGCGACCAGCTCCGACAGCAGCGAGCTGACCTGGGCGAGGTCGGTGACGTCGAGGCTGGTGGACCGCGTGGCTCGCCATCCCGTGCGCCGCTCCTCGCCGTCGACCCAGGCGGTGGTCGGCTGCACCACGACGACGGTCTGCTGGCGAGGCCCGAGTGCATCCACACGGGCATCGAGGACGGCGTCGACCGCGCTCGCGATCTCGCTCGCCCGAGTGAAGGCGGCGGCTTGTTCGGCGTCGTCGACCTGCACGATCACCACCAGCGCGGCGATGTCGGCCGGCGCCTGCCGCTCGGCTTCACCTCGCACCAGGATCCGCTGCTTCTCGCTCACGGCGGTCACGCTACCGGCCGACCGCCGCGTCAACCTGCGACAACCAGCGCCCGTTCCGGTCGTGCGCTGTCGCACGTTGGCGTGTCGGCCGACTGCCGCGTCAACCTGCGACAACCGGTACCCGCCACGGGCGCCGTGTGTCGCAAGTTCGCGTGGCGACGGGCACGCCTCGTACCCTGCTCGGCCATGGAGCGGTTCGGGTTCGTCGGTCTCCCCAACGCGGGCAAGTCGTCGCTGTACAACGCGCTCGCGGGCGGCGGGGCCCTCGCGGCGCCGTACGCGTTCGCCACCACCGACCCGAACGTGGGCATGGCACGCGTTCCCGACCGTCGCCTCGATGCCCTCGCCGAGATGAGCAAGAGCAAGAACGTCGTGCCCGCCACGGTGCAGTTCGTGGACATCGGCGGCCTGGTGGCCGGCGCCAGCAAGGGCGAGGGGCTGGGCAACAAGTTCCTGAGCCACATCCGTGAGGTCGACGCGATCGTGTTCGTCCTGCGGGCCTTCGACGACGACGACGTCCCCGGTCCGTCTGACCCCCTCGAGCACCTCGCCGTCGTCGAGCTCGAGCTCACCTACGCCGACCTGGAGACCGTCGAGAACCAGATCGAGAAGCGTCGCAAGGCGGCCAAGGGGGACAGATCCCTCGTCGACGAGGTGGCGGCGCTCGACAAGGCCAAGGCCGTCCTCGAGAGCGGCACACCGATCTATCGATCCGACCTGAAGGACGACGAGCGCTCGCTGCTGAAGGGCTACTTCCTCCTCACGAACCGCCCCGTGCTGGCGCTCGTGAACGTGGCCGAGGACCAGCTCGAGGACATCGACGCGGTGATCGCCCCCGTGGATGCCGAGCTGGCAGGGCGCGCGGAGGTGATCGGGATGTGCGTGCAGCTCGAGGCGGAGGCCGCCCTGCTCGACGCGGACGAGCGGGCGGAGATGCTCGAGGGTCTCGGGCTGGGCGAGGGCGCCCTGCCCAAGTTCCTCAATGCCGCGTACAAGCTCCTCGGCCTGCGCACCTTCCTCACGACCGGTGAGAAGGAGTCGCGCGCCTGGACCTTCCGCGCGGGGTACAAGGCCCCCCAGTGCGCCGGGGTCATCCACACGGACTTCGAGCGAGGCTTCATCCGGGCCGAGGTGATCCACTGGGACGAGCTCCTCGAGCTCGGCTCCTGGGTCAAGGCCAAGGAGGTCGGCAAGATCCGTGTCGAGGGCAAGGACTACGTCGTCCAGGACGGCGACGTGATGGAGATCCGCTTCAACGTGTGAGGGTTTCGTCCTCGGCCGCCTTCGGCGGCCTGCGGCGAGCTGACCCCCTTGCGGCCTGCGGCCGCGCTGACCGCCTGCGGCTCAGGACACGGCGGAGCCGGTCCTTCGCGGGCGGGGGGCTCCGGCGGAGCCTCTGCCCCCCGCACCCCCCGCCGGTGCGCCGCGCGGGGCCGTAGCCTCCGTGTATGGGTTGGTTGTTGCGGGAGGGGGAGGTGCTGGCTTCGCTCGAGGTGGCGGACACCCGGGCAGCACGGAGGCGGGGGTTGCTGGGACGGGACTCGATCGACGGTGCGCTCCTGCTCGTGCCGGCCCGGTCCGTGCACACCATCGGGATGCGCTTCCCGATCGACGTGGCATGGCTCGACGGTGAGCTCACCGTGCTGCGGACGACGTCCATGCACCGCAATCGCCTGAGTCGCCCGGTGCTCAAGGCGCACACCGTGCTGGAGGCCGAGGCGGGGACGTTCGCCCGGTGGGACCTCGTCGAAGGTGACCGTCTCGAGCTCAAGGACTGACGGATGCCGCTGGTCCTGGTGGGGACACCGATCGGAAACCTCGGCGACCTGGCACCACGAGCGGTCGAGGCACTGGCCGGCGCCGACGCCATCTGCTGCGAGGACACCCGACGGACGGGTCGGCTGCTCCAGCACGTCGGTGTCGAGCGGCGTCCGCTCGTCGTGGTGAACGACCACACGGAGGCGCAGGCGATCGCCGGGGTCCTCGAGCGTCTGGCGCGCGGCGAGCGGGTGGCCGTGGTGACCGATGCCGGGATGCCGGGCATCTCCGATCCGGGCGAGCGGCTGGTGCGGGCGGCCGTCGACGCGGGTCATGTCGTGGAGGTCGTCCCGGGTCCGTCCGCGGCGGTGACCGCGCTGGTGGCCAGCGGCCTGGCGACCAGTCGCTACGCCTTCGAGGGATTCCTGCCCCGCAAGGGCTCGGGTCGCACGGCTCGACTGGCCGAGGTTGCTGCTGAACGGCGCACGACCGTGCTGTACGAGGCGCCGCACCGCCTCGCACGCACGCTGGCGGACCTCGCCGCCGCCTGCGGCGCGGACCGGCGCGTGGCGGTCGCACGTGAGCTCACCAAGCTCCACGAGGAGGTGTGGCGGGGGACGCTGGCCGGCTCCCTCGAGTGGGTCGCCACCGGCGTGCGGGGCGAGGTGGTGGTGGTGCTCGAGGGCGCGCCCGCTCCGTTGCCCGCCGGCGACGAGGCGCTCGAGCAGGCGGTGCGGGACCGCCTGGACGCGGGTGACACGGTGCGAGACGCCGCCGCCCACGTCGCCGCCGCCCTGGGCGTGGCCCGTCGCCGCGCCTACGACGTCGCGGTTCGGCTGCGTCCGTAGCGGCGCCGCTCGACCGGCTACTCCGTCAGGTGTCGGGCCGCGAGCTCCGGGGCGACGATGTTGATCATCACCCCGGTGCCCTGCTCGAACCCGGCCAGGCTCGTGAGGCGCGGCACGATGTGGACGTGCCAGTGGAACGGTCCCTCGTGATGGTGCGGCGCGGTGTGGAACACGAGGTTGTAGGCGGCCTCACCGACGTGTGATCGGAGCATCCGCAGGGCGTCCCGGATGGCGCGACCGACCGCCACCACATCGGGTGGTGACGTGTTCTCGAGGTGCACCTCGTGGGTGCGGGGCAGCACGAGCATCTCGTAGGGAGCGCCGCTCCAGTACGGGCAGACCACCATCACCCGCTCGTCCTCGATCACGACCCGGTGCCCGACCTGGAGCTCGGCCTCGGCCATCGTGCACAGCAGGCAGGACTCGCCGAAGCGGCGGAAGCCGGCCTCCTCCTCGGCGATCTCGCCCGGCACGAACGGGATGCCCAGGACCTGGCCATGCGGGTGCTCGAGCGAGGCGCCTGCCTCTCGGCCGGCGTTGACGATCGCCTGCGTGTAGCGAACCGTGGAGCGGCGCGCGTGGTCCTCCATGCGATCTCGGATGGCGGCCATGGCGAGGCCGGCGTGCTTGTCGTCGAGATCGGCCCAGCTGGCCTCGTGCTCCGGGCTGAAGACGAGCACCTCGTGGACGCCGCTGGCGGTGGCCTGCGTGAAGACGGGGCCGAGGTTCTGCACGCGGAGGGGCTCGTTGCCCTCGAACGCGGGGAACAGGTTCGGTACGACCCGCACGAGCCAGGTGCCGCTCGGCCCGTAGGTCTCCAGCGCGGGTGGTGTCGACTCCTCGTTCCCAGGGCAGAAGGGGCACTGGCGCGTGGGATCGGACTCGACGGGGAGCCGCCGGGAGATGAGCTCACCGGGCCGGGCCGCTCGCTCGACTGCGACGGTCACCCAGCGCCCCGTCAGCGGGTTCAGGCGGAGCTGACTCATCGAGCAGCTGAGCCGGGGAATCGCACGGTTCGGACGTTACCGCGGCCGTAGGCGCACACGTGGACGCTCGCGTCGTCACCGAACGGGCGCCCGTCCCACCCCGCGTGCCGCCAGACCAGTCGCATCCCTGCCGCGGCAGCGAGGGCGTCCAGCTCGGTCGGACCGGCGTAGCGGAGGTGCCACGGGCGCAATCGGATGCCCGCCTCGGTGATGTGGATGTGCTGCCCCGTGATGGTCTGTGCCGCCGGGTCGTGCTGGCTGACCGACAGCACGACCTCGTCGGCGGTGAGCTGCCTCGGGACGACCGAGCCCGCGGCCGCAGTGTCGTCGCGCTCGGCGGGGACGAAGGCCTCCAGCACGAACAGCCCGCCGGGAGCGAGCAGGTCAGCGACCCGATCCATGCAGCGGCGTTGGTCATCCGCGGAGCCGAGGTTGAAGAACGTGTTGAAGGCCACGAACACGATGGCGAACGGCGGCGGGTCGGCGAGGTCGAGGTCGGCCATGTCGCCCTCGGTGAGGGTGAGCACCTCGCTGCCCGGCTTGGCGCGCAGCCGCTCGAGCATCGCTCGCGAGGCATCGATGCCATGGACCTCGACGCCTCGCGCCGCCAGCGGCAGGGCGAGTCGACCGGAGCCGATGCCCAGCTCGAGGACCGGCCCGCCGCCGACCTCGTCGATCAGGGCGGCCAACCGCTCCGTGCAGGCCGCCACGTCGGTGACCTCGCCGTACCACTCGTCGTAGACGTCGGCGAAGCGGTCTCCGTACGTGTTCGCCTGGTAGCCCTCCACCGACCCAGTGTGGCGGCTCGGCCGCCCTCGGTCCCGCCCGGCCAGTAGAACGGGGACGTGGACTGGGCCGCTCCCGACATCTCCCCGGCCGATGGCGGCGCACCGCTGAGGCGCGCGCCGCAGGGTGTCGAGGAGGCGGTCGTTGCTCCGCCCCCCGGCCTGCCGCGGCTGGCGCCGATGACGGTGCCCGACATCCTCGACGGTGGCTTCGCGATCCTGAAGCGAGCGCCGGCGACCATCATCGGGCTGACGGCGGCCTTCGTCGTGCCCATCCAGGCCCTCGGTGCCTGGCTCAACCGGGGCACCGACGGGCTCGAGCTCGACGCTGTCCTCGGCCAGACCGACACCTCGCTGCAGATCGGCGACACGGGCGCCACCAACGGGGCGGCCGCCTTCGTGCTCCAGGTGGGACCCATGATCGCGCTGGTCTTCGTGGCGGCGGCGCTCGCCCGCCTCGTCTCTGCCTGGCACGTCGACCACGACCTCAGCCTGTCGGAGCTCCTGCGCCACACCCTCGGGCGGGCCTGGCCGCTCCTCGCGGCGTGGGTGCTCGTGCACGTCCTCGAGACCGTGTCCGTCATCGGGTTCGGGGTGCTCCCCCTCGCGGTGATGACGTGGTTCCTCGTCACCGCGCCGGTGATCGGGGCGGAGGGCCTCGGCCCCATCCCGCGATGCGCCGGTCCGCCCGTCTGGTGAACCGTCGGTTCTGGAGGGTGCTCGGACTGGCCCTGCTGAGCGTGCTGGTGGAGTGGTTGTTCGAGACCGCGATCGGGCTGCTTCCGTCCCTGTTCGCCCTCTTCCTCGGGACCGACGGGATCGGCTGGGTGCTTTCCGCCGCGGCCGCGATCCTCACGCAGCTGATCACGGTGCCCGTCGTGGCGGGCATCACCGTGCTGATCTACCTCGACCTGCGCGTGCGGACCGAAGGGCTCGACCTCGAGCTCGACGCCATCGAGGCGTTCCCCGCGGCCAGCTGATGGGCCTCCCGCCGTCGGAGCAGGACCCCACCGCGGTGCGCGAGCTCGCGGACCAGATCCTCGCGCAGGCTCGCTACGACCGGCCGCCGGAGTCGCTCCCTGACCGCGTGCTGGGCTGGATCGCGGACCAGATCGCCCGGGCCTTCGGGCACCTGGTGGGCGGGGGCGGGGGCACCGTGGTGGCCTGGATCATCGTGGGCGTCGCCCTCGGCGGGGTGCTGTACCTCCTCGTGCGCCACGGGCGGGTCGTCCTCCCGAGGGTCGAGACGGCAGGAGAGCCCCCCGTGATGGTGGAGCTCACCCGTTCCGCCACGGAGTGGCGAGCAGAAGCGGAGCGGCTCGAGGCAGCGGGTCGCTGGGCGGAGGGGCTGCGGTGCCGCCACCGCGCGCTCGTGGCGGATCTCGTGCGGCGAGGGGCCATCCCTGAGCAGGCGGGTCGGACGGCGGGGGAGTACGTCCGCGATGTGGCGACCACCCTCCCGGACGCCACGGGACCGCTGGCGGCGGCCACCGAGCTCTTCGAGGCGGCCTGGTACGGAGGCGCCACCACGGGTGCCGCCGAAGCCGCTCGGTTCGCCGAGCTCGAGGCCCGCGTGCTGGCGGTCCGCGCGTGATGGCGGTCCGCGCGTAGTGGCGGTCTCCCGTGGCGCCGTGGTGGCGGGCTGCATCGGTACGGGGCTGCTCGCGGTGGCCCTGCTCGGCGGGAGCCCCAACGACGGTCCGCCGCTCGACCCTCGGTCGGACGGCCCGCTGGGGACGAGCGCGCTGGTCTCGCTGCTCGAGGGCCTCGGGGCGGACGTGGAGCTCTCGGTCGGGTTGCCTGACGTGGATGACGAGATCGCACTGCTGCTGTCCGACCGGCTCGACGACGAGCAGACCGACGCGGTGCTCGGCTGGGTCCGACGAGGGGGCACCCTGGTCGTCACCGACCCAGCGTCGTCGTTCGTCCCGGCCGTCTCCCTCCCGAGCGACGTGCTCGCCCCCGAGGACCTCGACCGGGGCATCTGCACGGTCGCGGCGCTGGACGGGGTCGAGACCGTCGACGGTGGGGCGGCGGTTCGCTACGACACGAGCGTGGGTCACACCTCGTGCCTGGGGAGCCGGGACTTCGCCTTCGTGGTGGTCTCCACCGAGGGGGAGGGTCAGCTCGTCGCTGTCGGCGGGGCCGCGTTCGCGACGAACGACCGGTTGGCCGCGGAGGACAACGCCGTGTTGGCCGCCGGGCTCCTCGCGCCACGGTCCGGCACGACCGTGCGGTTCGTCGACGCACCCATCCCAGCCGGTGGAGGAGACAAGACCCTCTACGAGCTCATCTCTGACGGCGTGCGGAGGGCGGGACTGCAGCTCGGGTTGGCCTTCGTCGTCTACGCCCTCTGGCGGGCGATCCGGCTGGGTCGTCCCGTCCGCGAGCCGCAGGCCGTCGAGATCGCCGGCTCGGAGCTGGTGGCCGCCACGGGTCGTCTGCTCGAACGCGGCCGCTCGCCACGCGAAGCGGCCGAGGTGCTGCGCGACGGGTTGCGGCGCGACCTGCGCGCGCGCCTCGGGGTCTCCCTCGATGCGTCGACGGACACCCTCGCGCAGGTCGTCGCCGAGCGCTCCGGGGTCGACCTGCAGGATGCCCGCACGGCGGTCGGCGATCATCCCGTGACCAGCGACGACGAGCTCGTCGCCGTAGCTCGCGCCATCGCAACCGTCCACCAGGAGGTCATCCATTGACGCAGACCAGCTCCACCGATCCGCGAGCCGCTGTGCTGGCGGTGCGGGAGGAGGTCGGCAAGGTCATCGTGGGCCAGGAGGGGACCCTGTCCGGGCTCGTGACAGCGCTGCTGGTGAACGGCCACGTGCTGCTCGAGGGCGTGCCGGGCGTGGCGAAGACGCTCCTCGCCAAGGCACTGGCGAGCGCGCTCGACCTCGACTTCGCGAGGGTGCAGTTCACGCCGGACCTGATGCCAGCGGACGTGATCGGCCAGGTCATCTTCAGCCAGGACCGAGCCGCCGGGTCGACCGGCGAGTTCCGGTTCCGCGAGGGCCCCGTGTTCACGAACCTGCTGCTGGCGGACGAGATCAACCGGACGCCGCCCAAGACCCAGTCCGCGCTGCTCGAGGCGATGGAAGAGCGGCAGGTCACCGATCGAGGGCCAGGCCCGACCGCTGCCGGACCCGTTCATCGTCGTGGCCACCCAGAACCCGATCGAGTACGAGGGCACGTACCCGCTGCCCGAGGCCCAGCTCGACCGGTTCCTCCTCAAGCTGCATGTCGGGTATCCGTCCGCCGAGCAGGAGCAGGAGGTCCTGCGTCGCCACGACGAGGGGCTCGATCCGCACGACATCTCGTCGGTGGTGCGACCGGTCGCCACGGCGGCGGACCTCGCGGCGGCGCGGTCCCTCGTCGACCAGGTGCGCGTCGAGGCCCCGGTGCTCGGCTACGTCGTGAGCCTGGCGCGAGCCACCCGGGAGTCGCCGTCCCTCTCCCTGGGTGTGTCGCCGCGCGGGTCAGCCATGCTCCTCCACGCCGCCAAGGCCTGGGCCTGGTTGAGCGGGCGTGCCTTCGTCACGCCCGACGAGGTGAAGGCGATCGCCAAGCCGGCGCTGCGGCACCGCGTGCAGCTGCGACCCGAGGTCGAGCTCGAGGGCGCCACCGTGGACGCGGTGCTCGACGGTGTGCTCGCCACCGTCCCGGTGCCCCGGTGATCGACCGCCGGCCATGAGACCCGTCCCCACCCGGCGCACCGCCCTCGTCGCAGCCGGGCTGGCGGTCGTGGTGCTGGCGATCCCGGCCGACGGGTTGCTCATGGTGCTGGTCGCCGTGAACCTCGCCTTGCTCGTCGTCGTGCTCGTGGACGTCGCTCTCGCGGTCGATCCGTCCCGCCTGGACATCGCCCGGACCCTTCCGCCAGTGCTGGTCCTGCGGTCGGCCGGCGAGCTCACGTGGACCGTCCGCAACCCCACCGACCGCGGGGTTCGGCTCGCGCTCGCGGACGACCTGGCCCCCTCGCTCGGTGCCGGCACACGGCGGCTGCGCGGCACGATCCCTGCGGGCGCCACGCTGCGGAGCACGACGTCGCTCTGCCCGAGCCGGCGCGGGCGCTTCCAGGTCCGCTCCCTGATGCTGCGCGTCGAAGGACCACTCGGGCTCGGCGCTCGCCAGCGCCGCCTCGACCATCGAGACCTGCTCCGGGTCCACCCGGCCTTCCCGAGCCGGGAGGAGGCAGAGCTGCGCATCAACACCGCCCGCACCCTCGAGGTGGGGCTCCGCTCCGCGAAGGGACGCGGCGGCGGCACGGAGTTCGATCAGCTGCGGGAGTACGGAATCGACGACGAGGTCCGTCGGATCGACTGGGCGGCGACGGCTCGCTCGGGCAAGGCGATGGTGCGCACGTACCGCGCTGAACGGAACCAGAACGTGCTGCTGCTGCTCGACAACGGTCGCGTCATGGCCGGCCAGGTGGCCGAGGTGCCACGGGTCGAGCATGCCATGGACGCGCTGATGTGCCTCACGACCGTCGCCACCCGCGTCGGCGATCGGTGCGGGCTCCTCGCCTTCGATCGATCCGTGCGTGCGGTGCTCCCGGCTCGATCCGGGCGGGACCAGCTCGGGCGCGTCGCCGAGGCCATGTTCGACCTCGAGCCGGTGCTGGCCGAGAGCGACTACAGGGGAGCCTTCACCCAGGCGCTGGCGCGGTTCAGGCGGCGGGCGCTCATCGTGCTGTTCACCGATCTCGTCGAGCAGGCGGTGGGGGAGTCCCTCCTCCCGGCCCTGCCGCTGCTCGTGCGTCACCACATCGTGATCGTCGCGGCAGTGCGCGACCCCGACGTCGTCCGCTGGGCGACCCAGCCGCCGAGCGGGCCGAGCGAGGCCTACCGGGCCACCGCCGCCACGATGGCCCTCACCGACCGCGAGCGAGCCACCGCTCGCCTTCGCGGGCTGGGCGCGGTGGTCCTCGACGCCCCGCCCGACCAGGTCGCCCCCCGCCTCGTCGACACCTACCTCGACCTCAAGGCACGCGGGGGGTTGTAGGTCAGGACCAACGGCCGCGACGACGTGGCGGCGCCGTGCAGTCGGTGCCGCCACGCTGGCATCCGGGCGTCCTGCGGTGGGAGATGACCCGAGGCAATGGGTCCCGCCGGAGGGAGCCTGAGGTCGTGGGTCCCGGATGCGGGACCCATTGCCTCGATAGTCCTCGAGTGGGACCTATCGCCTCGGATCGCGACGTCCAGCGAGTCGGCCGTGACCAGGCGTGGCGGCACCGAGCGCATCGCTCGGCCTCGTCGCGCTCTTGACCTAGGCGTGAGCGCCAGCCGCGCGGGCGCGCTGTCTCTCGAGCAGCTCGTGCTCGCCGAAGGCACCCGTGTAGCCGAGGCTGGCGGCGCGGCGGCCGAGCACGACGACGTAGGTCCAGAAGGCCACGAAGACCGCGGCGCCGATGGCGATGCGCATCGACGTTGGAAGTCCGCTGGGGGTGACGAACCCCTCGATCGTGCCGGCGACGACGAACGCGAGCATCAGGCCGAGCGCGATCACCGCCGAGCGGCGACCCTGCTCCGCGAGGGCTCCTGTGCGGGTGCGGTCGCCTGGGTCGATGATGGCCCAGCCGATGGCCAGCCCGGCGCCGCCGGCCACCACGATGGCGGACAGCTCGAGCAGGCCGTGCGGCAGGATCAGTCCGTAGAACTTCGACTGCTGGCCCGCGGCCGCGAACAGGCCCGCGGCCTGGCCGACGTTGGCCCCGTTGTTGACGAGGATGAACGCCGTGGCCACGCACAGGAGGACCCCGGATGCGAAGGCCAGGAACCCGACCTGGATGTTGTTGACCGTCACGGCGGTGGCGAACTCACTCGCCGGCGTGGAGGAGTAGTACGCCTCGAAGTCATCCTCGACGTAGGCCTCGCGGAGGGCGTCCGGAGCCGCCGCGTCGAGCGCGGCGTCCGAGCCGGCGAGCCACACCCCCATCAGCGCCGCGGGCACGAACAGGAGGAGGGCAGACGCCAGCACGAACCTCCGTGCATGCCACACCGCGGCGGGGAAGCTGGTGGTGAAGAAGCGCGCGACGCCTGCTAGTGAGCGCGACCGGCTTCCGTAGAGCACGCCACCCCCGTTGGCGACCAGGCGGGTGAGCCGGGCGACCAGCGCGGGGTCGGCCTGCTGCGTCTGCGCATGGGACAGGTGGGTGGACGCTCGCTGGTACAGCTGCACCAGCTCGTCCACCTCGGCCGTCCGGAGTCGACCACGAGCGCCGCCCGCGACCGCGGTGAGCTGCTCGAGTCGTTGCCAGCTGGCCTCGTTGCTGGTGATGAAGCGGTCGACGTCCACGGGAGGGGTCGGCCACGCCGCACGAGGTGGCCGCCGGTACCGTAGCCAGCGGATGGCCATCAACCCCCGCGGCATCGTCACCCCCGAGGCTGTCGTGCTCGACTTCGAGACGGCGGGGATCGCGTCGCGGGCGATCGCCCGCAGCATCGACGCGCTCATCCAGGTCGCCTTGCTGTTCGCGCTGCTCCTGCTGGTCGGGATCGTCCTCCAGGGTTCGACCGGCGTGGTCGTGGCGATCGTCGGCGTCGCCGCCGTCGTCGTCGGCTACCCGATCCTGTGCGAGATGCTCATGCGAGGACGGTCACCTGGCAAGGCCGCCTTCGGGCTCCGCGTGGTCACCGACGAAGGTGCCCCCGCGGCGGCACGGCACGCCTTCATCCGATCCACCGTGGGGATCGTCGACTTCCTGATCCCGCCGGTCGGCCTCTGTGCCGTGCTGTCCTCGCTCCTGTCGCCCAGGTCGCAGCGGCTGGGAGACCTCGTCGCCGGCACCATCGTGCTCCGGGAACGGACGGCGGCGCCGCCGGCCGCGGCCGTCTGGTTCCACCCGCCGCCGGGGCTCGAGGGCTACGCGCAGTCGCTCGATGTCACCGCGGTCACGGACCCGCAGCTCTCGGTGATCCGCTCGTTCCTGCTGCGCGTCCACGAGCTGGCCCCCGAGGCGAGGGCTGCCATGGCCTTGCGCCTCGCGACGCCGATCGCGACGGCGATGCACCACCGCGCCCCACCGGGCGTGCACCCGGAGATCTTCCTCGTCTGCGTGGCGGCCGCGTGCCAGCGGCGCCGCTGGGCCCAGGCCCAGGCGTCGCCACCGCCCCGCCTCCGCCGCCCCCTCCGCCGCCGCCGCTGGCGCGCTCCCTCGTCGTCCCGGCGGCGGAGGACGCCGGCCGATACGCACCGCCGGGCTGAGATGGAGCGCCCCTGGCACTACCTCGACCATGCGGCGACCACGCCACTGCGCCCTGAGGCTCTCGCCGCGATGGAGCCTGCCCTGCGCGACGGCGTCGGCAACCCGTCGGGCGCCCACGCCCTCGCCCGTCGCGCGAGAGCGGCACTCGACGGTGCGCGTGAGGAGCTCGCGGAGGTCGTGGGCTGTCAGCCCGGTGAGATCGTCTTCACGAGCGGTGGCACCGAGGCGGACAACCTGGCCGTGCGCGGCGTGCTCGGCGCGAGCAGCCGCGGCACCGTCGTGTGCAGTGCGATCGAGCACCACGCTGTCCTCCACCCTGTCGCGTCCGCCGGCGGGCGAGTGGTCCCGGTGGACCGGCGAGGCGTGATCGACCTCGACGCACTGGCGGGCTGCCTCGACCACGATGTCGCGCTCGTGTCCGTGATGCTCGTCAACAACGAGACCGGCACGATCCAGCCGCTGGCGGCCATCGCCGAGGTGGTCCACGAGCGAGCACCCGGTGCGGTGCTCCACACCGATGCCGCGCAGGCGCTGTGCTGGCTCGACGTCCGCGAGGCGGCCGCGACCGCCGATCTGGTCACGCTGGCATCGCACAAGTGCGGGGGACCTGTCGGCACCGGAGCGCTGGTGATCCGCGCTGGTGCCACCATCGAACCGCAGCAGCTCGGCGGGGGTCAGGAGCGCGATCGACGCAGCGGGACGCAGGACGTCGCCGGCGCGCTCGGGTTCGCGGCCGCCGCGGTGGCCGCAGACCGCGAGCGGCCGGCGCTGGTCGCACGAGCCACGCGCTGGCGAGACGAGCTGGTCAGCGACGTGTTGGCCGGCGTGCCGGGCGCGGTCGAGAGTGCCGTCCCCCATGGCGCGGACAGGCACCATCTGGTCGGTGGCGTGGTGAACGTCTGCCTTCCCGCGGTGGACAGCGAGGCGCTGCTCTACGTGCTCGAGCACGACCACCGAGTGCTCGCCAGCGCGGCGTCGAGCTGCGCCAGCGGCGCCCAGGAGCCATCGCACGTGCTGGCGGCACTCGGCATCGAGCGGACGTTGGCGGGTGGCTCCTTGCGTCTCTCGCTCGGATGGTCCTCCACCGACGACGACGTGGCCGCCGCCAGGGCTGGCGTGCCCGTCGCGGCCCGACGGCTGCAGGAGCATGCGCGCGACGGGGCGCCGGCATGACCGAGCGCGTCCTCGTCGCGATGTCCGGTGGGGTCGACTCGTCGGTCGCGGCAGCCCTCCTCGTGGAGGCGGGCCACGAGGTCGTCGGCGCGACCCTCAAGCTGTGGGGGGGTCCCTCCGACTCGGGATGCTGCTCGGTGGCGGATGTGGACGATGCTCGTGCCGTTGCGAACCGCCTCGGCATCGAGCACCACGTCTTCAACTTCGGGGATGACTTCGACCAGCACGTCGTGGGGCCCTACGTCGCCGAGCACGCGCGGGGCCGCACACCGAACCCGTGCATCGAGTGCAACCGCCACCTGAAGTTCGACCGGCTGCTCCGGCGCGCCGATGCGCTCGGGTTCGACGCGGTGGCGACCGGTCATCACGCCCGCATCGTGGAGCGCCCCGACGGCACCCGACGTGTCGCCCGGGGTGCCGATCCCGCCAAGGACCAGTCCTACGTGGTGCACGTCCTCACCGCCGACGCGCTCCGACGCGTGCGGTTCCCCGTCGGCCGCCTCAGCAAGGCGGGGGTGCGGGCCGAGGCCGCCCGGCTGGGGCTGGTGAACGCCGACAAGCCTGACAGCCAGGACGTCTGCTTCATCACGGCCACGGGCGGGCGCGCCACCTTCTTGGGCGATCGGATCACGACTCGCCCTGGTCGCGTGGTCGACACCGGCGGCGCGACCGTCGGCGCGGTGCCGGCGATCGAGCTCGTCACGCTCGGCCAGCGGCGAGGGCTCGGACTCCCCGGAGGCGGCGACCCGAGGTACGTGATCGGCGTGGACATGCCGTCCGGCACGGTCACGGTCGGTTCGGAGGAGGATCTGCTGGTCCGTCAGGTCGTCCTCGACGACCTGACGTGGGTCGACCGGCCCGAGCCCGGTCCGCTCGCGGCGCAGGTGAGCGCACACGGCGCGCCGCGCTCCTGCCGCGTCGAGGGCATCGCGATCGTCTTCGACGTGCCGGCCCGTCGAGTGGCACCCGGTCAGAGCGTGGTGCTCTACGACGGTGACGTCGTCGTGGGCGGCGGCACCGTCTCCTAGTGCCGTGTCAGCCGACCGGGATCCTGCGCTCGGCGGCCTTGGCGAGCAGTGCGCCCGGACGCGTGGGGGTGAAGAGGATCCGATCGACAGGCTCGACCGGCTGGGCGCGACCGCCTCGCCGCGGCGCGACCACCGTTGCCTCGACGAGCTCGAGCTCCAGCGCGAGGCCGAGCGCCCGCTGCGTCAGGTCGAGGGCTCGGCCCGGGGCGTCCGCAAGAGCCGGTCCCAGCCGTCGGATCGATCGTCGGGGAAAGAGCACCGGTTCCACGAGCGCGTGCTGGTCGTGCAGCACGAGACCGGCGGGGACCAGCACGACCCACCGACGCGCCAGCCCGTGGAGGGCCCGCACCGCCACGGCCGCCAGCGGCAACCCGACGATCAGCACCACCACGCCCGCGACCCACTGGTCCGAAGCGAGCAGGAGCGGCCCGGCGATCGGACCCGCCACGGCCGCGACCCAGGCAAGCGGCACCGGTCCGAGCACCAGCGGGGTGGGAACGCGCAGCGGGAGACGCACCTCGTCGCCGTAGGCCGACCCGTTGGTGAACACCTCGCCGGTGAGGGGCGAGAACGCGGCCACCACCGCCACGGCCGCCGCCGCAACCGCAACCGCGTCGCTGGCCCCGGGGTCATCGGCGAGCGCGGCCCAGTTGGCGAGCGTCAGTGCTGCGGGTGCCGCGACGCGCAGCGCGGTGAGGCTCGCCGTGGTCGGCAGGAGCACGGCGATGAGGACGCCGACCCAGGTCCCCCAGGCCAGCACGGCGCCCGTGCGGGCGACTGCGAGGCTGTGGTCGCTCAGGGCGTCCCCGAGCGACGGTCCCATCAGCAGGGGCAGCAGGGCCCAGCTGACTCGGGCGGGCCAGGGGCCGTGGAGGGCGTGCATGGAAGGCCGAGATTTGCCCACGCGCATCGCCGGTGGCCATTCTCGCGTTGACGAGACGGGGGAACGCAGTGGCTTGGGAGCACGAGCGACGGTGATCGGCTTCGATCTTCCGCACGGTGTGGCCAGTTCGATCGGCAGCCTGCCGCACACGGATCCGCGCGCCGCGGCCACCTTCGTCCTCGAGCGCCAGCCTCGCCTCCCGGCGGCGCCGTCGCTGCCGATGCGGTCGGGCAGGGAGCGCATGATCGCGCAGGCCGCGTGGGGCATCGCCGGGGTGGAGGTGCTCGCCGACGGGTCGCTCGAGCTCGATGACCCGATGCTCGATCCACGCGCGCCGCTCACCACGGTCGGGATCGACGGCGACCCGTTCGTCGGGCTGCGGGCGTTCCTGGGCGCGGTGGCCGGACGACGCACGCCGATCAAGCTGCAGCTCACCGGTCCGGTGACGCTCGGCATCGCACTCCTCAACCTCGGTGTGCCGGCGTCGACGGCGTTCTCCCTCGCGGGATCAGCCGTGCGGGCGAGGGCCCGCACCTTGGTGGCCGCCGCGCAGGAGACGGCTCCGATGGCGCCGCTGGTGGTGTTCCTCGACGAGCCGGGCCTCACGGCCGCGATGCACGACGGCTTCCCGCTGGAGGCGAACCGCACCATCGACCTCGTCTCGAGCGCGCTGGCCACCATCGAGTCGCACGCCGTCACCGGTCTGCACTGCTGCGGGGTCGCCGACTGGCGGGTCGTCCTGCAGGCAGGTCCGCGGATCCTGTCCCTGCCGCTCGCGTCCGGCGCGGTCGAGCATGCCGGGGCGCTGGGCGCGTTCCTGGAGCGGGGCGGCCGCGTGGCTTGGGGCGCGGTGCCCACCGCTGGGCCCATCGGCACCACACCGGAGCGCTTGTGGCATCAGCTGTCCGCGGAGTGGTGTGCGCTGACCCAGGCCGGCTGCGACCCGGTCATGCTCCGGGAGCAGGCGCTCGTCACGCCGGCCTGCGGCCTCGCCCTGCACACCGAGGCGCAGGCGGATCTGATCGTCACCCTTACGAACCAGGTCGCCCGTCGTCTCGAGACGCAGACGCTCGGCATGCGCCTCACCGTCGGCGCCTAGAGATCTCGCCGTCACACCCCATCGGTACGATCGGCTGCCATGCCGGCTGACCGCGACCTCGCCGCCGCCCGCGCGCAGCACGACGAGCTGAGCCGCATCGTCCGCGATGCCCGCTACCGCTACTACGTGTTGTCCGACCTGGCCATGTCCGACGCCGACTTCGACGCCCGGATCCGCGCGCTGGAGGACCTCGAGGCGCGGTTCCCAGAGCTGCAGACCCCGGAGTCGCCCACGCAGCAGGTGGGGGCGCCGCTCGACGAGGCCTTCCCGCCCTTCGAGCACCTCGAGGCGATGATGTCGCTCGACAACGTGTTCAGCGAAGGCGACCTGCGCGCCTGGTCGGCCCGGGTCGTGCGGGGCCTCCCCGAGGGCACCCCCGTCCGCTGGGCCTGCGAGCT
The DNA here is from genome assembly GCA_963750645.1 of uncultured Microthrixaceae bacterium. Classification (GTDB taxonomy): domain Bacteria; phylum Actinomycetota; class Acidimicrobiia; order Acidimicrobiales; family VFJN01; genus VFJN01. The sequence goes on along the minus strand of CAVVRO010000008.1, from coordinate 170,250 downwards.
CAAGATCGACGGCACCGCGATCAGCTGCGTCTACCGCCACGGCGTCCTGGCGGTCGGCGCCACGAGGGGCACGGGCACGGTGGGAGAGACGGTCACGCAGCAGCTCCTCACGCTCGACGACGTGCCCTACCGACTGCACGACGAGCATCCTCCCGACGTCATCGAGATCCGCGGGGAGGTGTACTACCCCGTCGCGAAGTTCAACCAGATGAACGAGGAGCGCATCGAGCGCGGCGAGCCGGCGTTCATGAACCCGCGCAACGCCGCGTCAGGCGCGCTCCGCCAGAAGGACCCCAGCAAGGTCCGCGAGCGGCCGCTCGCGATGTGGGTCCACGGGCTCGGCCACCTCGAAGGCCGCACGTTCGCGACCCACGCCGAGTTCCTCGACTGGGCTCGCCGGGCGGGGCTCCCCGTGCCCGACGCCTCCACCGTCGTCGACGACGTCGACCAGGTGTGGGCCCTCGTCGAGGACTTCACCGAACGCCGGCACTCCTTCGGCTTCGAGGTGGACGGCGTCGTGATCAAGGTCGATGACATGGCACAGCGGCGCATGCTGGGCGCCACCGCCAAGGCACCGCGCTGGGCGATCGCGTACAAGATGCCACCGATCGAGCAGCAGACGATCCTGCGGGCGATCGAGGTCAACGTCGGCCGCACCGGCAAGGCCACGCCCTTCGCCGTCCTCGAGCCCGTTGCCGTGTCCGGGGTGACCATCACCAACGCCACGCTCCACAACGAGATCCAGGTCCTGGCCAAGGACGTGCGGGTCGGCGACACGGTCATCGTCCGCCGGGCCGGCGACGTCATCCCCGAGGTCGTCGGCAGCGTCAAGGCCGAGCGGCCCAAGGGTGCCAAGGGGTGGCGCATGCCGGCACTCTGCCCGGCCTGCGCGCAGCCGCTCGTCCGCCCTGAGGGCGAGGGGCACCACTTCTGCGAGAACGTCGACTGTCCAAGCCGGGTCGAGGCGTCGCTGGTCCACCTCGCGTCGAGGGGTGCCCTCGACATCGAGGGCCTCGGGGAGAAGACGGTCCGCCAGCTCCGGGAGCTGGGTTGGTTGGAGGACCTCGCCGACGTGTTCCGCCTCGAGCAGCACCGTCAGGACCTGCTCGAGCTGCGGGGGTGGAAGGAGAAGAGCGTCGACAACCTGCTCGACGGCATCGCCGTCGGCTCGCGCCGCCCGCTCGAGCGCCTGCTCGTCGCGCTCAACATCCGCCACGTCGGTCCCACCGTCGCCAAGGAGCTGGCCCGGCACCTCCGCACGCTCGAGGGCATCGAGGCGGCCTCCGCCGAGCAGATCGCTGCGATCGCGGGCATCGGCACCGTCATCGCGGCCGCGGTGCGCGCGTGGTTCGACACCCCCCGGAATGCGGAGCTCGTTCGCGAGCTGGTGCGGCTCGGCATCCGCACCGGCACGGATCTTCCCGAACCCGCCGCCGTCGAGTCGCTGCCCCTGGCCGGGCTCACGTTCGTCGTCACGGGCACGCTCGAGGCCTACACGCGCGACGAGGTGAAGGAACGGCTGGAGACGCTCGGCGCCAAGGTCAGCGGCAGCGTGTCGGCGAAGACCGCGGCGCTCATCGCCGGTGCCGAGGCCGGCTCCAAGCTCGACAAGGCGAAGGAGAAGGGCGTGCCCGTGCTCGGTGAGGGAGCGCTGGAGGCGCTCCTCGCCGGCGCCGCGCTCGAGGAGGTCCTGGCGGCCGGCGCCTGATCCGACACGGTCGCTCAGAGCGCGTCGAAGCACCAGGCGAACGACTGGTCGTTCGCAGTCCCGCGTCCCATCGACGACTTCCACACGACGGCGGTCACGCAGTTCGGCCCGGCGGCGAGCCGCTCGACGGCCTTGCCGTCGCCCGGGGTGAAGAACACCTGGTTCTGCTCGGGCACGAGACGGAGCTCCTCGGTCGGGATCTCGACGCCGTTGACCACGAGGGCGCCCTCGTAGCCGGGCGCGAGGTCGATCCCGAGCTCCGCCTGCCGGATGACCTCGTCGCCCTCGCTCGGGACGAGGCGCTCCACGACGTCGGGCCGGCCGGACACCGTCACGGGGTCGGCGTCGCCGGTGTCGGTCGCGCGCACGCCCACGTACAGCACCGCGAAGGCCACGATGACGGTGGCCGTGATCGCGAGGCGGAACTGGACATCAGAGAGGCGCGGGCGGCGGTCGGGGTCGACCATGCCGTCAGTCTGGCCCGTCGGACGAGCGAGGGTGCACCGGGCCGGCAGAGTCACCGGATAGCCTCGCTCCGTGGTCATGTCCCGCATGACGGACCAGATCGGTCGCGTCCTGAGCGGGCGGTATCGGCTCATCGCCCCCGTCGGCACCGGTGCGTCGGCCCAGGTCTTCCTGGCTGATGACGTGCGCCTGCGCCGCAGGGTGGCGGTGAAGATCCTGCACGCCGCGCTCGCCGACGACGACGCGTTCCTTCGGCGCTTCCGCGCCGAGGCGCAGGCGGCCGCGGCCCTGAACCACCCGAACATCGTGGCCGTCTACGACTGGGGGGACGACGACGGCGCCCCGTACATCGTCACCGAGTACCTGGGGGGCGGCAGCCTCCGAGCCGTCCTCGACCAGGGGGAGCGGCTCAGCCTGTCGCAGGCCCTCCTCGTCGGCCTCGAGGCCACCCGCGCCCTCGACTACGCACATCGCCGAGGGTTCGTGCACCGCGACGTCAAGCCCGCCAACCTGCTCTTCGGCGACGACGGCCGTCTCCGGGTCGCCGACTTCGGTCTCGCGCGCGCCCTCGCCGAGGCGGCCTGGACCGAACCGCAGGGCGCGGTGCTCGGCACCGCCCGCTACGCCTCGCCGGAGCAGGCGCAGGGGCAGCCCGTGGACGGCAAGGCCGACGTCTACTCGCTCGGCCTCGTGCTGATCGAGGCGGTCACCGGTTCCGTGCCGTTCTCGGCCGACACCACCATCGCGACGTTGATGGCGCGGGTCGGCAAGCCCGTCGAGGTGCCCGACGCGCTCGGCCCGCTGCAGAAGCCGCTTGCGCGGGCCGGTCTGCCCGATCCCGCCGACCGTCCCGACGCGGGCGAGCTGGCCATCGCCCTCATGGCGAGCGCCGAGGACCTCCCGCGCCCGGCCCCGCTGCCCCTCGTCACGGCCCCGCCGATCGTCGACCTCACCAGCACGGAGGGCAACGCCGACGCCACGATGCTCGGGGCCGCGCTCGGCGGCTCCCGCCTGGTCGAGCCCGGCGAGGCGACGGTGGTGGACGGGGCGCCCGTCGTGGTCCAATCCGCGCCGCCCGACTACCTGGATGACGACCTCGTGGTCGACACCGATGACGACGCTCGGCGGCGTCGGTGGCCGTGGGTGCTGCTGGCCGTCGTGCTGTCGGCGCTGGTGGGCACGACCGCCGCGTTCGCCTGGAACGAGGTCCGGACCCCGAGCTACGAGGTGCCCGACCTCGTCGGGATGACCGAGGAGGAGGCCCGGGCGGCGGTGGCCGACTACGGCTTCGAGATCGAGACCCGCGAGACCCGACGCGACGACAGCACCCCTGGCGACGTGCTCGACACTGATCCCGCAGCCGGCTCCCAGCTCGACGAGGGCGGCACGCTCGTGCTGTTCGTCTCCATCGGCAACACCCCGGCTCCGGTGCCCGCCGACCTCGTCGGCAAGACGCTCGACGAGGCCACCGCAGCGCCTCGCCGAGGCGGGTGGCTTCACGCCCGACGTCACCGAGGTCGAGTCCGAGGAGGTCGAGGCCGGGCGCGTGATCTCCCTCGGCCCGGGCGTGCCGGCGGAGCTGCCCAAGGGCGATCCCGTGCCGCTCATCGTCTCGAAGGGCCCCGCGCCTCGACCGATCCCGGGTGGGCTCGAGGGCAAGAGCTTCGAGGAGGCCGCCGCCGCCCTCGAGGCCGTGCAGCTCAAGGCGAAGAAGACCGAGGCGTTCAGCGACGACGTCGAGGCAGGAAAGGTCATCACGCTCAACCCCTCGTCCGGCACCGCCCCCCGCGACAGCGAGGTCGAGGTCATCGTGTCAAAGGGGCCCGACCTCGTCGTGGTCCCCTCGGTCCAGGGCCTGTCGCTCGACCAGGCGGTGCAGGCGATCGAGGCCGCCGGGCTGGTCGTCGGCGACGCGTTCGGACCGGCCAAGGGCGACCCGTTCCTGACCGACCCGTCAGCGGGCACCAAGGTCCGCCGCGGCGAGACCGTGGACATCTACCTCCGCAAGTAGGCCCACTACAGTGCCCCGGCGCAGCCTGACCGGGCATGCGCCGCCAAGGAGGGTCAGCGTGGGGTCACTCGAGCAGCGGGTCGCGGTCATCACGGGCGCAGGACGAGGGCTCGGACGCGAGCACGCCCGGCTCTTCGCCGCCGAGGGCGCCAAGGTCGTGGTGAACGACCTGGGCGAGGTGGCGGAGGAGACGGCCGCCGAGATCCGTGCGGCGGGTGGCGAAGCGATCGCGTCGAACCATGACATCACCGACTGGGATGGCGGCCGTGAGCTGATCGCGTCCGCGCTCAGCGCCTTCGGGCGCCTGGACGTCCTGGTCAACAACGCCGGCATCCTGCGCGACCGCATGCTCGTCTCGATGACCGAGCAGGAGTGGGACGACGTGGTCGCCGTCCACCTCAAGGGCCACTTCGTGCCCACCCGCTTCGCGGCGGCCCACTGGCGGGAGCAGGTGAAGGCGGGCGAGACGGTGAACGCCTCGATCATCCACACGTCGTCGACCTCGGGCCTGCTCGGGAACCCGGGCCAGACCAACTACGGCGCGGCAAAGGCGGGGATCGGCTCCTTCAGCATCATCTGTGCCCAGGAGCTCGCGCGCTACGGGGTGCGCTCCAACTGCATCGCGCCGGCCGCCCGAACCCGGCTCACCGAGTCGACGCCTGGCCTCGGCGAGATGGTCGCGGCGCCCGCCGAGGGCTTCGACGTGTGGGACCCCGCGAACGTCTCACCGCTCGTCGCCTACCTCGCGTCCGCCGGCTGCGACGTCACCGGGCGCACCTTCTTCGTCCAGGGGGGCACCGTGCGCCTGATGGAGCCGTGGCGGATGGGCGAGCGCATCGAGCGGGACCACCGCTGGACGATCGACGACCTCAGCCAGCAGCTGCCGACGATCCTGGGCTGACCCCCGGTACGATTTTCGCGGCAGACACGTGCCCGGCTCGCTGGGGCGGCGTGCTGGACGTGGCGTTCCCCAGCCGCCGCGATGAGGCCGCCGCCCCAGCCGGTCGGGCACGTGTGAAGACGGCGGGCTCGCCGACTTGACCCGCGGGTCAATATCCTGGCGGCCGTGCGCGACCTCGACGACAGCCATCCCGAAGAGCTGTCGATCGACGCACCGGGCGCCGACGAGATCGCGGTGGTGCCGTGGCCGCTGATGCTGCGCAGCCGGGTCGTCGACCGCATGGCCGACAACCCCCGCTACCCCTGGATCGTGCTCGCCGTGGCCCTGTTCGGGCTCTTCTCGGTGGGCTTCACGATCACGATCCTGTCCGTGTCGATCCCGCGCATCGCCGATGAGCTCGGCAGCGACACCAGCACGATCACCTGGGTGGTCACCGGGCCCCTGCTCGCCTTCGCCGTGCTCGGTCCGGCGATGGGCAAGCTCGGTGACATCCACGGCCACCGTCGCGTGTACGGGCTCTCGATGGCCTGCGTGTGCCTCTTCGCCGGGCTGACCGCGGTGTCGTGGAGCGCCGGATCGCTGATCGCGTTCCGCACACTCGGTGCAGCCACGGGCGCCGCGGTCGGCCCGGCCTCGATCGCCATCATCAACCGGATGTTCCCGCGGGAGCGTCGCGTGCAGGCGATGGGCTACTGGTCGATGGTCGGCGCGGGGGGACCGGTGATCGGCGTCGTGGCGGGCGGCCCGATCGTCGAGACGTTCGGCTGGCGGTGGATCTTCATCGTCCAGGTGCCGCTGACGCTCCTCGGCCTCGTGCTGGCCATGCTCGTGCTCCCGGAGACGGAGCGGCGAGAGCGGGTGGCCTTCGACGTGAAGGGCGCGGTGACCCTGGCGATCGGGGCGACGTCGCTCCTCTTCGCGATCAACCGGGGCCCGTCGTGGGGCTGGTCGAGTCCTGCCATCGTGGCCGCGTTCGTCATCGCGCCCCTGGCCATCGTCGCGTTCGCGCTCATCGAGCGGCGCGTCGAGCACCCGCTGCTCCCGCTCGCCTACGTGCGACGGCGCAACTTCTCCTTCGCCATCTCGACCCAGTTCTTCACGAACTTCGCCTACATGGGCGGCTTCGTGATCACGCCGATCTTCCTGGAGTCGGTCTTCGGCTACCCGGAGACGCGCGTCGGCGCACTGATGATCGCCCGACCACTCGCCTTCGCCATCGCCGGCCCGCTCGCCGGCTACGTCGCGGTGCGGGTGGGGGAGCGTCCGTCCGCGGTCGTGGGCGCCACCCTCGTCGTCGCCTCCATGGTGGGGTTGTCGACCGTCGCGCCGGGGTCATCGGACCTGGTGATCATCGCCGCGCTGGCGCTGTCCGGGATCGGTCTCGGGTGCTCGTCCCCCTCATTGGCGGCGAGCATCGCCAACTCGGTCGACGAGCGCGATCTCGGTGTCGCCGGCGCGTTTCAGCAGATGATGACGCAGCTGGGGGTGGTGATCGGCATCCAGGTGATGGCCACGGTCTCGGTCGTGCGGGAGCCGTCGGTGGGTGACGTCGCCGCCTACGGCGAGGCCTACCTGGTGGGCGCGGCGGTGGCGACCCTCGGTCTGGTCTGCGCCACGTTCGTGCGGTCGAGCCCCCGACGCGCCGAGGGCGCCCCGCAGGGCGCCCTCGTTCGGGATCCGCAGCCGGTGCTGGCCAGGTAGCCCAGCCCGGTCTCCCGCGTCAGTCGGCGGTGATCGCCTGGATCTTGGCGGCGATCTCGGCTTGGGCGGGATCGGGCGTGCCCGACTGCATGGCCATCATCTTGGTCATGTCGCCCTGCACCTTGATCTTGCCGGCCATGAAGGCCTGCATCCCGGCCTGGGGGTTGCCGTCGACCAGGATCGCCTTGGCGGTGACGTAGTCGAGCGTGACGGTGAGGTCCGGGTTCTCGAGGTGTCCCATCTCCATCTGCACCTCGCCACCGGACGTGTCGATGTGGGCCTCGATGGTGCCGGTACCGAAGGGGACCTCCGTGATGATCTGGTTCATCCGCACCGCGTGCGCAGGCGGCGATGAGCTGCCAGCGTGCTCCTCACGGATCTTCTTGGCCTCTTCGAGCCACTCGTCGGACAGGAACGCGAACTGCGCCACGGCGGTGTACCTCCACCATCGGGGATCTGGGCGGGCGCACCCTATCTCGATTGCAGTGCGCGTGCAGGAAGTCCGCGCTCAGGCTGGGGCGGCCGCTCGCGCGCCCCGCACGGCATCCAGGATGGCCTGCTCGTCGGCCGCGACCGAGTGCACGACGTACCGGGCCACGAACGACGCCAGCTCGTCGAGTGGCACCGAGATCCGGCCGGTGCGGTGGAAGTGGGAGAAGTGCCCGACCGACCCCACGACCCCGAGGGCCATGAGCGTCGGGTCCTCCTCGCGGATCGTGCCGTCCTGCTGACCGGCCTCGATGATGCGCACCATGTCGCTGATGTGCTGCTCGGTGCCCTGGCGGAGCACATCGGTGAAGTTGGGTCCCTCGACCTCGAGGAGGGAGAAGAAGTGCGCGTGCTCGGCCATGAAGTGCACCGACACCTCGGTGCCCCGGTACAGGTTGACCAGCGGCGGCGCCGACGGGTCGAGCGCGGCGCCCTGCTCGCGACGCAGGCTGAGGCGGATGTTCCCGGCCAGCTCCTCGAACAGCGCCTCCTTGTTCTCGAAGTACCAGTAGAAGAGGCCCTTGGCCACGCCGGCCGCGTGCACGATGTCGATCACCCGGGTCTCGGCGTACCCACGCTCGGCGAAGAGCTCGGCCGCCCGGTCGAGCAGCTGCTGCTTGCGCTCGAGCCCCTGGGCGGTCAGTCGGCGATCTGGTTCCATCGCGCAAGAGCGTGCCCGACTCTTGACCCGCGGGTCAATGCGCGGCGTCCTGGTACCTTCGGCGAGGATGGCAGCGTCCACCCGGCCCGAGCGCATCGCCGACCGCGAGCGGAACCCCAAGTGGAAGAACCCGCCGCTCATGATCGACATGTCGATCTGCATCAACTGCGACACGTGCATCCGGCACTGCCCACCGCAGTTCGGCGCCATCTTCAACCACGGGATGGACGTCATCATCATCCCGGAGCTCTGCTCCGGCTGCGACAAGTGCCTCGATCCGTGCCCGGTCGACTGCATCTACCCCGACCCCGACTGGACCCCCTCCGGTGACGACTGGTGGCGGGAGCAGGCCACCGACGATCCGTATCGGTAGTCATCGTCGTCGCTCGCCTGCGGCGAGCTCCTCCGGGCTGACCCATTCTGCGGCCTGCGGCCGCGCTGACCTCTTGTCGCTCGGGGTCGGCGGAGCCGCCCCTCGCGGTGGTGGGGGCTCCGGCGGGAGCCTCTGCCCCCACGCCCCCGCCGACGCGCCCCCGGCGGAGCCTCTGCCCCCGCCCCTTCGCCCCCGCCGCGCCCCCACGCCCCCACGCCCCCGCCCCGCGCCCCGCTAGCGTTTGGTCCCATGCCGCGCACGCCTGCTGACGACGTCCACCCGGTCCTCCCTGGTTGTGAGCCGTGGTCCTCGCCCGGGGGCGGGCCGCACGGTGCGCTGGTGCTGCACGGCTTCACGGGAAGCCCCGTGTCGATGCGGCCCCTGGGCGAGGTGCTGGCCGACGCCGGCTTCGCCGTGGAGCTGCCGCGCCTGCCGGGGCACGGCACCGACACCGAGGACATGGTGGAGACCGGCTGGGACGACTGGTTGACCGAGGCGGAGCGCGCGCTCGAGGTCCTCCAGGCCCGCACACCCGACGGTCGGGTCGTCATCGTGGGGCTCTCGATGGGTGGTGCGCTGACGGCGGCGCTCGCCCAAGGCCATCCCGAGCTGGCCGGCATCGTGTTGATCAACACTCCCGTGGCGGCGCCGGCCGAGCTCGCCGCGATGATGGAGGAGATGCTCGCGGGCGGCGTCGAGGTCCTGGACTCGGTGGGCGGTGACATCGCCGATCCCGACGCCGACGAGGCGTCCTACGACGAGACGCCCCTGCGTCCGCTGCTCACCATGCTCATGGCGGGGCAGGACGTGCGGGCCCGTCTTGCCGAGATCCAGCTGCCCACCCTCATCATCACCAGTCGACAGGACCACGTCGTCAACCCTGCCGACTCCGACATCCTCGCGGCGGAGATCAGCGGTCCGGTCGAGCGCATCTGGCTGGAGAAGAGCTTCCACGTCGCCACGCTCGACTACGACCGCGCCGAGGTCGAGTCCGCCACCCTCGCCTTCGCCCAACGCGTGACTGCGGGCTGACGATGACGACCGTCGACATCGACCTCGACCGTGAGCTGGCCGTCCACCGGCGCGACCTGACGGGTTACTGCTATCGGATGCTCGGCTCGGGCGCGGAGGCCGAGGACGCGGTGCAGGAGACCCTCGTGCGGGCGTGGAAGGCCATCGATCGGTTCGAGGGCCGCTCGTCGGTGAAGTCGTGGCTCTACCGGATCGCCAGCAACGTCTGCATCGACATGCTGCGGGCGCCGCAGCGTCGGGCTCGCCCGATGGACCTGGGTCCCTCGTCCACCGTGGAGACGGCGGTGCTGGCCCCGCAGGCCGAGAACACCTTCGTGCAGCCGATCGCCGACGAGCGCGTCATCGCCATCGACGGCGACCCGGCCGATGTCGCCGCTGCACGCGAGTCGATCCGCCTCGCCTTCGTCGCGGCGCTGCAGCACCTGCCGGCGCGCCAGCGGGCGGTGCTCATCCTCTGCGAGGTCCTCAGGTGGCCGGCCGCGGAGGTCGCGGAGCTGCTCGAGACCAGCGTGGCGTCGGTGAACAGCGCGCTCCAGCGCGCGCGTGCCACGATCGGCTCGCTGTCGGTCGACCAGCTCGACTCGACCGTCGATCCCGAGCACGAGGTGCTCCTGGCTCGCTACGTCGATGCCTTCGAGCGCTACGACATGGCGGCGCTGGCTGCGCTGCTCCGCGACGACGTCATCATCTCGATGCCGCCCCACGACCTGTGGCTGCAGGGACCCGACGAGGTCATCGGCTGGATGATCGGGCCCGGGCACGCCTGTGCCGGCTCGAAGCTCCTGCCGGTGTGGGCCAACGGCACCGCGAGCTTCGGGAGCTACAAGCCCGCTGGCCGGCGCCGCTGGGAGCCGTGGGCGCTGCAGGTCATCGAGGTGCGCGACGGCAAGCTGTCGGGCCACCACAACTTCCTCTCCCCGGAGCTCTTCGCGGAGTTCGGGCTCCCGCCCTTCCTCGAGGCCTGAGGGATCAGCCCATCAGGTCAGACCGGAGTCCCACGAGCTCCATCAGGTCCAGGAGGTCGGGCCGCACCTCGACGAGGCGGATCGACCACCCGAACCGGCGCGCGGCCAGCTGCACGCGCGCCAGCTCCTCCACGAAGCCGAGATCACAGCGGCAGGGGCCGTAGACGGGTCCGAGGAGGCGCTCCTCACCATCGCGTCGCAGGAGCACCACCGCGGCCAGACGCTCGTCGCGGGGATCCATCGCTCATGGTGACGACGCGGTGGAGGAGAACTCACCGAGGACGCATCGTCGTCACCCTCGGTTCAGCCGGCCGCGCTAGGAAGGCACCATGCGCATCCTCGTGACCAACGACGACGGCGTCGATGCCATCGGCCTCCACGTCCTCGCCCGCCGGCTGGTGGGGCTCGGTGACGTCGTGATCGCCGCTCCGGACCGCGAGTACTCGGGGGCTGGTGCCGCCCTGGGTGCGCTGCACCTCATCCGACCTGAGGTCCGCCGGGTGGACCTCGACGGCGTGCCCGAGGCGTGGTCGGTCACGGGCCCGCCGGCCCTGTGCGTCATGTTCGCCCGGCTCGGTGTGTTCGGTGAGGCGTTCGACCTCGTCGTGTCCGGTATCAACCCCGGCGCCAACTCGGGCCGGGCGATCTACCACTCGGGCACCGTCGGAGCCGCGCTGACCGCTCGGAACGGCGGTGTCTCCGGGCTCGCGGTGAGCCAGGCCGTCACCGGGTTCGGTGTCGAGGGCCAGGGCTGGGACGAGATGCTCAGCGGCCAGCATTGGGACACGGCCGCGGAGGTCGGCGCCCGCGTCGCCGAGTCGATGCTCGCCGACCTCCCGGACGACCCGGTGGTTCTCAACCTCAACGTGCCGAACCGTCCCCTCCACCAGCTGGCCGGGTGGCGCCGCACCGAGGTGGCCATGCTGCCGCCCCGGACCCTCGCGTCCGCCCAGCTCACCCCCAAGCTGGGGCATGACGACGCCTTCGACGTGCAGATGGACTGGGGCGACCCGATCGAGCTGCCGGGTGACACCGACAGCGGCGCGGTGGAGGCCGGCTACGTCTCGCTGACCGCCCTGCGTCGCATCCTGGATGACCCGAGCGTCGATCTCACCAAGGTGTCCGCCGTCCTCGACAGCATCGTGTCCTAGGCGACGTCGATCACCGGCGCGGCGAACTGGGAGCTGTAGAGGCGGAAGTACGGGCCGTCGCGCGACAGGAGCTCCTCGTGGCTGCCCTGCTCGACGATGCGACCGTCCTCCATGACCAGGATGACGTCGGCGCCGCGGATGGTGGACAGCCGGTGGGCGATGACGAAGCTGGTCCGCCCGGCGCGCAGCGCGTTCATGGCCTCCTGGATCAGGACCTCCGTGCGGGTGTCGACGGAGCTGGTGGCCTCGTCGAGGATCAGGATGGCGGGCTGGGAGAGGAACGCTCGTGCGATCGTGAGCAGCTGCTTCTGGCCGGCGCTGATGTTGTCGCCCTCCTCGTCGATGACCGTGTCGTAGCCATCGGGCAGGTGATGGACGAAGCGGTCGACGTAGGTGGCCCGGGCGGCGGCGAGGATCTCCTCCTCGGTGGCGTCGGGGCGGCCGTACGCGATGTTGTCGCGGATGGTGCCGCCGAAGAGCCAGGTGTCCTGCAGCACCATGCCCAGGTTCTCCCGCAGCGCCCGGCGCGGGATCTGCGAGATGTCGCGACCGTCGAGGGTGATGCGCCCGTCGTCGAGCTCGTAGAACCGCATGATGAGGTTCACGAGCGTTGTCTTCCCGGCGCCGGTGGGACCGACGATGGCGATCGTCTGCCCCGGTTCGGCCACGAGTGACAGGTGCTCGATGAGCGGCCGCTCGGGGTCATAGGAGAAGGACACGTCCTCGAAGGCCACCCGACCCTGGATCGGAGGCATCGGCTCGCTGTCGAACGGGTCGGGGATCTGCTCCTCTGTGTCGAGCAGGTCGAGCACCCGCTCGAGCGAGGCGATCCCCGACTGGAAGACGTTCAGCATCGAGGCCAGCTGGGTGAGCGGCATCGAGAAGGTGCGCGAGTACTGGATGAAGGCCTGCACCTCACCGACCGACATCGATCCGGACGCCACTTGCATGCCGCCGACCACCGCAACGAGCACGTACTGCACGTTGCCGAGGAACATCGTCAGCGGCTGCATCAGGCTCGACATGAACTGGGCGCCGTAGCTGGCCTCGTAGAGCATGTCGTTGGTGGACCGGAACCGCGCTTCGACCTCCTTCTGGCGCCCGAACGCCTTCACGATCGCGTGGCCGGTGAAGGCCTCCTCGATCTGGGCGTTGAGGAGCCCGGTGCTGCCCCACTGGGTGAGGAACCGCGGGCGGGCGCGGGCGGCGACCTTGCGCATGCCGAAGACCGACACCGGCACGATGGTGAGGGCAACCATCGCCAGCAGGGGCGAGATCAGGAACATCATCCCGGCCACGCCGATCAGCAGCAGGACCGACGTGAGCATCTGGCTCATGGTCTGCTGCAGGCTCTGAGCCAGGTTGTCGAGGTCGTTGGTGACCCGGCTGAGGAGGTCGCCGCGCGCCTGCTGGTCGATGTGGCGCAGCGTGAGGGCGTGGACCTTGGCCTCGGCCTGTGCCCGCAGCCGCTGCATGAGCCGCTGCACGACCCCGGCGATCATCCACGCCGTCATGATCGACAGCGCAGCCGACACGGCGTAGAGACCGATGGCGAGCAGCAGCACCCGGTGGAGGCGACCGAGGTCGATCCCGGTCGGGCTCTGGATGCCGTCGATGATCACGTCGGTGCCCCCGCCGAGGACCCGTGGGCCGAGGACGTTGAGGAAGGCGCTCACGATCGCCGTGACGAGGACGACCACCAGGATCGGCCGCTCCGGGCGCAGAAGGAGTCCGAGCCGACGGACGGCCAAGCCGAACTGGTCGGAGCGCTCGGTCGGCATCCCCGCCGAGTTCCAGTTTCCCGATGCCCGGGTGCCGGGTGCGGTGAGGTCGACCTCCGGGAGGTCGTCGTCCGCGGTGCGGTCGTCCGTGACCGTCATGCTGCGCTCCGCTCACCGATCTGGGACTGCACGATCTCCGCGTACGTGGGGCAGCCCTCGAGGAGGACCGCGTGGGTGCCGCGGCCGACGAGGCGACCGTCCTCCAGCACGAGGATGTCGTCGGCGGTGGCGATGGTGGACACGCGCTGAGCGACGATCACGACCGCCGCCTCGGAGGTGTACGGCTTCAGCGCGGCGCGCAGCTTGGCGTCGGTGGTGAGGTCGAGCGCCGAGAACGAGTCGTCGAACACGTAGATCGAGGGCTTCCGCACCAGGGCCCTCGCGATCGAGAGCCGCTGCCGCTGCCCACCCGACACGTTCGTGCCCCCCTGCTCGATCCGCGCCTCGAGCCCGCCGGGCATCGCGCGCACGAAGTCGGCAGCCTGGGCGACCTCGAGGGCCTCCCACATCTCCGCCTCGGTGGCGTCGGGCCGGCCGAACTGCAGGTTGCTCGCCACGGTCCCGGAGAAGAGGTAGGGACGCTGGGGGACGAAGCCGATGCAGTCCCAGAGACGCGCCGGCTCGAGCTCCCGCACGTCGATCCCATCCACCAGGACCGTGCCCGCGGTGGCGTCGAACAGCCGCGGCACGAGGCTGACCAGGGTGGTCTTGCCGGCGCCGGTGCTCCCGACGATGGCGGTGGTGTGGCCGGCCGCAGTGGCGAACGTGATGTCGCTCAGCACGGGCTCCTCCGCCCCCGGATAGTGGAACCCGACACCCTGCATCTCGAGGGTGCCGTGGCGAGGCACGTCCCGTACGGGGTCCGCGGGCGGGACCACCGACGAGTCGGTGTCGAGCACCTCCTGGATCCGTCCGCCCGACACCGCGGCTCGGGGCACCATCGAGATCGTGAACGTGGCCATCACGACAGACATCAGGATCTGGACGAGGTAGCTGATGTAGGCGATCAGCGAGCCCACCTCGAGCTCGCCGGTGCCCACCTCGTAGGCGCCCACCCACAGCACTGCCACGCTCGACGCGTTGATGAGCAGGTTGACCGTGGGGAACATCGAGGACATCAAGCGCCCGCCCCGGAGCGCGGTGGCGGTGAGCTCATCGTTCGCGACCGCGAAGCGCTCGGTCTCCTCCGGTTCGCGGACGAAGGCGCGCACCACCCGGATCCCCGTGATCTGCTCCCGCAGGATGCGGTTGATGTTGTCGATGTACTCCTGCATCCGGCGGAACGTCGGCACCATCTGGCTGACGATCATCCCGAGCACGACGGCCGCGAGGGGCATGGCGACGAGGAGGACGACCGACAGCCCGACGTCCTGGCGGAGCGCCATGATGACGCCGACCACCATCGTGATCGGGGCGGCGATGGCCATCGTGCAGGCCATCACCACCAGCATCTGGACCTGCTGCACGTCGTTGGTGATGCGAGTGATGAGCGACGGGGCGCCGAACGTGCCGACCTCGCGCGCCGAGAACTCCGTCACCCGGTGGAACAGGGTCGCCCGGATGTCGCGGCCGAACCCCATTGCGACCCGTGCGCCGACGCGCACAGCGGCCACGGCGAAGACCACCTGGACGATCGCGAACAGCAGCATGATGGCGCCGCGCGAGCGGATGTACGCGGTGTCGCCGGTCAGGACGCCGTTGTCGATGATGTCGGCGTTGAGGGCCGGGAGGCTCAGCGCCGCCGCCACCTGCACGCTCTGGAGCACGACCAGCACGAGGAGGTCGCGCTTGTAGGGGCGGAGGTTGGTGCGGAGGAGTCGGGTCAGCACGAGGCCCTCCGGCACACCCCGTGCAGGAACAGCGCCGCGATCTTCTTCGGGGGCAGCGGCTCCTCTGTCATCATCGGATGGCTCGTGGACAGCGCGAGCGAGCGGAGGTAGCGCCCTGCCGCGACCGGGTCGATCGCGATCTCGTCCCGGTGCGCCTTGAAGATGGCCACGAGGGCCGGGCTGTCCGTCATCGGGCGGCGCACGCGGTCGTGGAAGCGGGGACCGACGCTGGACATGAGCCGCCAGACCACGATGGTGCGGCGCTGTAGCATGGCGATGGCCTGGGTGAGGACGCGCTCGAGCGGTGCGGCCGGGTCGAGCTCGCTGAGCGCCTCCTCCATGGGCGCCGGGTCGACGGCTGCGTCGATCACGGCGGTGATCAGCTCGTCCTTGTCGGCGAAGACCCGGAAGATCGTCCCCTCCGCGATCCCGGAGGCCTCCGCGATCTGGCGGGTGGTCACCATCTCGGCGTTCTCGAGCAGGAGCGGAAGGGTCGCCTCGATGATCGCCGAGCGACGCTCGTCGGGGGGCATAGCGCTGGCGCGCTTGCGCTTGATGGCGGTCACCACCCGGCGGAGGGTATCCGAGTGAGCGGGCACTCACACGACCCCGGCGCCGCGGCGATGAGTTCGCGGGCGACGCCTCGTCGGACGGGCAACCATGCACCCATCGCAGGCTGAAGGAGCGTCCCATGACCATCCGAGACAACGTCCCCACCGGTGCCCCCTGCTGGGTCGATCTCATGTCGTCCGACGTGGAGAGGAGCAAGGACTTCTACGGCGAGCTCTTCGGGTGGGTCGCTGAGGAGCCCAACCCCGAGTTCGGCGGCTACACCAACTTCGTGAAGGACGGCGATCGAGTCGCCGGCTTGATGGCGGCCCAGGAAGGGGCGATGTCTGACGTGTGGTCCGTGTACCTCGCCGTCGAGGACGCCGCCAAGACCGTCGAGGTCGCCAAGGCGAACGGCGCCCAGGTGTTCGTGGAGGCGATGCCCGTGGGCACCCTCGGCACCATGGCCGTCCTGGCTGACGCCGGTGGCGCGATGGTCGGCATGTGGCAGCCCGGTGACCACCGCGGCGGGCTCGTCGGCACCGGTGGTGCCCCGTGCCACTTCGAGCTGCACACCCGCGACTTCGAGAAGGCGGTCGCCTTCTACGAGGACGTGTTCGGCTGGGACACGGAGACCGTGAGTGACACGTCAGAGCTCCGCTACTCGCTCCTCGATGTGGCGCTGGGCGAGAACGCCGGGATCGTGGACGCCTCGGCGTGGCTTCCCGAGGACGTGCCGGCGCACTGGTCGGTCTACTTCGCCGTCGACGACGTCGACCGGGCCCTCGCCAAGGTCGGCGAGCTCGGCGGCAGCACGATGATCCCGGGTGAGGCCACGCCCTACGGCGTGCTCGCGACCGCCGCCGACGCCACCGGCGCCGTCTTCAAGCTCCGCGCGGACGCCTGATCTGCGAACGGTGCGGTGGCACCGTCCGCTCTGTTCGGTGTTCTGGACGGCACGGATCGAAGGGTTGTGCTTTCGAGGCTGATCTGCGTAGCCTCTGATCGGTGTTCGTGACGGCGCAAACGCAGGAGTACGTGGATCTGAGCCGCGAGATCGGCGACGCGATGGGGTCGCTGGGCCTCGACGTGCGCGAGGTCGACGGCATCTTGACCGTCGATGGGGCCCGGGTGGCCCTCAACCTGGTGGCCCGGGCGCATCCCACCCCGGCAGACCTCCGCCAGCTCGTGGAGGCGTCCACCGGCCACCTCCCGGCCGTCGTGGTGGCGGACCGGATCAGCGAGCCCGGTCGTGACGAGCTGCGCCGGGCCGGGTGGGGTTGGCTCGACCGGCGCGGTCACCTGCGGATCTGGACGCCTGGCGTGCGGATCGAATCACCCGTGGCACAAGGCTCCGGTCCGCGCCGCCCCCGCATCGAGAACCCCTGGACCACCGTCGGGCTCGAGGTCGCGCTCGCCGCGCTGATCGAGCCCGGTGAGCCGGTCACCGCTCGGCGGGTCGCACCCCGGATCGGCCGCAGCGTCGGGGCGACCCACGAGATCATCGCCCGCTTCGTGGAGGTGGGACTGGTCGGCCCGATCACCAAGCAGCCGCTGCTCCCCGAGCTGTTCTGGGAGGCCGCCTCCCACTGGCCCGACGACGGGTGGCAGCCGCTCCCCGTGGGCTTGGAGGACCTGGCGGCCAGCGTCGGCCCGGACATCCTCCTGCGGGTGGACGAGCGGGCGGCGACGCTCGGCGGGGCACGGATCCCCGCCGTGGGTGACCTCCCGGCGCGCTGCTACGTGCCCTCCGCCGGGGCACTGCGGCGCGCGTTGCGCCTGGTCGACCGTGAGCGGGCCACCCGGTGCTGGGTGCGCCGGGCCCCTGTCGTCTGGCTGCCCGAGAACGAGGAGCACCCGCCCGACGACGCGCACCCGTGGCGGGTCGCCCATCCGATCGTCTGCGCCCTTCGCCTCGCTCGTGACCCCGCCCGCGGTCAGGAGATCGTCGACTCGTGGGGGATCGTGCCCGGCGGCGCCGGATGACCGTCGTCCTGTCCGGTCGACGAGACGGGAGCACCCATCGCGAGGTCATGATGCTGGCCTCGCTGCCGCCCGAGCTGCGGCTGATCGGCGGGCTCGCGGTCATGTGCCGGGTCGGCACCCCACACCGGACCACCGTCGACGTCGACGCCGTGGCGCGCGACCTGCCCCGGGTCCACGCGGCGATCGCCCGGCTCGCTGTGCTCTCCTCGGGCGGCGGTCAGTACCGCTTCGCCGGTGACCTCGACCTCGATGTGATCGACATCGCCACGATGAGCACCGATGAGCTCATCGCCGAGCTGGGCGCGGCGCACGCGCTGACTGACCTGGAGCTGAACGTCGTCGCCCACTGCTGGGCGCACGACTCGGCGACCACGCTCGACATCACAGCCGTCGACGACGAGAACGGTGCCGTGCTCGCTCGTGCAGACCATCGGTTCGTGGCGTCGGCAGAGGGGATCGTCGCGATGAAGGTCACCACCATCCCGCTGCGTGCCTCGTCGCGACCGGAGAAGAAGGCGTCTGACCTCTACGACCTGGGACGCGTGCTCGTCGACGGCGGGATGGCGCGCGGCGCGCTGCTCGCGCTGCCCAGCCCGCTGGACGAGGCCGTGGCGGTGCGACTGCGCTCGTGGTTCGTGGAGGACGCAGGCCGCGATCGCACGTACCGGGTGGTACGGCGGTTCGACGAGCCGCGCCTCGACCTCGACGCCGTGGCCGACGCGGTGCGCGACCTCACGGGATCAGAACACGCGGGCTGAGGCCAGGTCGGCACCGGCCCGCAGGGCACGCAGCTTCTCCCAGACGAGCGACGGGGCCACGTCCCCGATGCCGGCCGTGGTGTCGAAGCCGCAGTCGGTGCCCGCGATGACGCGGGTCGGGTCGCCGATCGTCTCGACGACGCGGGTGAGCCGGTCGGCGACGACCTCGGGGTGCTCGACGTAGTTGCTGGTCGTGTCGATCACGCCCGCGACGAGGCACATGCGATCGGGGAGGGGTCGCCGCTCGAAGCACC
Organism: uncultured Microthrixaceae bacterium; assembly: GCA_963750645.1. Classification (GTDB taxonomy): domain Bacteria; phylum Actinomycetota; class Acidimicrobiia; order Acidimicrobiales; family VFJN01; genus VFJN01. The sequence continues at coordinate 151,636 of CAVVRO010000008.1, read as the reverse complement.
GCACCTCGTGTGCGTGGCGAGCGTTGGCCATGGAGATGACCAGCGCGCCGACCTGCGCCTCGTAGAGGAGCGGTTGGATCTCGTCGAGGGCGACGTCGTGGGTGTGCGGCCCCTCGTAGTTGCCCCAGCAGACGTGCAGTCGCACGGCGGATGGATCGATTCCGTCGAGCGCACCGTTGATGGCGTCGACCACCAGCTCCACCCACGAGAGGAACTCCGAGAGGGGGCGGTCGGCGAAGAGCGTGTGGCGTTCGAGCGCGAGGTCGGGGGCATCGATCTGGAGGAGCAGGCCGCGGTCGACGATCGCCTGGTACTCCGTGCGCAGCGCCGCGGCCACCGCGCGCACGTACTCCGCCTGCGTCGCGTAGTGGCGGTTCTCCATGGCCGACGCCACGATGCCGGGCGAGCAGGCGGTCATGAACGTCTGGGCGAACGGGGCGTCGGCCACGAGGGCGCACTCGACGTCGAGCTCGGTCGTGTCGCGGTAGGTCACCTCGGCGACGGCCGCGGGCGCGGCCATGAGGCTCACCTTGATCCGCTGGAACCGCGGGACGGCCAGCTCGAGGAAGTCGGGGTGCTCCCGCAGGTCGCGCATCATCGCTCGCTGGCTCGTGCCCCCGAAGCCCGTCATGCGGTGCTGCACATAGGTGACGAAGCTCTCCCTCGCCTGTTCGCCGTCGTTGCCGATGTCGATGCCCGCCTCCACCTGGGCCGCGATGGCCGTGGCGGTGGCGTCCTCGATGGCCCGCTGCATCTCGATCGGATCGACCTCCTCGCCGCGGCTCCGGCGACCGTGCATGTCGGCCAGCGCCGCGGGCCGGGGCAGGCTCCCGGCGTGCGTGGTCAGGATGCGTGAATCGCTGGTGAGCATCTCCTGAGTCTGACCGCCGGCGCTACGGTCCGCTCATGGCTGACGTGCGTCCTGCGACCCTCGATGACGTCGACCGCCTCGCCCGAATCGCCGCGGCGGGCTTCTACGACGATCCGGTGCTCAGCTGGGTCTTCCGGGACAGCGCCCGCCGGCTCGAGCAGCTGACCTTCGCGATGACCGGTCTGGCCGGCGACATGCTCCCCGACCGGGGCACCGTCCACCTGGTGGGCGAGGTGTGTGCCGCGTTCTGGCGGGACCCGAGCTTCGAGCACGCTCGCACGACCGCCGAGCGGGTCAAGGACGAGTTCGACCAGGCGCCGGAGGAGCAGCCCATGCCCTTCGCCCCCGACGAGCTCGAGCGCCTCCGCATCCTCGGTGAGCTGATGATGAGCCACCACCCGCACGAGGAGCACTGGTACCTCAACGTGGTGAGCACGATCCCCGAGCACCAGGGCCAGGGCCTCGGCACCGCAGTGCTCCAGCCGGTGCTCGAGCGGTGCGATGCCGAGGGCACGCGCGCCTACCTCGAGTCGAGCAACCCGCGGAACCTCACCCTCTACTGGCGCAACGGCTTCGTCGAGGCCGGTGAGATCGAGCTGCCGGATGGCCCCAGCCTGATCAAGATGTGGCGCGACCCCCGCTGATGGAGATCCTCGGGCTCTCCTTCGTGGGCACCTTCTCGCCGTCCCGGGCGGCCATGGCCACCTTCGTCCGCGACGTCCTCGGCGTGCCGCCGGCGGATGCCCGCGGCATGGACGCCGACGTCTTCGAGCTGCCGGACGGCACCAGCCTCGCCGTCACATCGTCGGGCGACGGTCCCGCTGGTCGCACCATCGGCCTCCTCGTCGCCGACCTCGACGCAGCCATGGTCGAGCTGCGAGCGTCCGGCGTGCGCACCGACGACGAGGTGTCGAGCAACGAGCGGGAGCGCTACGCCCACTTCTGGGCGCCCGACGGCCAGCTCTACGAGCTCGTCGAGCGACGCACCTGATCGTCGAGCGCGACGGGTTCCTGGCCGCCGGCGGCCGCCCCTACGATGGCCCCTCTATGGCTTCGCTGTCGCGTGATGAGGTGGCCCATGTGGCCAAGCTGGCCCGGTTGCAGCTGACCGACGAGCAGATCGACACCTTCACCCCGCAGCTGGCGGCGATCCTGGAGCACGCCGCCGACGTCGAGGCGCTCGACCTCGCTGACGTGCCGCCCACGTCCCACCCGTACCCGCTCAAGAACGTGTGGCGCCCGGACGTCCCGCGCGATGCCGGCATCCGTGACGCGGTGCTGGCCGAGGCGCCCGCCGCCGAGGACGGCATGTTCCGCGTGCCGCCGGTGCTGGGGGAGGCGCCATGAGCGCGGTCGAGCTCGCCGCCGCCGTCCGCGCCGGCGAGCGCAGCGCGAGGTCGGTCGTCGAGGAGCACCTCGGCGCCATCGACGCGCGTGAGGCGGAGCTCCACGCGTTCAACCTCGTGACGCGGGACGAGGCGCTGGCCGCGGCCGACGCCGTGGACGCCAAGGTGGCGGCGGGGACGGATCCCGGACCGCTCGCCGGTGTGCCGGTCGCGTTGAAGGACAACCTCTGCACGAGGGGCATCCCGACGACGTGCTCGTCGAGGATCCTCGACGGCTGGAAGCCCCCGTACGACGCGACCGTCGTGCAGCGCCTCGCGGCGGCGGGAGCCGTCTCCGTCGGGAAGACGAACCTCGACGAGTTCGCGATGGGGTCGTCCACGGAGAACTCCGCCTTCGGGCCGTCCAAGAACCCGCACGACACCACCCGCGTGCCCGGGGGCTCCTCCGGCGGGAGCGCGGTGGCGGTGGCGGCAGGCTTCGCCCCGCTTGCCCTGGGCTCGGACACCGGCGGCTCCATCCGGCAGCCCGCTGCGCTGTGCGGCGTGGTCGGCATGAAGCCCACCTACGGGCGGGTCAGCCGCTACGGCCTCGTGGCCTTCGCGTCCAGCCTCGATCAGATCGGGCCCTTCGCGGCCTCCGTCGCGGACGCCGCGGTCCTCTACGAGGTGATCGCCGGCCACGACCCCGCCGACTCGACCTCGATCCCCGAAGCCGTCCCGTCCGTGCTCGACCACCTGGCCGAGGGCGTCGACGGGCTGCGCGTCGGGGTGGTGAAGGAGCTGCTCGACATCGAGGGCATCGCGCCCGACGTCGCCGCTCGCGCCAAGGCCGCCGCCGACGCGCTCGACGCGGCCGGCGCCAAGGTCGAGGAGGTGTCGGTCCCTGCGGTCATCTACGGGCTGTCCGCCTACTACCTGATCGCGCCGGCTGAGGCCTCCAGCAACCTGGCCCGCTACGACGGCGTCCGGTACGGCCTTCGGGTCGACGCGCGCACCACCGGCGAGATGTACGACCGCACCCGCACCGCCGGCTTCGGCGCCGAGGTGGAGCGCCGCATCATGCTGGGCACCTACGCCCTGTCCGCCGGGTACTACGACGCCTACTACGGCAAGGCCCAGAAGGTCCGCACCCTGATCATCCGTGACTTCCAGGCCGCCTACGAGCGCTTCGACGTGCTGCTCTCCCCGACGTCGCCCACGACCGCGTTCGAGATCGGCGCCAAGGCCGACCCGCTGGCGATGTACCTCAACGACGTGTGCACGATCCCGTCCAACCTGGCCGGCCACCCGGCCGTCTCGGTGCCGTTCGGCGTCGGTGACGACGGCCTGCCCGTCGGCGTCCAGGTGATGGCCGACGCCCTCGACGAGGTCACGATGCTCCGGGTGGCCGCCGCCCTCGAGGAGGCAGTGCGATGACGCTGCCCGATGGGTGGGAGATGGTGATCGGGCTCGAGGTGCACTGCGAGCTGGCCACCGAGACCAAGCTGTTCTGCTGCTGCCCGAACAGCTTCGGCGACGAGCCCAACGTCAACACCTGCCCCACCTGCCTGGGGCTCCCGGGCTCGCTGCCGGTGCTCAACGAGGCCGCCGTCGAGATGGCCATGCGCCTCGGGCGGGCTCTGGCCTGCGAGGTGGAGCGATCGGTGTTCGCTCGGAAGAACTACTTCTACCCGGACCAGCCGAAGGACTACCAGATCTCCCAGTACGACCTGCCGACCAACGAGCACGGCGTGCTCGAGCTGCCGTCCGGGCTGCGGGTGGGCATCACCCGGGCTCACATCGAGGAGGACACGGGCAAGCTCACCCACGTGGGGGGCGGCGGCCGCATCCACGACGCCGGCCACAGCCTCGTGGACTACAACCGCTCCGGTGTGCCGCTCGTGGAGATCGTGTCCGAGGCCGACATGCGCAACAGCGACCAGGCCAAGGAGTACGTCAGCGAGCTGCGGGCGATCCTGCTGGCCACAGGCGTGAGCGACGCCAAGATGGAGGAGGGCTCGATGCGCGTCGACGCCAACGTCTCCGTCAACCGGGCCGGAGAGCCGTGGGGCACGCGCTGCGAGATCAAGAACCTCAACTCGCTGCGGTCGCTGGGGCGGGCCATCGACCACGAGGCCCTTCGCCAGATCGACCTGCTCGAGGCGGGGGAGAAGGTCCGCCAGGAGACCCGACACTGGGACGAAGCCGCCGGGCGCACCGGAACCCTCCGGGTGAAGGAGGACGCCGACGACTACCGCTACTTCCCCGAGCCGGACCTCGTGCCGCTCGAGCCCAGCGCCGACGACATCGCCCGCATCGACGCCGCCCTGCCGACGCTCCCGGCCGCTCGGCGCACCGCGCTGGCCGCCGCCGCGGGGGTCGACGACACCGGTGGCGCCGTCGCCATCGCGGTCGACCGGGGGCTCGACGACGTCGCCGTCGCCGCCATCGCGGCGGGCGCCGACGCCGGTCGCGTGCTCACCCACGTCGAGCACAACCTGGCCGTCGAGGGCGCCGGTTCCCTGTCGGCCGAGCACCTCGCGGCGCTCGTGAAGATGGAGACCGGCGGCGAGCTCACCGCCACCCAGGCCAAGACGGTGCTCGCCGAGGTGGTCGCCACCGGCTCGTCACCTGCGGAGGTCGCAACGGCCCACGGCTTCGAGGCGATGGACACCGGCGCCCTCGAGTCCATCGTCGACGCGGTCATCGCCGGGAACCCGGAGGAGTGGGCCCAGCTCGGCGCCGGTGACGAGAAGGCGCAGGGCAAGCTCATCGGCTTCTTCATGGGCAAGGTCATGAAGGCCTCCAAGGGCCAAGCCGACGGCCAGGCCGCCACCACCCTCCTGCGGACCAAGGCCGGCCTCTGAGGAACGGGTGAACTGCCGCAACCTGTGGTCAAGACTTCCGCCTTCCGGAACTCGGGAACACGAGTTGCGTGGGGTGGGCCGCCACCACCGAGACCTGTGTTCAGAGCTGCCGGTTTTCGGAAGTCCGGAACACAAGTTGCGGGGGTGACGCGATGAGATCGGGACGGGCGGAGCGTCACACCCCGTGATGGCGACGTTCGTGTGCATCCACGGGGCGGGGGGACGGGGGTCGTCCTGGGATCTGGCGGCGGCCGAGCTGCGGGCTGCCGGCCACGACGTGGTGGCCCCGGACCTGCCGTGCGAGGACGACACGGCCGGGCTGGCCGAGTACACGGACGCCGTCGTCGACGCCATCGACGACCGGCGGGACGCCCTCGTGGTCGTCGCCCAGTCGCTCGGGGGCCTCACCGCGCCCCTGGTCCCGGAACGGGTGCCAGTCGAGCTCATCGTGCTGGTGACGGCGATGATCCCGCGCCCCGGGGAGACCGGTGGCGAGTGGTGGGCCAACACGGGTCACGCCGCGGCGATGGCCGCCCAGAACCTGCCGGACGACCGCGACGAGACGCTGTTCACCCACGATGTGCCTGCCGCCGTGCTGGCTGCCGCCGGCCCGACTCGCGGCCAGTCGGGCACGCCGATGGACGAGGTCTGGCCGCTCGCCGCCTGGCCCGAGGTCCCCACCCGCTTCCTCCTCTGCATGGACGATCGCTTCTTCCCGCCGGAGTGGATGCGCGGCGTGGTGCGGGACCGCCTCGGCATCGAGCCCGACGAGGTCCCCGGCAGCCACTGCGCCTTCCTCAGCCAGCCGCAGGCCCTCGCCGAGGCCATCCTGCGCGCGCGTGGGCCGAGCGGTAGCGATCCGACGGACCAAGCGCAAGGGCGCGACGATGGCGGATCGGGACCCGGGGTGCCCCCATCGTGACTGCACTCCCATCCCAGGTCTGGTGCCCAACCTGTGCGTCGTGCGCGCACGCACCTCGGCGGTACACGGATGCACGACGCCCGGAATGGGTCTCTGGCCCCTGGAAACATCGCGGGTGCGTCGTGCAGGGACGTACCCGAGCGGTGCCCTTGCGCACGACGCTCCAGCGAGGTGAGCGCGCTGGCGAAGGCGCCGCCGTAGCCGGCGACGCGCTTGGGAGCCCTGTGATCAGCGCCGGTAGCCTGCGCGACATGGCCACAGAGCAGGGTGAGACGCCGGTCGACATCAAGCCACGGAGCCGAGACGTCACCGACGGGCCGAACAAGGCGGGGGCCCGCGCGATGCTGCGGGCGATCGGAATGACCGACGACGACTGGGTGAAGCCCCAGGTGGCGGTGGCGTCGTCGTGGAACGAGGTCACGCCCTGCAACCTGCCCCTCGACCGGCTCGCCAAGCGCTCGAAGGTCGGCGTGCGCGACGCCGGTGGCTTCCCGATCGAGTTCACCACGATCGCCGTGTCCGACGGCATCTCGATGGGCCACGAGGGCATGCGCGCCTCGCTGGTCAGCCGCGAGATCATCGCCGACTCCGTCGAGACCGTGATGCACGCCGAGCGCTTCGACGGCATGGTCACCTTCGCGGGGTGCGACAAGAGCCTGCCCGGCATGCTCATGGCCGCTGCGCGGATCAACCTGCCGTCGGTGTTCCTCTATGGCGGATCGATCCTGCCGGGACAGCACAACGGACGCGCGATCGACATCGTGGACGTGTTCGAGGCGGTCGGCGCCCACGCAGCGGGCACGATCGACGATGCGGAGCTCGACGCCATCGAACGGGACGCATGCCCCAGCGAGGGCAGCTGCGCAGGCATGTTCACCGCCAACACGATGGCGTCGGTGGCCGAGGCGCTCGGCATGTCCCTGCCTGGCTCGTCCTCGCCGCCGGCCCCCGACAGCCGTCGGGACGACTTCGCCTACGCCTCCGGCCAGGCGGTGGTCCACCTGCTGGAGCAGGGCATCCGGCCGCGCCAGATCATGACGAAGGAGGCGTTCGAGAACGCCATCGCGGTCACGATGGCCCTGGGCGGCTCGACCAACGCCGTGCTGCACCTGCTGGCCATCGCCACGGAGGCGCGCGTGGACCTCGCCTTGGACGACTTCAACAAGGTGGCGGCCCGCGTGCCGCACATCGCGGACACCAAGCCGCACGGCAAGTACCACATGATCGACATCGATCGCGTCGGGGGCGTCCCCGTCGTGATGCGTCATCTCCTCGACGCCGGTCTACTGCACGGCGACTGCCTCACGGTCACCGGCAGGACGGTGGCCGAGAACCTGGCCCAGCTCGACCCGCCCGCGCCCGATGGTGCGGTCATCCACCCGCTGTCCGACCCGCTCCATGCCGTCGGCGGCATCGCGGTGCTCAAGGGCACGCTCGCGCCGAAGGGCGCCGTCGTGAAGGTCGCCGGCATCGACCACCTCCAGTTCGAGGGCCGCGCCCGGGTGTTCGACGGCGAGGACGCCGCCATGGCGGCCGTGCTGGCGGAGCAGATCGAGGCCGGCGACATCGTCGTCATCCGCTACGAAGGTCCGAAGGGTGGCCCGGGCATGCGGGAGATGCTCGCCATCACCGGCGCGATGAAGGGCATCGGTCGTGGCGGGGACGCCGCGCTGATCACCGACGGCCGGTTCTCCGGCGGCACCCACGGCTTCTGCATCGGGCACGTTGCGCCGGAGGCCGTCGACGGCGGCCCCATCGCCTTCGTGGAGGAGGGCGACGCGATCCGCATCGACGTGGTGGAGCACACGATCGACCTCCTCGTGGACGAGGCCACCCTCGAGGCCCGCAAGGCCGACTGGAAGCTGCCGGAGCCTCGCTACACGAGCGGCGTGCTGGCCAAGTACGCCCGGCTCGCCTCGGGGGCCGAGCGGGGCGCCATCACCGAGGCTTGACCTGACGCTGGAACTGTCAGTCAATGTGACAGTAGATTGCCCCAATGGCCAGCGAGGGCACACCCCGTCTCATCTCCGACATGCGCGGCGTCCGCTACGGCGAGGTGCTCGCCGTGTACCTGCGCGACGGCGGCCTCGAGGCGGAGGTGTACGGCACCCAGATGCTGAACGACTGCCCCCAGGAGCTCTGGGAGACGCTCGACGCCAGCGCCATCGCCGAGGAGATGGGTGCCGTGATGGTGAAGCTCAACGGCCCTCGCCACTGGATGCTCGATGGTCTCGGGCAGAAGGTCGCCGTGGTGGACCCGGTGCTCCGGGACTTCAACGGCCTGACGATGCGTCGCATCGCGACCGTGGACCTCGGGGACAACCCGGCCCCGCAGCCCTACGTGGAGCGCTACGTCAATCGAGGTGCCGTGTTCTTCTTCGATGCCGGCGCACCCGTCCACGAGCTCGTGAACCCGGACGGGGTGGCCTACGTCATGCAGGCCTACTGCGTCGGGGTGGACACGACGCTGACGGAGGAGCACCTGGCCGCGCTGGGCGAGCGACTGGCGCTCCCCGAGGGCTGGTCGTTCCGCACTCGCGTCCTCGACGAGGAGCTCGTCGTGGACACGACCGCCACGGTCGCCACGGTGGTCCAGGACGAGCTCGAGAACACCTACACGCTGCCTGGTTAGCGGCGCGCGGGAGCCTGGGGTTGCCTGCGAACGGGCTCGCGTGGAACACTGCCGCCGTGGCCACCTCGACCCTCCTGGTAATCACCTAGCGCACCGCGACCGACCACCTCGCGCGTGCGCTCACGACCTCCCAGACGGGAGGTCGTTCTCGTTTTGCAGGAAAGGCAACCCAGGACATGCAGCTCACCGGATCACAAGCACTGATCAAGGCCCTCGAGATGGAGGGCGTCGACACCATCTTCGGGCTGCCCGGCGGCTGCATCCTGCCGGTGTACGACCCGTTGCTCGACAGCCCCATCCGACACATCCTCGTGCGCCACGAGCAGGGCGCCGGCCACATGGCGGAGGGGTACGCCCACGTCACCGGCCGTCCCGGCGTGGCCATGGTGACCAGCGGCCCGGCGGCGACCAACATCGTCACCCCGCTCTGCGATGCCTACATGGACTCGATCCCGATGGTCGTGATCACCGGCCAGGTGCCCGTCGCAGCCATCGGCACCGACGCGTTCCAGGAGTGCGACACGATCGGCATCACCCGGTCGGTCACCAAGCACAACGAGCTGGTCACGTCAGCGGCGGACATCCCCCGGGCCGTGCGCGAGGCGTTCCACATCGCGACCACCGGCCGCCCGGGTCCGGTGCTGCTCGACATCCCGAAGGACATCGTCGATCCGAAGAACCCGAACTCGGCGATGGAGTGGCACTGGCCCGACGACGGCGACATACGGGAGGGGCTGCCCGGCTACAAGCCCAACACCATGGGGCACCCCCGGAAGATCCGCGAGGCGGCGGAGCTGATCCTGCGCGCCGAGCGCCCGGTGATCTACGCCGGCGGCGGCATCCTCAAGGCCCGCGCCGCCGAGGCGCTGCGGGAGCTGGCCGAGCTCTGCGACATCCACGTCGTGACCACGCTGATGGCCCGGGGCGCGTTCCCCGACTCGCACCAGCTCTGCCTTGGCATGCCGGGCATGCACGGCAACTACACCGCGGTCACGGCCATGCAGCGCTCCGACCTGCTCATCGCGCTGGGCAGCCGGTTCGACGACCGGATCACCGGCAAGGTGGACGCCTTCGCGCCCGAGGCAAAGATCATCCACGTCGACATCGACCCCGCAGAGCTCGGCAAGGTCCGTCGCCCCGACGTGCCGATCGTCGGCGACTGCCGCCTCGTGATCGAGGAGCTGGTCTCGGTGTTGAAGGGCCTGCTCGCCAGCGGCTCGGCGTTCCCGGAGCGCTCGCCCTGGAAGCGCACCATCTCCGGCTGGCAGGAGACGCACCCGCTCACCTACATCCAGTCCGAGCCCGGCGACGCCCTCAAGCCGCAGTACGTGCTCGAGCAGCTCCGCGACAACACCCCCGACGACTGCATCGTCGCCTCGGGCGTCGGCCAGCACCAGATGTGGACGTCGCAGTACTGGAAGTTCGACCACCCCTACACCTGGGTGAACTCGGGGGGCCTCGGCACGATGGGCTTCGCGGTGCCGGCCGCGATCGGCGCCAAGGTCGGTCGGCCCGACGCCATGGTGTGGGCGGTCGACGGCGACGGCTGCTTCCAGATGACGGCCCAGGAGCTCGTCACCGCGGCGGCCGAGCGGATCCCGGTGAAGATCGCCATCCTCAACAACGCCTACCTCGGCATGGTGCGCCAGTGGCAGGAGATGTTCTACGAGGAGCGCTACTCCGAGGTGTACCTCTCGCCTGACCTGCCCGACTACAAGCTCTGGGCTGAGGCCATGGGCTGCGTCGGCATGCGCGTCGACTCACCCGAGGAGGTCGAGTCGGCGATCCAGAAGGCGAACGAGATCGACGACCGTCCGGTCGTCATCGACTTCCGCACGGACTCGTCGGAGAAGGTGTTCCCCATGGTCGCCGCCGGTGCCAGCAACGACGACATCATCACCGACCCTGCCCTCGGGAAGGACATCGTCCAGTGACCACCACCGACGACATCCAACATCACATCCTGTCTGTGCTGGTGGAGAACAAGGCCGGCGTGCTCGCACGCGTGGCGGGGCTCTTCGCCCGGCGCGGGTTCAACATCATCAGCCTCGCGGTGGCCCCCACCGAGGACGAGCGCTTCAGCCGCATCACGATCGCCGTCGACGTGGCGTCGGCCCCGCTCGAGCAGGTCACCAAGCAGCTCTTCAAGCTGATCAGCGTCGTCAAGATCACCGAGCTGGACCCGCGCGACGCCGTCGAGCGTGAGCTGATGCTGGTCACGGTCGAGGCGCCGGCGGCCACGCGCAGCCAGATCATCGAGCTGGTCGACGTGTTCGAGGGTCGCATCCTCAACGTGGGCCACGACCGCCTCACCTTGTCCTTGGACGGGCATCCCGACAAACTCGACGACTTCGCCGAGCTCCTGCGCCCATACGGCATCGCCGAGCTGCAGCGAACTGGGCGCGTCGCCCTCCCCAAGCTCGACAACACCAGCAGCCGGCTCCGGTCGGCCCGAGCCTCCTAGGAAGATCCAGATGGCAAACGTGTACTACGACAAGGACGCCGACAGCTCCCTCATCGCCGGCCGCAAGGTCGCCGTGATCGGCTACGGCTCGCAGGGCCACGCCCATGCGCTCAACCTCAAGGAGTCGGGCGTCGACGTGCGCGTCGGCCTGCGCGAGGGCTCGTCGTCGGTGAGCAAGGCGGAGGCGGCCGGGCTGCGCGTGCTGTCGATCGCCGACGCCGCCGCCGAGGCCGACCTGATCATGCTCCTGGGCCCCGACACCGAGCACAAGGCGATCTTCAACGACCACATCGCACCGAACCTGACCCCTGGCGACGCGCTGTTCGTCGCCCACGGCTTCAGCGTGCGCTTCGACCAGGTCGTGCCCCAGTCGGACGTGGACGTGGCCCTCGTGGCCCCCAAGGGTCCCGGGCACCTCGTGCGCCGCACCTACACCGAAGGTGGCGGCGTGCCGTGCCTGATCGCCGTCGCCCAGGACGCGAGCGGCAAGGCTCGTGACCTGGCCCTGTCGTACGCGGCTGCGATCGGCGGAGCCCGCGCCGGTGTGCTCGAGACCACCTTCGAGGAGGAGACCGAGACCGACCTCTTCGGCGAGCAGGTCGTCCTCTGCGGTGGCCTCACGGCCCTCGTGCAGGCCGGCTTCGAGACCCTCGTCGAAGCGGGCTACCAGCCCGAGTCGGCGTACTTCGAGTGCCTCCACGAGCTGAAGCTCATCGTCGACCTCATGTACGAGCAGGGCATCGCCGGCATGCGCTACTCGATCTCCGACACGGCCGAGTACGGCGACCTCACCCGCGGCCCGCGCGTCATCACCGCCGCCGTGAAGGCCGAGATGCGCAAGATCCTCGACGAGATCCAGGACGGCCGGTTCGCCGCCGAGTGGGTCGCCGAGAGCGAGGGCGGCCGGACGAACTACAAGGCGCTCCAGGCCAAGGGCAAGGAGCACCAGATCGAGCAGGTCGGCGAGCAGCTCCGCGCCATGATGCCGTGGATCTCCGCCGGCAAGCAGCGCGTCCAGGACATCAGCGGAGGCTGAGCTGATGCTTGCTCCGGGCCTCGCTGCGCTCGGGGCGGCCTCCGCAAGTGCCTCCCGGCGACCGGCGGAGCCGGCTCGCCTCCGGCCTGGCCGGGCCCTCTTGCCTACATCGTCTCCGCGAAGCTGACGTCGCCCTCGCCGCGGAGGACGTTCTTCAGGAGCTTGCCGCTCGCGTTGCGGGGGAGCTTGTCGAAGGTCAGGTCGACGTAGGCGGGCACCTTGAAGGCGGCCAGCCCGTCGGCCACCCACCGCTTCACGTCGGCCTCCGTGAGAGTGGCGCCCTCCTCGAGCTGCACGGTGGCCTTGACCTCCTCACCCAGCTCTGGGTGCGGCACGCCGAACACGGCCGCGTCGGCGATCTCGGGGTGGTTCACGAGCCGCTGCTCGATCTCGACGCTGTAGATGTTCTCGCCGCCGCGGATGATCATGTCCTTCTTGCGGTCGGTGATGAAGAGGAAGCCCTCCTCGTCGACGTGACCGACGTCGCCGGTGTGGAGCCACCCGTCCGCGTCGATGGCCTCCGCCGTCGCCTCCGGCTTGTTCCAGTAGCCCGCCATCAGGATCGGCCCGGTGATGCACACCTCGCCCGTCTCGCCCACACCCAGGTCCTCGCCGTTGACGCCGACGATCTTCACCGACACCGTCGGCACCGGCGGGCCGACCGAGGTGGGCTTGTCGAGGGCGTCCTGGCCGGAGATGACCGTGGCGACCGAGGAGGTCTCGGTGAGGCCGTAGGCGTTGGACGTGCTCGACACGTTCGGGAAGGTCTCGTGGACCATTCGCTGCAGCTCGTCCGCCGACGGTGAGCCGCCGAAGGCCACGCTGCGCACAGAGGACGTGTCGTAGTCATGCCGGTCGGGGTGCTCGCACACCCGCCACACCATCGTCGGCACCGTCGCCCAGACGGTCACGTGGTGCTCCTGGATCAGCTGCAGGGCCGTCTCCGGCGTGAAGCGCCCCTCGGGCATCACGAGCTTCAGCCCGGCGAGGAGGCCGACGACCAAGGTCGAGTGGCAGCCGGACACGTGGAAGAGCGGCGAGGTGAAGAGGGCCACGTTCTGCCCCGTGTCCACGTCGGGTAGAGCGCCGCTGCCGCCGGCCATCGAGCCGGCGACGGCGTTGTACATCGTGTTCTGCAGGTTGGCGATCATGCTCCGGTGCGTCGAGATCGCACCCTTGGGCCGGCCCGTCGTGCCGGACGTGTAGAAGATCACGGCCGCGTCGTCCTCGGCGATCGCCTCGTCGACGAAGTCGGCGGTGGGGGAGCCGGTCAGCTCCGCGAACCCGTGGAGGCGCGGATCGTCGGCCAGACCGAGGTCGGCGGGGGAGCAGTCGATCAGGAAGACGTGCTCCAGTGCGGGCGCCTGGTCGAGCGAGCCGGCGATCCGCTCGAAGCGCTTGCGGTCGGCGACCAGCACCTTGGCACCGGAGTCCTGGAGGCCGTACTCGATCTCGTCGGTGGTCCACCATCCGTTGAGGCCGACGAGGATCGCACCCTGCGACACGGTCGCCCAGAAGCTCAGGCACCACTCGGGGTTGTTCTGGGACAGCACGGCCACTCGGTCGCCCTTGGCGAGGCCGAACCGCTCGCGCAGAGCGTGGGCCACGCCGTTGGCGGTCTGCACGAAGCTGGCGAACCCGCAGGTGCGGTCGCCGTAGACGATGAACGTCTGGTCGTCGCCCCGCATCAACCCGACCTCCGCGACCGAGCGCAACGAGGGCATGCGTTGGGCGTAGACCTGGGTCGGTCGTCCGAGGACATCCTCGGTGACGACCTCGAACATCCCTCCCGGTCCGGTGAGCTGGGCTCGCACCTCGGCGTTCGTCGGCATGGGCCGGGACCGTAGTGGGCGACATCCTGGACAATGGATATCCCGGATTGCTACCATCCGAGATGTGCGGATGAGCGACACGGTCGAGTGGGGTCTCCACTGCTGCACGGTGCTGGGCACCCTGCCGCAGGACCACGCGCTCCCGGCCGCCCGGCTGGCCGAGTTCCACGACGTGCCTCCGGCCTACCTGGCCAAGGCGCTGCAGGCGATGACCGCGGCCGGCATCACCGAGTCGCGCCCGGGTCCGCTCGGCGGGTACCGGCTCGCCCGCCCGGCCGCGGAGGTGACGCTGCTCGAGGTCGTGCTGGCCGTCGACGGCGCCGACACCGCCTTCCAGTGCAGCGAGATCCGTCAGCGGGGACCGGCCGCGTCGGACTCGCCCGGCGCGTATCGGCGCCCCTGCGGGATCGCCCGGGCCATGTGGCGCGCCGAGGACGCGTGGCGAGCGGAGCTGGCCGCCACCACCGTCGGCGATCTGATCACCGAGCTCATCGCGACAGTCCCTGCGGCGCAGCTGCTCCGAGGCGCCGAGTGGATCAAGCAGGTCGAGATCACGAGGAGGAACCGAGCATGAAGATCTTCCTGGCCGGGGGCACGGGTGTGGTCGGCACCCGGGCCCTGCCTGCCCTCGTGGCGGCGGGCCACGACGTCACCGCGGTCGCCCGCACCGACGCCAAGGCCGACCTCGTCCGGTCGTTGGGCGGCGAGCCGGTGACCGTGGACCTCTTCGATCCCCTGGCTGTGGGCGCCGCCGTCGTCGGACACGAGGTCGGTCGTCAACCTGGCCACGAGCATCCCGCCCATGACCAAGGCGGCCCGCGGCTCGGCCTGGACCACCAACGAGCGGTTGCGCAGCGAGGCGTCGAACCACCTCGTCGACGGCGCGCTCGAGGCGGGAGCGGCGCGGTACGTCCAGGAGTCGATCGCGTTCCCCTACGTGGACAGCGGCGACGAGTGGATCGACGAAGAGCACCCGGTCGACCAGATCGGGCCGTTCAGCGGCGCCCGAGACGCCGAGGCGGCGGCCGCCCGCTTCGCCAGCCACGGCGGTGCAGGGGTGGTGCTGCGCTATGCGCAGTTCTACGCCCCGGACAGCAGCCACACGCAGGCCTTCAACACGAGCGTCCGGCGTCGGGTGAACCCGTTCCTCGGGGACCCGGATGGCTACACGTCCTTCATCCACGCCGAGGACGCCGGCGCCGCGGTCGTGGCCGCGCTCCGCGCGCCGAGCGGCACCTACAACGTGGCCGACGACGAGCCCGTCACCCGCGCCGAGGCCGGTCGCATCGTGGCCGACGCGCTGGGGGTGAAGCCGCCGCACCCGGTGCCGAAGGCGGTGCGGGCTGCCGCCCCTGCGTCCGTGAAGCTGCTGATGCGATCGCTGCGGGTGTCGAACCGCCGCTTCAAGGAGGCCACCGGCTGGCAGCCGATCCACCCGTCGATCCGCGGGTCGTGGCCCGCATGAGCGCGCTCCGGAAGGTCGCGCTGGTGGTCATCGCCGGCGGGAGCCTCATGGTGGGGGTCTGGGCCCAGGGGTTCCCCCAGTCCTTCTACGACGACTTCCCCGGGCTGGGCCGCACCTGGGTCGCCCTCGACGGCCCGTACAACGAGCACCTCGTCCGCGACGTCGGCGGGCTGAACCTCGCGCTCGCCTTCGTCGCCGTCATGGCGCTCGTCACCGGGAGCACCCTGCTGGCCCGGGTCACCGGCGGTGCCGCGCTCCTCTACGGGCTGCCCCACTTCGTGTACCACGCCACCCACCTCGGCTCGTACGACACCGGCGATGCCATCGCGATGCTCGCGTCGCTCGGCATGGTCGTCCTCGCGGCCGTCCTGGTCGCCGCGCCTGCCGCAGAGTCCGAGTCAGCGCACGCCGTGGCGACCTAACCAACTGCTTCTGTGTGCGTTCACCACCGGAATGCGGTGTCCAGCGCACACAGAAGCAGTTGGTGGTGGTGGTGGTGGTGGTGGTCAGGTCCGGAACGGCGGTGCCACGACCTCGATGATGGCGTCCATGCGCTCGAGCTTGTTCGCGCCGCGGCCGAGGGTGAAGTCGGGGACGATGACCTCGTCGAGGCCGATCGCCTGCCACGCGGCCACGGCCTCGGCGACGTCGTCGGTGGTGCCGGCGACGGCGGCGCGCCCGCCCGTTCCGGCCAGGAACTCCTCGGCCCGGCGCCGGTCGTCGGTGAGCAGGACGAGCGCCTGCGCGGAGCGCTTGATCTCGCTCGGATCACGGCCGATCGCCTCGCAGCGCTCGTCGAGGACGCCCGACCGCTCGGCGATCACGTCGGCCAGGCCCCACATGTTCCACTCGTCGGCGTGCCGGGCGACCACGCCCATCATCCGGTCACCCTTGCCCCCGATGAGCAGCGGAAGGGGTGACTGCACCGGCTTCGGCTCACAGATGGCGTCGGTGAGCTGGTAGTGCGTGCCCGAGAAGGTGGTCGTCGGCTCCCGCAGCAGGCCCCTCCACACGTGGCAGGCCTCCTCGAACTGCTCGATGCGCTCGCCGGGCGGGGGCAGGCGGATCCCGTACTGCTCGTGCTCGTTCTCCTGCCAGCCGGCGCCGACGCCGAGCAAGAGGCGCCCGTTGCTGATCTGGTCGACCGTCGCGGCCCAGTTCGCGAGCACCGCGGGATGGCGGTAGGTGTTGCCGAGCACGAGGGTGCCGAGCCGAAGCCGCTCTGTGGCGACCGCGAGCGAGACCAGGGCCGCCGTGGCCTCGAGCGTGGGCGCCGAGACGGCGCCGAAGCCGCCGCCGGCATCGCCCATGAAGTGGTCCGCCACGTACACGCCGTCCCACCCGGTGGCCTCGGCGTGGCGGGTGACCTCGAGCACGTCGTCCCATGCCTGCGCCAACGTCGGCCAGATGGAGAACCTCATGCCGTCATCGCGTCGACGACGACGTCGATGCACCGGGTGAGGGCGGCGACGTCGTCAGGCTCGATGGCGGGGAAGAGGGCGACCCGCAGCTGGTTCCGCCCCAGCTTCCGGTAGCTCTCGGTGTCGAGGATCCCGTTCGCCCGCAGGACGGCGGAGACGACGTTGGCGTCCGCCACGGCAGCATCGAGGTCGATGGTGGCCACCACGTGGCTGCGCTGCGAGGGATCAGCAACGAAGGGTGTGGCGTAGCTGGATGCCTCGGCCCACTCGTAGATGGTCGCCGCGGACCGGTCGCAGCGCGCCGCCGCCCACTCGAGGCCGCCGTTCTGGTTGATCCAGTCGACCTGCTGCACGGCCAGGAAGATCGTGGCCAAGGCGGGCGTGTTGTAGGTCTGGTCCTTGCGGCTGTTCTCGAGCGCGATCCCGAGGTCGAGCGACGCTGGGATCCAGCGCTCCGACGCCGTGATCCGCTCGATGCGCGCGATCGCAGCCGGCGAGACGGCGGCCAGCCACAGCCCGCCGTCCGACGCGAGGCACTTCTGCGGGGCGAAGTAGTAGACGTCGACCTCGTTCGGGTCGAAGCGCAGACCGCCGGCGGCGGAGGTCGCGTCGACGAGCACCAGGCCATCGGCCCCCACGGGCCGTTCGAGCGGCATCGCCACGCCGGTGGACGTCTCGTTGTGGGTGAGGCAGTAGGTGTCGATTTCGGGATCTGCGACGGGTAGCGGGTGGGTGCCCGGCTCGGCGAAGAGGTTCGCAGGCTCGCCGAGGTGCGGCGCGGTGGCGACGGCGTCAGCGAACTTCGACGAGAACTCACCGAAGCGGAGGTGCTGGCTGCGCTGCTCGATGAGCCCGAAGGTGGCGGCGTCCCAGAAGCAGGTGGTGCCGCCGTTGCCGAGCAGCACCTCGTAGCCGTCGGGTAGGGCGAACAGCTCGGCGAGCCCGTTGCGGAGCGCACCCACCTCGAACTGCACGCGAGCCTGGCGGTGGGAGGTGCCGAGGTAGTCCCGGCTCGCCGTGAGCAGGGCCTCCACCGCCTCGGGGCGCACCTTGGACGGGCCGCAGCCGAAGCGCCCGTCCGTGGGCAGCAGGTCGACGGGGATCTTGATGTCAGGGGTGGGGGCGGGAGTCACCGTGTCATGATCGCGGACTGACCGAGCAAGGAGCGAGACCGTTGGACCACCCCCCGTACCGGCACCCGTGTGTCCCGGCGCGTCGCCGCGATCACCGAGTCCGCCACGCTGGCCGTCGACGCCAGGGCGAAGGCCCTCAAGGCGGCGGGCGAGCCGGTCATCGGCTTCGGTGCTGGCGAGCCCGACTTCCCGACGCCGGCGGCGATCGTCGAGGCGGCCGTCGAGGCGTGCCGCGATCCCCGCAACCACAAGTACACGCCGGCCGGGGGCCTCCCCGAGCTGAAGGAGGCCATCGCCGTCAAGACGCGGCGCGACTCCGGCCTCGAGGTCACGGCGAGCCAGGTGCTGGTCACCAACGGCGGCAAGCACGCCGTCTACAACACGTGCGCCACGCTCCTCGATCCGGGTGACGAGGTGCTCCTCCCGGCGCCCTACTGGACGACGTACCCGGAGCCGATCGCGTTGGCCGGCGGGGTCTCGGTCGTGCTGCGGACGGACGAGACGACCGGGTTCCGGGTCACGGTCGAACAGCTCGACGCGGCCGTCACCGATCGCACCAAGGCGCTGCTGTTCGTGTCGCCCTCCAACCCGACCGGGGCGGTGTACCCGCCGGCCGAGGTGGAAGCGATCGGCCGTTGGGCGGTCGAGCGTGGGATCTGGGTGATCACGGACGAGATCTACGAGCACCTCACCTACGGCGAGCACCGCTTCAGCTCGATGCCCACCCTCGTGCCCGAGCTGCGCGACCGCTGCGTCGTGCTCAACGGTGTGGCCAAGACCTACGCCATGACGGGCTGGCGCGTCGGGTGGATGATCGGGCCCGACGACATCGTCAAGGCGGCGACGAACCTGCAGTCGCACGCCACCTCCAACGTCGCCAACGTCAGCCAGCGGGCCGCGCTGGCTGCCGTGTCGGGCGACCTCAGCGCGGTCGCAGAGATGCGGGCGGCCTTCGAGCGGAGGGGCCGCCTGATGCACCAGCTCCTGACCGGCATCGAGGGCGTCACGTCGCTCGAGCCGCAAGGCGCCTTCTATGCGTTCCCGAACCTGTCCCACTACCTCGATCGTCCGATCCGCGGGCGTACGTCCAGCACCACGGTCGAGCTCTGCGGTGTGCTCCTCGACGAGGCCAAGGTGGCGATCGTCCCCGGGGAGGCCTTCGACGCGCCCGGGTACGCGCGGCTGAGCTACGCGCTGGGCGACGACGACCTCGGCGAGGGGTGTCGCCGGATCGCCGACCTCCTCGCAGAGGCCGGCACGTGATGACCACGGTCCTGCCGTACGGCTCCTGGCCCACCCCGATCACGAGCGAGCTGGTCGTGCGGTCGGCACGGCTGCCCAACGGGCTCCACCTCGACGGCCAGCACCTGTGGTGGTCCGAGGGACGTCCCGAGGAGGGCGGCCGCATGGCTGTCCTCCGGCGGGATGCGGCTGGCGGCGTCACCGAGGTCGTCACCGCGCCGTGGAACGCCCGCAGCGGCGTCCACGAGTACGGCGGCGGAGCCTGGTGGGTGCGCGACGGCGTCCTGTGGTTCACGGACTGGGCCTCCCAGCGGCTGCACCGAGTCGAGCCTGGTGGAGCACCCGTGCCGCTCAGTCCGGAGCCCGTGGTGCCCCGCGGGCTCCGGTACGCGGACGGCGACGTGAGCCCCGATGGCGCCAGGCTCCTGTGCGTCCGGGAGGAGCACCACGCCGACGGGGCCGAGGCCACCAACACGATCGTGCGCCTCGACGCGCACGGACCGAGCGACCCCGAGGTGGTCGTCGAGGGACCGGACTTCGTGTCCGACCCGCGCTGGGGGCCCGACGGTCGGGCGTTCTGCTGGCTCGAGTGGGATCACCCCGACATGCCGTGGGATGCCACGCGCCTCGTGGTCGACGAGGGCGGCGTCCGCACGGTGGTGGCCGGGAGCGAGCCGCGAGAGTCGATCGGCCAGCCCACCTGGGCCCCCGACGGATCACTGTGGTTCTTCGGTGACCGCACCGGCTTCTGGAGCCTCTACCGCTGGAGCCCCGGACGGGGAACCGAGGCGATGGTCGACCTCGGCAAGGACATCGGCTTCCCGGCGTGGGTGTTCGGCCAGTCGTGCTTCGCCTTCCTCGACGATGGCCGACTCGTGTTCAGCTACAGCGACGGCGGCCTCGATCGGCTCGCCGTGCGCGAGCCCGACTTCGGGCGTGTCACCACACTCGACGTCCCCCACACGATGATCGACCAGCTCCGAGCCCGGGGCGCCGAGGCCGTGTACATCGCGGGTAGCCCGACCGCCGAGGTGCACGTCGCGTCGGTGTCGATCGACTCGGGCGCCGTCGAGGTGGTCGTGCCTCCGCGCGAGCTCGGTCTCGACGCCACCTGGTTCTCGGCGCCGGAGCCGATCGACTTCCCGACCGTCGGCGGCGCCACCGCCCATGCCCTCCTCTACCCGCCGACCAACCCAGAGGTCACGGCTCCGGAAGGTGAGCGCCCGCCGCTGCTGGTGATGATCCACGGCGGGCCCACGGCCGCCGCCCGGCCCATGCTGCAGCTCTCCCGGCAGTACTGGACCAGCCGCGGCTTCGCCGTCGTCGACGTCAACTACCGCGGCTCCACCGGATACGGGCGCGCCTACCGGGCTCTCCTCCAGGGCGCGTGGGGGGTGGCCGACGTCGAGGACTGCGCGGCCGTCTGCACGTTCCTCGTCGAGCGCGGCGACGCCGATCCCGCGCGGCTCTGCATCCGGGGCGGGTCGGCTGGTGGCTTCACGACCCTGGCCGCCCTCGCGTTCCATGAGGTGTTCGCGGCCGGAGCGAGCCACTACGGCGTGGCCGACCTCGGCGTGCTGGCCGAGGAGACCCACAAGTTCGAGAGCCGCTACCTCGACGGGCTGGTGGGCCCGTGGCCCGAGGCCCGGGCCGTCTACGAGGAGCGCTCGCCGATCTTCCACACCGACCGGATCGATCGGCCGCTCGCCGTCTTCCAGGGCCTCGACGACCCGATCGTCCCCCCCAACCAGGCCGAGATGATCGTCGAGGCCCTGCGCACCAAGGGCGTACCGGTGGCGTACGTGCCCTTCGAGGGCGAGCAGCACGGGTTCCGCCAGTCCCACAACATCCGGGCGGCCCTCGACGGCGAGCTCAGCTTCTATGCCCAGGTCCTCGGCTTCGACCTCCCCGAGTCCGAGGCCATCGAGCCGATCGTCGTCGAGAACCTCTCAACGTCTGCGTAGGGAAACGTCCGGTATCCGGACGAAATCGACCGCAGACGTTGTCAGGTGACGCGGCCGAGGACCATGGGGGAGGGGCGACGGGGGTCGGGCTGACCTCGATGGCACCCTCGAGGGCCTCCAGCGCGCCGGGGAGGCGACCGGGGTCGTCGAGGTGGAGCTCCAGCAGGGGCCGGCCCTGCTCGACGTGGTCACCCACGGTGGCGTGCCACACGACACCGGCGATCGGTGAGACCGAGTCCTCCTTGCGAGCTCGTCCCGCGCCGAGCCGCCACGCGGCCACGCCGACGGCCATGGCATCGAGGCGAGCCAGCGTGCCCGTCGACGGCGCCGGCACCACCTCGATCTCCGTGGCTCGGGGCAGCGGGGCGTCGGGGTCGCCGCCCTGGGCGCGGACGAGTGCCCGCCACGCATCCATCGCCCGGCCGTCGGCCAGCAGATCAGCGGGGTCGATGGTGTCGAGGCCAACCAGATCGAGCATCTCCCGAGCCAGCGCCAGCGTGAGCTCCACGAGGTCCGACGGACCCCCGCCGGCCAGCACCTCCACGGACTCCACCACCTCCAGCGCGTTGCCGGCGCTGCGTCCGAGCGGCACGTCCATCTGGGTGAGCAGCGCCATGGTGCGCACCTCGTGCGCGCTGCCCAAGCCCACCATGGTCTCGGCCAGCTCGCGCGCTCGGCCTTCGTCCTTCATGAAGGCGCCGCTCCCGACCTTGACGTCGAGCACGAGCGCGCCGGTGCCCTCGGCGATCTTCTTCGACATGATCGAGCTGGCGATCAGCGGGATGGACTCGACCGTCCCCGTGATGTCGCGAAGGGCGTAGAGCTTGCGGTCGGCGGGGGCGAGGTCGGGGCCCGCCGCGTTGATGACGGCCCCCGAGCTGCGCAGGACCCGGGCCACCTCTTCGGGCGTGAGCGTGGAGCGCCAGCCGGGGATCGTCTCCATCTTGTCGAGAGTGCCGCCGGTGTGGCCGAGGCCTCGACCCGCGGTCTGGGGAACGGCGACACCGCAGGCGGCGACGAGCGGGCACACGATGAGCGACACCTTGTCGCCCACGCCCCCGGTGGAGTGCTTGTCGACGGTCGGCTTGCCGATGTCGGAGAGGTCGGCACGCGACCCGGTCGCGATCATCTGTTGGGTCCAGCGCGCCAGCTCCCCGGCGTCGAGCCCGCGGAACAGGATCGCCATGAGCAGGGCGGCGGCCTGCTCGTCGGGTACGACCCCGAGCGTGTACGACCGGATGAACCAGTCGATCTGCTCCTCGCTGAGCCGACCGCCGTCCCGCTTCGTGAGAATGAGGTCGATGGCGTTCACCGGCTCAGCTCGTGGGTCGCAGGTGGTCCGGCCCGAACGCGTCGGGGAGGAGCTCGCCGAGCGGCCGCCGGTTGAACAGGAGCTCTTGGCCGCCGTGCTCGTGGAGCAGCTGCCGGCATCGTCCGCAGGGCACGAGCTCGTCGCCGTGGCTGTCGACGCAGGCCACCGCGACCAGGACGCCGCCCCCGGTGGCGTGCAGCGCGGACACCAGCCCGCACTCGGCGCACAAGGTCAGCCCGTAGGACGCGTTCTCGACGTTGCAGGCGGTGAGCACGCGACCATCGTCGACCAGGCCCGCGACGCCGACGGGGTAGCGCGAGTACGGCGCGTACGCCCGGGTGCACGCTTCGATCGCCTTGGCGCGGAGCGTCTCCCAGTCGATGTCGACCGGGTCGCTCACCGTGATCGCTCGAAGGGCACGCCGTCGGCGGCCGGAGCCACGGCCCGCCCGACGGCTCCGGCGACGACGATGATCGTCACGACGAAGGGCAGCGCCTGCCAGAACTCGCTCGGGATGGCGAAGTCGCCGATCGTCACCCCGAGGAACTGCAGGCGGGCGCCCAGCGCCCGGGTGAAGCCGAAGAGGATGGCGCCCGCGAACGCGGTGTAGGGCCGCCACTTGCCGAAGATGAGCGCGGCCAGCGCGATGAAGCCGGTGCCGTTGGTCATGTTGTCCTCGAAGCCGGCTTGAGACTCCAGCGAGAACCAGGCCCCAGCGAGCCCAGCGATGAGCCCTCCGATGATCACCGCCGTGTAGCGGATCTTGATGACGTCGATGCCGAGCGTCTCGGCGGCGTGCGGGTTCTCGCCCACCGAGCGGACCCGCAGCCCGAACCGGGTGCGGTAGAGCACGAAGGAGGTGACGGCCACGATGGCGAACATCATGAAGAAGATGGGCTCGTTCGTGAACAGCTGCGGCCCGAGGATCGGGATCTTCGAGAGGCCGGGCAGTGCGATCGCGGCCGTGGGCACGCCGGTGGAGATGCCCGACGGGATGATCACCTCGGAGCGCACGAACCCGGTCATCCCGAGCGCGAGCAGGTTGATGACCACACCCGAGATGATCTGGTTCACCCGGAGGCTGACGCTGAGCGCTGCGTGCAGGAGGGAGATGAGGCCCCCGGTGAGGATCGCGACGCAGACGGAGAGCCACAGCGCGCCGGTGCCCTGCGCATCGCCGATGAGCGCATACGTCATGAACCCGGTGCCGGCAGAAGCCAGCATCGTGCCCTCGATGCCGATGTTGACGACGCCGGAGCGCTCGCACCACAGGCCGCACATGGCCCCGAGCGCGATCGGCGTGCTCAGGCGGAGGGACTCCACCAGGAGCTGGGTGATGTTGGTGTCCGGCGCCGTGGAGAGCGAGAGCCCGAGCACGAGCACCAGCGGGATGAACAGGATCGAGGAGAGCAGCAGGCTGCCGCTGGCCAGTCGCTTGGACCGCCCCTCGAAGAACGTGGCGACCGCCGTGAGCACGAAGATGATGCCGATCGCCGTCACCATCGTGCTGGGGGAGAACAGGACCTTCAGCGGTTCGGGCGGAGGCTCGAAGGCGAAGCCCCTGTCGGCCTCGTCGAGGTTCGGCGCCACGTAGCCGATCAGGAAGACGCCGAGCACCCCGAACAGCACGCCGAGGGTCTGGAGGCGCCCGAAGCGCAGCCCCTTCACGTGGCACCCCACCCGGTGGCCACCTGGTCTGCCGCGAGCGCGCTCCCAGCGCCGCCGTCGCGCTTCATCCGGAAGATCGCCCGGACGATGACGTCAGCGGCCACGAACAGCAGCACCAGCGCCTGGACGATCCGCACCGCGTCGATCGACAGCTCCGCCTCCTGCTGCATCAGGGCGGCACCCGAGAGCATCGAACCCCACAGGATCGACGTGAGGATGATCGCGAACGGGTTGGCGCGCGCCAGCAGCGCGATCGCGATGGAGTCGAAGCCGATGGCGACGAAGACGCCGGGGCTCAGGAAGCCCGAGGTGCCGCTGATCTCGCTCGCCCCGGCCAGGCCGGCGAAGGCACCGGAGATCGCCATCACGAGGATGATCGTGCGACTCACCCCCATGCCGGCGTACTTCGCCGCGTTCGGGTTGGTGCCGACTGTGCGCACCTCGAAGCCGAAGTTGGTGCGCTTGAGGATGAACCACGCCAGCGCGCAGAGGCCGATCATCACGAAGAACCCGAGGTGGAGCGGCGGCTCGCTCCCGACGAGCTCGGGAAGGCGGCCGGCGTCGGGGATCGTCGCCGTGCGGGGAACCGATGCGGACGTGTCGCGCAGGATCACCGGGTCCTGCGAGCTCACCATCCACCTGACGAACAGGATCGCGATGTTGTTGAGCATGATCGTGACGATCACCTCGTGCGCGCCGGTTCGGGCCTTCAGCACACCGGGGATGAAGCCGTACAGGCCGCCGCCGACGATGCCGGCCAGCAGGATGATCGGGATCAGCAGGATCCCGGGGAGCCCTGCGAGCCAGCTCCACGTGCCCACCCAGGCCGCCACGGTGGCGCCGACGAGGAGCTGGCCCTCGGCGCCGATGTTGAACAGGCCGGCCTTGAACGCGAAGGCGACGGCGAGCGCCGCCCCGATGAAGGGTGTGGAGCGACCCAGCGAGGCCGCGATGCGCTCCGGGGTCCCGAACATCCCGCGCAGCAGGGCCCAGTAGGCGTCGAGGGGGTTCTTGCCGATGAGGAGGATGACCACCCCAGCGACCACCAGAGCCACCAGGATCGCGTAGAGGGGGACGAGCACCGGTTGCAGCTTCCCCGCGTCCTGCAGGAGCGCCCGCAGGCGGTCGGGCGGTGGCGAGGCCTGGTCGTCGGGGGTGGGCAGCGCCATCACGCAGCCCCGCTGGCCATCAGCAGGCCGAGCTGATCGCGGGTCGCGTCGGCGCGGGCGTACACGCCCACCAGCGCCCCGCGGTAGATGACGCCGATCCGATCCGACAGGTTGAGCACCTCGTCGAGCTCGGCGGACACGAGCAGCACGGCTGCTCCCCGGTCGCGCATCTCGACGATGCGGCGGTGGATGAACTCGATGGAGCCGACGTCCAGCCCCCGGGTGGGCTGGGCGACGACGAGGAGCGCGACGTCGCCCGTCAGCTCGCGGGCGATGATCACCTTCTGCTGGTTCCCGCCCGAGAGGTTGTCGACCGGTACGTCGGTGCCCGTGGTCCGGATGTCGAAGCGCTCCACCAGATCGAGCGCCTCACGTCCGATGGCGGCTTCATCGCGGAGCCCGCGGCGGGCGAAGGGCTTCCGCCAGAAGCGGTTGAGGACGAGGTTGTCGGCGATGCTGAACGGCCCGACGAGCCCGTGCTTGTTGCGATCCTCCGGCACGTGGGCCACACCGAGCTCGAGGACGTCCCGCGGCGTGGCATGGGTGACGTCGTGGCCGGAGATCTCGACGGTGCCGCTCACCTTGGATCGCATCCCCACGAGCGCCTCGACGAGCTCCCGCTGGCCGTTGCCCTCCACGCCCGCGATGCCGAACACCTCGCCGGCGCGCACCTCGAGGTCGAGCCCGTTCACGGTCGTGACGCCGCGGTCATCCTGAACGACGAGTCCGGCGGCCCGGAGCACGACATCGGCAGGGTGGGCCTCGGCCTTCTCGATGGTGAACGAGACGTCGCGGCCGACCATCAGGGTGGCGAGGCTCTGCTGCGTGGCCTCGGCGGGGTCGGCGTCGCCCACGACCCGACCCCCGCGCAGGACGGTGATCCGGTCGGCGACCGCCAGGACCTCGCGGAGCTTGTGCGTGATGAAGATGATCGACTTGCCCTGCTCGATCAGGTTCCGGACCACGGCGAAGAAGTCGTCGACCTCACCGGGCGTGAGCACAGCGGTGGGCTCGTCGAGGATCAAGATGTCAGCGTCCCGGAAGAGCGCCTTGACGAGCTCCACGCGCTGCTGCTCACCGACGGACAGATCGCCGACCATGGCGTCGGGATCGATGTGCAGCCCGTAGCGGGTGCCCAGCTCGGTGATGCGCTCGCGCGCGCCGTCGATGTCGAGCAGCGGGCCCTTGCGCATCTCGTTGCCGAGGATGACGTTCTCGGCCACCGTGAACACCGGGATGAGCTGGAAGTGCTGGTGCACCATGCCGATCCCACTGGCGATGGCGTCGGCCGAGCTGCCGAACCGCACGGTCTCGCCCCGCAGCCGGATCTCACCCGCGTCCGGCTGGTACAGCCCGAACACCGCGTTCATCAGCGTGCTCTTGCCCGCCCCGTTCTCGCCGAGCAGGCAGTGGACCTCCCCCTCGTGGAGGGTGAAGTTCACGTCCTCGTTCGCGATCACTCCGGGGAAGGTCTTGGTGAGGCCCCGCACCTCGAGGATGGGGACGCGTCCCTCGTCGCTCATCGCGTGTTTCCGAGCAGCGGCTGGGGGGCGGGCGGACCGCCCCCCAGCCGGCGTGCTCTAGAGCGGCAGACCCGTCGCGGGGTCGAGGCCGGTCGTGATGGATCCGTCGGCGAGGCCCTGGCGGGTCTCCTCCAGCTTGGCGGCGACATCGTCAGGGATGTCGGCGTCGTGGAACGGCGCGTAGGTGATGCCGCCGTTGGCCGCCGTGAGGGCGAAGATGCCGCCGGCGAACTCGCCGCTCAGGGCGTCGACGATCTTGGTGAACACCGCGTAGTCGACCCGCTTCACGGCCGAGCTGGCGAGGAACTCGGAGCCGGGAGCGTCACCACTGTTGAAGGTGCTGAAGAACTCGTCCTGGTCGACGCCGATGCCCCAGACGCCCTGGGCCGTCGCGGCGGCGACGCCACCGGAGCCCGTCTTGCCGCCGGCGCCGAAGATCACGTCGGCGCCCTCGCCGATGAACTGCTCGGCGTTGGATGCGCCGATGTCCGGGGTGGTGAACGAGTCGTTGTAGATCTTCAGCACTCGGATGTCGGGGTTGACCGACAAGGCGCCCTGCTCGTATCCGTTCACGAGCTTCACGACGGGCGGGACGTCCTCCCGGCCCCCGACCACGCCGATGACGCCGCTCTGGCTGAGTGAGGCGGCGAGCACGCCGGCCATGTAGCCACCCTCGTCCTCGTTGAAGAGCACGCCGATGTAGTTGGCCGGGAACGCCTCCTGGAACTGGTCGATGCCGATGAAGTTCGTGTCGGGGTTGGCGTCGGCCGCGGCGAGGGTGTCGGTGGCGAGCAAGAAGCCGACGGTGACGACGACGTCCGGGCCGCCCTCGAGGGCGGTGGAGATGTTCTTGGCGTAGTCGGCCTCGGAGACCGTCTCGATGTAGTCCGTCTCGAAGCCGAAGCACTCCTGCGCCGCGATCATGCCCTCGTAGGCGTACTGGTTGAAGGTCCGGTCGTCGACCTTGCCGATGTCCGTGACGAGGCGGACGGTGAAGCCGTCAGGTGCCTCGATGCCCGCGTCCTTGGCCTCCTGGCAGAGATCGTCGAGCGAGACCTGGGAGGAGGACTCGTCGGCCACCGTCGTGGTGGTCTCGTCGCTCGGGGCGGTGGTCGTCGTATCGTTCGAGCTCGTCTCGTCGTCGCCGCAGGCGGCCATGATGAGGCCGAAGGCGACGAGAGGGGCGAGCAGGCGCAAGGGCCGCTTGTGCAAGGGAGCCTCCAAGGCTGGGGTTCTGGGAACGGCGGTCAAGTTAGTGCAGTCCCGGCCTGCCGAGGAGGGTCGAAGGTCCCGCGTTCGGCGGAGATGGGCTGGCAGGGGCCGACGAGGGACGGTCAGACTCAGCGGATGGCCCGCATCCTGGTGACGGAGAAGATCGCCGACCGGGGGCTCGACCGCCTCCGGGCCGCTGGGCACGACGTCGACCTCCAGCTCGACCTGAGCGGGGAGCAGCTCCTCGACGCCGTCGTGGGAGCGCAAGCGCTCATCATCCGCTCGGCCACCACGGTCACCGCGGACGTGCTGGCCGCCGGCCAGGACCTCGTGGTGGTCGGCCGGGCCGGCATCGGGCTCGACAACGTCGACACGGACGCCGCCACGCAGCAGGGCGTCATGGTCGTGAACGCGCCGCAGTCCAACATCCTCACGACCGCCGAGCACACGATGGCGATGCTGCTGGCGCAGGCCCGCAACATCCCCCAGGCCCATGCGGCGCTGATCGACGGTCGCTGGGAGCGCTCGCGCTGGGAGGGCGTCGAGCTGGCGGACAAGACCCTTGGCATCGTCGGCCTCGGCCGCATCGGCAGGCTGGTCGCCCAGCGAGCGTCGGCCTTCGGCATGAAGGTGGTCGCGCACGACCCCTTCGTCGCCCCGGAGCGCGCTCGTCAGATCAACGTCGAGCTCATGGGGCTCGAGGACCTCGTGCGGGTGGTCGACTTCCTGACCCTGCACGTCGTCAAGACGCCGGAGACGCTCGGCATGATCGGCAAGGAGCTGCTGGCCCTGGCCAAGCCGAGCCTGCGGATCGTCAACGTCTCCCGCGGCGGGGTGATCGACGAGGAAGCGCTGGCAGAGGCGATCCGCGAGGGTCGCATCGGTGGGGCGGCCATCGACGTGTTCGCGGTGGAGCCCACCACGAGCTCGCCCCTGTTCGACCTGCCGCAGGTCGTGGTCACGCCCCACCTGGGGGCCAGCACCGCCGAGGCGCAGGACAAGGCCGGCGAGACCATCGCCGAGCAGGTCGGCCTGGCGCTGGCGGGCGAGTTCGTGCCCTTCGCGGTCAACGTGAGCGCGGCTGAGGCCTCCTCGACCGTGCGTCCCTTCCTTCCCCTGGCCGAGCGACTCGGGCAGCTCTACGCCGCTCTCGCCGCGGCGGTCCCCGACGTGCTCGAGGTCGGGTACGAGGGACAGCTCGCCGACTCCGACACCCGCATCCTCACGCTGTCGGTGCTCAAGGGCGTGTTCGGCAGGGTCAGTGAGGAGCCGGTCAGCTACGTCAACGCGCCGCGGCTGGCCGAGGAGCGGGGCATCGAGATCCGCGAGTCCTCGAGCTCGACCTCGCATGACTACGTCAACCTGGTGACCATCCGTGGCGGCGACCATGCGATCGGCGGCACCCTCGTGGGACTGCGCGGCGAGGCCCGCATCGTGATGGTGGACGACCACTCGGTGGATGTGCCGCCGGCCGACCACATGCTCGTCGTCCGCAACGACGACGTGCCCGGCATGATCGCCGCGGTGACCGGCGTCGTCGGTGAGGCGAGGATCAACATCGACGACATGCACCTCGGTCGCTCGGAGGAGGGCCGGGCGGCGTTGATGATCCTGGCCACGCACGTGGCCGTCCCGGACGAGGTGCAGAGCGCCATCCGCGCCCTCCCCGGCGTCGTCAGCGTCGCCGCCCTCTGACGGGCTACCGCTTGGCGGGGCGGAGCCCGTCCGCTTCCGCCGCGAGGGCGTCGACGTAGCAGCGATCCGGGTGGGTGCGGTCGTAGCTCGCGGACCCTGGCAGGTGGAAGATCTTCGAGCTGAGCTTGGCCTTGACGGGGTGGCTGGTCGGGCACACGGCACCCGTCGGTTCGACCCACGGGGCGGACGGGTCCGGGAGGCGCGGCCACGGCTCGGTGGGCTCGCCCGTCATGAGGTCGGCCGGTTGCGTCCGGCTCTCGAGGAGCCGGCTCAGCGCGACGGCGATCGCCGCCGCCACCCCCAGCAACAGCCCGATGCGTACCAAGCGTCGGATCACGCTGCGGACCCTATCCGCCTTGACGTGGCGCCGGGCCCAGCGGGAAGATGCTGGGACATGACCGGCACCTTCGCCTCTGACCTCCTGCTGCTTATGTAGGCGAGCGCCCCTTCTCGGCGCTCGCCCCGACGACCTCCTGCCGCTGGCAGGAGGTTTTTCTTTGTCCTGACACCTGAACTGAGGAACGAACTGATGCCCCCGGAACCCGTGACCCCGAAGCGAATGCCCTTCGACAAGTACCGGCCGTTCCGCCCGCTCGAGCTGCCGGACCGCACCTGGCCGGATCAGCGCATCACCAAGGCGCCCCTCTGGTGCTCGGTCGACCTGCGAGACGGGAACCAGGCCCTCATCGACCCCATGGACCCGGCCCGGAAGCGCCGCATGTTCGACACCGTCGTGGCGATGGGGTTCAAGGAGATCGAGGTGGGCTTCCCGTCGGCGAGCCAGCCGGACTTCGACTTCATCCGCCAGCTCATCGAGGAGGACCTCGTCCCCGACGACGTCACGATCCAGGTGCTCACGCAGTGCCGGCCCGAGCTGATCGAGCGCACCTACGAGTGCCTTCGCGGCGCGAACAACGTGATCGTGCACTTCTACAACTCGACCTCCGTCCTGCAGCGGCGGGTCGTGTTCGGGCTGGACAAGGACGGCATCACCCAGATCGCGACCGATGCCGCGAAGCTCTGCAGGAAGCTCGAACCCACCCTGGTCGGCACCAACGTGCGGTACGAGTACAGCCCCGAGAGCTTCACCGGCACCGAGATCGACTACGCGATCGAGATCTGTGCGGCGGTGAGCGACGTCATCGAGCCCGACACGGACCGGAAGCTCGTGCTCAACCTGCCGGCCACGGTCGAGATGTACACGCCGAACATCTACGGCGACGTCATCGAGCACTTCCACCGCAACGTGCCGAACCGCGACCGCATCTGCCTGTCGCTGCATCCGCACAACGACCAGGGCACGGGAGTCGCCGCCGCCCAGTTCGGCCTCATGGCCGGCGCCGACCGCGTCGAGGGCACGCTCTTCGGCAACGGCGAGCGAACCGGCAACGTCGACGTGATCAACATCGCCATGAACCTGTTCAGCCAGGGCGTCGACCCCGAGCTCGACATCTCGGACATCGACGCGCTCCGGCGCGTGGCCGAGTACTGCAATCGCCTGCCCGTCCACCCGCGGCACCCCTACGTGGGTGACCTGGTGTACACGTCGTTCTCCGGCAGCCACCAAGACGCCATCAAGAAGGGCTTCGAGGCCCTCGGCTACGGCGACTACGAGGAGTGGGGGGTGCCGTACCTCCCCATCGACCCCAAGCACGTCGGCCGCACCTACGAGGCCGTGATCCGCGTCAACAGCCAGAGCGGCAAGGGCGGCGTCGCCTACCTGATGAAGGCCGAGCACGGGCTCGACCTGCCCCGTCGGCTCCAGATCGAGTTCTCGAAGACGATCCAGACCATCACCGAGGACACCGGCACCGAGATCCCCGCCGCCGAGGTGTGGCTGGCGTTCGAGGACACCTACCTCGCCGCCGATGCGCCGGTGCAGCTCATCTCCCACGAGACCACGACGGGGGAGAAGGGGTCGACCGTCACCGCGCAGCTGATCGTCGACGGTGAGCACCGCACGCTGCACGGCGCGGGCACCGGTCCGCTGGCCGCGTTCGTGGCTGCGCTGCAGGCCGATCTCGGCATCGACCTCGAGGTGGTCGACTACAGCGAGCATGCCGTCAGCGCCGGCACGAACGCGCAGGCCGCCGCCTACGTCGAGACCCAGTCCGCCGACGGTGAGGTCCGCTGGGGCGTCGGGCTCGACGAGAGCATCCTGACCGCGTCACTGCGCGCGGTCGTCAGCGCCGTGAACCGCCACCGCGACCACGTGCGGGTGGTCGAGCGCCACGAGCCCTGACATCGCCTGCTGCGGGTGTCGCTTCGCTCCTGCCTCCGCAGGTGCCCCGGGCGCCTGGCGGCACTAGCTGACGGTGCCCCGGCGCTTGGCGGCCTGGACGACCACTTCGACTGCCAGCCCGATCGCGACGAGCGTCGCTCCGATGACGAGCAGCGTTCCGCTGACCCCGGTGCGGGGTAGCTCGACGCCCAGGACCTCGGTGCCCTCCGTGGTGGCGGTCGTGGATCCCGTGGTGGCGGTCGTCGGTGCGACGCCCTGGCCCGTCGTCGTCGTGGCTTCGGTGGTGGTGGTGGCTTCGGTGGTGGTGGTGGCTTCGGTGGTGGTGGTGGCTTCGGTGGTGGTGGTGGCTTCGGTGGTGGTGGTGGCTTCGGTGGTGGTGGTGGCTTCGGTGGTGGTCGTGGCTTCGGTGGTGGTCGTGGCCTCGGTCGTGGTCGTGCCTCCGCCGCAGTCGGTGACCCAGAAGACCTTGTGCTTCACCTGGGCACCGTTCGGGTTGCCGTCGTCGGCCGTGATGGTCAGCTTCACATGGTGGCCCTGGTTCAGCTGCGGCTCGTGGGCCGTGAGGTCATCGGTGAGGTCGACGGTGAACTCGCCATCGAGGCCCGTCTCGCTCCCGCCTCCGGTGGCGTCGTCGCCGTCGAGCGTCCCGCTCTCCGTGTGGATGACGGCATCACCCGTCGGCGGCTGCACCTCGAACACCATCGACACCGGCACCTCCGCCTCGTAGCCGTAGAAGTCGACCTGGAAGCTGCAGCCGACGTGCGGCTCGTTGTCGGGATGGCTGCCGAAGTCGGCACCGTCGATCTTGATGGTGCCGTTGTTGCCCAGGGGCGTGCCGACGGGGTCGGCGTTGACCGGCCCGGCCATGCCGAGGCCGATGAGCGCGATCCCGATGATCATCAGCACCCGGCCCGTGTGGTGACCGTGAACCTTCATCTCTGGACCTCCTCCGGCGCATTGGCGCCCGGTCCTCACCACTCAGTGTGGCGCTGCGACCGCGAAACGAGCAGGGCCACACGGACCTGCTCCGGGGGACCTACGTCCCCTCGGCGGCGCGGGCCAGGCGGGTGCAGAGCCGCTTGAAGATGAGGGCGTGGAACGGGATGAGGGCGTACCAGTAGAGGCGGCCCAGCAAGCCCCGAGGGTGGAAGAGGGCCTTCTGCCGCAGCACTGCTCCCGACCCCTCGGGCTCGATCCGCCACTCCAGCCACGCATCCCCCGGGGTGAGCATCTCGGCCCGCAACCGGAGCAAGCGCGGTGGCTCGAGCGCCTCCACCCTCCAGAAGTCGAGGGCGTCGCCGATGCGCAGGTCGTCCGGGTGGCGGCGGCCGCGTCGCATCCCGACCCCGCCGAGCAGCACGTCGATCGAGCCGCGGATCGACCACAGCGGTTCCGCCACGTACCACCCCCGCTCGCCGCCGATGCCGGTCACGGTCGCGTACACGCGCTCCGTCGACGCGCTCGAGCGGGCTTCCTGCTCGTCGACGAGCAACGTGCCGCCCGCCCAGTCGGGGTCGGTCGGCAGTGGGTCGGCCGGGGTCCGGCCCGGCAAGGTGGCATCTGACCAGCGCGACGGCACGGTCAGGTCCTCGACCCGACGCACCGCCAGCTCGAGCGCTTGGCGGAGGGTGAGCGCATCGTGGGGCATCACCTCCTGGACCGAGCGCTCGAGCACGATCACCTCGTTGACGAGGCTGTCGATCAGCGGACGGGCCAGCCCCAGCGGCAGGGGAGTGACGAGGCCGACCCAGTGCGACGAGAGCCGGGGGGTGAGCAAGGGCACCCGGATGACGAGGCGCCGTCGCAGCCCGGCGACCTCCGCGTAGGCCCGCATCATCTCCTCGTAGGTGACGACCTCGGGGCCGCCCACCTCGAGCACGCGGCTCTTCGCCTCGGGCGTCGCAATGGCTCGGACGAGCCAGTGGAGGATGTCGCGGATCGCCACCGGCTGGGAACGCGTGGACACCCACCGGGGCGTGATCATCACGGGCAGCACCTCGGTGAGGTTGCGGAGCATCTCGAAGCTGGCGCTGCCGGAGCCGATGATGACCGCGGCGCGCAGCTCCGTGACGGGGACCGAGCCTGCCGCGAGCACGCGGCCGACCTCGTGGCGGCTGGCCAGATGGGGGGACAGGGCCGCGTCGTGCTCATCGCCGAGCCCACCGAGGTAGACGATCTGCTCGAGGCCGGGGGTGCCGTCGGCGGCTTCTCGGAAGGTGGCGGCGGCCTCGCGGTCGCGCGCCGCGAAGTCGCCGGCCCCACCCATGGAGTGCACGAGGTAGTAGGCGGCGGTGGCGCCCGCCATCGCGCGGGCCACCGCCTCACCATCTGCGACGTCGCCCAGTTGGATCTCGACGTCCGCCTGCCATGGCTCGCCGGACAGCTTCGCCGGCGTGCGGGCGAGCACGCGCACCCGGTACCCGGCGTCGAGCAGCTCGGGCACGAGTCGCCCACCGATGTAGCCGGTCGCACCGGTGACGAGGACGAGCGAGGAAGCCATGGGCACCGTCTACTCCAGGCCGGAGCGATCGCGGGCTTCGCGCGGCGTCCCGTGGCCGGCGATCTGAGAGGCTGCCCAGCGTGAACCGGCGGGTCCTCCTCCCCATCGCGGCCCTCGCCGCGGCCGGCGCCCTGGCGCTGGTCGTGGTCCAGCCGTGGACAGACGACGCCGACACGGCGGCTCTGGGCGACACCACCACCACCACCGAGGCGCGCACCACCACGACGACCGAGGCCCCGGTGGTGGGCACGCGCGGCGCGGACGGCGTGGGAGATCCGTACTTCCCGTATCTCGGCAACGGCGGCTACGACGTCGACCACTACACGCTCGACCTCACCTGGCGAGCCGACGAGGGTGCGCTGGACGGGGTCACGACGATCGAGGCCGCGGCGACCCAGGACCTGAGCTCGTTCGACCTCGACCTGTCGGGGTTGGACGTGCGGTCGGTCACGGTGGGGGGCGAGCCGGCCGAGTTCGAGCACCCGGAGCGGGAGCTCCAGATCACCCCGCGCCGTGCCATCGCCGAGGGCGACGACTTCACCACGGTGGTCACCTACCGCGGGAGGCCCGTTCCCGTCACGGACGGCACGGACCTCTTCGACGTCGGCTGGCAGACCGACGGCCGGGAGGCCTTCGTCGTGTCCGAGCCCACCGGCGCCTCGACCTTCTTCCCGGTGAACGACCACCCGACGGACAAGGCCACCTACACCATCCGTGTCACCGCGCCCTCTGACCAGACCGTGGCCGCCAACGGGTTGCTCGTCGCCGACGACGACACGGGTCACGGCACCCGATCCTGGACCTACGAGGCCCGCGACCCGATGGCGAGCTACCTCGTGCAGATCGCGATCGGCGACTACGAGCTCGTCGATGCGGGTGAGGTGGAGGGTGTCGCGATCCGTCACGCGCTCCACCGGAGCCTCGCCGACCAGGCGCGCGTCACGGTCGAGGGGACGGCCGACATGATCCAGCTGCTGGACGACGTCTACGGGCCCTACCCGTTCGAGGCCTACGGCGTGCTCGCCGTCGACGAGGCGCTCGGCTTCGCCCTCGAGACGCAGACGCTCACGATCATCGGGTCCGACATCGCGCAGGAGGGCCGCCGCGCGGACATCATCCTGTTGCACGAGCTGGCTCACCAATGGGTGGGCGACACCGTCAGCCCGTCGACCTGGCAGGACATCTGGCTCAACGAGGGGTTCGCCACCTACGCCGAGTGGCTCTACACCGAGCGCACGGGCGGACCGACGGCCGCAGCCAGCGCCCGCCAATGGGAGGGCAGTCCCGATCTCGACCTGCCGCCCGGCGACCCGGGGTCGGTCGAGCTGTTCAGCGCCACGGTGTACCTCCGGGGCGGGATGACGCTGCAGGCGCTGCGCGAGCGCGTCGGCGACGACGACTTCTTCACGATCCTCCGGACCTGGATCGACGAGCACCGCGACGACACCGCGTCCACCGAGGACTTCGTCGCGCTCTCGGAGCTGGTGTCCGGTGAGGAGCTGGACGAGCTGTTCGACGAGTGGCTCTACAGCTCCACGCAGCCTGACCTCTAGGCCGTCGGGAGCCAGTCGGGCCGACTGGCCTCGAAGGCCGTGATGGCCTCCTCGGTGCGCAGCGTGATGCCGATGTCGTCGAGGCCCTCGAGGAACCGCTCCCGCACGGCATCCTCCAGCGGGAAGCCGATCTCGAGGTCGATGGCGGGCGCCGACAGGGTGCGCCGGTCGACGTCCACCACCAGCTCGAGCGCCGGGTCGGCCTCGACGGCGGCCAGCAGCTGTTCGCCGACCTCGGCCGACACCTGCACGGGCACGAGGCCGTTCTTGGTGCAGTTGTTGCGGAAGATGTCGGCGAACCGTGGGCTGATCACAGCCTGGAAGCCGTAGTCCATGATCGCCCAGACGGCGTGCTCCCGGCTGGAGCCGGTGCCGAAGTTGGGGCCGCCGATCAGGATGTTCGCACCGGCGAAGCGCTCGTCGTTGAGCACGAAGCTGCGATCGTCCCGCCACGACGAGAAGAGGCCCTTCCCGAAGCCGGTGCGCTCGACGCGCTTGAGCCACTCGGCGGGGATGATCTGGTCGGTGTCGACGTCGGAGCGATCGAGCGGCACGGCCGTGCCCTGGACGATCTGTACGGCTTGCATGGGGCTCCTAGGCGAGGTCTGAGGGCAGGGCGAAGTGTCCGGCGATGGCGGTGGCGGCGGCGACCGCGGGGGAGACCAGGTGCGTGCGCCCGCCCCGGCCCTGCCGGCCCTCGAAGTTGCGGTTGCTGGTGGACGCCGAGCGCTCGCCGGGGGCGAGCTTGTCCGGGTTCATGGCCAGGCACATCGAGCAGCCCGGTTCGCGCCAGTCGAAGCCGGCGGCGGTGAACACCTTGTCGAGCCCCTCGGCCTCGGCCTGGTGCTTCACGGCGAAGCTGCCGGGGACCACCAGCGTGCGGAGCCCGGCCTTCACCTTCCGGCCCTCGGCCACCTTGGCGGCGGCCCGCAGGTCCTCGATGCGCGAGTTCGTGCAGCTGCCGATGAACACCGTGTCGACGGTGACGTCGCGCACGGCGGTGCCGGCGGTGAGCCCCATGTACTCGAGCGCCCGCGCCGCGCTGTCGCGTTCGTTCGGGTCGGCGAAGTCGTCGGGGGACGGGATCGCGCCGGTCGAGCGGCACCACCTGGGCCGGGTTGGTGCCCCAGGAGACGTGGGGGGTGATGCTCGCGGCATCGAGGTGCACCTCCTCGTCGAAGGTGGCGTCGGTGTCGGTGGGCAGCCCGCGCCAGTCCTCGAGGGCCGCCTCCCAACCGGCGCCCTTCGGCGCGTGAGCGCGGCCCTCCAGGTAGGCGAAGGTGGTGTCATCGGGCGCGATGAGCCCGGCCTTGGCGCCCGCCTCGATCGACATGTTGCAGATCGTCATCCGCCCCTCCATCGAGAGGCCGGCGATCGTGTCCCCGCGGTACTCGATGATCGATCCGATGCCACCTCCGGTCCCGATGCGCCCGATGATGGCGAGGATCACGTCCTTGGCGGTGGCGCCGTCGGGGAGCTGTCCCGTGACCGTGACGGCCATCGTGCCGGGGCGCACCTGGGGGAGCGTCTGGGTGGCGAGCACGTGCTCCACCTCGCTCGTGCCGATCCCGAAGGCCAGGGCCCCGAAGGCGCCATGGGTCGAGGTGTGGCTGTCGCCGCAGACGATCGTCATCCCTGGGAGCGTGCGGCCCTGCTCCGGACCGATCACGTGCACGATGCCCTGGTTCGGATCGCCCATGCCGTAGTGGGTGATGCCGAACTCCGCGGTGTTGGCGGCGAGGACCTCGAGCTGCTTGGCGGAGATCGGGTCCTCCACGGGTCGGTCGATGTCGGCGGTGGGCACGTTGTGGTCGGCGGTGGCGACGGTGAGGTCCGGGCGGCGCACCCGGCGCCCCGCGAGCCGGATGCCGTCGAAGGCCTGGGGGCTGGTGACCTCGTGGACGAGGTGGAGGTCGATGTAGAGCAGGTCGGGCTCACCCGGGGCGCGGCGCACGACGTGCCGGTCCCACACCTTCTCCGAGAGCGTCTTGGCCATGAGATCCTCTTGACTGTCTTACATGTTGAGACAGTAGTCTCGACGTGTGGACAGCCTAAGCGGCGTCGGCGTGCTCGACAAGGCGGTGGCGGTGATCGGCGCCCTCGAGGCCTCGCCGCGATCGCTGGCGGAGCTGGTGGAGGTGACGGGCCTCAGCCGCCCGACGGCGCACCGCCTCGCGGTGGCCCTCGAGGCCCACGGGCTGGTCCGCCGCGACGACGACGGCCGCTTCTGCCTCGGCCTCCGTCTGATCGCCCTCGGCCACGAGGCGGCGGAGGCGGTCCCGGTGTGGGCGTCGGCCCGTCCCGCGCTGGCCTGGCTCCACGAGCAGACCGGCGA
This sequence comes from uncultured Microthrixaceae bacterium, assembly GCA_963750645.1. Classification (GTDB taxonomy): domain Bacteria; phylum Actinomycetota; class Acidimicrobiia; order Acidimicrobiales; family VFJN01; genus VFJN01. Next base: position 113,253 of record CAVVRO010000008.1, on the reverse strand, counting down.
GTCGGTCCAGCTGTTCGTGCTCGATGGTGATGCTCGCGTGTGCGTCGAGTCGATCGAGTCGCCTCGTGAGCTGCGCACCATCGTCCCGGTGGGGGCTCGACTGCCGCTCTCGGTGGGGAGCGCGGGCCGGGTCCTGAGCGGTGAGGACGGGCCCTGGGTGGCCAGCGTGGAGGAGCGCGAGGAGGGAGTCGCCTCGGTGTCGGCCCCCGTCCGCGATGGGCGCGGTCGCGTGGTGGCGGCGGTCTCGGTGAGCGGTCCGCTCCAGCGCCTCACCCGCGGGCCCGGTCAGAGGTTCGGCGCCGTCGTGGCCGAGGCGGCCGCCCGAGCGGAGGAAGCGACCCGCCGATCCGGTTGACTGGCCGGCATGGCAGAGGGATCGATGACCAGGGCTGAGCGCGAGGCCTTCCTGGCCGACGTGCACGTGGGGGTGCTGGCGGTGGACGAGCCGGGTCGCGGGCCGCTGAGCCTGCCGATCTGGTACCTCGTCGACGGCGACGAGATCGTCATCAGCATGGCCGCTGACTCGTTGAAGGCACGCCTGTTGAGGGCGGCGGGTCGGGCGACGATGACGATCCAGACCGAGGACCCGCCGTACAGGTACGCCAGCGTCGAGGGCCCCGTGACCGTCGTGCCGGCCTCCCACGACCCCCTGGTGATGGCCACTCGCTACCTCGGCCCGGAGCTGGGCCAGTGGTACGTCGACAACGTCCAGGCGGACGGCGCGGTCAACGCTCGCCTGCGTCCCGAGCACTGGCGAACCCACGACTTCTCGAAGTCGCTCTAGTCACTCGGGTCGGTCGACCTGTGCCGCGAGCTTCTTGGGCGCCAGGACGCAGTAGCTCTCGGTGAGGAGCTCGGCCACCTCGTCCCAGTCGGTCGCAGCCTCGAGGATCATGCCGACGACGTCGCGTCCCCACCCGGCGTAGAAGAACGGATGCCCCGCCCCGCGCAGCATCTCCAGCTCGGGCCCGGACGATCGGAAGGTGACGAGGGTCGTGGGCCCGTCCACCCCTGCTGCCCTCGTGTGGGCGGAGCCCGTGTCCCCCTCCACCGTGAGCACGTGGGCGAAGGTCCGCTTGCGGACCCGCCACCGCACCCCCGTCCACGCCTCCTCCTCGTACGCATCGGGGAGGACCATGCAGATCGCTCGCGCCTTCGCGAGGACCTCGGTGGGCACATCCGCGTACTCGGGCACGCGGCGAGCGTACGAGCGAGACCCTGACAGCGGCTGTCAGGAGATCAGCGCTGCCGCGGCGCGGAGGCGCTGCTCGACGTCGGTGGGCGTGGGATCGCCGGCGATGTTGAGCACGAGGCGATGGATGCCGGCCCCGGAGAACGCTTCGAGGGCCTCGGCGTCGAGGCGACGGCGAGGGGTGACGCTCAGCTCGAGGTCGCCGAGCGCGGCGGGGCGCTCCACCTGGTCAGCGGCTTGGCTCAGGCCCTCGACGCAGGCCGCCGCGCGCTCGGGGGTGAGGGCGAAGCCGTACCAGCCGTGACCGTGGGCGACGGCGCGCCGGTAGGCGGCGGGCGTGTGGCCACCGACCACGATGCGTGGACCGCCCGGTGTGACGGGCCGAGGGTGGGCGTCGACACCGGCGAAGTCGATGTATCGCCCGTGGTGCTCCACGGGGCCGGGCTGGGTCCACAGCGCCCGCATCGCGGCCAGGTGGTCGTCCGTGCGGGTACCGCGGTCTTCCATGGGCACGCCGACGGCGGTCATCTCCGGCTCGAGGTAACCCGCGCCGATGCCGAGCAGCAGCCGCCCGCCCGACAGCACGTCGAGGGTGGCGGCCTGCTTGGCGAGGACCAGCGGGTTCCGCTGCGGGAGGATGATGATCCCTGTGGCGAGCAGGATCCGTCGGGTGGCCGCCGCGACGAAGCTCAGGTGCACCATGGGGTCGAGGATCGGGTCCTCCGGCTCCATCGGTGACGGCGCCACGCGTGGACTCGGCACGACGACGTGCTCGCCGGCCCACACGGAGTCGAAGTCGAGCTCCTCGGCCAGCTGCGCCGTGGCGATGGTGTCCGCGGGGCGGAACGTCGACCCTGAGTTGATGCCGAAGACTCCGAGTCGCACGCTGGGACCGTACCGGCGCTCAGACTGGATCGGGCCCGGCCGACCAGCCGGTGGCCGCCTCGCCCGTGATCCGCGATCGCTGGACCGCGCTGATGGCGTCGAGGAGGGCGGGGACGAAGAGCGCGGGGTGGGTGACGCAGCCGGTGTGGCTGATGTCGGCCTCGTGCACCGACGGGTCCGGCAACGACGCGACGAGGCGCCGTTGGCGGGCAGGCACGACGGCGGCGTCGCGGGTGGTGAGGACCACGGCGTGGGGCACGTCGACCTGGTCGATCCATGCGGACGAGTCGAACCGCGCGAGGGAGATCCCGGCCTGCACGGCTCGGCGTCGATCGGTGAGCGCCAGCTCGCCATCGACCCAGCGCCGCAAACCGGCATCGATGCGCGGGCTGGGGACGGAGGCTGTCGTCGCACGGAGGCGCTGCACCAGCGACGGGCCCAGGTCCCGGACGGGCTCGAGGCCGCGGAATCGGTGCGCGGTGGCGCACAGCACGAGGCCCGCGACCCGCTCGCGGTGCCGGTGCCAGACGAGCTGGGCGATCGGGCCACCCATCGAGTAGCCGACGACGATGGCCTGATCGATCCCGAGGACGTCGAGGGCGGCGACGGCGTCGTCCGCGCAGTCCGCCAGGCGGACCGCGCGGTCGGCGCGGATCCCCCGCCCGTGCCCCCGGTGGTCGATGGCGACCACCCCGTAGCGCTCGGCCAAGGGTGGGTAGGCCGGGAACCAGTTGGCGTCAGCGGTCACCCCGAGCCCGTGGAGCAGGAGCACCGTCGGCGCGCCGTTCTGGGCTCGCTGGAGCCGGATGAAGGTCGTCCCCCGACCGGGGAGCTCGATCGGCCCGCCCGGAAGGAGCCAGGGCGCACGGCCCGACCCGTCCTGGCCCGGGGAACCCAGGCCGGATGCCGAGGGCTCCGGAGCGGACGCCTTCACTGGATGGTGACGACCTCGACGGTGAGCGTGGCGCCGGTGGGGGAGGTGAAGTCGACCTTCTCGCCGACCTTCCTGCCCAGCAGCGCCTCGCCGAGCGGGGACCCGGGGCTGATGATGTCGTGCTCGACGCCGCGCTCCTCGACGGACCCGTAGAAGTAGGTGTCCGTGTCGTCGTCGCCCTCGTAGCGCAGCTCGACGACGGAACCGGGTGCCACCTCGTCGCTGTCGGTGGCCTCGACGATCTCGCAGTTCTCGATCATGGAAGCGAGCTGCCGGATGCGGGCCTCCATGTGGCCCTGATGGTCCTTGGCCGCGTGGTAGTCGCCGTTCTCCTTCAGGTCGCCGAGCTCACGGGCGGCCTCGATCTTCCGCGCGATGTCGACCCGCCCGACCGTCGTCAGCTCGTCGTGCTCGGCCTTGAGGCGGTCGTAGGCCTTCTGGGAGAGGTGGTGGGTCTGCGCCATGGCCCGCCCAACGCTAGCGGCGAACCCGGCTGACGCGCATCAGTTGACCTGGCGCTCCTGACCCTCCCAGTAGGGCGAGCGGAGCTTGAACTTCTGGAGCTTGCCGGTGGCGGTGCGGGCCAGCTCGTCGCGGAACTCGATCGACGTCGGGCACTTGTACCCGGCCAGTCGCTCCTTGCACCATGCCCGCAGCTCCGCCTCCGTGACAGACGCGCCAGGGGCGAGGACGACCAGGCCCTTCACGGTCTCGCCCCACTTCTCGTCTGGCACGCCGATCACCGCCACCTCCGCCACGGCCGGGTGCGAGAACAGCGCGTCCTCGACCTCGATGGAGCTGACGTTCTCGCCCCCGGAGATGATCACGTCCTTCTTGCGGTCGCTGATCGTGAGGTAGCCGCCATCGTCGAGGTCGCCGCCGTCGCCCGTGTGGAACCAACCTCCCTCGAGTGCGTCCGCGGTGGCCTCGGGCTGGTCCCAGTAGCTCTTGAGGATGTGGTTGCCGCGCGCCAGCACCTCGCCCTGTCCGTCGACCGTCAGGTCGATCCCCACCGCGGGCACGCCGGCGCGAGACAGCTTCGACGCGCGGTCGGCGGACGACAGGCCGTCCCACTCCGACCGACTGCGGTTGATCGTGAGGAGAGGCGCCGTCTCGGTGAGCCCGTAGATCTGGATCATCTCCCAACCGAGCTCCGTCTCGATCCGCTCGACGGTCCGGGTGGGAGGCGGCGCCCCGGCCACCACCATCCGAGTGCGTCCATGGCCGGGCACCGGCCCGTCCCAGGTGGCGGCGGCGTCGAGCACCATCGCCACCACCGCCGGCGCCCCGCACAGGAGGGTGACGTCGTGCTCCTCGATGCGCCGGAGGATCTCCGCCCCGTCGACCTTGCGCAGCACCACCTGTGGCACCCCCATGGCCGTGAGCGCGTACGGCATCCCCCAGCCGTTGCAGTGGAACATCGGCAACGTGTGCAGGTAGGCGTCGCGGTCGCTCACGCCGGTGTGCCACCCGAAGATCGCCGAGTTCGTCCAGAGGTTGCGGTGGGTCATCTCGACGCCCTTGGGACGAGCCGTCGTGCCGCTCGTGTAGTTGATGGTGGCGGTGGCCTCCTCGTCCGCCTCCTCCCACGCCGCAGGCTCGCGGCCCTCGAGGTAGAGCTCGGCGTCCGAGTCGGTGCCGAGCACCACGCGGTGCTTCACGGGCAGGTGGGCGACCGACTCGGCGAGCTCCGGGTCGACGAGCAGCATCGAAGCCTCGGAGTGCTCGAGGATGTACTCGACCTCTACCGGCGAGAGCCGGAAGTTGATGGGCACCAGCACCCGGCCGTAGCCGCTCACCCCGAAGAACGAGGTGAGCAGGCGACCGGCGTTCTGCGACAGCACGGCCACGCGCTCGCCTCGTCCGATTCCCCGCTCGTCGAGGTTGGCGGCCTGCGCCCGAGCCAGCTCCTGGGCGCGCCGGTACGTGATCCGACCGAGTCCGCCGCCGGGAGCGTCGGGTTCGTCGATGATCCCGACCCGGTCGCCGTACACGAGGGCGGCGCGGTCGAGGTGCCCGCCGATGGTCATGGGGGTGCGCATGCGGCGGACCGTACCTGCTTGACTCCGCCTCGGCCCGAGGGGGACACTTCCCGGGATGTCGATGACCGCCCAGGCCGTAATCATCATCGTGTAGCGCACGCTCGGACAGCGTGCGCTCCTCAGCCGTCCACCTCGGTGGGCGGTTTTTCTCATTCTGGAGCGAGGAGTACGTCGTGGGTCACAAGGTCGGGGTCATCGGAGGCGACGGCATCGGCCCCGAGGTCATCGCCGAGGCGCTCAAGGTCGTGCGCGCCGCGGGCGTGGTCCTCGACACCGTCGACTACGACCTCGGCGGCGCCCGCTACCTGCGCGACGGCACGGTCCTCCCCGACGAGATGCTCGAGGAGTGGCGGGGCCTCGACGCCCTCCTGCTCGGCGCGGTCGGCACCCCCGACGTGCCGCCCGGGGTGATCGAGCGGGGCCTGCTGCTCAAGATGCGCTTCGACCTCGACCTGTACATCAACCAGCGGCCCTTCGCCGACCCGGAGCGCGGCATCGACTTCATCGTCATCCGCGAGAACACCGAGGGCACCTACGCCGGCGAGGGCGGCGTTCCTGCGCAAGGGCACGCCCCACGAGGTCGCCACCCAGGGCTCGGTCAACACCCGCATGGGCGTCGAGCGCTGCGTCCGCTACGCCTTCGAGCTGGCCCGCGAGCCGCCCGCGCAAGCACCTCACGCTGGTGCACAAGACGAACGTGCTCACCTTCGCCGGCGACCTCTGGGAGCGGACCTTCGACGAGGTCGCCGCCGAGTACCCCGACGTCGCCACCGCCTACAACCACGTCGACGCCGCCTGCATCTACTTCGTGCAGTCGCCCGAGCAGTACGACGTCGATCGTCACCGACAACCTCTTCGGCGACATCCTCACCGACCTCGGCGGCGCCGTCTCCGGCGGCATCGGGCTCGCCTCGTCGGGCAACCTCAACCCGGCCCGCACCGGCCCGTCGATGTTCGAGCCGGTGCACGGCTCGGCGCCCGACATCGCCGGCCAGAGAAGGCCAACCCGGTCGCCGCCATCCTGTCGGCGGCCATGATGCTCGAGTTCCTGGGCGAGGCCGACGCCGCCGCCCGCATCCGCAAGGCCTGCGCCGAGCACCGCGACGCTCACCGGCTCCACGACCGAGATCGGCGACCAGGTCGCCGCCCGCCTCTAAGCACCGAGAACCACAGGGACCGCACCATGCCCATCACCCCCACCGAGAAGATCTGGATGAACGGCGAGCTCGTCGCCTGGGACGACGCCCAGCATCCACATCCTCACCCACACGCTGCACTACGGCATGGGCGTGTTCGAGGGCATCCGGGCCTACGAGACCGACCGACGGGCCCGGCGTGTTCCGCCTCACCGAGCACATGCGAGCGGCTGCTCAACTCGGCCCAGATCATGATGATGGACATGCCCTACACGGTCGACGAGCTGGTGCAGGCCACCAAGGACGTCGGTGCGGGCCTCGGGCCTGCCGTCGGCTGCTACATCCGCCCGATCGCCTACTACGGCTACGGCGAGATGGGCCTCAACACCCTGCCGTGCTCGGTCGACGTGTCCATCGCCTGCTGGCCGTGGGGCGCCTACCTGGGCGACGACGCCGTCACCAAGGGCGTGCGCATGAAGATCTCGTCGTGGACCCGCCACGACCACAACACCATGCCGCCGGCGTCGAAGACCACCGGCAACTACGTGAACTCGTCGCTGGCCAAGGTCGAGGCCCTCAAGGCCGGCTACGACGAGGCCATCATGCTGAACCCGCAGGGCTTCGTGAGCGAGTGCACCGGCGAGAACATCTTCGTGGCCCGCGACGGCGTGCTCATCACCCCGCCCCTCGTCGGCCGGCGCCCTCGAGGGCATCACCCAGGACACGGTGATCGACCATCGCCGAGGACCTCGGCTTCGAGGTCGCGCTTCGACGACCTCACCCGCAGCGACCTGTACGTCTGCGAGGAGATGTTCGTGTGCGGCACCGCGGCCGAGGTCAGCGCGGTCAACTCGGTCGACGACCGCGACATCCCGTGCCCCGGCCCGATGACCACGGCCATCGCCGCGGAGTACGCCAAGGCCGTGCGCGGCCAGGTCGACCGCTACAAGGACTGGGTGGAGCTATGTCGACTGACCGTCACGCCGTGCCCGAGCGCCGGGCGCCGCGACGCCGGCCTGCCCGACGCGGTCGAGATCTTCGACACGACGCTGCGCGACGGCGCCCAGTTCGAGGGCATCTCGCTCACGGTCGAGGACAAGCTGCGCGTCGCCGAGCAGCTCGACTGGCTCGGCGTCGCGCTGGATCGAGGGCGGCTACCCGCAGGCCAACCCGAAGGACGAGGAGTTCTTCCGCGCGTGCCGCCGAGCGAGCTGCAGCTCGACGACGGCCGACGCTGGTGGCGTTCGGCTCGACCCGGCGGCCCGGCCGGCAAGGTCGACGTCGACCCGACCCTCGCAGGCGCTCGTCGGCGCCGGGACCTCCACGGTGTGCATCGTCGGCAAGAGCTGGGACTTCCACGTCACCGAGGCGCTGCAGCACCACCCTCGACGAGGGCGTGGCCATGGTCGGGCGAGTCGGTGGCGTTCCTGAAGGCGCGCCGGCCTGCCGGGTGTTCTTCGACGCCGAGCACTTCTTCGACGGCTACAAGGCCAACCCCGAGTACGCCCTGCGGGTGCTCGAGGCGGCCGCCACCAACGGCGCCGACTGCGTCGTGCTGTGCGACACCAACGGCGGCTCGCTGCCCCACGAGGTGCAGCGCATCACCGGCGAGGTGCGTGCCTACTTCGGGGCCGTGCCGCGGTCGGCATCCACACCCAGAACGACTCGGGCTGCGCGGTGGCCAACTCGGTCGCCGCGGTGCTCGGCGGGGCCACCCAGGTGCAGGGCACGGTCAACGGCTACGGCGAGCGCACCGGCAACGCCAACCTCATGACCGTCATCCCCGACCTCACGCTCAAGCTGGGCATCGCGCACGCCTGCCCGAGGGCCGGCTCGAACGGCTCACCGCGGTGAGCCGCCACGTGGCCGAGCTGGTGAACCTGCCGCCGCACCCGGCCGACCCCTTCGTCGGCATCGTCGGCCTTCGCCCACAAGGGCGGCCTGCACACCTCGGCGCTCGGCCGGGCCGGCGGCGCCACCTACGAGCACATCGACCCCGACGCTCGTCGGCAACCACACCCGGGTGCTGGTGTCCGACCTCGGCGGTCGGGCCGGCATGGTCGATGAAGGCCGACGGAGCTCGGCGTCGAGCTCGACGACCGGGCCGCCGCGGAGCTGTCGCGAGGAGCTCAAGGCAGCTCGAGGCCGAGGGCTGCGCTGTTCGAGGCGGCCGACGCCTCGCTCGAGCTGCTGATGCGCCGGGCCGCCGGCTGGGAGCAGGACTTCTTCGAGGTCGAGGCCTACCGGGTGTCCAGCTACCACCGCGAGGGCCCGGTCGATGCCCGCGACGAGGTCGAGGTCGCCACCGAGGCCACGGTCAAGCTCTGGGTCGACGGCGAGCGCCTCGCCGCGGTCGGGGAGGGCAACGGCCCGGTCAACGCGCTCGACGTGGCCGCTGCGGCGCGCGCTGAACGGCCGCTACCCGGCGCTCGACCGCATCCACCTCACCGACTTCAAGGTGCGCGTCCTCGACGGGGGCGCGACACCGGACGCCGTGGTGCGGGTGCTCATCGACTCGACCGACGGCGAGCGGCGTGTGGACCACGATCGGCGTGTCGACACCAACGTCATCGAGGCGTCGTGGCAGGCCCTGATCGACTCGCTCGTCTACGGCCTGCTCCACTCGGGCCAGTAGGTTCACGGCGATGGCTGCCCCCGAGTACGTCCCGGTCCACCGACCGACCAGCCCCGGGTCTACGAGTCCCCGCCGTGGCGGCGAGTCGTGGCTGGCCGACCGGCCGGGCGAGGTCGTCCGGACGGCCAGCCGCCGCGGCCCGCGACTCGGCACCCAGGGCCCGGATCAGGGCTACGCCCTCAAGCTGGCCCGTCGCTTCGAGGACAAGCTCGGTGCTGACCCCGGGCGAGCACGAGGAGGACGCCCTCGCCGGGTGCCGTGGCGCATCGCCCTGAAGCGGGCCTCGCTGTTCGGGCGGGCGCCGATGGTCCACGACCTCACCGTCGCCTTCACCATCTGGGGCTTCCTCGGCCGAGGCGCCCCGAGCTGGTCGCGGCTGCGCAAGCCACCTCTTCGAGGAGGTGTGGCACCCCCATCACTACATCGAGCTGCGCCAGCTCGTCGACCTGGTCCCCGAGGCGATGCTGCGCATGACCCCGGCCCAGGTCAGCGAGGCCCACCAGGCCGACTGGCGGACCCTCATCGGCGAGCTGCCCGCCACGACTCACTGACCTCGGCGTCACACCGGTCGGCCAGTACCCTCGGACGGTGACCTCCGGCCGCCCGCGCCTGCGCTTCGCGCCTTCACCGACGGGGTACCTGCACGTCGGGAACGCCCGCGCGGCCCTGTTCAACTGGCTGGAGGCTCACCGTACCGGTGGCGAGATGCTCCTGCGGGTCGAGGACACCGACCGCGAGCGCTCCAGCTCGGAGCTGGTGGAGAACATCCTCGCGTCGCTGCGCTGGCTGGGTCTCGACTGGGACGGCGAGATCGTGTTCCAGGCCGACAACCTCGACGTCCACCGCGAGGCGGCCCAGTCCCTGCTGACCAAGGGCCGGGCGTACTGGTGCGACTGCACGAGCGAGCAGGTGCAGGCCCGAGCCAAGGAGCGCGGCGGCCCGCCCGGGTATGACGGCTTCTGCCGCGACCGTGGGCTGGCGCAGAGCGACGCCACGGCGCTGCGCTTCCTCGTCCCCGACGAGGGCACCACCAGCTTCACCGATCTCGTGCGGGGCGACGTGAGCTTCGAGAACAAGACGATCGAGGACTTCGTGCTCCTGCGCTCGACGGGCATGCCGATGTTCCTGCTCTCGAACGCCTATGACGACGCGGCCATGGGCATCACCCATGTCGTGCGCGGCGAGGACCACGTGCCGGGCACGCCCAAGTACCTGCTGCTTCGGGATGCGCTCGACCTCGGGCGGCCCGAGGTGTTCGCGCACCTGCCGATGCTCGTGAACGAGGGTCGGCAGAAGCTGTCCAAGCGCAAGGACGCCGTGTCCGTCGCCGACTTCGCCGCCCAGGGCTACCTCCCCGAGGCGATGGTCAACTACCTCGCGCTGCTGGGCTGGGGCCCGAGGGACGGTGTCGAGATCCGTCCGCTCGCCGAGATCGTGGAGCAGTTCCGGCTGGAGGACGTCACCGCGTCGCCGGCCTTCTTCGACGTCAAGAAGCTCCAGCACATCAACGCCGACTACGTGCGCGGGCTCACCGTCGACGACTTCCTCCACCGCACCACGCCCTTCCTCACCCGCGGCGAGGCCGCGCGCGACGCCCTCACCCCCATCGCCCCGCTGGTGCAGGAGCGCGTGCGCATCCTCACCGAGGTCGAGCCGATGATCGCCTTCCTGCTGGACGAGGTCGTGGAGGTCGACGAGGAGTCGTGGACCAAGGCGATGGTCAAGGGCAAGGCCGCGCCGGAGATGCTCGACGCTGCCCTCGCGGGCCTCGAGCCGCTCGAGCCATGGGCCGCCGACGGGATCCGCGCTGCCATCGAAGGTGCCGCGGTCAGCGCTGGGCTGGTCAATGCCGAGGGGCAGCCGCAGCTGAGCAAGGCCCAGGGCCCTGTCCGCGTGGCCGTCACCGGCCGATCCGTGGGTCCGCCCCTGTTCGAGTCGCTCGAGGCGCTGGGCAAGGAGCGGTCGCTCGCCCGCCTCCGAGCCGCCCGGGAGCGGTTGAGCTGATGGCGGTGGTCGCCGAGCCGGAGGTGATCGGCTCGGTGCGGCCGCGGCGGCGCTGGGGTCGCTGGCTCTCCCGCGCGGTCGTGGTGCTGCTGGCGCTGCTGGCCGCCTACCTCGTGATCACCTTCGTGCAGGTGTACCGGGCCAGCGAGCACGACGGCGCCCGACCGGCTGACGCCATCATCGTGCTCGGCGCGGCTCAGTACGACGGCCGTCCGTCTCCGGTGCTGCAGGACCGGCTCGACCACGCGCTGGCGCTCTACGAGGAGGGCCTCGCTGACCACATCGTCCTCACCGGCGGTCGGCAGGAGGGAGACCGCTTCACGGAGGCCACCGCCGGCTACAACTACCTCCGCGCCCAGGGCGTGCCCGACGAGGCGCTCATGAAGGAGGTGGACGGCACGAGCACCTGGGACTCGCTGCGCGCCTCGGCCCGGTTCCTCGTCGGCCAGGGGCTCACGACGGTCGTCCTCGTGACGGACGACTACCACGCCTATCGCGTGGAGGCGATCGCCGAGGAGATCGGCCTCGACGCCAGCGTGTCTCCGACGGACTCCCGCCTGAGCGGAACCAAGCAGCTCCGGCAGCTGGTGCGGGAGACCGCGGCCGTCGCCGTCGGTCGCATCATCGGCTACGACCGCCTCTTCCGCATCGACCACGCCGTGAACGACTGACCGCCGTCTGCTGCTCCGCCACCGCGGGTGTGCGTCGTCGTCGAGCCGTTCGGTAGGGTTGCGGCCCGCCCGTTCGGGGGTGGTGTAATCGGTAACACAGCTGGTTCTGGTCCAGTCGTTGGGGGTTCGAGTCCTCCCCCCCGAGCCACGTTCACCTGATGTACGGAGCCTGTCGCTGGGCCTACGTCGTGGTGGGCTGCCAGGACACGTCGCCGAGGTTGGTCCAGTCAAAGGCCCAGCTCCAGGGGGTGAGGACCTCCGACGAGGCACCGTCCGTCGACACCGAGACGAGTGCGTACCCCTCGTCCTCCGACCGGGCGAGCGCCAAGAGCTGCTCGCCGTCAGGAGACCACGCCACGTCCTGGAAGGCGATCTGGCGGCCGTTCTCCTGCGGTGGCGACAGCGCGGCCGTCGAGCCGTCATCCCGATCGCTCAACCGGATGTGCCCGTCATCACCCACTGACGCGAGCCGCGATCCATCGGGCGACCACGCAGGCCCGTATTCGTACCGGTGGCTCGCGTCGGGCAGCTGCGCGCTGCCCCCGTCGACATCGACGATGTGTACCGAAAAGACGTCCTGCGAACCACCCTCGACGGCAACCATGGTCAGGACCGTGACGGCCAGCTCGCCGCGCGACGACCACGAAACGGCGGTCGGCGTGCCCTCCGTGCGCCAAACGAGGGAGGGCGCGCTGCCATCCAGGGGGGCGGCCCATACACCGTCGGCCGCCGCATATGCGATGGCGTCGCCGTCCGGGGACCAGGCGAACGGCCCCGGGTGGGCCGGCCTCCCGGAGTCGACCACGCGCTCGTCGCCGTCGAGCGTCACCACGCGCAGCTCCGCCAGCAGCTCCAGGACGCCTCCCGTGCCGGGCTGTGGACCGGTCGGGTACGCGAGGTACGCGAGGCGGCTCCCGTCCGGTGACCACTGGGGGCAAGGGACCGCGAAGCTGCGCAACCCGTAGACCTCGGACGCCGGCACGGGCACTCGTAGCTCAGGGCTGCTCGAATCGTCGGCCGCGTTCACTCGCACGACGACGAGCGACGGGGCGAGGGACGCGCCCGACATCGGCAGCTCGAGGTACGCGAGCCGCTGGCCATCAGGCGAGAACGCTGGACAGCGCTCGTGCGCGTTGGTGGCTGCGAGTCGCCGGGCCGATCCACCTTCGCTGGTGATGTAGATGTCCATGCCCGCGGGACGGTTCTCGACGGCCCCATGGGAGGGCGAACGTGTCAGCGCGTCGCCCCCAGCGGCATCAGCCGCGAAGGCGATCGAACCGGACGGGATGTCGCCGAATGGTGCCGGTGCGGGCGGGACCGTGACGGTCCGGACGCGGTCGTGACCGTCGCGTGCGTCCATCACGAGCAGTCCGAGGACGACCACGACGATCGCGGCTGCGGCCACGAGGATCCATTGGCGACCCCGACGCCCGGCGTCCAGATCATCAGGTGGCCGCGGGCGGGTCGACTCGGACCCGTCCTCGGACCCGGAGTGCTCCGCGAGCGACGTGACGTCGTGACGGGCGGCTTGCACGATCTCGTCGGCCGTGATCACGCGTTGGTGCTGATCGGCGTGACGAGCGAGCTCGCGCAGCTGATTCTCGACTGTCATGACGTCACCCCCAACCCTGCCCGCAGCTTCGCCATCCCACGTTCGGCATGGGTTTGCACCGTGCTCTTCGACACGCCCAACAGCTCCCCGACCTCGGCGAGCGACCATTCGAAGCCATTCACCAGCATCACCGCGATCCGTTCACGATCCGAGAGCCCGGCCAGCTGCGCTACGAGGGCGGGCTCGCACCAGGGTTCGGTCCGCTCGGGCCCGACATCGAACACCGCCTTCGCGCGCCGGTCGCGCGCCGATCGCCGGTGCCGGTCACGGCCTACGACGAACAGATAGCCAGCCGGGTTGGTCATCGACGCGACCCGCGCCCAATGCTCCCAGGCGTACGCCAGCGCATCAGCCGCAGCGTCGCGACCACCGTCGATGCCGAACGCCGCCGTCAGCGCCTGACGAAGGTGCCGTTCGTGCGTCGCCACGAACTCGTCGAACCCGTCGCGTGGCGACACCAGGCGAGTCTGGTCCGACCGCGAATCCTGTGTCACAACCAATGAAAGGCTCGAACTGCCTAGTCGTACGACATGCCGGAGCGTGAGGAGGTCGTCGACGTCGATCTCGATGGCATGTGTGGCACTCGCGAGCAGGCCGCGTGCCTCGAGGCGACGGCCGGCTTCGAGCATGGCGCGCCGTAGGAGACCGACCGTCCACGCCCCGACGACGGGACGCGCGGCTGATCACGCAACTGATCACAGACGCCCTGGTGGTAGGAAACACGAACGGGCACGGGCTCGCTATCTGACGGGCTCGAATGTCTTGTTCGCGGGTGCTGTGAGGATCAGTCGGCACCAGCGGGTAAGGACGGTGCCTGAGTTCGAGTCCTCCCCCCCGAGCCAAGATGTCGCGAGACGTCATGGACCGACGTCTCGCTCGGTGCCCCTCTGATGATCCTTGGCGCGGGCTGTCTGGGTCAGATCGCCAGAGATGCGGGTCGTTCGGCCGGGAGCTTGTTGATCGGTGCGGTCCACTGATCGCCGGGGAGGCTGGTGCCGAGGACGACCCGGTACGCAGGGCCCCCCAGGTTGCGGTGCAGCCAGCCGGCCGGGGCCTCGAGACGGCACCCGGGAGCCACGTGGGTCACGTTCCCGTGCTCGTCGGCGAAGCTCCCGGTTCCCGAGATCACGAAGGTGACGGAATCGAACTCGTGCCAGTGCAGCGGTTCATCCTCTTGCAGGTCCTGGTCGAAGGCCAAGCCGTGGAAGCCCAAGTCGGCGACCTGCGCGAGCGCCTCTTCCTCGGTGATCGGCGCGCCCGTCTCGAACAGATAGTCCATGGTCGATCTTGCTCCGTGTCCTGGGAGTTCCGAGCCGCCGTACTCAGCGAGGTCGGCGTGTCTGGCTTGGAGCATGCGCCTGCGGGTGACGAGACGCAAGCGGGAAGGCACCCTTGGTCACCAGGCGTCGTCGCCGCCCGGTTCGAACTCCTCGAAGCGTGACACCTTGCCGTCGGGTGTGAAGGTGGACACGTGGATCAGTGGTCCGGAGACTGAACTCGATCGAAGACCCGACCTTTCCAAGAAGTCCCCAGGCAGACGACAGGACTCGCGCGCGGACCGTCAGGGTGTGGCCGGGTGGCGTCGTCGTAGCGCCTTCTCGATCTCGACGGCGAAGAAGGCGGTGGAGGACAGGACGAGCACCACGGCGAGCTGGATCAGCGTGAGCGCCTCGGTGTCGAAGGCGTCCCGCAGGCCGGGCACGTAGACCGTGGCGAGCTGGGCGCCGGCGCTGGTGGCCACGGCCCAGGCGAGCCACGGGTTGCTGCGGTAGCCGAGGCGGAAGGACGACTGGCGCTCGGAGCGGACGGCCACCGCGTGGCCGAGCTGGAGCAGCGCGAGGGTGGTGAAGACCATCGTCTGCCACGGCCAGTCGTGGGCACGGGTCACGGCCTGCAGCGGGAGCACCACCGCGGCCATGAGGAGCCCGACCCACACCGCGTGCTGCCAGAGCCCGCCCGCGAGGATCGACTCGTCGGGTGGCCGTGGGCGGCGCCGCATGTTGTCGGGCTCGGCGGGCTCCAGCCCGAGGGCGACGGCGGGGGCGCCGTCGGTGACCAGGTTGATCCAGAGGATCTGGATGGGCAGGAGCGGGAGTGGGAGTCCGAAGAACGGGGCGAGGAACATCACCCAGATCTCGCCGGAGTTGGTGGTCAGCAGGTAGCGCACGAAGCGGCGGATGCTGTCGTAGATCCGCCGGCCCTCCTCGACGGCGTGGACGATGGTGGCGAAGTTGTCGTCCACCAGCACCATGTCGGCCGCCTCCTTGCTGACGTCCGTGCCGGTGATGCCCATGGCCACACCGATGTCCGCTCGCTGGAGGGCGGGGGCATCGTTCACGCCGTCCCCGGTCATGGCGACGACGGCGCCTGTCGCCTTCCACGCGTCGACGATGCGGAGCTTCTGCGCCGGGTTGGTGCGCGCGAACACCGAGACGTCGGCGATGCGGGCGCGGAGCGCGTCGTCGTCGAGCTCGTCGAGGTCGTCGCCGGACAGGATCTCGGACCGGGAGCCGTCGACCAGGAGCCCGAGGCGCCGGGCGATGGCGCGAGCCGTCCGGGGGTGGTCGCCGGTGATCATGACGGGCGTGATCCCGGCCGCTCGACACGAGGAGATGGCGTCGGCGACCTCGAGGCGCGGCGGATCCGCGATGGCGACGAGACCGACCAACCGGAGGCCGCGCTGGAGCTCGTCGATCGGCTCCGTCAGCTCGTCCACCTGCCGTTCGGCCAGCGCGATGACGCGGTAGCCCTCGTCGGCGAGGTCGTCGGCCGTCCCCTCGGCGTCGCCAGCCAAGGCGTGATCGAGAGGATCGAGCAGAGGGGTGAGCGCCCCCAGCGCTCCCTTGACGGCCAGCCACCAGCCACCGTCGCGGTGGTGGATGGTGGTCATGTGCCGCCGGTCCGCGTCGAAGGCGATCTCGGCGGATCGCGGGTGGTGACGTTCGAGGTCGCGCTGTTCGACGCCGAGCTTGGCGGCCAGCGTGACGAGCGCGCCTTCGGTGGGGTCGCCCGTGATGGTCCACGTCGCTTTGCCATCGACCGGTGCGTGCAGGGCGGCGTCGTTGCAGGCGGCGGCGACCTCGGCGAGGCGCGCGAGCAGGCCATCGCGCCCGGGGTCGCCGGCACCCGTGATGCGGCCGTCCGGCGAGTAGCCGGAGCCGCTCACCGTGTAGAGGCCTGTGGGCGTCCACACCCGTTCGACCATCATCTCGTTCTCGGTGAGGGTGCCGGTCTTGTCGGTGCAGATCACCGTGACCGATCCCAGGGTCTCGACGGCGGGCAGGCGTCGGATCACCGCATGGCGATCGGCCATCCGGCGAGCGCCGAGCGCGAGCGCCACGGTGACGATCGCGGGCAGCCCTTCCGGGATGGCGGCGACCGCGAGGCTGACCGAGATGAGGAACATGTCCTCGGCCGACTCGCCGCGGGCCACCCCGGCGACGAAGACGACTGCGCACACCACGAGGGCCGCGGCGGCCAGGCGACGGCCGAGCACGGCCAGGCGATGTTGCAGCGGGGTGTGCTCGACGGCGTGCACACGGAGCAGCTCGCCGATCTGGCCGAGCTCGGTGGCCATCCCGGTCGCCACGACGATGCCGCGCGCCCGGCCGAAGGTCGCGGCGGTGCCCTTGAACGCCATGTTGTGGCGGTCGGCCACCCTCGAGCCCTCCGATCCGGCGAGCGCGTCGGCGGTCTTCACCGCGGACTCCGACTCGCCTGTGAGCGCCGCCTCGTTGATGTGCAGGCCGCGGACGTCGATCAGTCGGAGGTCAGCGGGGACCACGTCGCCGGCGGTGAGGTCCACGAGATCACCAGGCACGAGGTCCCGCGTCGACACGTCGAGCGTCTCGCCGTCGCGCACGACCTGGGCGGTGCCGGTCGACATCTCCTTGAGCGCGGCCATGGCCTGCTCGGCGCGGTACTCCTGCACGAAGCCGACGACGGCGTTGAGCACGACGATCACGGCGATGACGATCGTGTCCTTCACGTCGCCGACGACGATCGTGACGACGCAGGCCAAGGCGAGCACCACGATCATCGTGTTGGCGAACTGGCGGGCGAAGATCCGCCACGGGCCTGGCTGGGCCTGCTCGACGAGCGCGTTCGGCCCACTGGCCGCGAGGCGACGCGCGGCCTCGACGTTGCTCAGTCCGTGCTCGGTGTCCGTGCCGAGCGCGGCCGCGACGGCCAAGGCGTCGCTCACCCACGGCGCTGGGGTGGCCCCGGGCAGGCTCACGGGCGGGCGCTCATGGCGAGGACCGCGTGGGGTCAGTAGCGATCGGGGACGAAGGTCTGGTCGCCCATCGGGGGGCGGACGTAGTCGTCGGCCTGCCGGGGTGGAAGGCTCAGCGGGGCCGAGGTGACGTCCTCGTACGGGATCAGGGACAGCAGGTGGCGGATGCAGTTGAGTCGGGCTCGGCGCTTGTCGTCGGCGTCGACCACCCACCAGGGCGACCACTTGGTGTCGGTGTGGGCGAACATGGCGTCCTTGGCCCGGGAGTAGTCGGCCCAGCGGGCCCGGCTCTCGAGGTCCATGGAGCTCAGCTTCCAGCGCTTCGACGGTGTGTCGATGCGGTCGAGGAAGCGCTTCTCCTGCTCCTCGTCGCTCACCGAGAACCAGTACTTCACCAGCACGATCCCCGAGCGGATCAGCATGCGCTCGAGCTCGGGACACGAGCGCAGGAACTCCTCGTACTCGGCCTCACTGCAGAAGCCCATCACCCACTCGATCCCGGCTCGGTTGTACCAGCTCCGGTCGAACAGGACGATCTCGCCTGCCGACGGCAGCTCGGCGACGTACCGCTGGAAGTACCACTCGGTCTTCTCACGCTCGGTGGGCGTGGGGAGCGCGACCACCCGCACCACGCGGGGATTGGTGCGCTCGACGATGCGCTTGATGGCCCCGCCCTTGCCGGCCGCGTCGCGGCCCTCGAAGACCACGCAGAGCTTGATGCCCTCGTGTCGCACCCACTCCTGCAGCTTCACCAGCTCCCGCTGGAGGCGGAGCAGCTCCTTCTCGTAGTAGGTCGTCTCGATCCAGCCCCGCTTGTCGAGCGGCGCGGTGCCCTTCATCCGGTTGTCTCCACGGGTCGAACCTAGGCAGTCATCGGCCATCAGGCCAGGGACGAAGGTCCCTGCCTCCGCGGATGGCCGAAGGTCACCGGTGGGCCCGGCCCTCTGGCCCTGGCCCGCCTGCCCGATCCGGCGGAGACTGCCCCGATGCGCTTCCTGGTGGTCGGCGTCGTGGTGCTCCTCCTGGTGCTCGTCCACGACTTGCTCCAGCGCCGCCACGCGATCCTGCGCACGTTCCCGGTGATCGGTCACCTCCGGTTCCTGCTCGAGGCCGTCGGTCCGGAGCTGCGTCAGTACATCGTGACGGACAACGATGCCGAGCGGCCCTTCAGCCGCGACCAGCGACGATGGATCTACGCGTCCGCGAAGGGCACCGAGAACCGGTTCGCCTTCGGGACGGACAACGACCTCGAGCGCGCCCCCGGGTACATCGTCGTGAAGCACGCCGCCTTCCCGCTCCTCGAGCCCAGCGGTGGGCTGGGAAGCGGACCCGCGTGGGCCGCACCGACGGCCACGGTGCTCGGCGGCCCGCGTGGTCGTGCCCGAGCCCAACGGATGCCGTCGATCGTCAACGTGTCGTCGATGAGCTTCGGCTCGCTGTCGGGTGCCGCGGTGCGCGCCCTCAACGGCGGGGCGGCCAAGGCCGGCTGCTGGCAGGGCAGCGGCGAGGGAGGGCCGAGCCCGCACCACCGACAGGGTGGTGATCTCGTGTGGCAGATCGGCACCGCCTACTTCGGCTGCCGCGACGCGGCCGGGCACTTCGACCGGGCCCGGTTCCTCGACCGGGTGGCCGAGCTCCCGGTGCGAGCGGTCGAGATCAAGCTCAGCCAAGGCGCCAAGGCCGGGCTGGGTGGGCTGCTCCCGGCGGTCAAGGTCACGCCGGAGATCGCGGCGGCTCGCGGCATCCCGGTCGGGACCGACTGCCACAGCCCACCGGCACACTCGGCCTTTCGCGACGCCGACTCGATGCTCGACTTCGTGGAGGACCTCGCGACCGCCTCGGGCCTCCCGGTGGGCGTCAAGTCGGCGGTGGGGGAGCTGGACTTCTGGGAGGACCTCGCGGACGGGATGGCCGATGGCACGCGGGGCGTCGACTTCATCACGATCGACGGCGGGGAGGGTGGCACCGGTGCGGCACCCCTGCTGTTCAGCGACCACGTCGCGCTGCCGTTCCTGCTCGGGTTCACGCGCGTCAAACGGGTCTTCGCCGAGCGAGGCCTGGCCGAGCTCGTGACGTGGATCGGGTCGGGACGACTCGGGCTCCCCGAGCGGGCCACCCTGGCGTTCGCGCTGGGCTGTGACGCCATCAACGTGGGCCGCGAGGCGATGCTGGCGGTCGGCTGCATCCAGGCGCAGCGGTGCCACACAGGGCGCTGCCCGACTGGTGTCACGGCCCAGTCGGCGTGGCTCGAGCGCGGCATCGACACGGGCGACAAGTCGGCCCGCGTCGGCTCGTACCTCACAGCCCTGCGCCGGGAGCTGCTGACCGTGTCGCGAGCGTGCGGTGTGCCGCACCCGGCCTTCCTCGGCACGGAGCACATCGAGGTGCTGGACGACCACCTCGGGAGCCGGTCCTCGGCGGAGGTGTTCCGCTACGAGCCTGGCTGGGGCCGGCCGGCAGCCGGGGACCTCGCGGCCCTCGATCAGCTGCTCGCCGCGCGAGGCTGACGGGCGATCTCACGCCTGGCGCACAGGAGCCTCACAGCCGTGCGTGATCATGTGAGCCGATGAGCGTGATCCGGAGCAGAGCGGCGCAGGCCCGCGTTCCCGCGATGCTGCTTGTCATCGGGCTGTCGGTCGTGGTGGCCTCGTGCAGCGGTCGCCGCTCCGATGACGCCCCGCCGAACGAGGGAACCGCCGAAGTCGGAACGGCTCCGACGTCGGACGTCCGCCCGGCCGTGGAGCCGGTGGGGGAGGTCCTCGACGTCGCGGTCGCGACGCCCGACGGGCGCACCCGGACCGCCCACCTCTACGTCCCTGCCTCACTGCCGGCCGAGCCGGTCCCGCTCCTGGTCGCCCTCCATGGCGGCACCGGCTGGGGCACGCAGTTCGAGCAGACCAGCGGCTACGACGGGCTGGCCGAGGCCAACGGGTTCCTCGTCGTGTACCCGGACGGCGTCGGGTCGGGACCCAACGAGGAACGGTTCCGCACGTGGAACGGTGGGGTGTGCTGCGGGGCGGCTGCCGCGGGCGAAGTCGACGACGTGGCCTTCCTCCGCCAGCTCGTCGCCAAGCTCAGCGACGCATACGCGATCGACGCGGAGCGGGTGTACGCCACCGGACACTCGAATGGCATGATCATGGCGTACCGGCTCGTCTGCGAGGCCGCCGACGTGTTCGTGGCGGCGGCGGGCCAGGCCGGCACGCTCGGCGTCGACGGGTGCTCGCCATCGCGACCGGTGTCGCTGCTGCACATCCACGGCGAGGAGGACACGAACCTCCCCATCGACGGAGGGCCCGGCGACGGCATCTCACGCGTCGACTTCCCGTCGCCCCGCGAGGGCATCCGCACCGTGGCGGCCGGCGATGGCTGCGCCACCGAACCGCAGACGACCTCGACCCCTCCTGTCACGACCGAGACCTGGAGCGGATGTGATGGCGAGACGAGCATCGTGTTCGAGCGCGTGGCCGGCGCGTCGCACGCCTGGATGGGCGCCGACGCGACGACGAGGCCCGGTGCGCCGGAGCCCTTCGCCGCCTACGACGCCAGCCTCGCCTCCTGGACGTTCCTTGCCGCCCACCCGCGGCAACCCTGAGGGCGGGGCGGCGTTCGTTGAGTCAGCCGCGGGCGCAGGAGGCGCCGAGGCGACGGGCGGCGCTCGACCAGGCCGGGTCGTCGCTGACGGGCCAGAAGTCCCCGGTGTGCTCGTCCTGCGCGTAGGGCACCGGGGGCGGGTCGCCACCCGCGATGCCGGCGACGGCGGCGAGGAAGCGGTCGAGGTCGTCGCCTGAGGTGAAGATGCCGGCGCTGGCGCGGACGGCGCCGGGGATGCGTCGCCGGTCACCGCGGAGCACGGCGTCGCGGTACTCGGTCACCTCGGGCGACGTGAGGCCGAGCAGCCGCAACAGGTACGGATGGGCGCAGAAGCAGCCATGACGCACACCGATGGCGTGCTCCGCGCTGAGCCGGGCGGCGACCAGCGCGTGGGAGACGCCGTCGACGACGAAGGTCGCGACCGGGAGCGCCCCGGGCCGAGCCGAAGGCCCGAGGAGGCGGACACCGGCGATCGCGGACAGGCCGTCGTGCAGTCGCCGAGCCATGTCGTCGTCATGGGCACGGACGACGTCCCATCCGATGCGGTCCAGCTCCTCGATGGCCGCATGGAGGGCGACGGCGCCGAGCACGTTCGGTGAGCCGGCCTCCTCACGGTCGGGCGGGTCGGTCCACACGACCTCGTCGAGATCGACGAGGTCGACCGCACCCCCACCGGCGAGGAACGGGTCACCTTCGGCGAAGGTGGCACGGGGCCCGATGAGCACGCCGGCGCCGAACGGGGCGTACATCTTGTGGCCGCTCCACGCGAGGTAGTCGGCGTCCCGCGGCAGGGGGCGGTGGGGAGCGAGCTGGGCGGCGTCGACCAGCACCGGGACGCCGCGGTCGTGGGCCGCGGGGATGATCTCGTCGAGCGGGGGGACCCAGCCGGAAACGTTGGAGGCTCCGGTGATGGCGAGGAGTCGTGGCCGCGGGTCGCGGTCGAGCGCGCTCGTGACCGCGTCCACGTCGAAGGTGCCGGTGGTGTCGCACTCCACGTAGCGCCGCTGTGCGTGACGGCCCCAGGGCAGCAGGTTGGCGTGGTGCTCGACGACCGTGGTGACGACCACGTCGTCGCGCCGGAGGTCGAGGCGGTAGGCGAGGTGGTTGATGGCCTCGGTGGTGTTGCGGCAGATGACCGCGATGTCGGCGGTGCCGTTTCGGCCGGCGTGGGCCGCGAAGGCCGCCCGGGCGTCCTCGTAGGCGCCGGTGGCGAGCTGCGACTTCCACCCCGCGCCCCGGTGGACGCTCGAGTACCAGGGCAGGAACGCCTGCACCCGCTCGGCGACCCCGGGGAGCGCGCCGGTCGACGCGGCCGCATCCAGCGACAGGTAGCGGCGCTCGACGCCATCGACACAAGGCACGGCGAGGTCGTCCCCGACGAGCTCGTTCATCGGCGGAGGGCGGCCTAGCGGGATCCGCGGACCAACCGGCCCGGGCGCTCGCCGGTGTCGCGGTCGTCCACGCGGGTCTGGACACCGCCCACCACGGTGGCGACGTAGCCCGAGACCGGCTGCAGGTAGCGCTGCCCGCCCGCCGGCAGGTCGGCGTGCATCACGGGACGGCGCACGGTCAGGTGGTCGAGGTCGATCACGTTCAGGTCGGCTCGGCGACCCACCTCGATGGTGCCGCGGTCATCGAACCCGTAGAGCCGAGCGGTGCGTCGGGTCTGCTGCTCGACCATGAACTCGAGCGGGATCGTGTCGCCGCGGGTGCGATCGCGGGTCCAGAGGGTGAGCTGGGTGCTCGGGCTCGAGCCATCGCAGATGAGCTTCACGTGGGCACCCGCGTCGGCGAGGCCGACGATCGTCGCCGGGTGCGTGATCATCTCGCGCACGGCGTCGAGGTTCCCGTCCGTGTAGCCGGTGGCCGGCAGGGCCACGATGCCGGTGCCGTCGCCCGCCGCGAGGAAGTCGTAGACCGCCTCGATGGCCGGCACGCCCCGCCGGGCCGCGATGGCGCCGAAGGCCTGATCAGGGGGCGGCTCGTAGTCGACGACCTCGTCGAGCCCGAACAGGCCCTCCGCCGCCACCTGCATGACCACCGCGAACATCTCCATCGACCCGGCGTCCTCGGGGATGAGGTCGGCCTCCGCGAGGATGCGAGTCTTCACCTCGGGATCTCGCATGCGCTCGGCTTGTGATGCGAGCGGGAGACCGGCGAGCGCCAGGTAGGAGGGGCGACGCATGAACGGGTGGTAGCCCGCCAGCCCGCCGAGGATCCCGATCGGCCGCGACGCGACCTGCGGGAAGAGCTGCGCGCCGGACGCGTTCGCGTCGACGGCGTGGTCGAGCACGATCCGCCATGCGGAGGGATCGTCGCGGTGCTGCACGGTGGTGAACGTGATCCTCTGGCCGGTGGCCCGCGAGATGTCGGCCAGGAGGCGGAGCTCGTGCTCTTGGCTGAAGCGCTCACCGCCGAGCATCTCCATGGTCCCGATCGACGCCGACGTGATGGCCTCGAACACGCCGCCGCCGCCGTCGGCCATGCCGCGGACGAGCTCCGTGAGCTCGACGCCGCTGGCGTACGTCCCTGGCACGGCCGCGCCGGTGATCGACCGGTGGAAGATCGTTCGCGAGGTGGAGAAGCCCACCGCGCCCGCCGCCGTCGCCTCGGCGACCAGGCGGCGCATCTCGGCGATGTCGTCGGCCGTGGCGTCCTCGTTGCGGACGCCGCGCTCGCGCATCACCTGGAAGCGAAGGGAGCCATGGGCGATCTGCGCGGCGATGTCGAGCGCGTAGCTGCGGGAGCCGAGGAAGTCGAGGTACTCCGGGAAGGTCTCCCACGCGCCCCACGGCACCCCTTCGGCGAGCGCCGTGCCGGGGATGTCCTCCACCCCCTCCATCAGCTCGATGAGCGTGGCCTGCTCACCGGGCGGGCACGGTGCGAAGCCCACCCCGCAGTTGCCCATCACCAACGTGGTGACCCCGTTGCTGAAGGACGGATCGAGCTGGTCGTCCCACGTCGCCTGGCCGTCGTAGTGCGTGTGCACGTCGACCCAGCCCGGCGCCACGATCGCCCCGTCGGCGTCGATGGTGCGATCGCCCTCGAGCCGGCCGCCGACGGCGGAGATCCGCCCGTCGTCGACCGCCACGTCGCCGGTCACCCGATCGGCGCCCGTGCCGTCGACGATCGTCCCGCCCCGGATCACCAGCTCATGGGCCATGTGCGTCGTTCCCTCCTCGACCGGCCCGATGCAGCCGACGGGCCACAGCATGCCGCGTCAGGCCGCGGGACCGCGGCCAGACTGAGCGTGATGGTCGCAGCCACCATGAACGACCTCCCGCACATGCGCGACACGGTCTTCTTCGAGGGCGACGAGCGCTCCCAGAAGCTGAGCCGGTTCTGGATCCTCCTCGTGCTCGCGTCGATCATCGCGTCGGCGGGCGTGGTCGCCGACTCCACCGCCACCGTCATTGGCGCGATGATCGTCGCGCCCCTGATGACGCCGATCCTCGGCACGATGCTCGCCGTCGTCCTGGGGGACCGCTCCAACCTGCTGCGGTCGATCGGGCTGGTGGTCGTGGGCGCGGTGGCTGCGATCGCGATCGGCTACCTCGTCGGTCTCCTCGTGTTCAATGACGTCGTCGCCGCCAACAACAGCCAGGTCGCCGGCCGAGTGAACCCGCGGCTGATCGACCTGCTGGCCGCGCTCGCCACCGGCGTCGTCGGCTCGATCTCGCTCGTCCGTCGCGACATCTCAGACACCCTCCCGGGCGTGGCCATCGCCATCTCGCTCGTCCCGCCCCTCGCCGTGGTGGGCCTCACCGCGGAGGCGGGTGCGATGGGACAGGCCGCAGGCGCGCTGCTGTTGTTCGGTACCAACGTCGCCGCCATCCTCACCACCGGGATCGTGGTGATGGCCCTCTATCGCGTCCACCGTCTCGTGGATCCGGCCCCGCTGGCCGAGCGCGAGATCGTGAACCGACGCAACGCGATCCTCGTCATCGTGGCGCTCTTCTTGGTGATCGGGGTTCCGCTCACCGTGTCGACGATCTCGATCGGGCGGGACACGGCGAGGGAGTCGCGGGTGCGGACCGCGACGTCTGCATGGGGAGATGACGTCGGTTGGGAGCTGATCGACGTCAAGACGGAAGACGCCAAGGTGACCGTGCGCCTCATCGGCCCAGAGCCTCTGCCCGACACCACGGGGCTCAGGCAGCACCTGGAAGCACAGGGAGTCGACCCCGCCGAGGTGATCGCGGAGTTCATCCCCAAGGCCACCGTCGACCTGGCCGACGACTCCAGCTGACGAGCGTCAGCCGTCGAGCTGGGCGAGCAGGGCCGCGTCGCGTCGCGGCGAGCCCGATCCATCCGCTGGTGCCGTCACCCGGTGTCGGGGAGTGGGGGTGAGGGTCCGGTGGCTCCCCGGCGGCGGCGTTGTTGGGTGGCGATGGCGGTGGCGGCGGCGTCGGCGATCTGCTGGTGGGTGGGGGGTGGGGTGAAGGTGCACTGGCCGTTGGCGTCGGGCTGGGAGACTTGCCAGCCGGCGGATTTGAGCTGGTGGCAGGGGTGGCAGAACCGTCGGGCGGCGGGCACGCGGGTGGTGTGGGTGTGGGCCCAGTCTTCGAAGTGGTCGTACTCCAGCCGGAGGCGGTTCGAGCAGCCCTGGCGGGCGCAGATGGGGTCTTGCCATTGCAGGGCGGTGCGCTGGGTGGCGGTGAAGCGCCGGCCCAGGTGGACGACCTTCTGGACGTCCTGCCCCTTGGTCAGCACGACGGCGATGAAGGCGTCGTCGAGCCACTCCCGCACCGTGCCCACCGGGATGGGTCCGACCCCGGCGATCTCGCAGGTCTCGCCCGCCACGGCGCGGCCCCGGACCAGGGCCGAATGGTCGACGCGGACGATGATCTTGGCGTCCGCCCCCGCTGGCGCCGCCGGGCCGTCGCCGGCCGAGGTGAGGAGCTCGGTGGCGGCGTCGAAGGCGTAGGCCTCGGCGGGCTCGCGCCGCCCTTCGGCCCGGGCGTGCCGGAAGGTCTGGTCGGCCCGGTGGCGGATGGCGTTGTCGACCCGGGCCATGTCTGCCACGGGTCCGGACAGGTGGAGGTGTCCGGTGATGCCGTCGGGGTCGGTCCAGGTGCGACAGGACCGCTTGGCGTGCGCCCGCCGGGCGGGCGGCGTCGGGGTCGGTCTCGGCGTTGGCCCGGGTGCGGCGGCACTCGTCCTGCAGCTCCCGCAACGAGGCGCCCTTGGCCTTGTCCAGCAGCCGGGACTGCGCCCCCGGGTCCGCGGCGGCGGCCCCGGCGATGGCCTCGGCCTGCCGGGCCGACAGCTCCCCCCGGGCCGCGGCCTCCGCCACCACCGGCAGCGCCTCGAGCTGGCGGCCCGTCGTCCACGAGGCGCCCGGCATCGGCCTTGGACGTGCCGGTCTGCCGGGCCAGCCAGTCCTCCGGTGAACGGTCGCCGTCGGTCCGCCACACCGCGGTGTCCGCCACCTTGGCGGCGGCCCGGGTCTTCAACCCATGGCCGAGGCGCTCGATCCGCTCCCCGAGGGCGATCAGCTCGGGGAGCGATGCCGGGAGCAGGCCCCCCAGATCGAGCCGCCCCAGCAGGTGGGCGAGGCGGTCCGTGGTGTCCCGGATCTCGGTGGGAGCGACGGCCGTGCTCATGGGTTCCAGATTACAGCCATGTAATTAGGGGATGCAACAGGAAGATCCGAGAACTGCTGAAACATCAGCAACACACACCACAGCAACCACAGCTCCTGGACGCGGTCAGCTCGCACCTGGCCGGAATGTTGCCCCGAGATGTCGAGGTGCTGGCGGGCCTGCAGCTGGGAGGCGTGCCGCTGGCCGCCGCCCTCTTGCTGAAGACCGGGCTGCCGGCGGTGTACGTGCGACTCGAGCGCACGGCGTACGGCACCTGTCGCATCAGCGAAGGAGTCGACGTCCGAGACCGAGTGCTGGCGGTCGTGGAGGACGTCGTCACGACGGGCGGGCAGATCGGCCTCTCCACGGCGGACCTCCGAGCCGAGGGTGCCGAGGTTCGCTACGTCTTCGCGGTCGTCGACAGGGAGCAGGGCGGACACGCATCCCTGGCCGAGCACCGTCTCGACCTCCGAGCGTTGTTCACGACGACGGAGCTGGTGCAGACCAGCCGATAGCTCCCCGTCGGGAGCACCAGCTCAGCGGACGCCGAAGGAGGGTTCGCTCGGCAGGTCGGGCCGCAGCGCGCAGAGCGGATCGCGGGCGTCGTCGATGTAGCCCAGCGCGTAGCCGCCCATGGCGTAGCCCATCAGCCGCTGCACCCGCTCCGGGAGGGCCGCGGCGACCTCGCGGGGCACGGAGAGGTACTGGTTCTCCTCCTGGCGGAGCCAGCCGAGGGAGTAGTCGACGTTGATGCCCACCCGCACCTCGTCGCTCGTGTTGGCGCCGCCGCCGTGGACGGTCGAACCGACGTAGAGGACGACCGAGCCCCGGGGCATCACGGCGGGCTCGGTGTCGGCGTCGGTGAAGGGCATCCCCTCGGTGCGGTGGCTGTCGGGGACGACCCGGGTCGCCCCGTTGTCCATCGTGAAGTCGGTCAGCGCCCAGATGGTGGCCACCTCGACATCGAGACCGACGGGGAAGGGATGGAAGTCGAAGCACCAGTGGTCTCGGTGGAGCTGCTGGGCGGGGGAGCCCGGGCCGATCGAGATGGCCTGCGTCAGGTGGAGCTGGAAGGCCGACTTCTCCTCGCCGAACACGCTGTCGACGATCTCGAGCACCGCCGGGTGCGCGATCAGCTCGACCGCGCTGGGGGAGCGGGCGAGCAGCGCACCCGTGCGGCGGGTGCGGCGCCCCGCGAAGTCGTCTTCGCCCGTCGGCGTGCGCTCGATCCACGGCCGGATCTCGGCCGCGACGCGGTCGCACAGGTCGGCGCCGGCGAGTGCCTCGATGATCGAGGCGCCGTGGTGCTTCAGCGCGACGGCCACCTCGGCGGCCGTCGCATCGCTCCGGAAGCGGGGGATGGGCACGCACGAATGGTTGCAGATCACCGGACGGCGGGCCGCCAGATGTCGCTGGTGCCCCGTGAACCGGGACGTTCGGCCCTGCTCCGGCGACAGCGGTGGGCGCACGATGGACCCCTGAGGTCGGAGGTGTCCGGTGCCTGCTCATCCACTCCCGCGACGGGTACGGTCGATGCTGGTCGTGGCGACCTCGCTGTCGGTGTTCGTTGCCTGCGCGGGCGGAGCGGGTCCCGAGGGAGGAATGGCCGAGACCTCGGTCGAGGCCGAGGTGCACCGAGCGGAGCCCTCCCCGCCGGCCAGCCGGGTGCTGCTGTTGGGTGACGTGTCGCTGGGACGTGGCATCGAGCCCCTCGCGGCACGAGGGGAGGCGCTCGCCGAGGTGCGCGCGCTCCTGGCCGACGCCGACATCACCGCGGCCAACCTCGAGTCGCCCCTCACGACCCGAGCCGCTTCCGGTACCGGTGTGCGGCTGGCCGCGGATCCCGCGGTCGCCACGGAGCTGACTCGGGCCGGCATCGACCTCGTCGGCGTCGCCAACAACCACGCGGCGGAGGCCGGCGCCGAGGGCCTCGCCGACACGCTGCGCACCACCGAGGGGCTCGGGCTGCGATCGATCGGTGCGCAGCCGGCCGGCGAGGACCCGGCGCCGATCATCCTCGACCGCGGTGGCGTGCGCGTCGCCTTCCTCGCCTTCGATGTCACCGGTCAAGGTGCCACCGACGGGCCGGTCACCGTCGCCGTCTGGGACGAACGCCTCGCCCAGCAGGCCGTGGCGCGGGCACGTGCGGAGTCCGAGGTCGTGGTCGTCGGGCTGCACGGCGGGATCGAGATGGTGGCAACCGCGGATCCCACGATGCGCGCCCTCGGCACGAGGCTCGCCGAGTGGGGCGTCGACGTCGTCTGGGGACACGGCAGCCATGTCGCCCAGCCACTGGCCGTCATCGATCCCGACCACGACCGGCGCCCGACGCTCGTGGCCACGAGCCTCGGCAACGCCGTCTTCGACCAGGCGGGCCTCGCCGACGGCCTCGCCCTCGAGGTGCTGGTCGCCGCCGACGGGGTCGTCGCGTACCGGGCGGGCACGCTCACCCAGCCTGCCGGTCGGACGCGCTTCGCCGGCTGGGACGCGCCCGACGGCGATGCGGTGCACCTTGCTCGCAGCTGGTGGCAGCTGGTCGGTGAGCGCCCGGTCGACGCTGTCCGCCGCGAACGCGGCGGCCACCGCCGCCTTCGACGGCGGCGAGGTGCTCGACGCGGTCGTCGGGGACGTCGACGAGGACGGTGAGGACGAGCTCGTCGTCGCCTTTCGCAAGCCGGGGCGCATCACCCCCGCCCAGGCCGTCGACCCCGCGTGGGAGTGGGCCGACGACGAGGGCCGCACTTCCCACGTTGGGCGATACCACCTGCCGACCCTCGAGCCGATCTGGGTGGCGAGCACGCTCGCCCGACCGGTGCGCGCGCTCGCCGCGTGCGACGGCGCCATCGCGGTGTCGTACGGCCCCCTCGACGCCGTGCCGGCAGGCACGGGCGCATGGCGCTGGGGGTCCTTCGGGTTCCGCCCCGCCGTGGACCTCGACGGGACGGCCACCCCCGCCTGCATCGACATCGACGGCGATGGTCGCACCGAACCCGGCGCGGCGCTCGCTTCGGCGGCGGCCGCGAGGCGCTCGAGGGTCTGCTCCATGCCCGCGCGGTTGTGCGCGACCCGGTCCGACACGCCCGTCGCCAGCTGGGCGATCGGCTTGAAGAAGCCGGCCCGCTGGTCGACCCAGCCCTCGGTGACCCGACAGCCGGCGGGGGTCGGCTCGAACGTGTAGCTCCACTCGGCGACCTTGAGGCCCATCGCCCCGACGCGGAAGGAGAAGCGCCGGCCGGGGTCGGCATCGACCACCGTCGCCACGGTGCTCCACTTCCGCTTGCCGATGCGGTTCGTCGCCTTGAACTTGGCGCCGGGTGCGGGGCCTGTCGCGCCCCCGAGCCACGTGCCGCCCACGTTCTCGGGTGACCACTCGCCCATGCGGGTCACGTCGGCGACCATCGCCCACACCTGTTCCGCCGGCGCGTCGATCTCCCGGCTCACGCTCACCTGTTCGCTCATGGCGAGCAACCTAACGCTCGACGTGTGCGATCGCCGTGCCCCAGGCTATCGTCGCGGGCTCGCAGTGCACCGGCCCCCATCGTCTAGCGGCCTAGGACACCACCCTCTCAAGGTGGCGGCACGGGTTCGAATCCCGTTGGGGGTGCCAAGGGACTCCGGGGACTTGACGTTGTGCAACTGTGCTTGGAGTTCTGCGGGTGCCGACAGACCTAAGCCCTCAGCTGAGCGAGATGTCGCGGGGAACATGCTTCGCCGCCCTCGGTGCGTCGACCTCGGAAGCGGGCTTCAACAGCGAAGCGATCAGCCTGTCAGCAGCCTTCGTGCCACTCCGGTCGGATCCCTGCGGTCGCCTCCGGAAGATCGGGGCACTGGAGACAGTCAGCCGGTCTCGATGTCGCTGCCAGCCTCGACGTCGACGAAGGCGCTGGGGTCGTCGAGCACGTCATGTCGGTTCCTGAGGAGGTCGCTGCAGGAGGGATTCTCGCCTTCGTCGTACCAGACGGCGACGCTGTCGGGGTCACCTTCCTTGATGAACAGGGCGACCAGTCCAGAGATGTCGTCGTCGGCTTCCGTGACCGTGCCACCGAGGACGACGACTCCGTCGGTGTCGGTGTCCTCGCACTCGACGGCGACCATGATTTCCCCGTCCGGGTCGGAGAGCCGAATCTCGCCGGTCACCTCGCCGTCCTCCTCCTCGGCGCTGAGGTTCAGCGTCTGCCCGCCGGTGAGCTCGACGTCTTCGCCCTGAGCGAGGTTTGTCGTGCCGCCGGCGGGCGTCTCGGTTGTGGTTGTAGACGCCTCGGATGTGGTCGTGGACGAGTCGTCGTCGTCCCCGCACGCGCTCGAGCAGCATGATGGCGGTCACCGCGCCAGCCACGGGTGCGAATCTCATCTTCACGTGTCCTCCTGGGGTGATCGCTCGCGGAGGTGCGTGAGCAGCCATGCGAACCGCGGGGTCCCAATGGCGCCCCGCGCGTGGTGATCCCACACCGCTTCAACGACACGGCAGCCGATCTTTCGTCGCACTCGTTCCAAAGATCGCTTCACCGCGCTCGGTGCTCCAACTCCCTGACATTTGGTCTCGGGGCTGTCGCACTTTCCCGCTCGGCGCGACGATTTCGGGGCGGTTCGATCGTTGGAGGGACGTGGAAGCGAGCGGGACCTTGCCCGGGGCAGGAGTCGACACGCCGGAGCGGTTTGCCGCCTTCTATCGGACGCACCTGTCCGATGTGTACGGCTACCTCCTCCGCCTTTGCGCCGGCGATCGGGCCCAGGCCGAGGATCTCACCCAGGATGTGTGGCTCGCACTGGTCCAGGAGCTGCGGCGAGGCCGCACCGAGCGCGCCGACATCCGATGGCTGATCACCGTTGCCCGCTCCCGGTTCATCGACGCGGCCCGACGCGAGCGGCGACGCCAGTCGAAGCTGGAGCTGATCCGTCGGGAACCGCCTCGCGACGCCGATCCAACCAGCAGTGACGTGCTCGACCAGCTCGACCGCCTCCAACCGCTGCACCGAGCCGTGCTGGTGCTTCGGTACGTGGACGACCTGTCCGTGCCCGAGGTTGCTGCCGCGATCGGCCGCAACCTGGCTTCCACGAACTCACTCCTCGCCCGCGCTCGCACCGAGCTGCGGCGAGTCTCAGGAGACGACGCCGATGGCTGATCCCCCCACCTACCGCGCCGAGCCCGATCCCGAGTTCGCAGACCGCCTCGAACGGGCGCTGCTGCAGCGGCTGACCGCTAACACGATGCGCACCGACACCGACCCCGATGCTCAAGACGGGGACATCATCATGTTGGAGTCCGACGACCGCCCCGCGCGCCACGACCCGCTGACCTCCCGCGGCCGCTCGCCGGGCCGCTGGCTCCTGGTTGCTGCCGCGACTGCGGTGATCGCTCTCGTGGGCACGCTGCTCGTCACCGTCGGTGGCCACGACGACGAGGGCGGGCTCGACACCGCCACCTCTACTCCCACGACCGCGTCCCCACCGCCGCTGGATGTCCTGGCGGTCCCGGGCGCGGCCACGGGCTTCCCGGATCTCGAGCCAGGGCGCTACTTCATCGACCCCGACGGCGACGCCACGACGCCGCTCCGAGTCACCTACCAGGTCGCGTCCGAGCAGTGGCGCGCGTGGCTCGGCGCGGCCAAGTTCAGGAGCGACGGGGCCACCATGTTGACCATCACGACGATGACGAACGTGGTCGCCGACGGTTGTTCGCGCGGCGATCACACCCCCATCGACCCGCCGGTCGGGCCGACCGTCGATGACCTCGCGACCGCGCTGAGCGAGCTCCCCCCGTTCGAGGTGACCGCGCCGCCTACCGACGTGACGCTCCTCGGGTATCGGGGGAAGCACGTCGAGCTGACCGTGCCAAGCGACCAGCCGATGTTCGGAATCGCGGCGCCGGCGGCAGGAAGGCAGTGGGCGCGGGATGACGGCGTCGATCCAGACGGCAACATCCTCTACGACTTCGGGGGCCACGGCTTCTTCGCAGACTGCTGGGACGGAGAGCTGCACAGCTGGTTCGCACCGAACTACGGCGACCGGTCGTTCTCCGGCTATCACTGGCCCGGCCAGACCGAGGAGTTCTGGATCCTCGACGTGGAGGGCACGCGCCTCGTGCTCGTGAAGTACGACTCCCCAGGGTCGCCGGCACAGGACATCGCCGAACGGGACGCCATCTTCGACACGATCCGAATCGAGCCCTGACTGTCGGGCTCACGGATCGCCCGAAGCCGCGTCCGAGTTCAGGCAGTTCCCGTCCTCTGTCAGCAGCCTGTCAGCAGGCTGGGGCGAACTCGGCTCTCCCTGCCGGATCTGCTGCACGCTACGGTCCCCCAATCACAGCTGGTGGACCCATGCTTCGCGCTCTCTCAAGGTGGCGGCACGGGTTCGAATCCCGTTGGGGGTGCTCAGCTCAGCCGGTGGTGCGCTGGCGGTACCTGCGGATCGACGCGGTGATGGCGAGCACGAGGAGGACGGCGGTGTAGAGGAACGCCGCCGGAACCGGGTGCTCGAGCGGCCACACGTCCTTCGGGTTGGGCGTCACCGGGTTGCCGAACAGGGTGCGGACGGCGGCGACCAGCACGCTCACCGGGTTCACGCTCGCCACCCACTGCAGGATGTTGGGCAGCGAGGCGATCGGTACGAAGGCGTTGCTGATGAAGGTGAGGGGGAAGATCACCGTGAAGGCCACGCCCATCACGGCATCGGGCGTCCGCACGAGGAGACCGACGTAGGTGCCCACCCACACCATGGCAGCGGCGAAGGCGAAGATGAGCACCGCGGCGGTGGTCAGGTCGACGAAGCCGGTGTGGGTGCGCCACCCGACGACGAAGCCGGCGGCCAGGATCAGCGCCGTCGCCAGCACCATGCCGCTGAGCTCGGCGATGGAGTGACCGACGAGGTAGGCCGTCCGCCGAACCGGCAACGAGCGGAACCGGTCGACCACCCCTTCGGTGAGGTCGGTGGCGATCGACATCGCCGGACCGATCATCCCGAACGCGAGGGTCTGGATGAGGATCCCGCCGATCAGGTACTCGCGATAGCTGCCGCCCTCGACGCCGATGGCCCCGCCGAACACGTAGGTGAAGAGCAGGACGAACATCAGCGGCTGCAGGGTGACGTCGAGCAGCTTCTCGGGCAGCTGGCGGATGTGCTCGACCCGCCGGCGGGCGAACACGATCGACTCGCTGACGAGGGAGCTGCGCGGGGCGACGCCGGTTGCGGTGTCCGGGGAGGAGGGCGCGGTGAGGGTGGCGGTCATGTGAGGCTCCCAGCGGGGTCGGGCGCGGACGCGGTGAGGGTGAGGAACACGTCGTCGAGGGTGGACTGGCGGCGGTCGACGTCGATGGCGTCGACCCCGGCATCGTCGAGGGCGCGCACCAGGTCGATGAGCCGGGTGTCGGGGGCGATGGGCGCGGTGACGAGCAACCGGTCCTGGTCGATGGAGGGCTCGCCGGACACCAGCGCGGAGAGGGCGCCGGCGGCCGCGACCAGCTCTGAGCCGTCGCTGACGGTCACGTCGATGCGATCGGTGCCGATCCGCGCCTTCAGGTCGTCGGGGGTGCCCTGGGCCACGCTGCGGCCGTGGTCGAGGACCACGATGTCGTCGGCCAGCCGGTCGGCCTCCTCCAGGTACTGCGTCGTCAGGATGATGGTGGTGCCGCCGCGCACGAGGTCGCGCAGCTGGTCCCAGAGGCCGTTCCGGCTCTTCGGGTCGAGGCCGGTGGTCGGCTCGTCGAGGAACAGCACGCTCGGGCGGGCCACCAGGCTGGCCGCGAGATCGAGACGGCGGCGCATGCCCCCCGAGAAGGTCTTCACCAGCGTGTCCGCGGCCTCGACGAGGTCGAGCTGCTCGAGGAGCTCGCCGGCGCGTCGGCGGGCCTCGCCCTTGGGCAGCCCGTACAGGCGGCCGACCATCTCGATGTTCATCCGAGCGCTGAGGAGGCCATCGACGGTGGCTTCCTGCGCGGCCACGCCGATGCGGCGGCGCACCTCGTCGGCCTCGCTCACCACGTCGAAGCCGGCCACCGTCGCCCGTGCCCTCGGTGGGGACCGCGAGGGTGGTGAGGATGCGGATCGCGGTGGTCTTGCCGGCCCCGTTGTGGCCGAGGAGACCGAGCACGGTGCCCGGAGCGACGCTGAGGTCGAGGTCCCGCAGCGCCCACAGGTCGTCGTAGCGCTTGCCGAGCCCCTCGGCCCGGACGCCGTTCGTCGTGCTCTTCGTATCGTGTACCAATGAATCGTACATAGTACGATCAACGTAGCGGTACGCTGTACGAATGGCAACGAGGAAGGCGGCGAAGCAGCCGGTCGGCGACAAGCTCACCGAGAAGGCTGCGACCAAGGCGGAGAAGCTCCACGCCAAGGCCGAGAAGCTGCACACCACCGTCGACCGGATCTCGACCAAGGCACAGGTCCAGGCCGAGAGCCTGGAGCGGCTCGCCGCCCGCCTGGAGTCCGTCGAGCTCTGGATGCGAGCCGAGCCCGGCCAGCGCCAAGCCCGGTTCACCCGCAGCGAGCTGGCCCAGACCGCCATCCGCATCGTCGATGCCGAGGGCCTCGACGCGCTCTCGATGCGTCGCCTGGCCGCCGAGCTGGGCGCCGGCACCATGACCCTGTACCACTACGTCCGCACGAAGGACGAGCTCCTCACCCTCGTGAGCGACGAGGTGATGGCCGAGGTGCTCCTGCCCGAAGGGTACGAGCTGCCCAGCGACTGGCGGGAGGCGATCGTGGTCGTGGCCTCGCGCTCCCGGGATGCGATGCGCCGGCACCCGTGGGTCTTCGACGTGAGCGGCGAGCTGGGTCTGGGCCCCAACAGCGTCAAGCACATGGACCAGACGTTGCAGGCGGTCGACGGCATGGAGGCCCCGCTCGCGACCAAGCTCGACGTCGTGGTGGCGATCGACGGGTACGTCTTCGGGTACTGCCTGCAGGAGCGCAGCTGGACGAGCGGCGACCAGCGTCACGCCGCCTCCGGGTACGTGGAAGAGCTTGTCCGCACGGGCGAGTTCCCGCAGCTGCAGCGCTACCTCGACGAGCTCGGCCTGGACGCCATGTGGCAGGCGTTCGAGGACAACAGTGCCGATGGCGGACGCTTCGAGCGCAACCTCCGCCGCTTCATCCGAGGCATCGACCTGGATCTCGCCGGCTAGCCAGACGGCCTACGGTGCTCCCCGAGCGGGGCGCCGGCGACCGAGGGGATCCAGGCTTGACGAACTTCAGGGCCCGATACGGCCCCCACGATCCTGACGCGACCTACGTCGAGCACGGTGTGCCCGAGCAGAAGGTCGACCTCGGTGAGGTGCAGATGAACTACGCGACGCTCGGTGACGCCTCATCGCCGGCGTTGTTGCTCATTCCTGGGCAGACCGAATCTTGGTGGGGCTACGAGAACGCGTTGCCGTTGCTGGCCGAGGACTTCCAGGCGTTCGCCGTGGACCTTCGGGGCCAGGGGCGAAGCACTCGGACGCCGGGCCGGTACACGCTGGACAACTTCGGCAACGATCTGGTCCGGTTCATCGACGAGGTCATCGGGCGACCCACGTACGTGAGTGGTCTGTCCTCGGGCGGGGTGCTCTCGGCCTGGCTGTCGGCGTACGCGAAGCCCGGTCAGGTGATCGCCGCGGTGTACGAGGACCCGCCGTTGTTCTCCTCGGAGGTCCGGC
Source organism: uncultured Microthrixaceae bacterium (assembly GCA_963750645.1). GTDB lineage: Bacteria > Actinomycetota > Acidimicrobiia > Acidimicrobiales > VFJN01 > VFJN01. The sequence continues at coordinate 77,094 of CAVVRO010000008.1, read as the reverse complement.
CCAGCTGTGCGCCGGGCATCCGTCAGGGAATCGGCTCGATGTTCGAGCTGTGGAGCACCTACCTGGGCGACCAGTGGTCGATCGGCGCCTGGGACGCGATGCGCGAGAGCGCTCCAGAGCGGCTGCCGGACTGGCTCAAGGGCATCCCGTTCGGGGTCGAACCTCCGCAGAACCTCAAGGAGTACGACCCCGAGTGGGGACGGGCGTTCTGGAGCGGGACCGTCGCGGCGTCGTGTGACCACGACCGGATGTTGCGCAGTGTGAAGGTGCCGGTCCTGCTCACCCACCACCTGCGCATCGTCGACCCCGCAACCGGGGACCTCATGGGCGCCATGACCGATCAGCAGGCCCAACGGGTCCAGGACATCCTCAGCGCCGCCGGTGTCCCGGTCGAGTACCGATCCTTCCCCGAGGTCGGCCATGCGATGCACGACCTGAACCCCCGGCTCTACGTCGACACCGTCCTGGACTGGATCACCAACCTCAGCCCGTGACCGGCAGGTCGCGACCTAGGGCCGGGCACGGGGACCGTCGGCAGGCCGTACTGGCCGTTCGGCCCTAGCGCGGGGCCCGTGGCTCCTGCACCGTGAGGGTCTAGGACGCACCACGGAGGTGGCACCATGCCCGACCTGCCGCAGACGCATGTCCGGGAGACGGACGCCTTCACGTTCCGCATGGAGGGCGACCCGCTGCTGCGCTCGACCATCACGGCGCTGATCCTCTTCGATCGCGCCCCGGACTGGGACGTCCTCGTGGACCGGGTGGAGCGGGCCACCCGCATGGTCCCCTCCTTCCGGGCCAAGCTCGTCGCGAGCCCGTTCGGGCTGGCGCCACCGAGCTGGGTGCTCGATGCCGACTTCGACCTGTCCTGGCACCTGCGACGCGTCGACGCTCCGGCGCCTCACACCTTCGAGACCCTGCTCGAGATGGCCCGCGTGGCGGGAATGACCGCCTTCGATCCGGCGCGACCGCTCTGGGAGTTCACGCTCGTCAGCGGGCTGACCGATGGCGGGGCGGCCCTGCTGATGAAGGTCCACCACGCCCTCACCGACGGCGTCGGTGGCATCGACCTGGCGGCCCACGTCGTCGACCTGCAACGCGAACCGGCCGATCTCGGGCCGATGCCCGCGGTGCCCAGGGGTCAGTCCCACGGCTCCGCCGCCCGGTTGGGGGAGTCGCTCGGCTTCGAGCTGAGCCGCTGGGCCCGCACCGCCTGCTCGCTCGCCACCGCGGCGCCCGGCGCTGCCGTGCACCTCGTGCGGCACCCCGTCCAGACGGCGACGTCGGTGGCGGAGACCACGGCATCCATCGCCCGGTTCGTCAGGCCGGTGCCGACGACGATGTCCCCGGTGATGACCGAACGACGGCTCCAGTGGAGCTTCGGGATCCTCGACGTCCCGTTCAAGGACCTCAAGGCCGCCGGCCGGTCCGCCGACGGATCGCTCAACGATGCCTTCCTGGCCGGCATAACCGGTGGGCTGCGGCGCTACCACGAGCTCCACGGGTCGCTGGTGCCCGCGCTGCGGGTGACGATGCCGATCAACACCCGCAAGCCCGACGATCCGGCGGGCGGCAACCGCATCACCCTCGTGCGCTTCGAGGTGCCGGTCGCCGTGAAGGATCCGCGCGCTCGGATGCGGATGATCGGACGGACGTGTGCGGCCATGCGCGAGGAGCCGGCGCTCCCGTACTCCGAGGCCGTGGCGGGCGTGCTCAACCTCCTGCCCACCGCGGTGACCGGCGGGATGCTCAAGCACGTCGACTTCCTGGCCAGCAACGTGCCCGGGTTCCCCAAGCCCGTGTACATCGGTGGCGGCCGCGTCGAGGGCTTCTACGCCTTCGGTCCCACCATCGGGGCGTCGGCCAACGTGACCCTCATGTCGTACAAGGGCACCTGCAACATCGGCGTCACGACCGACAACGGCGCCGTGCCAGACCCGGACGAGCTCCTGCGTTGCCTCGCCGACGGCTTCGAGGAGGTGCTGGACGTCGCGGGTCCGTGAGGCGGGCCGGCCTGGCGGGGCGTAGGTTCGCCGTGTGATCGCCACCGCGCCCTTCGGCCGCACCGGCCACGAGAGCACTCGCCTGATCTTCGGCGCCGCCGCCCTGGGACGATTGCGCCAGGAGCGGGCCGACGAGGTGCTCCAGCAGCTCTTGGCGGTCGGCGTGAACCACCTCGACACGGCCGCCTCCTACGGCGACGCCGAGCTCCGGATCGGTCCCTGGATGGCCGAGCACCGCCAGCGGTTCTTCCTCGCCACGAAGACCGGGCAACGCGACGGGGCGGGAGCGCGCGCCGAGCTCGAGCGGTCGCTCGAGCGCCTGCAGGTCGACTCGGTCGACCTGATCCAGCTCCACAACCTCGTCGAGCCTGACGAGTGGGAGGTGGCGCACGGCCCTGGTGGCGCGGTGGAGGCCCTGGCCACGGCGCGGGATGAGGGGCTGGTGCGGCACATCGGCGTGACCGGCCACGGCACGCGGATCGCCCGGATGCACGTCCGCAGCCTGCAGCGATTCGACTTCGCCTCGGTGCTGCTGCCGTACAGCTACGCGGCGATGCAGGACGACGCCTACCGCGCCGACGTCGACGAGCTGCTCGCGGTGTGCGCCGACCGTGGGGTCGCGGTGCAGACGATCAAGGCGATCGGGCGCCGTCGCTGGCCCGACGGCTACGACGGCCGCCGGTTCAGCTGGTATGAGCCCGTCACGGACCCGGCGGTCATCGGGAGGGCGGTGCGGTGGGTGCTGGGTCACGACCAGCTGTTCCTGAACACGTCGAGCGACGCCACCCTCCTGCACGCTGCGCTCGAGGCCGCCGCCAACCCCGGGCCCGTGCCCACCGACGCGGAGATGCAGGCCGACGTCGACGAGCACGGCATCCGCGCCCTGTTCGACGGCGCCGCCCTCGAGCGCATCTGAGCGACGAGCCGGCGGCTCATGCCGGGCGGCCCGGCGCGCGGCGGACCAGGTGCACCGTGCGACGAGCGTGCTCGCCGATCCAGAAGAAGGCCGTCACCGTGCGCCCATTGGCCATCGTGCGCAGGACGTGCACCTGCGCGATCGCGCCTCCGGGGAGCGGGGTGATGCTGGTGACGAGGTCGAAGGCCCCTTCGGCATGCTGCAACACGTCGCCCACCGCCACCTCCATGGCGGGGAGGAGGGCGCAACCGGCCGGCACGGGGGTGATGTGGTGGCCGTAGAGGTCCGGGCTGGGCTCGAGCGGTCGACGCAGGGTGGCGGTGGTCATGCGATCAGGGTGGGCCCGCCCGCTGACCAGGCCATGACGGCGCGCTGACCCGGTGCCCGGTCGGCGAGGTCAGCGGGCGAGGGCCACGGCCAGCTCGTCGACCGCGGCGATGCTCCCGATGATCAGCGCGCATCCCCCCACGGCTGCCGCCGTCAGCACCACGGCCTCGCGGGACGGTCGCCGCATGGCGAGTCGACCGATGCCCGCCGTGGCTCGTCCCAGGGCTCGCTCGGCCCAGGCGAACTCGGTCGCCAACAGGGCCAAGCCGGCCAGGACCACCGGGGTGCCGGGGCCCGGGAGGACGAGGAGGAGCAGGCCCACCACGAGCAGCGCGCCCCCCGACAGGGCGACGCCAGCTCGCTGGATGCCCCGCACCACGCGGTGCCCCCCTGCCGGTCTCGTGTCGGTGTGGCTTTGCATGTCCGCACCATCGCCTGGTCCGCTGACGGACCGCTGACCGGGTCGGCGCCCGGGCGCCGCGCTCCGGGGCCTCTCCCGCAGGGCAGGCGTAGCGTGGCTCCCGTGCGCTTCCGGATCCTGGGCGAGCTCGAGGTGGTCGACGGGAGCGACGAGGTGTCCGTCCGCGGGGCCAAGCAGCGGCAGCTGCTCGTGCTGCTGCTGGCCCGCGCCCGGGAGACCGTGCAGGCCGACCGGCTCGCCGACGACCTCTGGGGCGACGACCTCCCGGCAGGTGGTGCCAACCCCCTGCAAGCCCTCGTGTCCAAGCTCCGGCGCACGCTGGGCCCGCTGAGCGACACCCTGGTCACCGGGGCCGGTGGCTACCGCCTCGACGTCGCCGATGACGACATCGACGCTCGCTGCTTCGAGCACGCCGCCGCGCAGGCGCACGAGCGCCTGCTGAGCGGGGATGCGGACGGGGCGGCGGCGATGGGCCGGAGCGCCCTCGCCCTCTGGAGGGGTCCGGCCCTGGACGGGTTCGACGACGACGGCGTGCTGCGGCGTGAGGCCGTCCGGCTCGAGGAGCTCCGGTGGACGGCCCTCGAGGACCGGATCGACGCCGACCTGCAGGTCGGGCGGGACGCAGACCTGGTCGCCGAGCTGGAGCTCCTGGTCGGTCAGGCTCCGCTGCGGGAGCGCCTCCACGGCTTCTTGATGCTCGCCCTCTACCGGTCGGGCCGCCAGGCAGAGGCGCTGCGAGCGTTCCAGGATGCTCGCGCCGTGCTCGGCGAGGAGCTCGGGCTGGAGCCGGGGCCCGAGCTCCAGTCACTCGAGGCCGCCATCCTCGGCCACGATCCGAGCCTGCTCCTCGCGGCCCGCCCCCGGGCGTCGTCGCGGCGCCGCACCAACATCGCGCCGAGCCTCAGCCGCTTCATCGGGCGGACGGCCGACCTCGCCGCGCTGCACCGGCTCGCCGCCGACAACCGGCTGGTCACGATCGTGGGGCCGGGCGGCGCCGGCAAGACGCGGCTCGCTCAGGAGCTGGCCCTGCAGGAATCGGTGCAGGACGCGTTCCTCGTCGAGCTGGCGCCACTCGGCGACCCGGCGGCGGTCGTCGACGCGGTCGCGTCGGCCATCGGGGTTCCGGAGGGTCCACGGGTGGGCGATCGCGGCCAGGTCTCGCTCGAGTCGATCGCCCGCGTCGTCGAGCACCTCGCCGACCGGTCGACCCTCCTCGTGATCGACAACTGCGAGCACGTCATCGAGGCGGCCGCCCGGGTCGTGGAGCAGCTCCTGTTGCAGTCCCCCCTGGTGCGGATCCTGGCCACGAGCCGTGAGGCCCTCGGGCTGGGAGGGGAGACCATCTGGCCGGTGCCGCCGCTCACGCTCGGGGATGCCGTCGAGCTGTTCGCCGACCGGGCGGTCGCGTCCGGGGGGTTCTCGTCCACGCCCGAGGCGGCGGCCACCGTCGAGGACCTCTGCACCCGCCTCGACGGGCTCCCGCTCGCCATCGAGCTGGCGGCCGCCCGCGTACGAGTCATCCCGGTGCAGCAGCTCGCGGCTCGGCTCGACGATCGGTTCCGCCTGCTGACGGGCGGCGCCCGCACGGCCCTCCCACGGCAGCAGACCCTTCGCGCGGTGGTGGAGTGGAGCTACGACCTGCTCTTCGACGACGAGCGCCGGGTGTTCGAGCACTTGTCCGTGTTCTCCGGCGGTTGCTCACTGGATGCGGCCGAGACCGTGTGCTCGGGCGGGGAGATCCCGCCCGAGGACGTCGCCGACCTGCTGGCGCGCCTCGTCGACAAGTCGCTGGTCGTCGCGGATCACGTGGCTGGCGAGGTTCGGTTCGACCTGCTGCAGACCCTCGCCCTGTTCGGGCGGGAGCGCCTCGCCGCATCGAAGGTTGCCAACGACGCTAGAGATCGTCATGCCGCGCACTACCTCGCAATCGCGGAGCGCGGCCCGGCGGCGTTCCGCGGCGAAGACCAGGGCGCCTTTCTGGCCGAGATCGCACGCGAAGGCGGCAACCTCCGCCGCGGCGCTCGCGTGGTTCATCGACCAGCAGGATGCTGAGGCCGCGCAACGCCTCGTCGGAGCGATGGGCTGGTCGTGGTGGCTCGCCAACGGAGAGGAGGGGCTGCGGTGGTTCGACGCCGCGCTCTCCTGCAGGGGCTCGGTAGATCCCCGGACGCGGGCCCAGGCGCTCGCGTGGGCCTGTGCGGTCGGCATCAACTCGGGCGAGGGGGTCGACCTTGCGCTGGAGCGAGGCGAGGAGGCGGTCGCCCTGCTACGGGACGTCGAGCCCGACGACCGACTGTCGCTGGCCGACGCGTGCCAGCTCCTCGCCCTCGCCCACATGCGGCCCGCGCAGCATGAGAGCGCCCTCGAGCTCTTCGACGAGGCCGCCGCGCTGAACGCCGGGCGCGACGACGGGTGGAGCCGAGGGGTGGCGGCCTCCGCGGCAGGGCTGGCGGCCGGTCTCCGCGGCGACCTGCAGCTGGCGCTCGAGCACCACCTGGCATCGATGGAGCACTTCGAGGCGATCGGCGCGGAGTGGGCGTTGGCCAACGTCGGCTCCGACATCGCGCGGGTGGTCGAGGCGCGGGGTGACCTGGACGCGGCGGTCGCCTTCACCGAGCGGGCCATGCTGGCCGCCCGCCGTCTCAACCTGCAGCTGGCTGAGATCCAGCTCGGCGCGCGCCTGGGGAACCTGTTGCTGTGCCAAGGCGACGTCGAGGGCGCGGATGCCCTCCACGAGGAGGCGATGGCCCTCGCCGAGTCGGTGGGCTCGTGGGTCAGCTACGGCGTGATCTTCACCGGACGAGCCATGGTGCGGTGGGCCCAGGGCCGGCTCCCGGAGGCCGCGGACGCCGCGGCCGACACGCTCGCGGTGTACCGGCGCACCAAGCTGCTCTCCGGAGAGGCGCTGTCGCTCGCCCTGCTCGGCTTCACGACGGAGCGCCTGGGCGACACCTCACGCGCCGCAGAGCTCCACACCGAGGCGCTCGCCACTTCCCGACAGCTCGGCGACGAGCGGCTCGTCGCCCTTGCCCTGGAGGGCCTCGCGGGCGTCGCCGTGGCGCGCGGCGACCTCGAGCGCGGCGGGGCGCTCCTGGGCCTGGCTGGCCACCTGCGCGATCTGAACGGGGCCCCGTCCGGGCCGGCGTCGGACGAGGTGCGAATCGGCGAGGTGATCCTGGACGCGCTGGGACCGGAGCGGTTCGACGAGGTTCGGCGCCGGGGTCGGGACGCCGACATCGACGCGCTGGTTCACTGACCGCCGCAACCGGCAAGCAGGCGGGCCACCACCGCGTCGTCCGGGAACTCGGTCAGGTGCTCCAGCGCGAGCGCGGAGGCGCTGGCGACGTCGCCTTGCAGGGCCAGCACCACGACCTCGACGTGGTGGCGCTCGCCGCGGCTGAGCCGGCGGGAGCAGCGCCGAGCCCGCTCGAGGGCGTCGGCGGCCTCGAAGCGCTCGTCATCGTCCAGCTCGGAGAGGGCGACGGCGAGCCCGGCGTGCGCCAGCGCGAAGCAGGGGTCCTCGTCGACGGCGTCGCGGAAGGCCCCGGCCGCCTCCCGGGCTCGTCCGGAGGCGAGCGCTGAGGCGCCTCGTCGGTGGGCTTCGGCGGCGGTGGGACCGGTGGTGGGACGCAGATCGGGGGGCACGGCCCCACCCTCTCCCGGCGCGCTGACCACGCGCTGACCGCCACCGACCGGGGGTGGGTCAGGCCCGGGTCACGGGGTCGGCGCAAGGTCGCCTCACCAACCCTTCATCCAGGAGAACCACCACCATGACCGCAGTCCTCACCGCTTCCCGTGAAGCAACCACCCACGAAGCGTCCGCCACCCCGGCCGCCCGCGCCGTCGGGGCGACCAAGGCCTACGGCAAGGGCGAGAGCGAGATCCGGGCCCTCGACAGCATCGACGTCGAGTTCCACGCCGGCCAGTTCACCGCCATCATGGGTCCCTCCGGCTCCGGCAAGTCCACCCTCATGCACGCCCTCGCCGGGCTCGACGAGCTCACCGAGGGCCAGGTGCTCATCGGTGACGTCGACATCACGACCCTGAACGACAAGAAGCTCACCAAGCTCCGGCGCGACCGCCTTGGCTTCGTCTTCCAGGCGTTCAACCTCGTGCCGACGCTCACCGCCCTCGAGAACATCACCCTCCCGATGGACCTGGCCGGCCGCAAGCCCGACCCAGTGTGGCTCGACCTCGTCGTGTCCACCGTCGGGCTCAGCGAGCGGCTGCGCCACCGGCCCAGCGAGCTCTCGGGCGGCCAGCAGCAGCGGGTCGCCGTGGCCCGTGCCCTCGCGGGCCGTCCGGACCTGGTGTTCGCCGACGAGCCCACCGGCAACCTCGACAGCCGAACCGGCGCCGAGATCCTCGCCTTCATGCGCCAGGCCGTGCAGGACCTCGGCCAGACGATCGTGATGGTCACCCACGACCCCGTCGCGGCGTCCTACGCCGACCGCGTCGTCTTCCTCGCCGACGGTCAGATCGTCGACGAGCTCCTGCACCCCACCGCCGAGTCCGTCCTGGACCGCATGAAGAGCTTCGGAAGGTAGATCGCCATGTTCAACCTCACACGCAAGGGCCTCTGGGCCCACAAGGTGCGCTTCTTGCTCACCGGACTCGCCGTCATCCTCGGCGTGTCCTTCATGGCGGGGACGATGATCCTCACCGACACCATGGGGAAGACCTTCGATGGTCTCTTCGCCACGTCCAACGAGGGCATCGACGTCGTCGTGCACCGCACCACCGGTGTCGACAGCGCGGGCGGCATCGACGTCCAGGAACGGGTCGACGCATCCCTCGTCGACAGCATCAAGGCCGTCGACGGCGTCGACACCGCCGCCGGATCGATCGAGGGCTTCGCCCAGGTGATCGGACCCGACGGCGAACCACTCCACAGCGGTGACGGCGTCGGCGGCACGATCGGCGTCAGCTGGATCGACGACGAGCGGCTGAACCCGTTCGCCCTGTCGGCCGGCCGCGCACCCGACGGCGCCAGCGAGATCGTCCTCGATCAGGCCACCGTGGACGACGAGGGATGGGTCGATCGGCGACACCGTCGGCGTCCTCGCTCAGGACGCCACGACCGACATGACGATCGTCGGCACCGCCACCTTCGGCGCCGTCGAGGGCATCCCCGGCTTCACCGTCGTCGCGGCAGACGACGCCACAGCCCAGGCGATGTTCGCCCAGCCCGGCAGCTACGACGCGATCGTGGTGGCCTCCGACGGCTCGTCGACCAACGACGAGCTCGCGACCGCCGTGCAGGCGGCGGTCGGGTCCGACGACCTCGAGATCGTCACCGGCGACGCTGACACGGCGGACAAGCAGGCCACGTTCAAGGAGGACATGAGCTTCTTCAACACGTTCCTCATGGCCTTCGCGTACGTCGCCCTCTTCGTCGGCATGTTCATCATCTACAACACCTTCTCGATCATCATCGCCCAGCGCATGCGGGAGATGGCGATGCTCCGAGCCGTCGGTGCCAGCCGCCGGCAGGTGCTGCGAGCGGTGCTGTTGGAGTCGGCCATCGTCGGCCTGGTCGCCTCGGCGGTCGGCCTGGCGGCGGGCGTCGGGATGTCCTTCGCCCTCCGCGGGCTCCTCGGAGCGGTCGGCCTCGAGATCCCCAGCGGCGACGTGGTCATCACGTCCGGCACGGTCATGACCGCCTTCGTGGTCGGCGTGTCCGTGACGCTGCTCTCGTCCGTCGGCCCGGCCCTTCGGGCCAGCCGCATCAAGCCCATCGCGGCGCTTCGCGACACGGCCATCGAGGACACGACTGCTTCCCTGAAGCGCACCGTGCTCGGTCTCGCCATCGCCGGTGGCGGCGCCGTCGCCTTCGCCGGTGGCATCGCCGGCTCTGGCCCCGGCGCCCTCCAGCTCCTCGGCGTGGGTGTGCTGCTCCTGATCTTCGGGATGTTCGTCCTGGCCCCGGTGATCGCCCGGCCCGTGATGCGGGTGCTCGGCTTCCCCACCAAGGTGTCCGGCGCCACCGGTCACCTCGCCGGTGGAGAACGCTCGTCGCAACCCCCGGCGCACGGCGGCCACGGCGTCGGCGCTGATGATCGGTGTCGCCCTCGTCGGCTTCATCACCATCGTGGCCAGCTCCACCAAGGCCTCCACCGCCGCGGCCGTCGACACCTCACTGCGGGCCGACTACGTCGTCGACTCCGGGTCGTGGGGCAACGGCGGCTTCGGCACCACCATCGAAGAAGACCTCGCATCGCGTGCCCGACGTCGAGGTCATCTCGCCCATGCGGTCCACGCCGGTGAACATCGGCGAGGGCAGCACCGAGGTGCTGGCCGTCGACACGGCGGTCATCGACCAGCTCATGGACCTCGAGGTCGCGACGGGCTCGCTGTCCGACGTGCACGGTGACGGCATCGCCCTCGCCTCGCATCGGGCGGAGGAGCTCGGCCTCGGCGTCGGCGACCCCCTCACCGTGGGCTTTGCGGCCACCGGTGACGTCGATCTCACCGTCCGGGCGCTCTACGACGGCGAGGTGCTGGGCGCCGGCGACAGCAACTACGTCATCGGCCTCGACACGTTCGACGCCAACGTCACCGACAAGTTCGACCGCCAGGTGTACGTGAGGATCGATCGACGGGATCGATGCCGCCACCGCCACGTCCGCCCTCGAGACGACCCTCGAGCAGTGGCCGAACGCCGAGCTGCAGGACCAGGCCAGCTTCAAGGAGGCCATCACGTCGGAGATCGACATGATGCTCAACCTCATCTACGGGCTGCTCGCGCTCGCGGTCATCATCGCCCTCATCGGCATCGCCAACACGCTGGCCCTCTCGGTGCACGAGCGGACCCGTGAGCTGGGGCTGCTCCGAGCGGTGGGGATGACCCGGCACCAGCTGCGCACGGCGATCCGGTGGGAATCGGTCCTGATCTCCCTGTTCGGCACCGCCCTCGGGTTCGTGCTCGGGGTCGGCGGCGCCTGGGGCATCACGAAGGCCCTGGCGGACGAGGGCGTGTCCACCTTCGTCCTCCCGACGGGGCAGATGGCCGCCATCGTCGGCTTGGCGGTGCTGGCGGGCGTGCTCGCCGCCCTCGGCCCAGCCCGGCGGGCCGGCCGGCTGAACGTGCTGGAGGCCATCGCCACCCAGTGAACCTCAGCCCCACCACGTGACCCCTCGTGGGCCGGTCCGGCTCCTCGCCGTGCCGGTCCACGAGCGCGTGCGACCTCAGCGCCGATGCTCGGGCGCGTCGGCGGTGCGGTAGTCGCCGAAGGGCTCGTCGCGGTGCTGCAGCGCGGCCGTGAGGCCCTGCGTGCGCATCTCGCCGAGGAACACCTCGAAGCTCTCCTGGTGGATGCCGAGCGCGCAGATGTCGGTGCCGGCCCGGATCGACTGCCGCAGGCCCATGTGGTCCATGGCGCGGTGCACCGTCCGCTTGTTGAGCTGCACGATGTCGGGCGGCAGCAGCGCGATCCGCTTCGCGACGGCGAGCACCCCCTCCTCGAGGTCGGGCTCCGGGAACGCCCGGTTGGCCCAGCCGAGCGCGACGGCCTGTGCGCCCGAGATCGAGTCGCCGGTGACCATCATCTCCATGGCGGCGCGCATGCCGAGGAGCCAGGCGTGGAACTGCATGTCCGGCACACCGAAGCGGACCGCGGGGTAGCCCATCTTGGCGTCGGTGGCCACGTAGACGAGGTCGCAGCCGGTCGCCAGCTCGCTGCCGCCGGCCAGGCAGTAGCCGTGGACCTGCGCGATGACGGGCTTCTGCAGGTCCCAGATGCCCATCCAGGTCTCCGTCACGTGGCGCGGCCACTGTCCCTCGCCAGGCGCGGTGAAGTGCGGGTACTCGTGTCCCTCGTTGCCGCCGCCGAGGTCGTAGCCGGCCGAGAAGCAGGTGCCGGCGCCACGGATGATCGACACCCTCACGTCGTCGTCGAGGTCGGCGGCCTGGAGCGCTTCGATGAGCTGCCCCCGCAGAGGGTGGTTCAGCGCGTTGCGCTTCTCGGGCCGGTTGAGCGTGAGGCGGCGGACGTGGGGGGCGGGGTCGTCGATGAGGACGAGGGGGTCGGTCATCGCAGCAGTACACCACTCGGCGTGGGGCGGACCAGGGGAATGGTTGACTGCGCAAGTACGTTGGGAGCGGTACACCCGCTGTGAAGGAGCTGGACCATGCCCGTGACCCGCCTCAACCACGCTGTCCTCTACGTCCGTGACGTGGAGGTCTCGCGCGACTTCTACGAACAGGTCCTGGGCTTCGAGACCCTGATCCACACGCCCAGCCAGGCGGCCTTCCTCCGGGCGCCGGACTCCACCAACGACCACGACCTGGGCCTGTTCCAGCTCGGTTCCGACGCCGGCCCGAGCGGCGCGGGGCGAAGCACCGTGGGCCTGTACCACCTGGCGTGGGAGGTCGACACGCTCGACGAGCTCGAACGGCTCCGCGGCGTGCTCGCCGAGCACCAGGCGCTGGTCGGTGCGTCTGATCACGTGACGACCAAGTCGCTCTACGCCCACGACCCGGACGGCCTCGAGTTCGAGGTCTGCTGGATCCTCCCCGCGGCCGTCGTCACCCCGGAGCTGCTGGCCGAGGGCAGAGCCGATCCCCGGCCCCGACCCCTCGACCTCGATGCCGAGAAGGCCCGCTACGGAGGGTCCACGCGAGGCGGCATCGGGGTGTCCATCCCGGGCGTCGTGACCGGCTGACCAGATGGGCTGGTCGGCCCATACGGTGCCGCGGCCCTGAGGCCGATCTTGACGAGGTGCAGTCGACCGATCGGGAGCGAGCGGGGGCCCAAGGGCAGACGGGTGTTTCCGTCGAGCGGATGGTGGCCCAGGTGTGGGACCAGGACGCCTTCCGCACGGTCGACACCTCCATCGGGGCGCTGGTCCTCCAGCTCACGCGGGCCCTCGTCGGGCTGACGACCGCCTACGTCGTCGGCCGGATCGTCACCGAGCGGTGGCTCGGGCTCGGGACGAGCGGCCGTGCGGTGATGGCTGCGACCGCGATCCACGTGGCGCTCGCCGGGCTGGCGCTCTTCATCACCTCCGCCCGCCCGATCCGCCGTGATCTCTTCGTCCAGCGCGCGCTGCTCCAGGCGAGCGAAGCCGAGATGGTCGAGCGGGTCCGGCAGCAGGCGTTCCTGCGTGACCTCCAGGACGCCCTCGACATGGGCGAGACGGAGGCCGACGCGCTCGAGGTGACCGCGAAGGCACTCCGTGACGCGGCCCCCGGGCCGGCGGAGCTGCTCGTCGCCGACGCGAGCCGGGCGCACCTCCGGCGGGCCGCGGTCGCTGCTGGCAGCGGCGGCGCCGGGTGCGGTGTCGAGACGCCGTGGGGGTGCCCGGCCGTGCGACGCGGCCGCACGCTCTTCTTCGAGAGCAGCGACGATCTGTCCGCGTGCCCCCGCCTGTCCGATCGGAACGGCGAGCCCTGCTCGGCGGTGTGCGTGCCCATCACGATCCTCGGCACCCCCACGGCCGTCATCCATGCCACGGCACCCGTGGGAGCGGAGGAGTGGCCCGCGACGGTGACGGACCGCATCGAGGGTGTGGCCGCTCAGGTCGGCGCCCGGCTCGGCGTGCTGCGGGCGATGGCCAAGTCGCAGCTGCAGGCAGAGACGGACCCCCTGACCGGGTTGCTCAACCGGCGGGCGATGGAGGAACGGGTCCGTCACCTTCGGGAGGCAGCGACGCCCTTCGCGCTGGCCATGGCCGATCTCGACCACTTCAAGCGGCTCAACGACAGCTACGGCCACGACACGGGGGACCGCGCGCTGCGGACCTTCGCTCGCGTGCTCCGCGAGGCGGTCCGCGACAACGACGTGGTGGCTCGCCACGGTGGCGAGGAGTTCGTCGTGGTGCTGCCCGGCACGGATGCGCTCACGGCGGCGCCCGTGCTGCACCGGATCCGCGAGCGCCTCCAGGACGCGGTCGGCACGGCGCTGATCCCCGAGTTCTCCGTGAGCATCGGGCTCGCCGACTCGACGTGGTCGAGCGACCTCACCGACGTCCTGCGGGCCGCCGACCATGCGCTCATGGAGGCCAAGGCCCAGGGCCGTGACCGCCTGGTGATCGCGGACCCGCCGGCGCCCGGCGGCATCGTGCCCGGCCCGCTCGTCCCCGCCCCCGAACCCGGCTGATCCGGGCCGCCGGGCTCGTCGTCGGCACGGCCGGGCTGGCAGGCTCGGGTGCGTGGGTGACGAGTCCGACCTGGCCGATCAGCTCCTGGCGGCCGCCGAGCTGCTGGAGGCGGTGAGCGCGGACCGCTCGATCCTCGACGCGCTGACCCCCGAGGACCGCATCCGCTTCGTCAACGCGGCCGCCAACGCCTTCGAGCCCGACGTCGACGCCCGGCGCCGCCAGACCAAGGCGCGCCGCCGGCAGGAGAAGGTCGCCAGGGTGCAGCGGGACGAGGACGTCCTCACGGAGACCGGGATACGCCGGTTGCGGGGCAAGCCCGTGTTCATGACGCCCAACGTCTTCCCGCCGGAGGAGCCGGTCGAGCCCATGGATCAGCCGCGCACGGGCGAGGAGCAGCACTGCTACGTCTGCAAGCAGAAGTACGCCGAGATCCACCACTTCTACGACCAGCTCTGTCCTGCCTGTGCCGAGGTCAACTTCGCGAAGCGCACCGAGACGGCCGACCTTGGTGGGCGGGTTGCGCTGCTCACCGGTGGGCGCGTGAAGATCGGCTACCAGGCGGGCATCAAGCTCCTCCGGGCGGGTGCCTCGCTCATCGTCACGACGAGGTTCCCTCGCGATGCCGCGCTTCGGTACAGCCAGGAGGACGACTTCGACGAGTGGTCCGACCGGCTGGAGGTCTACGGCCTCGACCTGCGCCACACGCCGAGCGTGGAGGCCCTCTGCCACCACCTGCGCGCGAGCCGCACGCGCCTCGACTACATCGTCAACAACGCCTGCCAGACGGTGCGGCGCCCGCCCGCCTTCTACCAGCACATGCTCGACCTCGAGACGGTCGCGATGGACCGCCTCCCCGCCGCCGCCAGGCGCGTGCTGGGTGGCGTCGACGGCGTGCGGGCTCCGGAGCTGCTCGGGACCCGGACCCCGGCGGTCGTGGAGCGGCCCGCGTCGAGCGCCCAGCTGTCGCAGCTCGTGCTGTTGCCCGAGGACGCCGACGCACCGTCGCACCTCTTCCCGATCGGTGCCCTCGATCAAGACCTGCAGCAGGTCGACCTCCGCGACCGGAACTCATGGCGGCTCACCCTGTCCGAGGTGTCCTCCGTCGAGCTGCTGGAGACCCAGCTCGTCAACGCGGTGGCGCCGTTCGTGCTCAACGCCCGCCTGAAGCCGTTGCTGCTCCGCACGCCCGAACGGGACAAGCACATCGTGAACGTCTCTGCGGTGGAGGGGCAGTTCTACCGACGCTTCAAGACCACCCGGCACCCGCACACGAACATGGCGAAGGCCGCCCTCAACATGATGACCCGGACCTCGGCGGCGGAGTACCACGCCGACGGCATCCACATGAACAGCGTCGACACCGGCTGGGTGAGCGACGAGGACCCGGTGGCCATCGCCGAGCAGAAGCGAGCCGAGCACCGGTTCCACCCCCCGCTCGACATCGTCGACGGCGCCGCCCGGATCGTCGATCCGATCCTCAGTGGCGCCAACACCGGCACCCACGTGTGGGGCCAGTTCCTGAAGGACTACGCCCCCACCGACTGGTGACGCGACGAGGCGGCCACCGGGTGGTGGCCGCCTCGCGGGGGCTTGTGATGGGCGGACGATCAGCTGGTCTGCTCGACCACCTTGTGGTGGTGGACCATGCCCAGGATGACGAGGATCAGCATCGCGAAGCCGGCCAGGAAGGCACCGATGGCTGCCCAGAAGGCGATCTGGCCGACGGTCGCCCAGGCGTAGGCCGTGAGCAGGAGGCCCCGGAGGGTCTCACCCTTGAACAGCGTGTTGCGCTGGCCGCTGATCTCGGCGGCCTGGTCCTGGAGCTCGGTCACGGTGGCTTCGTCGGCGCCTTCGGCCACGGCGGCCTCGACGGCTGCGTTGGCCTCGCGCTCGGGGGTGCCGAGGTCGGCGTACGTGGCGCCGTCGGCGATGCCCTGGAGGTGGCCGTTGATGAAGCTGGCGTAGGCCTCGGCCTCGTCGCCGGTGTTGACGTCCTCGCCGGCCCACTTCAGGAGGTCGGTGCGACCCTCCTCCGTCAGCGCTTCGGCGGGCGGGAAGGCGATGTTCTGGGACGACAGCTCGTCGTCGACGTAGTCGGCGGCGAAGTTGCTGCCGTACATCAGCAGGGCGCCGGCGACGAAGAAGGCCGCCGTCGCGACGGCGCCGATGGCGATGAGCACGCTGTCGATCGTGCGTCGCTTCAGGGCCACGACAGGTTCGTCGGTGCCGGGCGCCGGACCTGGGGTTGTCTCACTCGGGGTGATGGTCGTCATGTCATGCTTCTTCCTCTTCGGGGATCCAAAACTCTGAGAGGACCGTACGAAACCGTGCTGGCGTGGCGCAGGGGCCAGAAGTCCCTAGGTCCGCTGCCAGAGGCCTCTCATCTCACCCCGCACCCGGCACGGACGCGCGAGGATCGACACATGGTCCTCGAACCCGTCGCCCCCACCAATGCCGAGGTGTCCGCCGTCGATCGGGCGCACGTGTTCCACTCGTGGTCGGCCCAGCACCTCATCCACCCGGTGCCCCTGGCGGGCGGAGCCGGCTGCGAGATGTGGGACCACGACGGCAACCGGTGGCTCGACTTCTCGTCGCAGCTCGTGAACCTGAACCTGGGCCACCAGCACCCGAAGGTCATCGCGGCGATCGTCGAGCAGGCCGAGCGGCTGTGCACGGTCGCGCCCTCGTTCGCCAACCAGACGCGCAACGAGGCCGCCCGCCTCATCGCGGCCCACACGCCCGAGGGCCTCGATCGGGTGTTCTTCACGAACGGCGGCGCCGAGGCCAACGAGAACGCCATCCGCCTTGCCCGCGGCCACACCGGTCGGGACAAGGTGCTGGCCACCTACCGCAGCTACCACGGCGCCACCGCCGCCACCATGGCGCTCACCGGCGAGCCGCGTCGCTGGGGGTCCGAGCCGGCCATCCCCGGGGTGGTCCACTTCATCGGGCCCTACCCCTACCGGTCATCCTTCGGCGCCACGACCGAGCAGGACGAGGCCGATCGCGCCGTCGCCCACCTGGCCGAGGTGATCCAGTACGAGAACCCCGAGCGGATCGCCGCGATCATCCTCGAGACGATCGTCGGCACCAACGGCGTGCTGGTGCCGCCCGCTGACTACCTGCCACGCGTGCGCGAGCTCTGCGACGCCCACGGCATCCTCCTGATCCTCGACGAGGTGATGGTGGGCTTCGGTCGCACCGGCGCGTGGTTCGCCGCCGACCACTGGCAGGTCACCCCTGACCTCCTCGCGTTCGCGAAGGGCGTCAACTCCGGGTACGTACCGCTCGGCGGGGTGGTGATGACGGAGGCCATCGCGGAGACGTTCGGCGAGCGCGCCTATCAGGGCGGGCTCACCTACTCGGGTCACCCATTGGCCTGCGCGGCCGCCGTCGGAGCGATCCGCGCCATGGAAGAGGACGCCGTCATCGAGCACGCCGCCCACATCGGCTCGGACGTGCTCGGCCCCGGGTTGCGCGAGCTGGCCAGCCGACACGTGTCCGTGGGCGATGTGCGCGGCCTCGGCTGCTTCTTCGCGGTCGAGCTCGTGCGGGACCCCGAGACCCGCGAGGGTCTCGTGCCGTTCAACGCGTCGGGGGACGCGGCCAAGCCGATGGTCGAGGTGCTGAACGCGTGCAAGAGCCGGGGGCTGTGGCCGTTCGCCCACTTCAACCGCATCCACATGGCGCCGCCGCTGATCGTCACCGAAGCCGAGGTCGGGCGTGCGCTCCACATCCTCGACGAAGCGCTGACGGTCGCGGACGCCTTCGTCGGCTGAGTTCCAGCGTCTGTGAACGATTTCGTCCGCATGCCGGACGGAATCGACCGCAGACGTCGTGGGGGTCAGGCGGCGGACTTCTCGAGGATGTGGACGCCGCAGGCAGAGCCGAGGCCGATGACGTGGGCCAGGCCCACCTTGGCGCCCTCGATCTGGCGGTCGCCGGCCTCGCCCCGGAGGTGGTGGCACACCTCCCAGATGTTGGCGATGCCGGTGGCGGCGATCGGGTGGCCCTTGGACTGGAGACCACCGGACACGTTCACCGGGGTCGAGCCGTCCCGCCACGGGGCGCCGCTGTTGAAGAAGTCGACCGCGCCGCCCTCCTCGCAGAGCTGGAGGTTGTCGTAGTGGACGAGCTCGGCGGTCGCGAAGCAGTCGTGCAGCTCGACGAGGTCGAGGTCGGTCGGGCCGACGCCCGCCTGCTCGTAGGCCTGCGTGGCGGCCATGCGGGTGAGCGTGTTCACGTCGGGCAGCACCTGGCAGCTCTCCTGCCACGGATCGCTCGTGAGGATCGACGCCGACACCTTCACAGCCCGCTTCTGCTGCTCGAGCGAGAGGGTCTTGAGCTTGGTGCCCGACACGACCACCGCGGCGGCGGCGCCGTCGCAGTTGGCCGAGCACATCGGCCGCGTGTTCGGGTAGGCGATCATCACGTCGCCCATGATCTGCTCGAGGCTCATCTTCTTCGTGTAGGCGGCAAGCGGGTTGAGCGTGGAGTGGCTGTGGTTCTTCTCGCTGATCTTCGCGAAGAGCTCGAAGCTCGTGCCGCCGTACTTGTGGCCGTACTCCATGCCGATCTGGGCGAACATGCCGGGCATGGTGTTGGTCCCGATGCGGCCGTCGGTGTTGGTGACGGCGCCGTAGCGCCCGCTGGGCTCGAAGACCTTCCTGTCGCTCTTCGGCGCGCCGCCCCCGCCGAGGAGGCCGGCGCCGGCGAGCTTCTCGACGCCGACGGCGAGACCCATGTCGCACTCGCCCGCCTTGATCGCCATGATCGCCGTGCGCAGTGCGGTGGCACCCGTGGCGCAGGCGTTCGACACGTTGAAGACCGGGATGCCGGTCTGGCCGATCTGCTTCTGCAGCTGCTGGCCGATGCCGGCGCCCGCGCCCATGAGGTTGCCGGCCGCGAGCACCCCGATGTCCTTCATCGTGACGCCGCCGTCGGCGAGGGCGGCCATGGCCGCCTGGGCCGCCAGGTCGACGGTGTCGAGGTCCGGGTGCTTGCCGAACTTGGTCATGTTGATCCCGAGGATCCAGATGTCATCGCTCATGTCAGGCCTCCAGGGGCTCGAACCCGAAGCCGATGGCCTCGGTGCCGTCATCGTCGGTGCCGACCACGTAGGTGGCCAGCTTCACCTTCATCCCGAGCGACACGTGCTCAGGGTCGGGCTCGGTGTTGATCACGTTGCCCCGGACGGTCGTGCCGTCGCAGTCGACGATCCCCGCCACGAACGGCACCGGCACGCCGGGCGCGGCGAACGTGACGATGGTGAACGCCTCGAGCTCGCCTTCGGTGGCGACGTCGGCGTCCTGGAACTCCGTGGCGAAGCACGAGGCGCAGGCGTTGCGGCGGTCGAAGAACCGCGCGCCGCATGACGTGCACTCCTTGGCCACCAGGTGCGGGTCGTCCCCCAGCACCAGGTAGTCGACGATCGGTACAGCTGCGGCCATCGGCCCCCCTCTTGCTCCAACGTTCCTGGTCCATTCGCTAGCAGGTGGGCGGCCCGTGCGTCGAAGTCAGCCGAGCGCCACGGCAGCGGTCAGGACGACCGACCGCAGGCGGGGGAGGTGCTGGGCGAACACCGCGAAGACCTCGTCCTGCGTGACGGCGGCGACGTCCGGGCGCTCCTCCACCCCGGCGTCGTAGTCGGTGACGAGGCCGACCGATCCGTACGCGATGCCGAGCTCCATCGCAATCGCCGACTCGGGGTACTGGGTCATGTTGACGAGGTCGCCACCCAGCGATCGGTACCAGCGGGACTCGGCCCGCGTGGCGAAGCGGGGCCCGTTGATGACGACGACCGTGCCGCCGTCCCGGGCCGGTTCGCCGAGCGTCGCCGCCGCCTCCAGCGCGGCTTGGCGCACGCCGGCGTCGTAGGGGTCGGCGAAGGCGAGGTGCTGCGGGCCGCTGAGGAAGCTGTCGTGGATGGTGTCCGCTCGTCCTTGCGTGCGGTCGATGAGCTGGTCGGGCACGACCAAGGAGCCCGGCCCCAGCGTGGGGTCGAGCGACCCGCAGGCGAAGGAGGCCACCACCGCCCGCACGCCCAGGTGGTGGAAGGCCCAGAGGTTTGCCCGGTGCTCGACGGCGTGGGGTGGCAGGCGGTGGTCGACGCCGTGCCGGGCCAGGAAGGCCACCTCCACGCCGTCGATGTCGGCAACGGCCAACGGTGCGGAGGGCGGACCCCACGGCGTGTGGACCTCCACGGACTGCACCTCGCGCTCGAGGTCGTAGAAGCCGGAGCCGCCGATGACGCCGACGGTCGCGCGAGGACGTTCCATCACGATGCCAGCATGGCCGATCAGCCGTCGAGGTACGTCCAGTCGGGCTGCTTGCGGGCGTGCCGGGTGTCGTAGGTGGCCGTGCCGTCGGCGACGTCCACGAGCTTGGGCACGAGGATCGTGCGGGCGTCGACGGAGCAGCGGCCCTCGAGGTGGAGGGCGAACTCCTCCGGGAACGAGCGGAGGATGCTCGAGATCAGGATCTGCTCCTCGGCGGCGAGGTAGCAGCGCGTCTGGTCGGTCACCGACAGCAGCCGAGCGCCGATGACCTCGACGTCGCGCTCCGTGCCCGCACCGGCGGCGATCACATCGAGCGTGCGGGTGATGTCGCCGGTGCCGAACTTGCAGCTGCGGCACTGCCCGCAGCTCTCCACGTAGAGGAAGCGCGACAGCTCGCGTGCCACCTCGACCATGCACGCCGTGTCGTCGTACACGACGAAGCCGGCCGACCCCAGGCCGCTGCCGATCGCGGCGAGCCCCTCGTAGCTCACGGCCGTGTCGAGGTGCTCGGCGGTGATGACGGCGTTCGCGACGCCGGAGAAGACGGCCTGCACCTTCCGACCCTGGGCGAGCCCGCCGGCCTCGGCGATGAGATCCCAGAGCGGGGTGCCCAGCTCGATCTCGCCGACGAACGGGGCGGCCACGTCGCCGACGACCGTGGCGACTGTGGTGCCCGGCGATTCCGCCGTGCCCATCGACCGGAACCAGGCGCTGCCCTCGCGCAGGATCCGGGGGACGTGCGCGAGCGTCTCGACGTTGTTCACCAGGGTCGGGTTCGGCTGGCCCCGCGCACCGCGGCGGGTCGGCTCGTCGACCGACTGCCAGCCGGTCTGGATGTCCGTGGCGAACAGCCCGTGCTCGTAGGGCGGCAGGAGGCGGGGGAGCGGCTCGTGCCCCTCGATCACCTCGAGGAGGGCCTTCTCCTCGCCGAAGAGGTACTCGTCGGGCCCGAGCACGAGCGTGATGGGCAGGTCGGCGAACAGCCCCGCCGCCTGCGTCTCGGCGATGGCCGCGGCCAGTCGCTCCGCCTCCCGCCCGTACCGGGCCTTGGTGGCGACGTACGCGGCCTCGGCGCCGATGGCGAACGAGGCGATGGCGAGCCCTTCGAGTACGCGGTACGGGTCGTGCCGCAACAGGGCGCGGTCCTTGAAGGTCCCGGGCTCGCCCTCCGCCGCGTTGCACACCGCGAACCGTCGACCCGGACCGGCCGCGCGGACGCCTGTCCACTTGCGGCCGGTGAGGAAACCCCCGCCGCCACGCCCCCGCAGCCCGCTCGTGGTGATCTCGTCGACGACCGCGTCCTCGCCGACCTGCACCGCCGCCGCAAACGCCTGCCCGCCGCCGCGAGCCCGGTACTCGTCGAGCGAGCCGACCGGATCGCCGTCGAGCAGCATCCTCGCCATGTCAGGTGAGACCGTCGAGCGCCTGGCGGAGATCGGCGACGAGGTCGTCGACGTCCTCGATGCCGACGGACAGGCGCACCAGATCGGCCGGCACCTCGTTGCCGGTGCCGGCCACCGATGCATGGGTCATGCGCCCGGGGTGCTCGATCAGGCTCTCGACCGCGCCGAGGCTCTCTGCCAGCGTGAAGATCTCCGTTCGACGGCAGACCTCCAACGCGGCCGCCTCGCCGCCCGCGAGCTGCATCGAGACCATCCCGCCGAAGGCCGACATCTGCCGGGCCGCGACAGCGTGGCCGGGATGATCCGGCAACCCGGGGTAGAGCACGCGCGCGACGGCGGGATGGCTCACGAGGAGGTCCGCGACCGCCGCCGCGCTCTCGCAGTGGCGCGCCATCCGCAGCTGCAGCGTCCGCGCCCCACGGTGGACGAGATAGCAGTCGAGCGGGCCGGGGACAGCACCGGCGGCGTTCTGGAGGAAGCCGATCCGCTCGGCCAGCTCGTCGTCACACGTGGCCACGAAGCCGCCCACGACGTCGCTGTGCCCGCCCAGGTACTTCGTCGCGGAGTGGACGACGATGTCCGCACCCAGGGCGAGCGGGTTCTGCAGGGCCGGCGTGGCGAACGTGTTGTCGACGACGACGATGGCCCCGCGGTCATGCGCGAGCGTGCTGATCGCCTCGATGTCGACGATGCGGAGCCACGGGTTGCTGGGCGTCTCGACCCAGACCATCCTCGTGGCCGGTTGCCATGTGGCCGCGACGGCGTCGAGATCGGTGAGGTCGACGGTGTCGACCCCGAGCCCGGCCGGCTCGTGCACCTGCCGGGCGAGTCGGATCGTCCCCCCGTAGGCATCGTCGGGGAGGAGGACGTGCCCGCGAACCGCGACGAGCCGGAGAAGCGCGTCCTCCGCGGCCAGCCCGGACGCGAACGCGACGCCGTGCGTCGCGCCCTCGAGCACGGCCAGGTGCGTCTCGAGCGCGGTGCGGGTGGGGTTGCCGCTGCGGCTGTACTCATAGGCCAACGGCTTGCCGACCGCTTCCTGCTGGAACGTCGTCGCCAGCGAGATGGCGGGCACCACCGCACCCGTCACCGGGTCAGGAGCGCCGGCACCGTGCACGGCTCGGGTGCCGAAGCCCTTGTCGGCCACGTCCATCAGCGCTGGCCCCGGTCGTGGACGAGGCTGCTGAGCACGTCCGAACGGGTGATGACGCCGACGGGGTGGCCGCCGTCGAGCACGAGGGCCGCGGACGCCTGCTCGAGGCGGGAGGCGGCGAGGCTGATGGGCTCGCCGATGCCGATGGTGGGCAAGGGCGGCCCCATCACGTCACCGACCGGGCGGTCGAGCGCACCGGGGTCGGCGACCGAGGCTTGGAGCAGCTCGCGCTCGGACACCGCGCCGATGACCTCGGCCAACACGACCGGCGGCTCGTGCTTCACGACGGGCATCTGGCTGACCTCGAACTCGCGCAGGATCTCGATGGCCTGCCGCACGGTCTCGTCCGGGTGGGTGTGCACGAGCGAGGGCAGGTCCGGGTCGCGGCCCCGCAGCAGGTCGCCCACGGTCGGCCCCGCGGCGCGCAGGAACCCGTGGTCGGCCATCCACCCGTCGTCGTAGAGCTTCGACAGGTAGCCGCGGCCTGAGTCGGGGATGTGCACGACGACCACGGCGTCCGCAGGGAGGCCGGTGGCGACCTGGAGCGCAGCCGCGATGGCCGTGCCACCCGAGCCCCCGATCAGCAGCCCCTCCTCCCGGGTGACCCGCCGCGCGGTGGCGAAGCTGGTGGCGTCGCTCACGGCGATGACCTCGTCGACCACGGACGGGTCGTAGGTGGACGGCCAGAAGTCCTCGCCGATGCCCTCCACGAGGTACGGCCGGCCGGTGCCACCGGAGTACACCGACCCCTCCGGGTCGGCGCCGATCGTGCGGACGGCCGGGTTCTGCTCTTTGAGGTAGCGCCCGATGCCCGTGATGGTGCCGCCCGTGCCGACCCCGCACACGAAGTGGGTGATCCGCCCGCGCGTCTGCGCCCAGATCTCCGGGCCGGTGGTGTCGTACTGCGACTGGGGGTTGTCCGGGTTGTGGTACTGGTCCGGCTTCCAGGCACCGGGCACCTCGCGGGCGAGGCGGTCGGACACGGAGTAGTAGGAGTCCGGGTGGCTGGGGTCGACCGAGGTCGGGCACACGATGACCTCGGCGCCGTAGGCCCGGAGCTGGGCGATCTTGTCGGGGGCCACCTTGTCCGGGCACACGAAGATGCACGAGTAGCCGCGGCGCGCCGCGACGATGGCGAGGCCGACACCCGTGTTGCCGCTGGTGGGCTCGACGATGGTGCCGCCGGGCTGCAACCGACCGTCCCGCTCGGCGCTCTCGATCATCGCGAGCGCCGGCCGGTCCTTCGAGGAGAAGCCCGGGTTGTAGAGCTCGAGCTTGGCGAGCAGGTGGCAGTCGACGTCGCGGGCCGTGCGGTCGAGTCGCATCATCGGCGTGTTCCCGATCAGTGCGACGAGGTCGTCGGCGACGTCCATCGGCGCGCCGGCCTCGCTCACCCGCTGGGTGGGGACGTCTGGGACTGTGACGTCGTCATCGGTGTGGAGAACGACCGGCAGTCCTCGCTCGTGCAGCTCGCGAGCCACCGGACCGGCCTCGTCACCGCGCCCCAGCACCCCGACGCGCCTCGGGATGTGACCTCGCAGGTCGGCGATGAGCGTGATGAGCGGCTCGCCCGGTGTGACGTGCTGGGTGCGACGAGCCCTCGCGAGCAGGCGGCTTGGTGGGGTGGCGTCGCCGACGACCACGAGCAGGTCCACGACCCGACGCTACCGGTGCGTACGCTCCGCGCCATGACGACGAGGGGATCGGGCCGGGGCCGCAGCGTGAGCGCCGTGATGCGTGACGGCGACCAGGTCACGCCGCTCGAGCTGTTCTTCGACCTCGTCTTCGTGCTGGCCATCACGCAGTGCACGGCGCTCATGTCGGCGGACCCGACCTGGGAAGGCCTGCTGCGCGGCCTGCTGGTGCTCGGCGTCCTGTGGTGGGCGTGGGTCGGCTACGCCTGGCTGACGAGCGTCGTCGACCCGGAGGAAGGCGTCGTGCGCTTGGCGATCTTTGCCGCGATGGCGGCGCTGCTGGTGGTGTCCCTGTGCGTTCCCGAGGTGTTCGGCGATCTCGGGCTCACGTTCGCGGTCGCGTACGGGCTGGTGCGGGCCGGGCAGCTGGCGCTCTTCCTGGTCGCTGGCCGGGACGACTCCACCCTTCGTCACTCGGTGTGGATCGGCCTGGTGCCGAGCACGGCGATCGGCGTCGGGCTGCTGGTGGCCGCATCACGCGTCGACGGGGACGCCCAGCTCGCGCTCTGGATGGCGGCCCTCGCCCTGGACATGCTCGGCCCGTACCTGTTCGGTTCGGAAGGGTGGAAGCTCGTGCCCCACCACTTCGCGGAACGGCACGGGCTGATCGTGATCATCGCCCTGGGCGAATCGATCGTGGCCATCGGCGTGGGCGCCGAAGCGGGGGTCGATCGCGGCGTGATCACCGCCGCCGTGTTGGGCACCGCGTTGGCCGCGGCCATGTGGTGGGCCTACTTCGACGTCGTCGCGTTGGTGGCCGAACGACGGCTCAGCGCCGCCACGGTCGGCAAGGAGCAGAACGAGATGGCTCGCGACTCCTACTCGTTCCTGCACTTCCCGATGGTTGTCGGCATCGTGCTCATCGCGCTGGGCCTGAAGAAGACGATTGCCCACGTCGACGAGCCGCTGCAGCCGGAGACGGCCTTCGCCCTGGTGGGGGGCGTGGCGATCTACCTGCTGGCCCACGTGGCCTTCCGCTTCCGGAACATCCGCACGATCAACCGCCAGCGCCTCCTCCTCGCCGTCGCGCTGCTCGTCGCCGCTCCGTTCGCCGACCGTCCCGACGCATTGGTCACCCTGGCGGTCGTCACCGCGCTCATGTGCCTGCTCATCACCTACGAGGCCGTTCGCTTCGCCGATGGCCGCGACCAGATCCGTCACGCCGACGGCCACACACCGCCTTCGTAGGGCGCTCGCTACCAGTCGAAGGTCTCAGCCCTCGTCGAGCAAGCCGAGCACGGCGAGCATGCCCGGGGTGTCGATCGAGAAGTGCGCGCGCACGGGACGACCGTCGCGGAGCGTCCAGCGGTGCACCTCGGCGATGTCGAACGGGACACCGGTGGCCACCACCGTGCCGCGTGTGTGGCCCATCTGGATCACATCGCCGTCCGCCTCGAAGATCGCGTCGATGGTGACCGCCGACGAGATGGCACCGGTGAGCGCGAGCCCGAACGTGGCGAACCCGTCATGACCCTCGAACCGGCCCCCCCAGGGCAGGCGCGGGTCCTGGGTCACCACGATCTCCGGGTCGAGCAGCTCGAAGAGGGCTCCGAAGTCCTTGGCCGCCATCGCGGCGTACACGGCCTGCACGACCTCGCTGTCGGTCACTGCTACCACCCCCTGTACTCGGGCGCGCGACGCTCGCGGAAGGCCTCGATGCCCTCGGCCATGTCGGCGGTGGCGGTCACCAGCTCCTGCGCGTAGGCCTCTTCCTCGAAGGCGCTGTGGCGCGAGCTCTCGTGGCTGCGGTTCACGAGCCACTTCGTCATCGCGATGGCCTTGGTGGGGCCGGCCGCGAGGCGCGTGGCGAGCTCGTCCACGGTGGCACCGAGATCGGTCGCGGGCACGACCCGGTTGGCGATGCCCCAGCGCTCACAGTCGGCCGCCGACAGGTCGTCGCCCAGGAACATGAGCTCCTTCGCCCGCTGAGGGCCGACGATGCGGGGAAGCAGGTAGGCACCGCCCGCGTCGGGGATGATGCCGCGCTTCACGAAGACCTCGATGAGGCGCGCCGAGTCGGCCATCACGACGAGGTCGCACGCCAGCACGAGGTTGGCACCGCCTCCCGCAGCCGTCCCGTTGACGGCCGCGATCACGGGCTTCTCGCAGTCCAGGACCGAGGCGACCAGCCGCTGCCACCCGCGCCGGATCATGCGGGAGACGTCGCCGAGCGCTCGGTCCGGCGCTCCGTCGGGTCGAGGAGGCTCGGGCCTCTGGGCACCACCCAGCCCGGCGCCGGTGCAGAAGTGCTTCTCGCCGGCGCCGCGGAGGACGATCACCCGCACGCCGAGCGTGGCGGACAGCTCGTCGAACGTGTCGGCCAGGTGGTCGCGCATGTCGGCGGTGAGCGAGTTGCCCACGTCGGGCCGCGCGATGGTGACGCGGGCGATCGCGCCGTCGACCTCGGTGCGGATCAGGTCGGTCACCGGCACGTCGTCAGCCATGGGGCGTCACCGTACTCATCAGTGCGTGGAGGACGATCCCGTGGGCGACAGCCACGTTCAACGAGCTGGCGGACCCGGCCATCGGGATCGCCAGCGTCACGTCGGCGAGGTCGCGCAGCGCGCGGGCGAGGCCCGTGCGCTCGGTGCCCAGCAGCAGGATGGCAGGACGGGCGATCCGGGTCGTCCGCCCAAGCACCTCGTCCGCGCGTTCGTCGGTCCCGTACACCGTGACCGCGGCTCCGGTCCGCCAGTCGCCGACCCAGTCGACCAGCTCCTGGTTGCTCGCAACCGGCACGACCGGCAGCGCGAAGAGCGATCCGACGCTGGCGCGCACGGTGTGCGGGTCGTAGAGGTGCGCGCCGTGACCCGTGAGGAGCACCGCTGCCCCGCCGAGGGCATCGGTCGTTCGGATGATCGTGCCCAGGTTGCCTGGACTGGCTGGGCGATCCACGACGACGACGACGCCGTCGTCGGGGCGCGGCACTCGGCCGAGATCGGGGGCAGGGATCTGGGCGACCAGGAGCAGCTCCGGCGACTCCTTCCGGTCGGTGAGCCGCTCGTAGAGGTCGGCGCGCACCTCGATGACCTCCGCCACCTGCGCCAGGCAGGCATCAGCCCAGCGCGAGCGCGCCTCGCCCTCGGGCACGAGCGCCGCCCGCACGGGCCACCGTGCATCGAGCGCCCGGTTGATGGCCTGCACGCCCTCGACGAGGAACTCGCCGCGCTGCTCGCGCTTCCGGCGGTTGTGCCGCAGCGCTTCGAGGAGCTGGAACCCAGCATCCTCCGAGCGGATCGACGTCACGCGGGCGGAAATGGTGAGCGGCCGTGGCTGGCCCGTTCCGCTGCCTCCCGCAGCTCGTCGCGGAACGCTGGGTGGGCGATGGCCGCCAGGGCCTCGCCGCGCTGGTGGACCGTCTTGCCCTGCAGCTCCGCCGCGCCGTACTCGGTGACGATCACGTCGACCTGGTGACGCGGCGTGGTGATGACGGCGCCGGCTTCGAACCACGGCACGAGGCGCGAGAAGAGCTCGTCACCACGCGTGATGGTGGCCGGCATGCACAGCAGCGCCCGGTCCTCCAAGGACAGGGCCGGCCCGGCGACGAAGTCCTCGTGCCCGCCGATGCCCGAGTACTGCACCGCGTCGATCGTGTCGGCGATGACCTGGCCCTGGATGTCGACCGACATGGCGGCGTTGATGGTGACCATGGCTCGGTTGCGCCCGATGATCTCGGGCGAGTTGACCCGGTCCACCGGGAGGAAGGCGACCTCGTGGTTCTCGTGGAGCCAGTCGTAGAGCTCGCGGGTGCCGCCGGCGAAGGTGGCCACGGACACACCGTCGTAGATGCCCTTCTGGTTCGTGACCTTGCCCGCGCGGTGCAGCTGCATGAGGCCGGTGGTGAACATCTCCGAGTGCACGCCGTAGCCGCCGCCGTCGCCCTCGGCGAGGAGCGACGCCACCACGGAGGGCACGGCGCCGATGCCCGTCTGCAACGTGGCGCCGTCGGGCACGAAGGCCCGCACGTGCTCGGCGATGGCGCGGTCGATGTCGCTTGGGGGCGGGTCGTCGACGACGATCGGCTCCTTCTCGCTCTCGATCAGCACGTCGATCTCGTCGACGTGCACGGAGTGCACGTAGTCGCCGGTGCCGTACGTGCGCGGAAACGATGGGCTGACCTCGACCACCAGCAGGCGGTCGGGGTCGGCCGCCGCGCGCAGGTTCTGCTGGACGTTGGCCCCGGCGTGCAACGAGAAGCTCACTCGGCCGTCGGCGTCGGGCGGTGCGCCCGCCGTGGCCATGACGCGCGCGGGGTCGGCCTCGAGGATCGGCTCGAACCGACGGAAGTCGGCGGGTGCGAACCCGATGTTGGCGCCGCTGTCCCGCAGCAGCCGCTCGAGCGGTCCGAAGAACCCGCTCAGGTAGTGCACGTTGGGATGGGTGAACACGTCGCTCAGCACGCTGAGCAGCGCGCCTCCGATGCGAAGGTGCTCCCAGTCGGTGCGCCGGCCGAGCGCCTCGAGGAACGCGGGCGGCTGCCCCATCCCGAGCGGGACCGCCACGGAGTCTTCAGGGTGCAGGAGCGCCACGGCCTCGTCGGCGTTGCAGTGAAGCGTCATCGGCCGACCAGCCTCGGGGCCAGCACCGCGACGAGATCGACGACCTCCGCCGCGCAGGCGGCGAACACCTCGGCGTCCCCTCCGCCGGGGTCGACGACCTCTTCCCAGTCGCCGAGCTCGACGTCTGCCAACCGAAGGGTGACGATGCGATCGGCGAGGGGCGAGCCGTCCTCGGGCAGGTCGCGGGCGAGCCGGCGCAGGGTGGCCGTGCGGGGCGCGGCATCCGGATGGCTGCGGCGCACCCAGTGGACGTGTTCAGGAGCGAGGGCGATCACCAACGCAGCATGCCTCAGGTCCGCCGCCGTTGCCTGCCGACTGCGGTGGTGCGGGGCCTCGAGGCCCACCGCGTCGAGCGCCGCCTTGGTGCGCCAGCTCATCGGCTGGCCCTCGACCACGAGCGTTCCAGCGGTGGTGACGTGCCAGTCGGGGAGGTGCGCGGCGAGCGCGGCGCCCGCCATCACGGAGCGGGCGGCGTTGCCCGTGCAGAGGAACACGACGGGTCCGGTCACGTGACCCGCAACCGAGCGCGGATCGGCCGGTGGTCAGAGCCGGCCTCCGCCAGCACCTCGCCTTCCACCACCTCCACGCTCGGCGTGACCAGGATGTGGTCGATCTGATGGTGCGGACGTCGCGCCGGCCAGGTCTTCCCGAGCACGGCCCGGCGCCAGTCGGGCGGCGTCATGGCGGCGATGGTCCAGCCCCACATGTTCATGTCCCCGACGAACGCCGCGGCGCGGTGGGCGGGAGGGAGGCCCCGGCGCAGAGCTCTCGTCTGGAGGGGAGAGCCGTACTCGAGGTGGCTGAAATGGGTGCCGACGACCGTCAGGTTGGTGCCGTCGACGTCGATCTCGGCCTCGAGCAGCACCCTCGTCGACGGATCGAGGGGCAGCTGTGGGAGGGCAACGACGCGACTGGTGCGGATCGGCTTCCGAGAGAGGAGCGCGAGGCACCAGTCGCCGCGGCCCTTGGCCCGCTCGGGATCGGCACGGCTCACGAGCCGCAGCGTGGGCTCCAGGTCTGAGCGAGCCTGCGGCACCGCGATCACATCCATGCCCAGGGCGGCCGCGACCTCGTCGTGCTGGGCCGGCAGGCCGTCCGGCGCCCACGTCTCCTGCAGCACCAGGACGTCGGCCTCGAGGTCACCGCAGGCCTCCACGAGGTCGAACGGCTCGAAGCCGCTGCGGCGATCACCTCGCCCCCAGTGCACGTTGAAGGAGACCACCGTGAGCTCGGGCATCCGGCTAGGCCTCGGCCTGCATCGCGGCGACGGCAGCGGGGAGCTGGGTGAGGTCCTCGAGCACGGGGAAGTCGTGCACATCCGGATCGGGCTCCGCGTGCTCCAGCGCCCAGGTCACGGCGTAGGGCACGTGGATGGCGCGCCCGCCGATCGCGAGCACGGGGAGCACGTCGCTGCGCACGGAGTTCCCGACCATGACGAAGGTGGCGGGGTCGATGCGGTTGCGTTCGAGGATGCGCTGATAGGTGGCCTCGTCCTTCTCGGAGACGATCTCGACGCGCCAGAAGAGCTCGTCGAGTCCCGATCGGGCGACCTTGGTCTCCTGGTGGAGCAGGTCCCCCTTCGTGATCACCATCACGCGGTAGCGGTCGGTGAGGGCGTCGACCGCCTCGCGCACCCCGTCGAGCAGGTCGACGGGGTGGTCCATGAGGGCCTTGCCGAGGTCGAGCACGGCCTGGAGGTCGCGGCCCCGGATCCTTCCCTCGGTCACCTCGATGGCGGTCTCCACGAGCGACAGCGTGAAGGCCTTCACCCCGTAGCCGAAGAGCGGCAGGTTGCGACGCTCGACCTCGAGCAGGAGCGCGTCGAGGGTCGCGTCGTCGATGTCGACGTGTGGCCGCACGATCGACCGGAAGCGGTCCTGGGTGTCGACGAACAGGTGCTCGCTGTGCCACAGCGTGTCGTCACCGTCGAGCGCGACGACCTCGATCACGTGCGGGCTCGCTCGGCCACCCACGCGGCGGCCTGGCGTCCGAGCTCCGTCGAGGGCTCGCCGTCCATGAACGGCCAGATCTCCTCCGAGATGCGACGCCAGTTCGCGGTGGCTCGGAGCTGCCCGAAGATCGCGTAGAGACCGAGGTTGATCCGCTGGATGATCACGAAGGTCGGCGGGACGTTGGCCGCGCGCATGATCGGGCCGTAGGGACCCGAGGAGTCGAAGAACCGGCGGACGGTCTCCGACGCGTAGTCCGACGTGATCGTGCTGACCTCGTCCCGCTGGACGAAGTCGTAGAAGTGCCCGAAGTAGTCCTGCACCTCGTCGTCCGTGAACCTGTTGCCAGGCGCCAGCATGCCGATGCCCTCGATCAGACGTCGGTACTCCTTGATGTCGCGATCGACGACCATCGCCTTCAGCATCGAGCCGATGAGGTCGACCTCGTCGCGGTCGAAGCGCTTCACGAGCCCGAAGTCGAGGAACGTCACCCGACCCCCCGGGCGGAACAGGTAGTTGCCCGGATGCGGGTCGCCGTTGAAGGCGTGCAGGCGGTAGAGGCTCCCGAAGACGAAGCGGAAGATCGCCTCCGCCGCGAGGTCGCGCTCCGCCTGGGTCCATTGCTCCAGCTCGTCGAACCGGACACCCTCGGCCAGCTCGGTGGTGAGGACCCGCTCGGTGCAGAGCTCGTCGACCACCGCGGGGACGTGGATGAACGGGTGTCCCCCGTAGTGGTCTGCGAAGAGACGCTGGTGGTCGGCCTCGAGCTTGTAGTCGAGCTCCTCGAGCAGGCGCTCGCGCAGCTCGGCGACGAGCGGCGCCGGCTCCAGCCCGGGGAAGAGCATCCGCATCGCGCCGAAGAGGAGTCCGGCGTTGTCGAGATCGGCTCGAATGGCCTCGCCGACGCCGGGGTACTGCACCTTGACGGCCACGGCCTGACCGTCGTGCGTGA
This sequence comes from uncultured Microthrixaceae bacterium, assembly GCA_963750645.1. Classification (GTDB taxonomy): domain Bacteria; phylum Actinomycetota; class Acidimicrobiia; order Acidimicrobiales; family VFJN01; genus VFJN01. The sequence continues at coordinate 45,338 of CAVVRO010000008.1, read as the reverse complement.
TGGCGCGGTGCACCTGACCGATGGACGCTGCCGCGATCGGCCTCGGGTCCCAGGCCGCGAACAGCTCGTCGGGAGGCGTGCCCAGCTCGTCCTGGACGACCTGGGCGGCCAGCTCCGCGCTCATGGCGGGTGCGTTGGCCTGCAGCTCAGCGAGGGCCTGCCGCACGGGCTCGGGCAGGCCCTGGTCGAGGTAGCTGGCCATCTGGCCGAGCTTCATCATGGCGCCCTTCATGTTCCCCAGGGCCGCCGCGATGCTCTCCGCCGTCTTGAGCTCGAACGCGGCGTCGAGCTCCTCGTGGCGGTCGGCGGCGGCGAACACCTTGCGGGCGCGGTGCATGGCGTACTGGCGACCCGCCCTGGCCCCGACCCCTGCCACGGCCACGCTGCGAGCGTTCCGGCTCGACGACGAGATGGGTCCGGCGGCCGCCCGGCTGGCGTCGACCCGCTTCTTCGCCTCCATGACCGCGAGCGCACCCGCGGTGGCAGCGACGACGACGCCGAACACCTTGGCGATGGTCTTCGAGCTCACGGGCATGGATGCCGAGCGTACCGATGGCAGTACGTTGCCCATCGATGGATGACCTCGACTCGATCAACCTGGCCCTGCTCGTGCTGCGGTGCGGCGTCGGGGCCGTCATGCTCGCCCACGGCATCAACCACATCTTCGGGGGCGGCAAGATCGCCGGCACGGGTCGGTGGTTCGAGAGCCTCGGCATGAAGCCCGGCGTCGTGCACGCCTGGCTCGCCAGCCTGACCGAGATCGCGGGCGGGGCCCTCCTCGTGGTGGGGCTCCTCACGCCGTTCGGCGGCGCGGCGGTCATCGGCGTGATGCTGGTGGCCTGGATCACCAACCACCGGGGCAACGGCTTCTTCATCTTCCGGCCCGGCGAGGGGTGGGAGTACGTCATGACCCTCACCCTGGCCGGCTTCGCCATCGCCGTCCTGGGCGCCGGCGAGTGGTCTCTCGATCACGCGCTCGAGATCTTCGACCCGCCCGGTTCCGATGGCCTGCTCATCGCCGTGATCGCCGGCGGCGGTGGGGCACTGGCGCTGCTCGCCGCCGCGTGGCGGCCGCCCGCGAAGGCGGACTGACGGTCCGAGCCTGGTGCTCGATCCTCAACGAGCGATTGCGGAATCGGCCGGCTCGGGTGGCGCAGCCCCGACACCTCGCAGCCTGTGTTGGATCGTCGTGTGACGTTGAGGATCAAACACAGGCTCGGGTCGGGTGGCACCGGCCGCGAGGCGCCCGAGCCGTGGACGGCGAGCGAGGCACCGACCACGGCCCTCCGCCTCGCCGCGCCCTTGCCCTTGGGCTTGGCCGGATCAGCCCGGTGCGGCGGTGAGGTGGCTGGCGACGGCCTTGGCGCCTCGATGCGACAGGATGATCGAGTAGTGGTTGGTGTTGTCCACCAGCATCTCGAGGCGGATCGGCCAGCGGGCGCGCAGCGGGTCGATGAGCTCGTCGGGCAGTAGCGGCGGCACCTGGTTGAGGAGGCCACGCGGCGCCCGTAGCAGCACCGACGGCTGGGTCATGTCCATGAAGGCGCGCCGCACCTCGCGGTCGACGAGCAGCTCGCGGCCGTCGAACCGCACCGCTTCGAGCGAGGCCGATGACCGCATCTCCGGCGCGGCACCCGTGAGGTCGTGGTCGAGCCACGCCTCCGTGTCCGCCGTCCACGCGCCCGGCTCGGCGAGCGTGGGGTGGTCGCGCCAGAACGCGTGGTAGGCAGCGCGATCGGCGAAGGTCATCTCGAGGCGGGTCAGCGCAGGGCCGAGCACGCCGGCGAGCATGTCGTCCGGATCGACACCGCGGGGGAGCGGCAGGGCGACGCCGCCGTCGATCAGCACCACGGCGGACCAGCGGGACGGGTGCGCCAGGGCGGCGGTCGTGGCGACGTACGCGCCCATGGAGTGACCGGTGAGCACGGCTCGCGGCAGGCCGAGGTGGTCGAGCACGGCGACGAGGTCGTCGGCGTGGGCGCGCATCCCGAAAGGGCCCGGCAGCTTCGACGAGAGCCCTCGCCCTCGGAGGTCCGGCGCCACGAGCGACACGTCCGGACCCAGCGCCCGGGCCACGCCCTGCCACGACCGGTGGTTCCCCGTGATGCCGTGGGCGGCGACGACCACCTTGGCGCCCGACCCCCACCGGCCGACGTGCAGTGAGCCGCCGGAGACCGGCACGTCGAAGGTCGAGTACGGCGCCAACGCCATCGGCCGGGACGCTACTCCCGGATCAGGCGATGACGCCGTCGGCCCGCAGGGAGGCCAGCGTGGCGTCGTCGAGCCCCAGCTCGTCCCGCAGCACCGCGTCCGTGTGCTCCCCCAGCCACGGCATCCGGGTCTCGGGGCCCTCGGCGACGTTGGTGAGCTTGACGGGGTTGCCAGGCACGAGCACGGGCTCGTCGACCCCGTCGGTGCGCGGCACCTCGACCAGCATGTGCCGGGCCGCCACGTGGTCGTCCGCCACCACCTCGTCGTCGCGGAAGCAGGGCCCGGCCGCGATGCCGGCGGCCGACATCGCCGCGCAGGCCTCGAGGCGCGTCCTGTCGGCCGCCCACGCCTCGACGCTCGGGCGGATCACGTCGTCCAGGTGGTCGACCCAGCCCTGGCGGTCGGTGAAGCGCGGGTCGCTGGGCCAGTCGGGCTCGCCCACCAGCTCGGCCAGCATCGCGAACTGGGGTTCGCGGCCGACCTGGATGATGAACCAGCCGTCGCTCGCCCGGAAGCCGTCCATGATGAGGGGCGCCACCGCGCCGTCGCGCAGGCCGAGCGACCAGAAGTTGGTGACGAGATCGGTCATCGCGACCATGGCGTCGAGCATGGCGATGTCGACGTGCTGGCCGATGCCCGTGGCGTCGCGGTGACGGAGCGCGGCGAGCACCCCGATCACGGCGTACAGCCCCGAGCCGATGTCACCCAGCGCGCCCACCGGCGCGACGACCGGCGGCTGGTCGCCGCGCCGCTTGAACTCGTAGATGCCGGACATGGCCTCCACGACGGGAGCGAAGGCGGGCCAAGAGTCATAGGGGGACGGCACCGTGTTCCCGAAGCCCGACACCGACACGTAGATCCCCCGCGGGTGCACGGCGGCGATGTCGGCGTACCCGAGCCCGAGGCGCGCCAAGGCGCCGGCCTTCGAGTTCTCGGCGATGACGTCGAACCGGGGGGCCAGCTGCAGCACGAGGTCGCGCCCGGCCGGCGCCTTCAGATCGATGCAGACGCTGCGCTTGCCGAGGTTGTTGCGCAGGAAGGTCGCGCCCACGCTCCGACCCTCGGGGTCGATCATCGCGGGCTGCGACCCGCGGCCGAGGTCGCCGCCCCTCGGGTTCTCCACCTTCACGACGTCGGCGCCCAGGCGAGCGAGGAGCTGGGTGGCGTATGGGAGCGCCTGCATCTGCTCGAGGGCGAGGATGCGGACTCCGTCGAGGGGCTTGCCCGCGCCCGTCGCGCCGGCGTTGGCGACGTCTCCGAGGCGCATGCGCCGACGGTACGCCGAAATGTGACGACCCGTCAGATCTCGCCGTAGCCTCGCCCCATGACGTCCCGTGGCATCGTCGGCGCCGCCGCGTACCTGCCCCACCGGCGCCTCGATCGCAGCACGATCGCGGCGGTGGCCGGCACCGGCGGCGGCAAGGGAACCCGCACCGTCGCGGGCTACGACGAGGACACCACCACCATGGGCGTCGAGGCCGCACGGGCCGCGCTGCGACCGCTCGCGGGGGTGGCACCGCACACCGTGTGGTTCTCGACCGTCGCCCCCGCCTACGCGGACAAGACGAACGCCACGGCGATCCACGCCGCGCTGCGGCTCGACCGAGCCGCCGCGGCCTTCGACGCGAACGGGTCCGTGCGGTCGTCGATGGGCGCGCTCCAGGCCGCCACCCGTGGTCGAGGGACGCACCTCGTCGTGAGCGCCGATCTCCGCTCGGGGCTGGCCGGCGGTGTCGACGAGAGCGCGTTCGGTGACGCCGGTGCAGCGCTGGTGGTCGGCGATGGCGACGACGCACCTGTCATCGCCGAGCTGCTCGGTGATGGTCGAGCCAGCGAGGAGTTCCTCGACCGGTGGCGCACCCCCGGCGACGCTCGCTCCAAGGTGTGGGAGGAGCGGTTCGGCGAGACGCGCTACGTGCCACTCGGCGAACAGGCGTGGAACGACGCCCTCAAGGCCGCCGGGCTCGTCGCTGACCAGGTCGACCACGTCACGATCGCCGGCCCGCACGCCCGGGCCAACGCGACGCTGGCCAAGAAGCTCGGCGTCGGCGACCGCCTGGTCGGTGACCTGTCGGCGACGGTCGGCAACACCGGGGCCGCTCAGCCGGCCATCGGCCTCACGGCGGCGCTCGAGCACGCGGTCCCCGGCCAGGTGATCGTCCTGCTGGTGCTCGCCGACGGAGCCGACGCCGCCGCGTTCCGCACCACGGACGCGCTGGCGGCGTGGGCGCCGGCTCGCCCCCTCGCCGACCAGGTGGCCGGCGGCGCCCCCATCCCGTACGGCACGTACCTGCGCTGGCGAGGCGTGCTGCCCGTCGAGCCCCCCAGGCGCCCGGAGCCGGCCCGACCCTCGGCCTCCGCCGCGGGGCGCTCGATCGACTGGAAGTTCGGGTTCGTCGGCTCCTCCGGTGCCGACGGCGAGGTGCACCTGCCGCCGCAGCCAGCCGACACGACCGACGTGCCCATGGCCGACGCCACCGGGACCATCGCCACCTTCACCGTCGATCGACTCGCCTACTCCCCGAGCCCGCCGGTGGTCTTCGCGGTCGTGGACTTCGACGGCGGCGGCCGGCTGCCGGTGGAGCTCACCGACGTCGACATCGACCAGGTCCGCATCGGTGCCCGCGTCGAACTGACGTTTCGCAAGCTGTTCACTGCCGACGGCATCCACAACTACTTCTGGAAGGCTCGGATCAGCTGATGGGCTCGCACGGCATCAAGGACCGGGTCGCCATCGTGGGGATGGGCTGCACCCGCTTCGCGGAGCACTGGGACAAGGGGTTCGACGACCTGCTCGTCGCCGCCACCGACGAGGCCTTCATGAGCGCCGGCGTCACCAAGGAGGATGTCGACGCCTACTGGCTCGGCACCGCGCAAGGCGGCATGAGCGGGATGCTGCTCGCGAAGCCGCTCCAGCTCGAGGGCAAGCCGGTAACCCGCGTCGAGAACATGTGCGCCACCGGTTCGGAGGCGTTGCGCCAAGCCGCCTACGCCGTGGCCTCCGGCGCGTATGACCTTGCGATGGCGGTCGGGGTCGAGAAGGTGAAGGACTCGGGCTACCAGGGGCTGAATGCGTTCCCGGTGCCCAACGACGGCACGCAGCGCACGCTGACGGCCGCCGCGATGTTCTCGATGGTCGCCCCGGCCTACGCCGAGCGGTACGGCGTGCCGATGGACGACCTCAAGGCCGTACTGGCGCGCATCGCGTCGAAGAACCACTTCAACGGGGCGCGCAACCCGCGGGCGCAGTTCCGGCGCGAGATGTCGGTCGAGCAGATCCTCGCCATGCCCGACGTCGCCGGGTGCCTCTCCGTCTTCGACTGTGCCGGCGTCGCCGACGGTGCCGCCGCGGCCATCGTCTGCCGCGCCGAGGACGCGCACCGCTACACCAGCTCGCCGCTCTACGTGAAGGCGCTGTCGTTGGTGGCCGGCAACGGCTCGGGCCTCAGCGATCCCGCCTACGACTACACGACCTTCCCCGAGATCGTCGCCTGTGCCCAGGACGCCTACGCCCAGGCCGGCATCACCGACCCGCGTGCGCGAGCTGGCGATGGCCGAGGTGCACGACTGCTTCACGCCCACCGAGCTCGTGCTGATGGAGGACCTCGGCTTCTGCGAGCGCGGCACGGCGTGGAAGGAGATCCAGACCGGCGCCTTCGACCTGACCGGCGACCTCCCCGTGAACCCCGACGGCGGGCTCAAGTCCTTCGGCCACCCGGTCGGGGCCTCGGGCCTGCGGATGATGTTCGAGGCCTGGCTCCAGCTGCGCGGCGAGGCCCCCGCCGACCGTCAGATCGCCACCATCGCCGACCGCCACCTCGCCCTCACCCACAACCTCGGTGGCTACCCCGGCGAGATGGTGTCCTTCGTATCGATCCTGGGGACGTAGCGTCACTCGGCATGCGGCTGGTCTCGCCTCGGGTGGACGTGCGATCTCCGACCCCGGAGGCGCTCGAGGTGGAGTGGTCGCTGTCGGCCGATCGGTTGACGTGGTCGGTGGCCAACCGGTCCGACGGTCCGGTGGCGGTCGACGCGGTGGCGGTGGTCGCACAGCTCGCTCCAGTCCTGGAGCCGCTGCGCGTGCTGCGGCACGGCTACCAGTCGTGGTCGCCGACGGGGGTGGCGACGTTCCGGGTCGACCAGGACCCGACGCGCCACGAGGGGGTGCGCTCGCTGCTGATCGGCATGCACCACGCCGACTGGGCGCACGCGGAGGACAGCGAGCTGCGCAGCGAGCTGGTCACCGCGCTGCGTGACGACAGCGGCGCGGTGCTGGTGGCGGGGTTCCTCGGGGGATGGGAGCACGACGGCACCTTCCGCGTGCGATGCGCGAGACGGGTCGGACGCGATCGAGCTGTGGATCGAGGCGTTCCTGGGTGGGGCCGTGCTGCAGCCGGGCGAGCGTCGCGAGCTGCACGAGGTGACCCTGGCCGAGGGCGACGGCGACCCGGCCCCGCTGCTGGAGACGTGGGCCGGCGCCCTCGGCACGGCGGGCCACGCCCGCACCGCGGCGCCGTACCAGGTCGGCTGGTGCTCCTGGTACCACTACTTCCACGGGGTCACGGAGGTGGACCTGCGGTCGAACCTCGCCCAGGCCGCGGCGTGGCCCTTCCACGTGTTCCAGCTCGACGACGGGTTCCAGTCGGCCATCGGCGACTGGCTCACCACGAACGACAAGTTCCCCACGTCGGTCGATGGCCTCGCCGCCGTCATCGCCGCGGAGGGTCCCACGCCCGGGATCTGGATCGCGCCGTTCCTCGCGGCGGCGGATTCGGAGGTCCTCCGCCGGCACCCCGACTGGCTGGCGGGGCACACATCCAGCGGCACACCTCTGGTCGGCATGGTGAACGAGGGCTGGGGCGGTGCCGTCGGCACCCTCGACACGAGCAACCCCGAGGTCCTCGATCACCTCGAAGCCGTCGCACGCGAGCTCGTGGACGCCGGCTTCCCCTACCTGAAGCTCGATTTCACGTACGCCCCGTCGATGCACGGTGAGTACGCCGACCCCGGCCGGACACCGGCCCAGCGCGTGCGCGCGGGCTTCGAGGCGATCCGTCGCGGCGCCGGTCCGGACGCGTTCCTCCTCGGGTGCGGCGCACCGATCGGCGTGGCCGTGGGGCTCGTCGACGGCATGCGCATCGGCGCCGACGTGGCTCCGTGGTGGCACCCGCAAGACGAGCAGTACCACCCGCCGGGTCACACCGGCGGCGAGCCGGCCACGGTCAACGTGTGGCGCAACACCTTGAGCCGCTCGTTCCTCCATCGCAAGCTGTGGCTCAACGACCCTGACTGCCTGATGCTCCGCACGGAGCAGACGCGGCTCGAGCCCGAGCAGATGCGGGCATGGGCGCTCGCCGTCGGGGTGAGCGGGGGGATGGCCCTCGTCTCGGACGACCTGTCGCTCCTGGGCGATGACGCTCGTGCCCTGCTCGACGAGGTGGTGGCCCTGGGCCGCGAGGCGGATGCCGGTGCCCACCCGCCGCGCTGCACGGACCTGCTCGAGCACAACCCGCCGACCAGGCTGGTCACGGCGACCATGGAGCTCGTCGGCGACCCCGACGTGGGGCGCGCCCACGTGCAGGGTCTCCTCGCGTAGGCGGGGATCAGGCCGTGGGGCAGACGATGCCGTCGGGCGCCTGGCCTCGGAGGGCGAGGACTCGCCCCACCGCCTGGTCGAGCCGTGCCTCGTCGAGCCGGCCCTCGTGCACAGCCTCGACCAGCCCGCGGTGCAGCACCTCGACCTGGTCCCCCTGGTTGACGAGCACCGCGTCGGCTCCGGCCGCCACGGCCATCGCGGGCGCGCGGTCGAAGCCGAAGCGCGCCTGCACCGCACCCATCCCGAGCGCGTCGGTGATGGCCACCCCGTCGAATCCGATGTCGCGCAGCAGCTGGTAGGCGCCCGGCTCGAGGCTCGCGGGCAGGTCGGCCCACACCTGCGGGTAGATCACGTGGCCGACCATCACCGCTTCGGCACCCTCCGCCACGAGGGCCTCGAACGGCACGAGGTCCTGGGCCCGAAGCGCGTCGAGGCTGGTGTCATCGACGGTGTCACCGCGGTGAGGATCGCCCTCGCCCCCGTGGCCGGGGAAGTGCTTGGCGGTCACGGCCAGGCCGGTCTCGTGGATGCCGCGGGCGAACGCGCCGGCCGTGGCAGCCACCGCCGTGGGGTCCGCGCCGAAGGACCGATCGCCGATCACGCCTGAGGCGGGCCCGTCGTCGAGGTCGACGACAGGTGCGAAGACCCAGTCGATGCCCACCGATGCCGCCAGGTCGCCGAGCGCCCGGCCGGCGTCGTGTGCGGCGTCGACCCCGCGCTGTCCGAGGCGACGGGCCGACGTCACGGACTGGTCCAGCGCAGCCATCGAGCTCGACGCGCCCACCCTCGTCGTCGACCGCGACCAGGAGGTTCGCCCCGAGGCGCGCCCGCAGGCCGGTCACGAGCTCGAGGGCCTGCTCCTGGTCGACGATGTTGTCGTCGCGCAGCATCACCCCGCCGATTCCGATCGCGGCGACGCGGTCGACGAGCGGGTCGTCGGCGGCAGTGACGCCAGGAAGGCCGACGACCAGGACCAGGGCCGCCCGATCCTCGAGCGAGGCTCGTGTGCAGAGGGTGATCGGCTCGCCGGCCATGGCCGGGCCCACGCTCGTGGGCGGCGGCACGGCATCGTCTGCGGTCGTGCCCGGGCGGAGCGCGACGACGCCCACCACGCCGACCAGCAGGCCCGCCGCGAGCACGGAGCGCGCCCAGCGCTGGCGCGCCGGTGGCGCGGCAGCCTGCAGGTGCTTCGGCTGGTACCGACCCGCTGTCACCACCTCGAGGATGGCACCGCGGGGTCACGACTTCGCGGACACCTCCCGCGCGGCCAGCCCCCGGCGGTCCACCTTCTGCATCGGTGTCAGCGGGAGCGCCTCGACGACCCGGAGCCCCTCGGGCAGCTTGTACCGGGCCAGCCTCGGCTCGAGGAAGGTGCGCAGGTCGTCGAGGGTGGGGGGGTTCGCCGGGTCGGCGGGCACGACCACGGCGACGCCGAGCTCGCCCATCACCTCGTCCGGTCGGGGGACCACGACCACCTCCGCGACCGACGGGTGGTCGGCCAGCACGCGCTCGACCTCGGCGGGGTACACGTTGTACCCGCCCCGGATGAACATCTCCTTGAGGCGACCCGCCAGGCGCAGCAGGCCGCGGTCGTCGATGAGGCCGAGGTCGCCCGTGCGGAGCCAGTCGCGCACGACGGCTTGCGCGGTGGCCGCTGGGTCGCGCCAGTACTCGGTCATCGAGGTCGGGGAGCGGAGCCACACCTCGCCCACCTCGCCGTCAGGGAGCGGGCCCGCCTCGTCGTCACAGATGCCGACCTCGATGCCGCCTCGGGGCCGGCCCACCGTGAACAGAGCCTCCTCGTCGTCGGCGTCGAAGGCGGTGCCCGTGCCACACCCGCCGCTCTCGGTCGACGAGTAGCGGATGGAGTACTTGGCCCCGAACCGGGCCTTCGCCTCGCGCACCAGCGCGGGCGGTGAGGCGGCCCCGCCCACGATGAGCGTCTGCACGCACTCGAGGTCGTAGGCCTCGAGGTCCTCGCGCAGCAGCAGGGCGATCTGCGGCGCCACGGCGCCGATGGACGGGATGCGGTTCTCGGCGACGCACGCGAGCGCGTCGGCCGCCCGCCAGCGGCCGAGCACGTGGGTCGTGGTGCCGAGCCGCAGGTACCAGGGCAGCTTGGTCATGAACCCCACGTGCGCGAACTGCGTGCCGGCCAGCATCGGCGTCGGGTCGGCCCCGGGGTCGCCCCAGGCGTCGGCCACGTCGATGCTCGTGACGGCGGCGAGCTGGCGCTCGCGGAAGATCGCCCCCTTGGGCTGGCCGGTGGTGCCCGAGGTGAACACGAGCGTGACGGGTCGGTCGGGATCGGGTGCGAGTGGAGGGACCGTCCCCGACCGTCGCAGCGCGTCGACCTCCGCGGTGGTGGCCAGCGTCAGCGCACCCGCGGCCGCGGCGGCGACGGCTTCCTGCTCCGGAGGGGCGAGCCGCGGGTTCACGCCGGCGGTGATGGCGCCGACCTTGGCGGCCGCCGCGTAGGCGACGACGTAGGTGGAGTTGGACGGCAAGGTCAGCAGGACGACATCGCCCGGCCCGACGCCGACCGCCTGCAGGCCGGCGGCGACCTCGTCGGAGCGCTCGTCGATCTCGGCGTAGGAGACCCGCGTCCCGTCCGGGTCGACGAAGGCGGTGCGCGGTCCGAAGCGGGCCGCGGCTTCCCGCACGGTGGCGGCGAGCGTCACCGGATGGTGGGGTCGATGCGCTGGCCGGAGGCGAACGCCCGCTGTCCCTCGGCGAGCGCGTCCTTGGTCATGGCGAGGTTGAGGAAGGTGTTGCCGACATCGAGCATCTGCCCGCGGGTGAGCTCGCGCGCCGCCCAGAGGGAGCGCAGGCTGGCCTGCACGGCGGTCGGCGGCTGGGACGCGATGGCCCGCGCGATGCGTCGTGCGGTCGCCAGGAGGTCCGCCATCGGCACGACCTCCGTGACGAGACCGATCTCCAGCGCCCTGGCCGCGCTGATGCGCTCGTGGTTGCCGAGGAGCGTCATGCGCAGCACCTCGCCGAAGGGCATGCGGTGCAGCATCAGGGCCGGCTCGAACACCGCCGGCATGCCGTAGGTGACGTGTGGGTCGAAGAAGGTCGCGTGGTCGGCGGCCACGAGGATGTCGGCCTCGCCCAGCACGTAGAAGGCTCCGCCACAGGCCATGCCGTTGATCGCGGCGATGACCGGCTTCCAGCAATCGTTGCTACGGGGCCCGAGCCGCCCGCCAGGGTCGCGGTACGTGAGCGGGTCGAAGCTGTACTCGACCCCGCCGTCGGCGGGCACCTCGCTGCGGTCGATGCCGGTGCAGAACGCCCGCTCGCCGGCGGCCGTGACGATGACCGCGCGCACCGAGTCGTCCTCGCGGACATGGGCCCAGGTGGCGGCCATCTCGTCGCACATCGCGGTGGTGAACGCGTTGTGGCTGTCGGCGCGGTCGAGGGTGATCGTCGCGACGCCGTCGCTGGCCTCGTAGCGGATCGTGGTGAGGGCGCTCGGATCCATCGCGGGCGAGAGTACGTCAGGGGGTGTGCTCGTCGAGGAACGCCGACATGGCCGCCGCCAGCGCCGGGTCACCGACGAGGTGGGCGAGCTCGATCCCGTCGTGCGTGCGAAAGCGCTCCATGACTCCGGGACGGTAGTGCCAGGATCGTGCGCATGGTCGACCTGCGCTGGGCGCCTCCGTCCTGGGATGACGCTCCCGAGTGGGCCGCTCTGCTGGCCGCGATCGAGGCGGTTGACCAGCGCGGTGAGACCTACGAGCTGGAAGACCTGGCCGACGAGTGGAAGTCGGTCTGGTCACACCCGGAGACGGACGCGACCTTCGTGTGGGACGGTCGCGAGCTCGTGGCCTTCGCCTGGCTCAAGGCGATGCCGGGGGAACGGGAGGCGAATCGCGTGTGGTGCTGGGGCGGTGTGCGCCCGAGCCACCGCCGCCAGGGCATCGGCACGCAGCTCTTCGACTGGACGCTCCGACATGCCGCCGAGGTGGCGGTCCGGTTCGACCAGGCGCTGGACACGCTGGTGCAGCTCGATGTCGCCGAGGACCAGCGGCACCTCGCCACGCTGGCCGCCCGGGCCGGTTTCGACCCGGTGCGCCGGTTCCTCGAGGTGGCTCGCCCCGCCCACGAGCCGGTACCGGACCTCCCGGCGCCCGCCGGCCTCGAGCTGGTGCCGTGGAGCGCCGAGCTCGACGAGGCGACGCGCCTGGCCCAGGTGGAGGCTTTCGTCGATCACTGGGGGAGCGAGCCGCGCACCGTGGAGGAGTGGGCGCAGTGGTACACGGGCCACCGCAGCTTCCGTCCCGACCTCTCGATGCTCGCCGTCGACCCGGTCAGCGGCCAGGTCGCGTCGTTCGTGCTCACGGCCGCCTTCCCGCAGGACTGGGAGGTCGTCCCCGTGGAGGCCTGGATCAACACGGTCGGCACCCGGCGGGCGTGGCGCGGCAAGGGGGTGGCCCGTTGGGTGCTGGCCGACGTCCTCCGCAGGATCGCGGCGTCCGACACCGGCTTCGAGCGCAGCATCTTGGGCGTCGACGCCGAGAACCCGACCGGCGCCCTCCGCCTCTACCGCGCGCTGGGGTTCGCCGAGGATGTGCGCTCGGTCACCGCCCTCTCACAACGTCTGTGGCCGAAAACGTTCGAATAGCGAGCGAGATCGACCGCAGACGTTGGCTAGTCCATCGAGAGCATGCGGCGGGCGTTGCCGCGCATGATCTTCTCGACCACCTCGGGCGCGACGCCCTCCATGAGCTTGGTGGCGACCGCCTTGGTGTCGGGCCACGTCGAGTCGGTGTGGGGGTAGTCGGTCTCGAAGGTGATGTTGTCCTCGCCGACCACCTCGAGGCTGTCGATGCCGTGCTGGTCGCGGAAGAAGCAGCCGTAGATCTGCCGGTAGTAGTAGGTGGACGGCGGCTCCGGCACGAGGTCGGCCACGCCACCCCAGGCCCGGTGCTCGCTCCAGACGTCGTCGGCCCGCTCGAGGATGTAGGGGATCCAGCCGATCTGGCCCTCGCTGTAGGCGAGCTTCAGCTCCGGGAACTGCACGAGCTTGCCCGAGAAGAGCCAGTCGCTCATGCGAGGCCATCGCGTTGCCGAACGAGAGGGTGGCCGCCACCGCCACCGGTGCGTCGCCCGAGGTGGCCGGCATCCGCGACGACGAGCCGATGTGCATGCAGATCACGGTCTTCGGTGTCCTGGCAGACGGCGAAGAACGGGTCCCACTCGCCGGAGTGGATCGACGGCAGGCCGAGGTGCGGCGGGATCTCGCTGAAGCACACGGCCCGGCACGCCGCGCTCGGCGTTGCGCGCGACCTCCGCGGCCGCCAGCTCGGCGTCCCACAGCGGGATGATCGGGAGCGGGATGAGCTGGCCGTCGGAGTCGCCGCACCACTCCTCGACCATCCAGTCGTTGTAGGCCTCGATGCAGGCGAGGCCCAGCTCGCGGTCCTTGGCCTCGGTGAAGGTCTGCCCGCAGAACCGTGGGAACGTCGGGAAGCACAGCGACGCCTCCACGTGGTTCATCCGCATGTCCTCGACGCGGGCCTTGGGCTCGTAGCACCCAGGGCGCATCTCGTCGTAGGTGATCGGCGACATCGTCATGTCGTCGCGGTCGAAGCCGACAGCAGCGACGTGCCGCTTGTGGATGTACACGAGGTCCTCGTACACCCAGCAGTCGGCCTGCGGTCCGTCTGGGTCGAAGGTCTGCTCGTACTGGCCGCCGCCGATGTGCTTCATGTGGCCGATCCCGCGGCGCTCGACCTTGGGGCCGCGGTCGCGGAAGCGCTCGGGGAGCCACGTCTGCCACACGTGCGGGGGCTCGACGACGTGGTCGTCGACGCTGACGATGGTGGGCAGCTCCCAATCGGGCGCGGTGGTCATGGAACGGGCTCCATCCGGGATCTGACGGTGTGTCAGATATCCTACCCGGTCACCTGACGGACCGTCAGATAGGGTCGGCGCGATGCCGCTCGACCTTGCCGCGCTGGTCGATCCGACCCACACGGCCATCGTCACCTCCGAGGTGCAGAACGGGGTGGTGGGGCCGCGCTCGGCGCTCCCCGCCCTCGCCGAGGCCGCCGCCGTCGAGCTGCTGCCCAACCTCGCCCGGCTGCTCCCCGCGGCCCGCGCCGCCGGCGTGCAGATCGTCCACTGCACCGCCTATCGGCGCGCCGACGGCAGGGGCGCCAACACCAACGCTCGGCTGTTCATGGGCATCCGGAAGTCGCCCGTGGCACTGCTCCCCGGCACCCCCGAGGTCGAGGTCGTGGCCGAGCTCGGCCCCGAAGCCGAGGACATCGTGCTGACCCGCACGCACGGTCTCGACCCGATGGCCGGTACCGACCTCGACCCTGTGCTGCGCAACCTCGGCGTCACGACGATCGTCGTCACGGGTGTGTCGGTGAACGTCGCCGTCACCAACCTCGTGATGGACGCCGTCAACCGGGGGTACGACGTGGTGCTCCCGCGTGACGCGGTCTGCGGGATCCCGCGCGAGTACGCCGACGCCGTCATCGACAACACGCTGTCGTTGCTTGCCGCCGTCACGACCACCGACGACCTCGTCGCGATCTGGAAGGGCTGACGACCGTGGGGGAGATGGAGACCGGCATCCGGGGCGACCTCGAGTGGGGCACCGTGCCGGGGCTGGCGCGGTCGGCCGCGGCGCGCTTCGGCGACGCCGAGGCGGTGGTCGACGGCGACGTCCGCCTCTCGTTCAGCGAGCTGGCCGCCGCCGCCGACCACGCCGGCCGAGCGTTCCTCGCGGCCGGGATCCGGAAGGGCGACCGCGTGGCGATCTGGTCGCCCAACATCCACGAGTGGATCGTGGCCCTGCTCGGACTCCAGTCGGCCGGCGGCGTGCTCGTCCCGATCAACACCCGGTACAAGGGCGGCGAGGCCGCCTACATCCTCGCCAAGAGCCGGGCGCGCACCCTGGTCACCGCGAACGGCTTCCTCGGCAACGACTACGTGGGGATGCTCGAGGGCCACGATCTTCCGGACCTCGAGCACACCGTGATCCTGCGTGGTGACTCGCCGCCCGGCACGGTGCCGTGGACCACGTTCCTCGCCCGCGGCGACCTCGTGAGCCAGGCCGACCTCGAGGCCCGCCTGGCCACGCTCGGCCCTGACGACACGTCCGACATCCTCTTCACCTCCGGCACGACGGGGAACCCGAAAGGCGCGGTCTGCGCCCACGGCCAGGTGCTGCGCGCCTTCTCGGACTGGTCCGCGGTGGTCGGGCTGCGCGCCGGCGACCGCTACCTGGTGATCAACCCGTTCTTCCACTCGTTCGGCTACAAGGCGGGGGTCGTCGCCGCCCTCACGGTCGGCGCGACGATCATCCCTCAGGCCGTGTTCGACATCCCCACCGCGATGGCCATGGTGGCCGAGCACGGCATCACGATGCTCCCCGGCCCGCCCGCGATCTACCAGACGTTCCTCAACCACCCCGAGCTCGACCTGGCCAGGATGCGGACG
Source organism: uncultured Microthrixaceae bacterium (assembly GCA_963750645.1). Lineage (GTDB taxonomy): Bacteria > Actinomycetota > Acidimicrobiia > Acidimicrobiales > VFJN01 > VFJN01. Next base: position 30,073 of record CAVVRO010000008.1, on the reverse strand, counting down.
CTCCGCCTCGCCGTCACCGGCGCGGCGGCGGTCCCGGTGGAGCTCGTCGAGCGGATGAAGTCGGAGCTCGGCTTCGAGGTCGTCGTCACCGGCTATGGGCTCACCGAGTCGAGCGGCATCGCGACCATGTGCCGCCACGACGACGACGCCGTCACGATCTCGACCACGTCCGGGCGGGCCATCCCCGGCGTGGAGGTGCTCGTGGTGGACGACGCCGGCGCGGAGGTGCCGCGGGGCGAGCCGGGCGAGGTCGTGGTGCGGGGCTACAACGTCATGCGCGAGTACTTCGAGGACCCGGAGCAGACGGCCGAGGCGATCGACGCCGACGGATGGCTCCACACCGGGGACATCGGCACGATGGACGAGCGCGGCTACCTGCGGATCACGGACCGCAAGAAGGACATGTTCATCACCGGAGGGTTCAACGCCTACCCGGCCGAGATCGAGAACCTTCTGCTGGCCCACCCCGACATCGCACAGGTCGCGGTCATCGGCGTGCCCGACGAGCGTATGGGCGAGGTCGGCATGGCCTTCGTGGTGCCGGTGGCTGGGGTCACGCCCGAGCCCGCCGACATCGTCGACTGGGCACGCGAGCACATGGCGGGCTTCAAGGCACCGCGCCACGTCCGCATCGTCGTCGGGCTGCCGATGAACGCCAGCAACAAGGTGCTCAAGACCGAGCTGCGCGCGCAGGCCGCCGCTGCCGTCGAGTCCTGACGCTCCCTCAGATGACCGGTAGCCTGACGCCATGTCCGAGGTGACCCCGCTCCACCCGCCGGACGACGACGAGGACGAGGACCTGCGCGCAGCCGACGGTCGGGTGCCCGGTCGCCGTGGTCGAGCCACGCGGCAGCGCCTGCTCGAGTGCACCCGCGACATGCTCACCACCACCAGCTATCGCGACGTGAAGGTCATCGACATCGCGCGTGAGGCGGGCACCTCGCCGGCCACCTTCTACCAGTACTTCGCCGACGTCGAGGCGGCCGTCCTCGTGCTGGCCGAGGAGATGGTGCAGCAGGGGCACCACCTGACCGAGATCATCACCGGCGGGTCATGGGCCGGGGCGCAGGCGTTCGAGACCTCGCTCGCCCTCGTCGATGCCTTCCTCGCCTTCTGGGAGGATCACCGGGCCGTGCTGCGGGTGATGGACTTCGCCACCGACGAGGGCGACGCACGGTTCCAGAAGATCCGCGTGCACCTCCTCAACGACATCACCAACGCGCTGGCGGAGGTCACCCGCGCCTCGCAGGTCGCCGGCGGGCTGCCGGCCGGGCTCGATCCGATGGCGGTGGCCGGCACGCTGGTCTCGATGCTGGCCCACACCGCGGCGCACCAGTACGGGTTCGAGTTCTGGGGCATCCGCACGGCCAAGCTGCGCGAGGCGATGGCGCGCCAGGTGTCGTGGGGCGTCACCGGGATCACGCCGCCCGACTGATGGCCACCACGACCACGGGCGACGGCGTCGACATCGCGTACGAGGTCGCCGGCGCCGGGCCCGCCCTGGTCCTGGTGCACGGGATCACCGAGAGCCGGCGCTCGTGGGACCCGCTCGTGGCCGACCTCGCGACCGACCACACGGTCGTCACCCTCGACGTCCGCGGGCACGGCGAGTCTGGCCTCGCGCCCACCTACGACAGCCGCGCGATGGCGGACGACGTCGCGGCGGTCGTTACCGCTTCCGGGATCGCCGATCCGCTCGTCGTCGGGCACTCGATGGGCGGCATCGTCGTCACGGCGTTCGCGGCCGAGCACGCGTGCCGCGGGGTGGTGAACGTCGACCAGTCGATCGCCCTCGGCGACTTCCAGGAGCTCGTCCGAGGTGCCGAACCGATGCTGCGCAGCGACGACTTCGGCGATGTCATCACCGCGCTGTTCGACAGCATGCACGGCGCTCTGCCCGCCGACGAGGTGGCTCGCATCAGTGCCCTGCGGCAAGCGCGGCAGGACGTCGTGCTCGGGGTGTGGGCGCCGCTGCTCGAGCTGTCAGCCGACGAGCTGGACGCACTGGTCCGAGGCCTCACCGAGGCGGTGTGGGTGCCGTACCTCGCCCTCCACGGCATCGACCCCGGACCCGACTACGGGGCCTGGCTGACGGACGCGATCCCGACCGCCACGCTCGAGGTGTGGGACGGGGACGGTCACTACCCCCATCTGGTGCACCCCGAGCGCTTCCTGGCGCGTCTGCGGGCCTTCGAGTCCACGCTGGCGTGATCGCCCTCGGGCTCCTCCCGCCGTACCGGTGCGACGTTGCGAGCGACCCGGCGTGGATGGCGGCCTTCGCACGGCATGCCGACGAGGTGGGCTTCGAGTCGCTGCTCGCGGTCGAGCACGTGGCGGTGCCGGTGGGCTACGAGAGCCGTTACCCGTACAGCGACACCGGGCGGATGCCGCTGCCCGAAGCGTGCGAGCTCCCCGACCCGCTCGACCTGCTCGCGTGGCTGGCGGCGGGCACGCAGCGGCTCCGTCTGGGCACCGGGATCCTCGTGCTACCGGAGCACCACCCGCTGCAGCTCGCCAAGCGCTGCGCCACGATCGATCGGCTGTCCGGTGGCCGCCTGTTCCTCGGCGTCGGCGTCGGGTGGATGCGGGAGGAGGTCGCCGCGCTCGGCATCGATCCGGACGAGCGGGGCACCCGCACCGACGAGGGGATCGAGGCGCTGCGGGTGATCTGGCGCGAGGACGAGCCAGCGTTCGCCGGGCGCCACTTCGCCTTCGGTCCTGTGCGCAGCCAGCCCAAGCCCGTGCAGGACACGATCCCGATCCTGGTCGGCGGCCACAGTCCGGCGGCGGCCCGGCGCGCCGGCCGGCTGGGCGACGGCTTCTTCCCGCTGGGCCTGTCGGGCGAGCGGCTCGATCAGCGCTGGGCCCAGGTGCAGGCCGCCGCCGTTGACGCGGGCCGTGATGCGGCCTCGGTGACCTTGACGCTCGGCGGCCTCCTCGGCGACGACGCCGCCATCACCGATGCCGTCGACCGCAGCGCCGAGCGCGTGGTCCTCTCGACCCGCACCGCCGATCTCGACGAGCTCCGCCGGACGATGGACGCGGTCGTCGCTCGCCGGGACCGACTCGTGTAGCCCGGGGCTACTCGCAGCCCTCCGGCACGGTCGCCTGTCCGAGACGAGCGACCGAGCAGTAGGTGTCGAGGGTGACGAGCCACGTGCCGTCCTCGCTCACGGCTCGGCCCTCGACGTGGTCGAGGACCGCCGCCCCGTTCAGCAGGATCGTGTAGACGACCTCGACCTCCCCGTCCTCAGCCAGCTGCATCGAGTCGATCTGCACGCTCACCCTTGCGAGCAGCTCGGCCTGGGTCGCCAGCTGCGTCGTGAGCGACTCGCGGACCCGTTCACCGTCCTGGATCGCGCGGAGCCGATCGTCGGGATCTGGCGCGACCCCCTCGAAGACCGCGTCGAAGGCCGCCGTGATGGCCGCCTCGTCCTCGCCGGAGACGGTGAGCGACGGCACGGTCGTGCTGCTGCCGCTGGTGGTCGTGGCGGCGTCGGCCGCGGCCAGGTCCGCCTGGGTGGTCATGCACCGCAGCGTGGCTTCCACCCCGTTGTGGTCCGAGGGGAACACGATGGTGCTGCCCGGCTGGGGCGGGCCGCCCTCCTCGGCGAACACGCCAGTGGGCGCGATGACCTCGCACCGGGCGCTGGGCGCGAGGAGCACGTAGTCGATGCGCTCGCGCTGCTTCGATCCGGGATCGGTCAGGTCGGTCAGGGACGTGTCGTCGCGGCCGCTCGTGCAGCCGTGCCCGGTCGCCCCTTCGCACTCGGCCCCGGACGCGGCTGCCGTGTCCACGAACCCCTGCTCGAGCAGAGCCGCCATCGTGGGATCGCCCGGCTGGGCGTTCAGGTCGCCGACCAGCATCGCGGTCGACCCCGGTGCGCGCTGCTCCTCGAGGTACTCCGCTGCCTGGCGGCCCTGGCACGTGTTGAGGGTGTCGCTCGGGAGGCACGGTGGTGGGCAGGTGCGCACGTCGCACGGGCCGTCGTCGCTGCTGCTCGCGAGGTGCGTGGTGACGAGATCGACCGCGCCGACCGAGGCGCTGACCCGCACCCACAGGGCCGTGCGGAGCGGCCCCGCGAGGTGCGTTCGCTCGAAGCCGAGGACGGGAACCGTGGTGAGCACGATCTCTCGGTCGGCTCCGGGGTCGGTGTCGCTCACGACCTCGTAGCGATCGTCACACACCGACGGAAGCGACTGCTCCAGCTCGGTGACGATGCGAGGGTTCGCCTCCTGGATCGCCACGAGCTCGGGGCACCCTGCGACCTCGAGCTGCACCGTGAAGAGAGCGACTCGATCGCGCACATCGCAGAGATCGGAGTCCGGCGGGCATGCGTTTCCGTGGAGGATGTTCTGGCTCACGACGTGGAGGGTCTCGGGTCGCCCGTCGGCATCGTCGTTCGAGCTGTCCGAACCGTCCGAGCTGCACGATGGCAACACCCACCGTGACCGCACGCGCAACCCTGCGGACCAGGTCCATGCCGTCAGCACGTTACCGGCGACCCGATCATTGGAGAGACGATCGAGGGCCCCTCCCGCCCGAGGCTATGAGTCCCCTCGCGGCGAGCCGGAGGTCATGCATCCCGCATATGGGACCCATCGCCTCGAGAGTCGCCAGATGGGACCTATCGCCTCGCGTGTCCCTTCGCCGACGCTCACATCGCCATGAGGACGGCGGCGGGGAGGGCGATCGCGATGCCGACGCGCTGGATGGTGGCGAAGCGCTCGTGCAGCACGACGTGGGCGAGGAGGATGGTGCTCACCGGGTACAGGGCGGCCAGGACCGCGACGACGCTGAGCATCCCCTGCCGGACCGCCAGCAGGTAGAGGACGTTGGCCGCGGCGTCGAGGGCGCCGGCGCCTGCGGTGAGGGCGCGTGCGTCGGGCCGGGGGAAGACGCGCGGGATGCGACCGACCACCGCCAGCGCGCCGACCACCGCGACCGACGCCACTCGGGCGGCCACGAGGGGCCACAGCCCCGAGTCGTGCCCCACGTGCGCGAGCGCGACGAAGAAGAACCCGAACCCCATCCCTGCCGCCAGGGCGAAGCCGACGCCGCGAAGGTCCGCGGGCCGCAGCGACCCGCGGCCCTCCGCTGACACGAGGACGATGGCGAGCAGGGCCCCGGCCATGCCGACGGCGGCCGCCGTCGACGGGCGCTCGCCGTCGAGCAGCCCGACGAGGACCGGGACCGCGGCGGACAGGAGCGCGGTGATCGGGGCCACCACGCTCATCGGCCCGACCGAGAGGCCCTTGTAGAGGAAGCCGACGCCGGCGGCACCGCCGAGGCCGCCGAGGGCACCGATGACCAGGTCGCCGCCCGTCGCCGACCCGCCGACCACGGCCGCTGAGAGCGTCAGGAGCCCGAGGCCCACGACGTGGGACCAGAGCAGCACCGTGGTGGCGGGCACGCGCCGCGCGGCCATGCCGCCGCAGAAGTCTCCGATGCCGTACGTGGCCGCAGAGAAGAGGGCGAGGACGACGGCCACGTCGGTGGTCTACAGGACCTCGGGTGCTAGAACCCGTTCCAGTTCCGACGGAAGGGGAGCGGTGGTCGCCTTCGGCATGCAGCTGCCGATCCAGTCGCAGAGCACGATCTTCGTGCAGCCGTGGGAGCCGGCCGCGGGAGCACCGCAGCTGGTGCAGGTCACCCGGGCGTGCGAGGCGGCGGGCTTCGACTACGTGGCCGTGTGCGACCACATCGCCGTACCCACCGCCCAGGCCGATGCGATGAGCACCTCGTGGTGGGACACGATCGCCACGCTCGCCTACCTGGCGGCGGTGACCTACCGCGTACGGTTGCTCAGCCACGTCTACGTGCTCCCGTATCGCCACCCCCTCGTGGTGGCCAAGGCATGGGCGACGCTCGACGCCCTCTCGGGTGGGCGCGCGATCCTCGGCGTCGGGGCCGGCCACGTCGAGGGCGAGTTCGACGTCCTCGGGGTGCCCTTCGCTGGCCGCGGCCGCCTCCTCGACGAGGGCATCGACGCCGTCCGCGCGGCGCTCCGCGACGAGTTCGCGACGCACCACGGTGAGCGCTGGCAGTTCGACGGGCTCGGCCAGCGACCTCGTCCGGTCCAGCCCTCCGTGCCGATCTGGGTGGGCGGCTCGTCCAAGCCGGCCATGCGCAGGGCTGCCGAGCGGGGCGACGGGTGGCTGCCCCAGGGACCGCCGAAGGGAGGCATGGCGGCCGGCATCGACTTCATCCGGTCCCACCGGGCGGCCACGCGCGGCGACGACCCCATCGTGCTCGGCGCGCTGTCGGGACCCCTCCACGTCGGGGACCCGACGTGGGACACGCCCCGCTGCGTGCGCGGCTCGGCCGACAAGATCGCGACGTACCTGCGCACCTACGCCGACCTCGGCGTCGATCAGATCCAGGTGGGCTTCGTGAGCCGGTCGGCCGAGGAGCTCTGCGACCAGATCAGCCTGTTCGCGGCGGAGGTCGCGCCGCTCGTCAACCAGTAGGGAGAGAGCATGATGCTCGAGGGCAAGGTGGCGATCGTCTCTGGCATCGGACCGGGCATGGGCCGGGACATCTCGCTGGTGCTCGCGGAGCACGGCGCCGACCTCGTGTTGGGGGCACGGCGCACCGAGAGGTCGGAGGAGGTCGCGGTGGAGGTGCGCGCCATGGGGCGTCGAGCCGAAGTCGTGCGGCTCGACATCACGGACGCAGCGATGTGCGAGGCCGCGGTGGCCACCGCCACGGCGCAGCTGGGAGGGCTCGACATCCTCGTCAACAACGCCTTCCAGGACGGCAACCGCAAGGCGTTCCTCGACGCCCCGCTCGAGGAGTGGCGCGAGACGATGGACGTGAACTTCTTCGGCACGCTCCAGATGACGCGGGCTGCGGTGCCGGCGATGATCGAGCGCGGCGGCGGCCGGATCGTGATGGTCAACACCATGTCGGCACATCGCATCGAGCCCACCTACGGCGCCTACGCCGCGTCGAAGGGCGCGCTCGAGACGGCCACCAAGACCCTGGCCGCCGAGCTCGGCGTCCACGGGATCCGGGTCAACGGCATCCACCCCGGCTACATCTGGGGTGACTCGGTGGCGTGGTACTTCGGCTACCTCGGCAAGAAGCGGGGCATCAGCGGTGAGGAGGTCTACGCCGAGGTGGCGGGCGAGACGGCGCTCAAGTACCTGCCCCACTCGAGCGAGATCGCGGGGTCGGTGCTGTTCTTCGCGTCGGACCTGTCGAAGCCGGTCACGGGGCAGAGCCTCGACGTGAACTGCGGTCACTGGATGGCCCCGTGATCAAGCTCACCGTCCTCGTGAAGCGCAACCCGGCCCTGTCGATCGAGGCGTTCCACGAGGAGTGGCGCGCGCACGGTCGCATGATCGCGGACGAGCCCGTGTTCGCCCGCTACATCAAGCGCTACGAGCAGCACCATCGCGTGCAGGCCGACTACCAGAACGGCGACGCGCACGACGGCATGGCCGTGCAGTGGTACGACTCCTACGCGGACTTCATCGCGTTGCTGCAGACCCCCGAGTACGCCGCCAAGATGCAGCCCGACGAGACGCGCATCCTCGACCTGCCCGGGATGGTCGTGCTCTTCACGGAGGAGGCCGAGGTGTACATCCCGTGACGAGTGCCGACCTCACGGTGGGCGCCGACGGCGTCGCCCGGTGCTGGTGGTGCGGCGAGGACCCGCGGTACGTCGACTATCACGACGGCGAGTGGGGGGTGCCCTTGCGCGACGAGCGAGCCCTCTTCGAGCTGCTCTGCCTGGAGGGGTTCCAGGCCGGACTGTCGTGGCTCACGATCCTGCGCAAGCGCGAGGCCTTCCGCGAGGCCTTCGAGGGCTTCGACCCGAGCGTCGTGGCGGGCTTCGACGAGCCCGACATCGAGCGGCTGCTCGCCAACCCGGACATCGTCCGCCACCGCGGCAAGATCACGGCCACGATCGGCAACGCCCGCGCCCTCGGCGCGATGCACGAGGCGGGCACGTCGCTCGTGCAGGTCGTGTGGTCGCACGCCCCCCTCCCTCAGGCGGCTGCCCCGACGAGCCGGGCCGACCTGCCCGCCCAGACGCCCGAGTCCGTGGCGATCGCCACGTCGCTCAAGGGGTGGGGGATGCGCTTCGTCGGCGCCACCACGGTGTACGCGTTCATGCAGTCGGCCGGTCTCGTCGACGACCACCTCGACGGCTGCCACCGCTCCGGGGTCGGCGCGGAGGGACGCCGCCGCACCGCCCGCTAGGAGGCTCCTGAGTCTCCTAGATCCGGCGCGCGATCTCGGCCGCGGCGGCGAAGGCGGCGGCCAGCCCGCTCGTGCCGTCGGCGTCGCCGATCACGTGCACCTCGGGAGCCGCGCCGGCGGGGGGCGGCGTGCCGGGCGCCCGCCCGACGCGCACATCGGTTGACGCGCGCGGCGCGTGGTCGGCGATCACCACGCCCGCGTGCTCGGCTGCCGCGACGAGCCGGAAGCGGCCTGGCAGCCCGAGCTCGGGAGCCAGCACGGGGTCGTCTGGCACGAGGTGCACGTCGTGGCCGTCCTCGCGCGCGTGGAGCGCGATCGACACCGCGGCCGTGCTGCTGCCCCGCACCACCACCGGGTCGGTCAGGCTGGCTCCTCCCGCAAGCCAGTCCGCCAGGTCGTCGACGCCGAGCGCCGCGCCGCCTGGCCATGAGGCGCCGGTCGCCCACACGAGGACATCCGCGTCGACGGGACCCGTGACCGACGCCCCCGTCCGGAGCACCACGCCCGCGTCCTCCGCGCCGCCGACGAGCCACGTGAGGAGCCCGTCGAGGTCGGGGTCGGCGCGCTCCGCGAGGGCGAGCCGCCCGCCGAGACGGTCCCTCGCCTCCCACAGCTCGACGTGGTGGCCGCGCTCCGCGAGCCGTCGCGCACACTCGAGGCCCGCTGGCCCGCCGCCGGCCACGACGACGCGACGGGGCGGCTCGGCGGCGGGCGCGGCCCCAACGGCCTCGTGGCCGGCCTCCGGGTTGACCGCGCACTGCACGGGCTGGTTCAGGAAGATCGCACCGATGCACCGGTACTGGTACGTGCACGGCCGGATGTGGTGGCGCGCACCGGCGGCGAGCTTGGCGGGGAGGTCGGGATCGGCGATCAGCGGCCGTCCCATCGCGATGACGTCGGCGGCGCCGTCGGCCAGCGCCTGCTCGGCGGCTTCGGGGGTGAGCCGGCCCATCGCGATGACGGGGACCTCGAGCTGGCGGCGGACGAGCGCGGCGTCGGCGAGCAGGGCACCCGGGTCGTGCGGTGTGTGGCCGTCGGTGATCCCGGTCGCCACCGCCGGTTCGCCGTAGGCCGTGACGTGGATGGCGTCGAGGCCGGCGTCGATGCCGAGGCCCATCGTCACGAGGGCATCGTCGATCCGTTGGCCCGGATCCCGGTGAGCCTCCGTCGTCCCCACCCTGGCCCACAGCGGGAAGGCGGGCCCGACCACTGCCCGCACGGCTCGGACGACCTCGAGGAAGAGCTCGGCCCGCGCCTCGACCGAGCCGCCCCACCGGTCGAGCCGCTGGTTGGTGTGCGGCGACAGGAACGCGTGCAGGAGGTAGCCGTGCCCCGCGTGCAGCTCGATGGCGTCGAACCCGGCGGCGATCGCGCGGCGCGCGGCGTCGACGAAGCGGTCGACCACCCAGGCCAGGTCGTCATCCGTGGCCTCGTGCACCCTGAACGCGGCGCTCGGTGACGCGAAGGGCGCTGCCATGTCGGCGGCTTCCGCCGCGGTGACCATGCCCGAGAGCGCGTCGGGCGCGGTCGGGCGCTTCTTCGAGGGGACGAGCAGCGGTCGTCCTTCCGCGATGTCCAGGAGGCTGCTCGTCCCGCCGTGGACGAGCTGCGCGGCCACCGTGGCCCCGTGGCGGTGGACGGCGTCGGTGAGACGCCGCAGTCCCGGCAGGTGCGCGTCGTCTGACGCCGCGATCTGTCGCCGGTCGAACGACGCCACCGGGTAGGCGACGGCCATGGACCCTACGATGACGAGCCCGGTCCCGCCCCGGGCCCGCGCCTCGAACCAGGCCGTCTGAGGGTCGCCGACGGTGCCGTCCTCCTCCGCGAGGAGCACCCCCATCGGGCACATCGCGATCCGGTTCGGCACGGTCAGCGAGCCGAGCTGCCCCGGTGCGAGCAGGCGCGGGAACGTGCTCACCACAGCTGGTCGGTGTACGTGTCGGTGCCGGGGATCGTCGGGACGAACGGCGCGGTCCAGAGCACCTCGCCGATGCCGTCGGCGCGGAGGCGCTCGGCCGCCGCACGCTGCTCGTCCCACCAGGTGGCGGGGCTGGCGGCGGTGAACGACAGGTCGAGCAGGCAGCCCTCCAGCCGGTCGTGACCTTGCTGGGACACGGGCGCGTCGGCCGGGAGCGGGATGGGCGTGAACCCGAGGTCGAGCTCGGGGTCGAAGGTGCGCGTGACGTAGGCACCCAGCTCGGCGGGGGTCACGCCGGCGGCAGGCCGCACGAGCGTCGCGGTCATGCCACCGAACGCGTGGTCGAGAGCGAGCTCCGCGGGGACACCTTCATGGGCGCCGGCGGTGAAGGCGTGGCGGTAGAGCAGCGTGTGGATGTGATCGCGCTCCCCGAACATGCGGCCGTTGGCATGCAGCCACCGCACCTGTCGCAGCGCCCAGTCGACGTGCTCGTCGTGCCGGCCGTCGAGGATCCAGTAGACGGCCACGTAGGAACCCAGATGGGCGCCGCCGAACAGGTCGGGCTCGCTGCCGAAGCGGAGATCCTTCAGGGCGCTGGTGGCCACGAAGCGCCGGCCCGCGAAGAGCCACGGCCCCACCATGCAACCGGCGTAGAAGTGGTCGCGCTCGTACCAGCGGTTGTACGCCACCTCGTGGCCGCGGTGCGGCTCGACGAGCGTGAACAGCATCGTGCCCAGCCGCACCTCGCCTCCGACGTCGGTCATGGAGGGCGAACCTAACCTGCTCGGTCGTGGCCGGACCTCGTCGCATCTACCTCGATGGCAACTCGCTGGGGCCGCCGGTGCCCGGCACGACCGACGCGCTCCGATCGCTCGTCGATCAGTGGGACGACGAGCTCGTCGGCGGCTGGAACGCGGGGTGGTGGGATCTGCCGGTCACGGTCGGCGAGCGCATCGCCCCGCTCGTCGGTGCCGCGCCCGGCCAGGTGATCGTGGGCGACAGCACCACGGTGATGTGGTTCAAGGCCGTCGGGGCCGCCCTCCGGCTTCGGCCCGACCGCACGACCATCGTCACCCAGGCCGGCGGCTTCCCGACCGACCGCCACGCCATCGACGCGCTCGCGGCGCCGGTCCTCGCGGTCGGCCCGGACGAGCTCGCCGGCTCGCTCGGTCCGGACACAGCCGTGCTGGCGGTCACCCACGTCGACTACCGCACCGGCCGCCAGCTCGACATGGCGACCCTCACGGCGGCCGCGCACTCGGCGGGGGCCGTGGCGGTGTGGGACCTGTCGCACTCGACCGGCGCGATGGACCTGCACGTCGACGACGCCGAGGTCGACCTCGCCGTCGGCTGCACGTACAAGTACCTCAACGGCGGCCCTGGCTCACCCGCCTTCGCCTACGTGGCGACCCGCCATCTACCGGTGCTCGACCAACCCCTTCCGGGTTGGGCGGGCCGCGCCGACCCGTTCTCGATGTCGGAGGTGCACGAGCCGGCGGTCGGCATCCGGAGGATGCTGTCCGGCACGCCGTCGGTGCTTGCGCTGGGGGCGCTCGAGCACGCCCTCGGCCGCTTCGACGGGATCGACCTCGCCGCCCTGCGAGCGCACAGCCTCGCCCTCACCGACCGCTGCATCGCGCGCGCCGGCGAGCTCGGTCTCGAGGTGCTGACCCCGCGCGAGCATGAGGATCGCGGCAGCCAGGTGTCGCTGCGCCACAGGCACGCCTGGGAGGTGGTGCAGGCGCTGCTCGAAGCCGGCGTCGTCGGTGACTTCCGGCCGCCCGACGTCATCCGCCTCGGCTTCGCGCCCACCTACGTCACCCTCGAGGACGTCGACGAGGCGATGGCTCGCCTGGCCGACGTCTTGCGCAGCGAGTCCTGGCGGGGATGGCTCGACGTCGCGCACCCCACCGTCACCTGACCAAGCGCCGCAGGCCTCGTGCGGCGGCGTGGTCGCCGCCCCGACTCGGAGGTGGTGCAGGAGGGGGGCAGCGCCGCCTCTCGCTAGACAGTCAGTCCGTACCGCTCGAGGCCGAAGCACCGGATGGCGTTGCCGCGGAGGAACTTCCAGGTCTCCTCCTCGTCGAGGCCGGCCTGGGTGCAGATGTCGTTGGCCACCTTCTTGCTGTGCGGGAAGGTGCTGTCCGCGTGGGGGTAGTCGGTCTCGAAGCAGATCTGGTCCATGCCGATGACGTCGCGGTTCTTGAGCCCGATCTCGTCGTCGAACACGCAGCCGTAGATGCGGTGGTGGATGTAGCTGGACGGCTTGTGCGGCAGCGAGGTGCCGAAGGAGTTGTCGCCCCGCTCGGCCCAGAGCTTGTCGGCCCGCTCGATGACATAGGGCATCCAGCCGACCTGGCCCTCGCTGTAGGCGATCACGAGGTCTGGGAAGCGCTCCATCGTGCCGGAGAAGATGAAGTCGAGCATCGAGCCCATCGCGTTCGAGAACGTGAGCGTGGAGCTCACGATGAACGGCGCGTCCGGTGACGTCGCGGGCATCCGCGACGACGACCCGATGTGCATGCACACCACGGTGCCTGTGTCCTGACACGCCTGGAAGAACGGGTCCCAGTGGCGGCCCTTGTCGTGCACCGACGGCAGCCCGAGCGGATGCGGGTTCTCCGAGAACGTGACGGCGAAGCAGCCGCGGTCGGCGTTGCGGCGCACCTCGTCGGCCGCCAGCTGCGGGTCCCAGAGCGGGATCATGCCGAGCGGGATGAGCCGGCCGGCACCGTCACCGGCGCACCACTCCTCGATGATCCAGTCGTTGTAGGCCTGGACGCACAGCAGCGCGAGGTCCTTGTCCTGGCGCTCGTAGAACGTCTGGCCGCAGAAGCGCGGCAGCGTGTTCGGGAAGCAGATCGACGCCTCGACGTGGTTGGCCGTCATGTCGAGCAGCCGGTCCTTCTGGATCCAGCACCCGGGTCGGATCTCGTCGAAGGTGACCGGTGTGACGTCGAGCTCCTCGAAGTCGAGCGCGGCGCTCAGCTTCGGGAACGGGTAGACGAGGTCGTCGTAGAGCCACCAGTCGCACGGCTCGCCGCCCTCGACGCCCTTCTCGTAGGAGAACACGCCGCCCTCGAAGTGGAACTCGGCCGTGTCCCGCTCCACCCGAGGTGCCCGGTCGCGGTACTTCGCCGGGAGCCGGTCGGTCCAGAGGGTGGGCGGCTCCACCACGTGGTCGTCGACCGAGATGATGAGCGGGAGGTCTTGCGCCATCTCCCGATACTAGAACGCGTTCTAGTTCGGGGACAGGTCGTCAGAGCAGGTCGAGCAGATCCGTGGGTGCGTCGAGGACGAGGTCGCCCGGCTGCGCGCCGGCTCGGGCCCGTGCGTTCCAGCCGGCCAGCACGAACGGTGCGCCGACGGCCCCCGCGCAGGCTCGGTCGTGGGCCGTGTCGCCGACGTAGATCACGGCGTCCGGCTCCAGCCCGAGCGCCTCGAGGAGCGGGCCGAGCTGCTTCTCGCGACCGCCGAAGTCGTCCGAGAACAGCGCCACGGTCGGCACCCAACCGAGCCGCCGGAGCTCGTGGTGCCCGGACGTGCGGTCCTTGTTGGAGGCCAGGCCCCAGCGGTCCAGCTCGGTGACCAGCTCGACCACGCCCTCGAAGGGCAGCGCCGCCCCGGGGTCGTAGTGATCGAGGTAGTCCTGCACGGTCACGCCAGCGCGCGCGCATGCCTCGACGAGTGGCAGGCCGAGCGGTGGGAGCGCCGCGGGGACGAGGCCGAGCTCGAGGAAGGGCGCCATGAGGACGGCATCGGAGTCGACGAGGGTGCCGTCGAAGTCGAACAGCGGCACACGGGAGGCAGACGGCACCGGCGGAGTGTGCCCGAGCGCAGGGGTACCGTGCCTGTCGTGGGAGCGCTGCTTCGGTTGTCGGCGGACGAGGCGAGTGTCGACCGCGTCGTCGACGCTCTCGACCGCGACGGCTGCGTGGTCGTCGAGCACTTCATCAGCGACGACAAGGTGGCGGCGCTGAAGGAGGAGCTCGAGCCGCACCGCCAGCGAACGCCGCTGGGTCGCAACGATTTCGAGGGGTTCGACACGAGGCGGATCTACGCACTGTTCGCCAAGGTGCGCGGCTTCGACGAGCTGGCCGTCCACCCGCTGCTCCTCGGTGTGCTCGATCGGCTCCTGGGCCACCACCAGCTGAGTGGCCCCGTGGGCATCGACATCGGGCCCGGCGAGTCGGCCCAGGGGCTCCACCGGGACGACGTCGTCTATCCCCTTGCCTGGCCGCACCAGCAGGTGGTGCTCAACACGATGTGGGCGCTCGACGACTTCACCGAGGACAACGGTGCGACCCTGATCGTCCCCGGGAGCCACCGCACGAGCCCCGCCGACAAGCCGCCCGACGAGGAGGCGTTCGCGGCGACCATGCCGGCCGGGTCCGTGATGCTCTACGTCGGGACGGTGTGGCACGGTGGCGGCGCCAACCGCACGGACGAGCGTCGGCTCGGTGTCATCCTCGAGTACGCCGCCTCGTGGCTCCGCGCGCAGGAGAACCACGTCACCGCCGTCCCGGTGGAGGTCATGCGCAGGCTCGACCCTCGGCTCCAGGAGCTGCTCGGGTACAACATCTACCCGCCGTTCCTCGGCTACGTCGACGGGCGCCACCCGCTCCGGGCGCTCGGTGGTCGGTCCAGGTCCGCTACTTCGTGAGGCCCGACAGCATCTCGACGACCTGCGCCTTGCACACGGCGTGGGTGGCCCCGGCACCTGACACCTGACACCCGACTAGAACGGGTTCTAGTCTCGCCGGATGGCAGCAGCCGGGTACCAGCTCCTGATCGGTGGCGAGCGCGTCGACGGCGACGGGGGCGGCTACGACGTCGTCAACCCGGCCACGGAGACGATCGTCGGCCGGGCACCCGAGGCGTCGGCTGCGCAGGTCGAGGCGGCGGCGGGGGCCGCGGCGGACGCCTTCCCGGCGTGGAGCCGTACCAAGCCCGAGGAGCGGGCGGACCTGTTGAACAGGGCCGCTGATCTCCTGCGCGAGCGCATGGACGAGCTCATCCCCCTCGTGCAGGCCGAGACCGGCGCCACCCAGCGCGTCGCGTCGACGATGCAGGTGCCGACGTGCATCGAGCGCTTCCGCCGCTACGCGAAGGGCGCGCTCGAGCCCTCCGTCATCCCCTTGCCACCCAGCGAGATGCCGGCCACCGCCCTGGCCTCCGGCGGGCTCATGGGCGCCCTTGTCGTGCGGCAGCCCGTCGGTGTGGTCGCCTGCATCACGCCGTACAACTTCCCGATCGTGAACATGGCCGGCAAGATCGGCCCGGCGCTCGCGATGGGCAACACGGTGGTGGTGAAGCCCGCACCGCAGGACCCGCTCGCGGTCACGATGTTCGGCGAGGTGCTGCACGACGCGGGGTTCCCCGCCGGTGTCGTCAACGTCGTGACCGGGTCGAGCCCGGAGGTGGGGCAGGCGCTCGTCGCGTCCGCGCACGTCGACATGGTGAGCTTCACGGGCTCCACGCCGGTCGGCCGCGCCATCGGCGAGGTGGCCGGGCGCGACATGAAGCGCCTCCTCCTCGAGCTGGGCGGCAAGGGGGCGGGCATCGTGTTCGACGACGCCGACCTCAAGACCGCCATCGGCACCATCGCCAGCGTCTGGGCCTTCCACAGCGGCCAGATCTGCACCGCGCCGACCCGCGTGATCGCCCAGCGCGGCGTCTACGAGCTCGTGGTGGCCGGCCTCCAGCAGGCGGCCGGGCGCCTCAAGGTCGGTGATCCCCTCGAGCCCGACACGGTCGTCGGTCCCCTCATCTCGGACGCTCAGCGCAGCCGGGTCGAGGCGCTCGTGAAGACCGGTGTCGAGCAAGGCGGCGAGCTGGTGGTGGGTGGCGAGCGCCCCGACCTGGCCACCGGCTTCTACGTGGCGCCCACGCTGATCGCCGGCTGCACGCCCGACAACCCCGCCGTGCAGCAGGAGTTCTTCGGACCGGTGGTCGTGGTCGTGCCCTTCGACGACGAGGACGAGGCCGTCGCCATCGCCAACGGCACCGAGTTCGGGCTCTACGACTACGTCTTCACGGGCGACACGACGCGTGGCATGCGGGTCGCGAAGCAGCTGCGCACGGGCAACGTCGGCATCAACACTGCGCAACGCAACCACGAGGCCCCCTTCGGCGGCTTCAAGATGAGCGGCGTCGGCCGCGACGGCGGGAGCTTCGGTCTGCACGCGTACAGCGAGCTCCAGTCCATCGTCTGGCCCGGCTGACCGCGGACCGTGGCCGATCAGGGGACCTTCGACCCTGGCGGAGCAACCGGTCCGGGGCTCACGCTGAACCCATGACAACGGATGAACGGATCAACAAGCTCGAAGCCCAGATCGACCGGCTGGAGGCCAAGGAGGCCGAGCTGCGGAACCAGCTCGCCAAGGCGCAGCTCGACCAGTGGTACGGGCGCATCGAGGACCTGGAGCTCCAGGCCCACCTCGGCGCCATGGAGACCCAGGACCGTGTCCGCGCCCTGACGGCCCAGGTGCGACAGCTCTGGCAGGACACCAAGCGGCAGGTCGACGACACCGCCTCGAGCGCGTCGGACACGATCGACGACGTGCGCACCCGCATCGAGGACCTGCTGCACGACGTCCGCCAGGGCCTCGTCGACGCGAGGAAGAAGGCGCTGGCCAAGCGACCGGCCGTCAGGAAGCGAGCGGCCAAGAAGGCGCCGGCCAAGAAGGCCACCAAGAAGGCTCCGGCCAAGAAGGCGCCGGCCAAGAAGGCAGCGGCGAAGAAGCCGACGGCCAAGAAGGTGACCCGGAAGGCGAGCTGACCCAGCGTCAGCCGGCGGCGCGCTCCGCTGGCCGGACCGCAGCTAGTCGAAGGTCCAGCGCGTGGGGGAGCCGACGAAGTCGTCCTCGGTGAGGCCGAACACCACCTCCGGCGTGATGCGGAACGTCGCGTTCACGTCGGGGTCGAGGAAGCTCGGCTCGTAGCTGGTGCCGTACTTCGTGTTCATCCCCTCGAGGAAGGCGCCGATGAGCGCAGTCTCCTGCACGATCTCGGCGTGGCCCTCGACCACGACCGGCTCGAGGGCGTCGTCGGTGGTGATGGAGCAGCGCCCGTCATCTGCGATGTTGCGGGCCTTCCGCGAGCCGAGGGCGCTGCTCGCCCAGAGGGCATCGTCGCTCCACACCGCCCACACCGGCATGACGTGGGGCCGGCCGTCGCGGCTGATCGTGGCCAGCCAGTAGTCGTGGCTGTGCAGCAACCGCTCCGCGGCCCAGGTCCAGGGCAGGAGGCCCGTGCCCTCGTCGTGGGGCAGGATCCCGTAGCCGGGCATGTGGGGGCGAGAGACGCGTGGCGCGCGCACGCCTCCATGGTGCCCCCGATGGCCGCCGATGGCGAGGGGGCGGGCAGACGGGACCATGTCGTCGTTGGGCATGAACGCGGGCGTTGCTTGCCGAGGACCCGCGAATGTGTAACCGTAGGGCTACATGTAACTGTGCGGTTACGCGATGGGAGGCGTCATGCCGACTGACATCAGCCCCTACCACGTCCGTCGGGCCGTGTGGATCGACGCGTCGACAGATGAGGTGTGGGAGGAGTTCACGGACTTCGAACGGATGCGGGCCTGGTACGGGACCGGCCACACGTTGACGGAGTACGAGCCGAGGCTCGGCGGCGTCGTCGAGACCGCGGTCGACATCGACGGCTCCGGGCACCGCTTTCGCGGCGAGGTCGTGGCCTTCGAGCCAGGAAGCGAGCTCTCGTTCGAGCAGCTCTGGCTCGGCTCGGACTGGCAAGGCCCCACGACGGTGACCATCCGACTCTCCCCCCACGACGGCGGGACGCTCGTCGAGCTCCTCCACCACGGCTTCGAGCGCGTCGGCACGCACCCGCGCCTGCACCTCGACGGCTTCGAGTCCGGGTGGACGACCCGGCAGATCCATGCCCTCCGCGATCTCGTCCAGCGCTGACGCGGCGTTCGCGGCGCTCGCCGACGCGACGCGGCGGCGCGTCCTCGAGCTGCTCCGCGATCAGGACCAGATGACCGCCGGCGAGCTGGCCGCGGCCTTCCCTGAGATCAGCCGGCCGGCGGTGTCCAAGCACCTCAAGGTGCTGCGCGACGCGGGGCTCCTCACGGCCGACCAGATCGGTCGGGAGTGGCGCTACCGGCTCGACCCGACCCTGCTCGCGACCATTCGCGACGATTGGCTGGCCACCTTCATCCCGTTGTTCGACGAGAGCCTCGGGCGCCTCAAGATCCGCGTCGAGTCGACGCGCGGCGAACGGGTCAGCGGTCCGCCTGCTGCGCCAAGGTGAACCGGTGGCCGTCGGGGGATCGCACGGCGAGCTCGCGCATGCCCCAGGGCTCGTCCGTCGGTGGTTTGAGGATCTCGGCTCCAGCGGCGACGGCGCGGTCGTGGAAGGCCTCGACATCGTCGACGCGCAGGTACGCCACGTAGCTGTGGTCGCCGAGGTCGGAGGCCGGGATCGCCTCGGGGCACCGGCCCAGCATGAACTCGATCGCGCCGGACCGACAGAACGTCCAGCTGCCGGGAACGGGATCATGGGTCTCGCAACCGAGCACGTCGCGGTACCACGCGGCCGATTGCGCCAGGTCGTGCACCGCGAGGACGGGATTCGAGCTCAGGATCTCCACCTCGGGAGTCTGCCGCTCGCTGCGTCGGTCCGCTCGCGCCGCCCCCGCCACCTGCCGCTACGGGACACTCGTCGTCGGGCTCGTCCGCGCTCGGGCGTACGCGAACGCCGGCGGCTCATCGGGTGGCCGGCAGGTGCCACGTCGTTCGTAGCCGGCCTTCTCCAGAGCAAGCCAGGAGCGCGTGTTGGCCTGCGCAGGTGTGGCGACACACCAGCGCGCATCGGGAACCAGCTCCAGGGCGAGGTCGGCGAACCTCGACAGGACCTGGGGACCCAGCCCGCGGCCCACGAATGCCGCCGAGAGCAGGAAGTCGATGCCGACGGCGAGCTCGATGCCGACCGCCGCCTCGTGCTCCGGGTGGTCTGCGTGTCGGTAGTGCTGGACCAGACCGGCGGGCTCACCCTCGATCTCGACGACCCACATGGTGGTGGCAGCATCGACGCCGTCGACTCGGGGGCCGTACTTCGCCTCGATCGCCTCGAGCGTGGGGTCTGCGTTCCACCACCTCGCGACGTGTGGCTCAGCGAACCAGCGCGCGAGCGAGTCGAAGTCCGAACGTCGCAGGGGGCGGAAGCCGATGACCGGACCGTTCCGCCTCGTGTCGGTGTCGGCGGTCATTCGCTCGGACGGTACGTCTCCTGCACCATCTCGCCGATGTCGGCTCCGTCCCGCTCGATGGGCTCCATGTACAGACGCCCCCAGGCGATCCGGTCGTCCTGGACCCCGGTCACGATCACGCCGTGCATGCCGAACGGCGAGCCGTCCCTGTGCGTGCCATGCCAGCGCCATTCGGCGATCTCGACGTCGTCCTCGGTGCCGGTGGACAGGATGAGCTCCGCGGTGAAGTCCGGAACACCGGCGAAGACCGCTTCCCAGTTCTTCCGCACCTGGTCGCTTCCTCTGAAGGCCCGGCTCGGGTGCGCCGGCTGCTGGCTCTCGTAGTCGTCGGCGAAGCAGGCGACGAAGGCGTCGAGGTCATGGGCGTTCATCGCCGACAGCAGCCGATCCATGACCTGACCCATGCGGACCTCCGGGACTCGACGTCAGCGGCTCGCAGACCATCATGCCGCACCACCCTTGCGTGCCGCTCGACGGTCTTGGTCGGCTCCAGATCTGACGCCTACGGGCTGGTGCCCGCGCGGAGGCCCACGGAGTCTGTTCGCCAGAAGGCATCCGGGTAGACGATCGTTCCTGTCATCCAGCTCTCCCAGCCCGTCAACCGGCGGACCATGAACGATGCCGGGGGGATGCGCGTCGATGGGGAGCGGAAGCCGAGGACGGCCGCGGGCTCGAAGCCAAACCGGGCGTAGTAGCGGGGCCTTCCTTCGAGGAACACGAGCGGCGCGGTGCCGGCAGCTTCAAGAGCCTGCAGTGATCGCGTGATGAGCGCCGTTCCGATGCCGAGTCCTTGGAGCTCGGCGGTCACCCCCACTGGGCTGAGCACGAGCACGTCCACGAGCTCGCGTGGCGCGTCGAGCAGCGCGTGGGTGTACAGCGCCTGTCCGACGAGCGCGTCGTCTCGCTCGGCAACGAAGCAGGTGTCGTCGTCCCAGGCCCAGGACGCGCTCGAGTGCGTCGATGAGCACACCGATGTGGGCATCGCCGCCGAAGGCGGTCACGGAGAGATCGCGCATGGCGTCACGCTCGTCCCTACGCATGCGCCGGACATCGATCGATGGGTGACCGTTCATCCGGAGGCCCCGTTGTCGGTAAGGACCAGGCAGAACGGGTGACCCACCGGGTCGAGCATGACTCGGAAGGAGTCTGGTTGGGGCTGAACCGCTGCGACGAGCGCCCCGATCGCGACAACGTCCTGCTCCGCGCTGTCCAGCGCGTGGACGTCGAAGTCGAGGTGGAGCTGCTGCGGCACCGCCCCGTCGGGCCAGGTTGGCCGGACGTACCCGTCAACCCGTTGGAACGCGAGCCGCGGACCGCCGTCGGGGTTCGAGAGCTCGATCCAGGTGACCTGCGGGAGCGCGGCGATCTCCTCGTCGGTGGCGTCGATCGGCCACCCGGTGAGCCGCGAGTAGAAGTCGGCGAGCGCCAGCGGATCAGGGCAGTCGAGAGCGGTGAGGCTCAGCCGTGCGATGCCAGACATGCTCGCAACGGTACGTCGCCCGTCGGTACGCCCGACCCGCTCACTGCGGTGGCGCCACACCCAGCCGCCCTGCCGGGTACGGCGAGGCGCCACTTGGCACTACGCGACCCGTGCCGCGATGTACACGAGCTCACGCCCGGGACGGTCAGGAGCATCCCGGACATCCTGCACGGTGAAGCCCGCGGCCACGAGCGAGTCGAGCACGTCCGTGCGACTTCGGAAGCGGAGCGTTGAGTCCGAGGTCAGCACCGACCCATCGGCCTCGAACACGAAGGTCCACCGGAACGAGACGAAAGGCGGCCTCACGTCCGTCAGGTCCACCCACGTCTCGACCGTGCCGACCTCGTGCACCTCGACACGACGACGGGATTGCTCCCGAGTCCACTCGCGCCATGCCTCCTGCGCTGGATCTCGGGCCTCGAACACGAGGAACCCTCCAGGCCGCAGCGCGGCGTGAACCGCCAGCAGGGTCGAGAGCCACTCCTCGTCTGAGAGGAACACCTGGGCCACGTTGCCCGTCATCGTCACCACATCGACCTGCAGCGGTGGAAGGGTCTCGGCCTCGCCGGCCAGCCATCGCACGCGGTCAGCGGCAGGCTTGCGGCGAGCGACCTCTAGGGATGCGGACGCCGGATCGACTGCGATCACCTCCTTGCCGCGATGCGCGAGCAGGCAAGCGAACGTGCCCGTACCGCACCCAAGGTCGAGCACCGATCGGGCAGAGAGCTCGTCCACGAGCGCGGCGTACACGTCGAGGTCGCTCCGATCCGCATCGAGCGCGTCGTAGATCCCCGCGAGCCTCGGCTCCCCAAAGATGGGATCGGTCATGACACCCAGTGTGCTCAGACGATGACTCCAGAGGCGGTACCTGAGAACCGCCCACCTGCCGCACGAACCTCACGAATCCTCAAGGGCACCCCCTCCGGGGGGCGGGCAGTCCGGCAGATTCGCCGCGCCGTCGCACGCATTGTTCGGACGGTCATACTGAGGCGCCGGTGACCCCTGCCGATAGGAGAGCACGTTGAGCGACGAACAGGCGACCCCTGAGACGAGAGGTGTTACGGCGGAGCTGCTTGCGACGGTTGACCTTGGCCCTGAGATCGAGGGCATGGCAGGACGTGAACTGCGGATGCGCATGTTCACGTTCGAGCCTGGAGCGGTCTTCGGTCCGGTTCACGACCACAGGGGGAGACCGGGGATCGTCTACATACTGGAGGGCACGATCACCGACCATCGTGATGGAGTCGCTACGGACTACGGGCCGGGGGTGGGCTGGCCTGAAGATCGGAACACCAAGCACTGGCTTGAGAACAGAGGAACGATCACGGCGGTGGAGATCTCGGTCGACCTGGTCACGCAAGCCTGATCGGTAGTTGCGGGATCGAGCGCGCCAGAGCTGCCTGGACCCGCACAGTGTTGTGATCGGCAGGAATGTCGCAGCGGCGCTTGGATTTCGCAGCGTTGTAGCGACAAAGAGTTCCGCCTTCGCCAATGCCTCGTCGCTTGTCGCTACAACGCTGCGCCGAACGGCCATGTTCGGCAGGAATGAGTCACCGGCGCGTGTGTCGACGCGAGGGAGAAGGCCCAGCGTTAGCGTCCGAGCGATGTTCCGAAGGACGAGGAAGTCCGGCAAGCGCATCGGTGAGGACGAGGGGTTCAGATTCCGCCCCCGCCACAGGGAACTTGAACGACGCCATTCGGGCGTACGCCACTGAATGCGTGAAGCTCGTCGATTCCGATTTCAACCGGCAACGGGACTGGTCCGTGGACAGCCTCGTCCCACTCGATGAGGTTTGCGCCGAACTTCTCGAAGGCGGACCGATCTCCGGCCAGCGGTTGGAGCTGTGGACGAGGCTCGTCGGCGCCTACACGGGCGAAGTCATCGCTCGTGCCTACGGTGGCGAGTGGATTGAGGACGACCAGGTCGGTGCTCCCGCGGTCCTCGTGAGTGACCTGAGAGCGTTTCCGTTCGAGACGGCGGGTCGGCGTCTCAACGGCGAGGAGTGGAAGAGTCTCGCGTCGCTCGCGCGAGCGATTCCCTCGATCCAAGAAGACTTCCGACGCGGCTCAGGCAGACCCACCGACTGATCCCGGAGCCGCACGCACCCGGGCGGGCCTAGCGGCAGGTATGCCCGCTAGCTCAGGCTTGACGAGTCATCGCCGCGAGCAGCACGAGGATCAAGAGAGTGAGCACGAAGATCCCCACACCTGCCAGCGCAATCACACCCGCCGCGCTCGTCGGACAAGCTGAGCCGCCGCGGGCGGTCACACGAAGGGCAGGTGCCGTCGACGAGCATCGACGAGCAGTAGGCGCATCGCCCTTACACGGAGCCGTCCACGGTCCTACTCCGCCGCCAAGCCCGCGGCTCGCGTTGCGGCCCGGCAGCTATGCACTGCCCGCCTCGCCCCTCCCGTCGGTCAGCCCCTCGCGACGCGACCGCCACGGAAGCACGCCGTAGAACCAAAGACATGCGGCGACGAGCAGCAGGAAGACGGCAGCGAACGGGACTGCCCACCAATCCCGCGCCTTCAGCGTCTCCCAGGTAGCGAACGCCATCAACCAGATGAACGAGCCCCAGAGGACCACGCCCATGTAGCCAGGGAAACGCCGAGGCCGCTCCTTCACAGGCACAGATTGCCCCGAGATGCCCGCGGCACGCGTCCCACTCCGGCAGGTATGGGACGCGCTCGGAGCAGTGCGACCATTGTGCGATGGACGAGATCGAGCTCCAGTCCGGTCCACATCGGCCTGTCCACCGCGTGGGCGACACCGTTCGCCGGCGGCCCGGATGGTGGTCAGCGGCCGTGCACGATCTGCTTCGGCACCTCAACGACGTCGGCTTCGAGCTCGCGCCCACGCCCCTCGGCTTCGATGAGCAGGGGCGCGAGGTCCTGTCGTACATCGATGGCGAGTCGGGGCGGAGCACCTGGCGCCTCATCGTCGGTGATGAGGGCCTCGCGGCCTTCGCGTCGACGCTGCGTCGCTTCCACGACGCCGTCGCCGGCTACCAGCCTCCGGCGTTCGCCGAGTGGGCCTACGGACGGCTCCCCGTCGGGGCGGGTGAGCTCATCTGTCATGGCGACTTCGGTCCCTGGAACCTCGTCTGGCGCGATGGCTCGCCGGTCGGCATCGTCGACTGGGACCTGGCGTACCCCGGCCCACCGCTCGACGACGTCGCCTATGCCCTTGTGTACAGCGCCCCGTTCTACGACGACGACAACGCCGTTCAATCGAAGGCGTTCCCGGAGCCGCCTGATCGTCGCCACCGGATCGGTGTGTTCGCCGATGCGTACGGGATCGAGATCGACGGCCTTGTGGACGCCGTGATCGCCCGCCAGCGCCAGACCGCCAACCACACCCGTATCCTCAAAGCACGCGGGCTCATCGCTCCCTGGACAACCACTGCTTCAATAGAGCAGGACGAGGCGCTCGCGGCCTGGTCCGACGCCAACCGGCACCTTTTCTGACCTCGATCGGTGTGGCAGCCAGCGAACCGAGGCACCGCTAGGGCGCGGCAGAACTCCGGCAGCTAAGGGGCAGGCTGCGGTCAGTCGACAGGGGGCTCGATAGGGGTACCGCCGCGGAGGCGGTAGAGATCACGCAGGACACCGATCTGGGTGCCGTGGTGGCTGATCTCGTTCAGGCACGACGCCACCACCTGACCCCCGGTGCCTTCGGGTCCGGGGCCGCCGTAACCCCAGAACCGGATCGGCTGCTCGAGCTGCTCGTCAGTCGCCGTCCGCAGCGCGGCGTCGAGCGCTCGCCAGCCCTCCCGCATCGTCGTGACGGCGTCATCGGCGGTGGTGAAGATCGGGTGGCCAGCGAGGTACGGGGAGGTCCACCCGCTGTCGGTGGTGCGCTCGCCGCCGAGGAAGTCGAGCTCGGCCGTTCGCCCGGCCATCGACCCGCAGTGCCAGAACAGCCAGCCGATGGTCGTGAGCGGTTCGAACCGATCGGGGTCCAGGGCCAGGTCGGAGTCCATGTCGGCCGCCCAGTCGCCGATCACGAACGGCGTCGGTGTTCGGTTCTCCCCGACGGGATGGATGCCCCAAGAGCCCGGCATCGGGTCCCAGAAGAGCTCGTCGTCGGTGAGGTCCGTCCACGCTCGGCTCAGCGTGAACATCTCGATGAAGAGCATCACCTCTCGCAGCGCGTCAGCCCGGCGGCCCACACCCGAACCCTAGGAGCACAGATCTCCTGGCGAGTGTCATGCGCTGGACGACCCGTCGGGCATCACGGCAGAAGTGCGTCCCACCGAGCTGGTACGTGAGCGATGCTCACAGCCATGCGTGGAGCCCCGCCGGCCATCGGACGCCGCGTCGTCGTCACCGGGCTGGCGGGAGCCGGGAAGAGCACGCTCTCGTTGGCGCTTGCGGCCAGGACCGGCTTGCCGCTCATCCACCTCGACCTCCACTACTGGAAGCCAGGATGGGTTGCACCGCCGGAGATCGAGTGGCGCGAGGTGCAACTCCGGGTGCTCGCCGGAGACGCGTGGATCGCTGACGGGAACTACCACGAGACGCTCGACCTCCGACTCGAGCTTGCCGACACCGTCGTGGTCCTCGACCTGCCGTGGTGGCGGTGCTCCGGGCGCGCATTGCTCCGAGGGTTCCGCATGCCGGGTGAGCTTCCACCAGGGTGCGACTACACACGCTGGGAGCGGTGGCGCGATGAGTGGCAGTTGGCCTTCCGCGTCTGGCGGGCCCATCGCTCAGAACCCGCGCACGAACGCGAGACGATCGCGCAGCATGCCGCGGGAGTGGCAGTTCACGTGCTCCGGTCCAGGCGAGCCGTCATCGACTTCCTCCACGGTGTGCCCGCCGGGGGCGTGGACCCGAAGCCGGGTTGATCAGCAGCACGACGACCCCGGCTCGGCGTCCGATGGGCCTCCTCACCTGACCCGCTGTCGTCGATCAGTCCGCAGCAGATCGATACTCCTATGTGTTGTCAAGGTGCTCCGGCGTTGCTGGCAGACCAGTGATGAGCCACTCGGGTGGAGGGCGATCTCTTATTAGGCCATGCGGGTGCCGGGGTGGTTCGAGCGGCGGCCGGCAGATCGATATGAGGACAGCCGGTTGGCGTCAGGCAGGAATCGGGCCAGACCGCCGCTCGAGATCGGGTCAGCTGGGGAGGTGTCGCCAGGTCTCGCGGGTGACGTAGCGCTTGAGGACCCGGATGATCTCTCCGCATCGCTTCCATCGACCCGTCACCGGTCTTGGCGACCGCCCGACACCGACCCCCCAACGCCGCCCGGGCCGCTTCGACGGCGTCGAGCTCATCGGACTTGCCGTTGCGGCGACGTTCCAGACGGTTGGGACGATCGACCTCGATCACCTCGACCCCCGCCCGTTACAGGAACCGGGCCAGACCGGCGCCGTAGGCGCCCGTGCCCTCCACCCCGACCCGGGTCAGCTCACCGAACCCGGCCAGCCAGCCATGCAGGTCCCGGTAGCCGCCGGGGGTCGTCGGGAACGACTCCACCCCCAGGACACCGCCGCTGCGGTCCAACGCCGCCGCCACATGCACATCGAGGTGCGTGTCGACACCACCAGTGATCGGACGCGTGCTCTCTACGATGGTCATCGCCATCCCTTCTCTCTTCAACTGGTCAAGGGGTGGCACGCACGTCCCGGGAAGGAGACCGTGAACGATCACGCTGTTCGCGCAGCGAGATCGGTCACCCTCCGGAACGGGGCGTGCCCCGTTTACAACTGCAAGCGACGCAACGTAGCCAGCACCCGATCCTCGAACGTGGACCCGATCAACGCCACCGCCGCATCCTCACTGGCAGGAATGCCGCGTCATCGGGTCGAGCGACTACGGCGAGGTCACCCACCGGTCTCCCAGCCTGGCTGCGCGCTGGCCTCCTGCGACGACCACAGGTCGAAGCATTCGAGCGCCCGCTCGAACACCCATGCGTGATCAGGGATCAGGCTCCCGGAGCGCTCCAGCTCCTGCACGTCCTCGAGCGTCGCCCACCGGACCGCGGAGCCCGCCATGTCGTCACCCGGAGCCACATCACCGCCGAGGTACGCCGCCACGAACGCCGTGGAGATGAGGTGCTGCACCTCGTCGTCGTAGCGCCAGGTCCAGGCATGCACCGTGCCGAGAACGTCGAGGCGGACGCTGGGCCCTGCCTCCTCGGCAACTTCGCGCCGCACGGCGGCGAGAAGCGTCTCGCCAGCCTCGACGCCGCCGTTGACGATCTCCCAGCCAGGCCGGGCGCGTTTGGCGGGAGAGCTGAGCAGGAGGAACCGCCGGGTTAGTGGATCGACGATGAAGACCAGCACCGCGGCCGCGAACCCGGCGAACCGCCGGCCGTCGGCACTGACAAGCTCGGGTTGTGACGAGGCCATCGTTGGAAACCTACGACCCCACAGCGGTCACATTGCCCGCGCCAGCGCGTCACACCGGCAGATAGAGTCGCCCTGCAATCGCACCTATCGAGGTGTGTCGTGGAACCGCACCTATAGAGGCAGCGGTCCGGTGCGGCAGGTGGAGATGGATCCACCGCCCACCCGTAACGAGGAGTTCGGTCCCAGATGGCCGATTGCACCAAGCGGACATACCCCACACACGGGGCGGCGATGTTCGCGCTCAAGAAGATCCAGAGAGCAATGGAGGCCCGCCAGCGCGACAGGGTCCCGAGAGGCATCCACCTCTGCCAGACGTGTCACGCGTGGCACCTCACATCGAGCGCCAAACCCCAGGTGGCACCGCGAACTCCTGGGGCGAGCTGAGCACCCGATCTGCCGTCACTTCGGCAGATATGGGGCAGTCAGGCGCAGACCTGGACCGACGTGCCGCTGAGCACCGCCTTCACCGGGGGCTCATCAAGCGCATCGAGCACTCGCTCGCGATCTGCCGTTGTAGAGCCGACATCGAACTCGACTGCGATCCCGTTCCCACGAGCGGAAACTGCCGCGATGCCGACGGCTAGGTCCGTCCCCATGCCTGTGTCCGACGGCACCGAGACCCGATCCCATAAATACTGCACATCGTCGGGGGTGCCCTCCGACCCGAGGCATGCCAGAACGACACGGTCGGAGGGAGACGCGGCCTTCGGCTCGGCTCGCACAGCAGTGGTGGTGGTGTTGGAGGTCCCACCGGCTTCGCCGCCGCAGCCAGCGACAAGGAGTGCCAACACCAGGGTTGCCGCCCAACGCGCGTGCATGGCGGCATACTGCCCAGTGAGATGGTGGGCTGGCCAGCGGGGTCCGCGTCGCGGGGTTCGGTGGTGGTTACGTTCGGCGGCTTCTAACAGGGCACGCCCCGTTCCAGAGGGTGACCGAGTGGGCTGCAGGAACAGCCTGCTCGACACGGTCTCCGTCACGGGACGTGCGTGCCACCCCTTGACCATTGACGAGAGAAGGGATGGCGATGTCCATCGTAGAGAGCACGCGCCCGGTGACGGGTGGCGTGGACACACATCTGGATCAGCACGTGGCCGCCGCGCTCGACGCAACCGGCGCGTTGCTGGGCGTGGAGGCGTTCCCGGCGACCACGGCTGGCTATCGGGACCTGCACGGGTGGCTGGGCGGGTTCGGGCAGGTCGTGGCGGTCGGCGTTGAGGGAACCGGCGCCTATGGGGTCGGTCTGGCCCGGTTCCTGCACAGCGCGTCGGTGAAGGTCGTCGAGGTCGACCGACCGAACCGGCAGGTCCGGCGCCGGCACGGCAAGTCCGATCCTCTTGACGCGGTTGAAGCGGCCCGAGCGGCCTTGTCGGGACGGGCCAGCGGGATCGCCAAGACCGCGGACGGCAACGTGGAGGCGATCCGCGTGCTGCTAGTCGCCAAGCGGTCGGCTCGAGCCGCGCGGACCAAAGCGCTGACGCAGATCCGCCACCTCGGATTCTGCGCGCCCGACGCCTTGCGCGATCAGCTCCGCGATGTGCCCGTCGCCGCGTTGGGCGCCCGGGTGGCGGCTCTGCGACCTCGCCGCGGCAGCGACGTCGTCGTCCATGCCACCAAGGTCGCGTTGCAGATCCTCGGCCGACGCGTCCTCGCACTCGATGAGGAGCTCGATCGCCTCGACGTCCTCCTCGAAGGACTCGTCGCCATGACCGCGCCGCAGCTGCTGGACCTGCATGGCGTCGGGCCCGACACCGCCGCCACGCTGCTCGTCGCCGCCGGTGACAACGCCGAACGGATGAAGAGCGAGGCCGCGTGGGCCAACCTCTGCGGCGTCGCCCCGCTCCCGGCGTCGTCGGGTCGCACCACCCGACACCGCCTCAACCGCGGCGGGAACCGCCAGGCCAACCACGCGCTCTGGCGGATCGTGATCACTCGCATGAGCTCCGACCCGCGCACCCGGACCTACGTGCAGCGACGCCTCGACGAGGGCCTCACCAAGCCCGAGATCATCCGCGTCCTCAAGCGCTACGTCGCCCGCGAGACCTGGCGGCACCTACCCCGCTGACGATCTGGAACGGCGGGCCTGGCCCAAGACTTGCCCCGACGCCGCCGGCTGTCCTCATAACGATCTGCCGGCCCGCCGCTCCAACCACCCCGACACCGCATGGCCTCATAAGAGCCCGCCCTCGAAACCCGAGTGGCCCATCACTGGTCTGCCAGCACCGTCGGAACCCGACCTTGACGACATAGGAGCATCGTTATGCCGCGCGGGTGCCTAGCGGGCCACCCGCGAGCACGAGCCACTTGGGGTCCGCATCGAGCGACCGCCGAGGGGACCTTCGACTCTTGTATCGGCACAGGCCCGGGCTCAACGATTCGTACCGGCCCCCGTCCTGCCCGTCCGTCGGACGGGGGCCATTGCCCGGCGCTGCGCGCCCCTGACCGGCCCGTATCCCGCCGCGTGGCGGGCGATGACAGGCACAAGCGCGCGGGGACGGCCTGCCGGGTGTGGCGGGGCGAGGAGAGGGGACCTTCGACCCTTGCATCGGTGCGGGCTCGGGCCGGAGGATTCGTCGCGGCTCCCGTCCTACGCCCGCAGGACGGGAGCCGTCCCCGGCGTGGTGGGCACCCCGCTGACCTTCCAGCCGGGTACGGGCCGTGCTGAGATGACCGGGTGGGGATGTTGGACGGACGATCGCGTGCCGGGAGCGCGCTCGGGGCTGAACCTTGAGCGCGACCTGGGCGCTCACGCGCTCGAAGCTGCGTCGACAGATGACGGCAACATCATCGGCCTCGCCGGAGCCCAGACCACCCGGAGGGGCCCGACGACCGATGCCCTGCGAGGCGAGTGACGGGAGCGCACGACCGTGGCGGGTG
>CAVVRO010000007.1:0-49868 GCA_963750645.1 uncultured Microthrixaceae bacterium | reverse complement strand
AGCGCTTCGGGGCCATCCCCGGCGGCACCACCCGGACCATCCCCGTCGCCGGACGCGTCGGCCTCGCCCCGGACGTCGAGAACGTCGTCCTCACCGTCGCCGCCGTCGCCCCCGGCGCCAACGGGTACTTCACCCTCTACCCCTGCGGCACCCCCAAACCTCTCGCCTCCAGCATGAACTTCACCAAGGGCGTCACCCTCGCCAACACCGTCATCACCAAGCTCGCCCCCACCGGCACCGTCTGCGTCTACACCAACGTCACCGCCAACATCGTCATCGACGTGTCCGGGTCCCTCACCCCCGCCGCCTTCGCCGCTCTCCCCTCCCCCAAGCGCATCGTCGACTCCCGCAACCCCGCCGGGGACACCGACGACGAGCAACAGGAGCGCTTCGGGGCCATCCCCGGCGGCACCACCCGGACCATCCCCGTCGCCGGACGCGTCGGCCTCGCCCCGGACGTCGAGAACGTCGTCCTCACCGTCGCCGCCGTCGCCCCCGGCGCCAACGGGTACTTCACCCTCTACCCCTGCGGCACCCCCAAACCTCTCGCCTCCAGCATGAACTTCACCAAGGGCGTCACCCTCGCCAACACCGTCATCACCAAGCTCGCCCCCACCGGCACCGTCTGCGTCTACACCAACGTCACCGCCAACATCGTCATCGACGTGTCCGGGTCCCTCTGGTGAGCCGACCCCACGGGCAGCCACGCCGCCACCGCTAGGTTCGAAGCCATGCGACGGTTGTGGCCGGACCCCGCCGAGGTGGACGACGTCGCCGCCCTGGTCGCGACCGAGGCCCGGCCCGCCCCGCCCGACCGGCCGTGGGTGCTGGTCAACATGATCGCCTCGCTCGACGGGGCGATCACGATCGACGACCGATCCGGCGGGCTGGGCGGCCCCGCGGACAAGGTCATGTTCTCGGCGCTGCGCGGCGTATCCGACGTGATCCTCGTGGGAGCGGGCACCGTGCGGGCCGAGGGCTACGGGCCCGCCCGGCCCTCGGACGCCACCCGCGCCGCTCGCCGGGCGCGCGGCCAGGGCGACGTGCCGCGGATCGCCATCGTCACCCGGTCACTGGACCTGGACACGGCCACCACCCTGTTCACGGAGTCCGATCTGCCGCCCATCGTCATCACCTGCGGGTCGGCCGACGCCGCTCGGCGGGCGGCGCTGGCTGAAGTGGCCGAGCTCATCGTCGTGGGCGAGGAGGCCGTCGACCTGCCGGCCGCCCTGACGACCCTCCGGGCCGGGGGGCCGAGGTCGTCACCTGCGAGGGCGGGCCGAGCCTGAACGGCGACCTGGTGGCCGGGGACTTGGTGGACGAGTGGGACCTGACGGTGTCCCCGCTCCTCGTCAGCGGGCAGGCCGGGCGCTCCAGCCGCGGTCCCCACCCCCGGGCGCCGCTCGGCATGCAGCTCGACCGGCTGCTCGAGGCGGACCACCACCTGCTCACCCGGTGGATCCGCACCCGCTGATCATCGGGGCGCTCCCCATCGGGCCTAGTGGCGCTTGGGCTCGGTGCGCTTGGCGAGCAGGGTGATCTCGCGCTCGAAGTCGCTGAGGTCGTCGAAGCCCAGGTAGACGCTCGCGAAGCGCACCGCGGCCACGGGGTCGACCTCGCGCAGGCGCTCCAGCACAGCCCGGCCGACCGCCTCGGTGGGCACCTCGGTGCCGCCGTCGAGCCGGATCGCGTCCTCGACGGCCGCGATCAGCTCGTCGAGCTCGGCGCCGCCGTCGGCCTCGATCGGCCGACCCTTGGCGGCCAGCCGGATGCCGACGGCCACCTTCTCCCGGTCGAAGGGCTCGCGGTCACCGGAGCGCTTGACCACCACCAGCGGCGTCTCCTCGACGCGCTCGAAGGTGGTGAACCGTCGGCCGCAGTCGATGCACGCCCGGCGGCGCCGGATCGACGAGCCATCGTCGGCCTGGCGCGAGTCGACGACCTTGTCGTCGAAGGAGCCGCACCCGGGACACCGCACCGGGAGCACGCTACCCGGCCCCCCGGGAGGGCTCTCGGTCGTCAGGCGGGGAGCTCGAGCTCCTGGCCGACCACGATCG
The DNA here is from genome assembly GCA_963750645.1 of uncultured Microthrixaceae bacterium. Taxonomy (GTDB): domain Bacteria; phylum Actinomycetota; class Acidimicrobiia; order Acidimicrobiales; family VFJN01; genus VFJN01. The sequence continues at coordinate 47,811 of CAVVRO010000007.1, read as the reverse complement.
GCGAGCCGCCGTTGAGGGCGACGAGCTGGTCGACCGTGATGCGCACGTCCGTGTCCGGTGCGACGGCGTCGGCGATCGACCAGAGGGTGTCGCCGGGCCGCACGACGACCGTGGTGGGCGAGGGGCCGCCGGCGGCGGAGGAGGGGGCGCCGCCGGCGATCCTGGCCACGGCAGAGGTGGCCAGGAGGAGCATGAGGGAGACGAGCGCCAGGAGCGCAAGGCCCACCACCAGTCGGCGACGCCGGTAGACGGCCTGCTGCGCCAACCGGGCCGGGGCCCGACCGCCGTCGAGCACGCGGAGCGCCGGGCGGGTCGGGTGCCCCGGACCAGGCGGCACCGTGGTGGGCTGGAGGCGGGGGGTGGTGAGCTGGAGGGCGGTGGAGGCCATGTCGAGGAGTCTCCTCAGGGGGTGTGACAGTCGATCCGGGTGAACGGGTGTTCCGGGAACGCCTGTTCGCTTCTCCGCCAGGATAGCCACGAACGCCCGTTCGCCGTCAAGGGGCAGATCGAACGGACGTCCGGGGGAACGAGTGTTCTTGCCCTGGGCCCGCGATGGCGGTACGGTCCCGAACATCTGTACGGCTCCGGAGGTCACCCATGCCTGACGTCAACCTCACCCCCCGCCAGCGGGAGGTCCTCGAGGTCATCGAGCAGTTCCAGCGCGAGCGCGGCTTCCCGCCGTCGGTGCGGGAGATCGGCACCGCCATCGGCCTCACGTCGCCATCCACCGTGCACGCCCACCTCAGCACCCTCCAGAAGCTCGGGTTCCTTCGGCGCGACCCCACCAAGCCGCGCGCCATCGAGGTGCGCTTCGATGCCACCTCGGGCGCCCCGGTCGAGCGTCGCCCCGTGCGACACGTGCCGCTCGTGGGCGACGTCGCCGCCGGCACCGACGTGCTCGCCCAGGAGAACATCGAGGAGACCCTCCCGCTGCCGGCCGACTTCACCGGCGAGGGCGACCTGTTCATGCTGCGGGTCCGCGGCGACTCGATGATCGAGGCCGCGATCGTCGACGGCGACTACGTCGTCTGCCGGGCGCAGGGCACGGCCGAGAACGGCGACATCGTCGTGGCCGGGATCCCGGGTGACGAGGCGACGGTGAAGACCTACCGCCGCAAGGGCGCCACGATCACGCTCCTGCCGTCCAACGCCCGGCTCTCACCGATGGAGCTCGACGCCGACGACGTCACGATCTACGGCAAGGTCGTCACGGTCCTCCGGCGCGTCTGAGCTCGCCGCAGGCGAGACTCGGGACGGCGACGACCTACGGTGTCGCCGTCTCCCCGTCTCCCGATGAAGCGAGGTCCAGTCTTGGCCACCACCCGTTCCGCCACCACCGTCTGGCACGGATCCCTCCTGGAAGGTTCTGGGCGGGTCGAGCTCGAGTCATCCGGACTCGGCGGCTTCGATGTCACCTGGGCGTCGCGGGCCGAGGATCCTGCCGGTCGCACGAGCCCGGAGGAGCTCATCGGCGCCGCGCACTCGTCGTGCTTCTCGATGGCCCTGTCGAGTGCGCTGGCCAAGGCGGGTACTCCGCCGGACACGCTGGAGACCACGGCCGACGTCACCTTCCAACCCGGCGAGGGCATCACCGGGATCCACCTGACCGTGCGCGGCGAGGTCCCCGGCATGACAGCCGATGCGTTCGCCGCCGCCGCCGAGGGGGCGAAGACGGGCTGCCCGGTGAGCCAGGCGCTGACCGGCACCACGATCACGCTGACGGCAACCCTCGCCTGAGCGGCGACCACCGGCTCCTAGCCGGACGGTGCCGTCGTGAGGATGGCGCGGAGGACGGCATGGGCCCGGTCCAGGGAGGCTCGGTCCACCCGCTCGTCGGCGGTGTGGGCGAGGGAGGCGTCGCCCGGCCCGAGGTTGCAGGCGGGCACGCCGATGGCTGCGAAGCGAGCCACGTCGGTCCATCCGAGCTTGGCGGTGACCGTGAGGCCGTGGTCGTCGACGAGCGAGCGGAGGATCGGGTTGTCCAGCCCCGGCGCAGCCGCCGGGGCGCTGTCGACGACGACAACCTCGTCGCCGTCCTCCAGCACGGATGACAGGAGGGTGCGCACCTCGTCGGCGGCCTCCTGCTCCGTGCGGTCCGGCGCGAACCGGCGGTTGAGGGTGACGGTGGCGGTGTCGGGGACGACGTTGCCGGCCACGCCGCCGGTGACCCGCACCGCCTGGAGCGCCTCCCGGTACCGGCATCCCTGGATCACGGGCTCGCGCTCCTCGAGCGCGTCGACGAGTCGGAGCAGGGCACCCAGGCGGTGGATCGCGTTGCGGCCCATCCACGGTCGAGCGGTGTGGGCCCGCTCGCCCCGCAGGGTGACCTCCATCCGCAGCGTCCCCTGGCACCCGGCCTCGAGCTCGCCACCGGTCGGCTCGCCGAGGATGGCGACGTCACCCTCGAGCAGGTCGGGCCGGTCGCGCAGCAGGTGCCCGAGGCCGTTGTGCTCCGCGGCCACCTCCTCCCCGGCGTAGAACACGAAGGTCACGTCCACCGCCGGCGCGGTCACCTCGCGAGCCAGGGCCAGCATCACCGCCAGCCCGCCCTTCATGTCGGCGGCGCCGAGCCCCCAGAGCACGTCACCGTCGATGCGGGCTTCAGCGTTGCCGTTGACGGGCACCGTGTCGGTGTGGCCGGCCAGCACCACCCGGATGGGCCGGCCCAGCCGGGTCCGGGCCACGAGGTCGGCGCCGACGCGCTCCACCTCGAGGTGCGGCAACGCCCGCAGCTCCGCCTCGAGGTGGTCCGTGAGCACCCCCTCCGCATGGCTCACCGACGGGATCGCCACCAGCGACGCCGTGAGCGCGAGCAGGTCGGCGTCGGCCATGACCGCAGGCTAGGGCACTGGGTACGGTGGGCCGCCGTGACCGACATCGTTCCCTCCACCGGCGGCGCGCGCGGCGTCGGCCTGGCCAGCTTCACGGCCGACGACCGGGTGCTCGACACCTGGTTCCTCCACCCCGAGCGCACCGAGGGGGGCGGCGAGGCCGGTACCCAGCCGGTGCGGGCCGCCGACATCGAGGACGCGCTGGGCGGTGGCGCGGCTCGGGCCGTCGGGAGCGACGAGGTGCGTGGCGTCCACGTGCGCGCCGTCGCCACGACCATCGCCGACCTGCAAGCGCCCCCGCTCGACACCTGCGACGTCTACCTCCGCCTTCACCTGCTCTCCCACCGCCTCGTCCGGCCCAACTCCATCAACCTCGACGGGATCTTCGGCCACCTCCCGACCGTGGCGTGGACGCAGCTCGGCCCCGTTGCCGTGGACGAGCTGCCCGCCGCCCAGGTCCGCGCGCGCTCGGCCGGCACCCCCCTGCTCGTGCACTCGCTCGACAAGTTCCCTCGCATGCTCGACTACGTGGCCCCCAGTGGCGTCCGGGTCGCCGACGCCAACCGGGTGCGGCTCGGCGCTCACCTGGCCGAGGGCACGACCGTCATGCACGAGGGCTACGTGAACTTCAACGCCGGGACCCTCGGCACCGCGATGGTGGAAGGCCGGCTCAGCCAGGGCGTGGTGATGGGCGAGGGCTCCGACCTGGGCGGTGGGGCATCGGTCATGGGCACGCTGTCGGGAGGCGGCACGGTGGTCGTGCGGATCGGTGCGCGCTGCCTGATCGGGGCCAACGGTGGCATCGGCATCTCGCTGGGCGACGACTGCGTGGTGGAGGCCGGGCTGTACGTCACCGCCGGCACCCTGGTCACCCTCCCGGATGGCACCATCGTGAAGGCCAAGGAGCTGAGCGGGCAGAGCAACCTGCTCTTCATCCGGAACAGCACCAACGGGGTGGTGCAGGTGCGCGACCGCCAGGGTGGTGCCGTCGAGCTCAACACGGCCCTCCACGGGTCGAACTGACCCGACAGGTACGCTCGCCGCGACACGCGCCCAGGAGAGCGGAAGAGTGGACGACGACCGACGAGCACCGGACGAGGCTCAGATGACCGCCTTGGCGGACCTCGGACGGAAGCTCGACACGGTGGCGGGCGCCCTCGCCGCCATCGCGGGGTCGCACTCGGACCTGCTCGGCCATGTCGCCGAGGCGGAGGCACGGCGCAGCCATGACGCCCGCGAGGTGGCCCAGCGCCTGGGCGCGCTGGAGCGCCAGGTCCTCTCCCTCCCGACCCAGGCTCCGCCGCCGCCGGTCGACCCACTCGACCCGTTCCCCGCTCGGTCCGTCCCGGCCGATCTGGAGAACCTCCGGAGCGACCTCGCCCTCGGTCTCGACGTCCTGGCCCAGGTGGCCGAGAGCGTGCAGAACCTCGAGCGCCGCGCCGAGGACGAGTCGACGGCGCCGCCTGAGCCGACGGCCGACGCGCACCCTGAGGTCACCGAGCGGATCGAGGAGCTGGGCAAGGGGCTCATGCTCCACACGGATCTGGCCCTCGCCGGCGCGCTCCGCGTGATCGACCACCGGCTCGTCGCGCTCCGGGACGCGCTCTCCGGCGTCGGCGGCGGTCAGGCCAACGTCGCGGGGTTCGAAGCCGGGGCCGTCATGGGAGCCACGCAGGCGGCCTGGACCCGCCTCGAGCAGCGGCTCGATGCCGAGTTCGACGACCTCGGCCGACAGCTCCAGGCCATGGCGGCACTGATCGAGCACACCGCCAGCATCACCGAATCGGTGGCCAACCGACCGGTGCTCACCGGCGATCAGCTCCGACGGGCGGCCTCGGCGGTGAGGGAGAGCGTCACCGCCGCCGGTCGGTCGCGTCGTGACCGCCGCGGCGGGCAGCGCGGCCTCGGCTCGGGTACGAGCGAACCCTCAGCCGACTAGCGCGCGGAGGCGGTCGGCCACGAGGGCGAGACGATCATCGGGCTGCACGACGGCCACCCGGATGTGGTCGGCTCCGGCCGGACCGTAGAACTCCCCGGGCGACACGAGCACGCCGCCCTGCGCGGCGAGCTGGTGGGCCAAGGCCCACGCGTCGCCGTCGGGGGCCGGTGCCCACAGGTAGAACGCGCCGGCCGGGAGCGGGGCCGTGACGCCGGCGAAGCCCAGAGCCTCGGCCATCGTCGCCAGACCGGCCGCGATAGCGGGCGCGCTGGGCGTCGACGTGCTCGTCGTCGGCCCACGCCGCGACCGCCAGCGGCCTGGACGGGGCCTGGCACCATGAACCCGGCGTGCTTGCGCACCTCAGCCAGGTAGTGGACGAGCGACGGGTCGCCGGCGTAGAAGCCGGCTCGCGCACCGGCCAGGTTGGAGCGCTTCGACAGCGAGTGCACCGCCAGCACACCCTCGAGCCCGTGCTCGAGGATGGTGCGAGGGGGCCCGTCCCACGTGAACTCGACGTAGCACTCGTCGGAGAGCACCGGGACCCCGTGGGCGCGACCCCACGCGGCCGCCACCCCCAGGTCGACCAGGTCGCCCGTCGGGTTGCCCGGGACGTTCACCCAGAGGCAGAGAGCGCGAGCGGCGTCCTGCGGGTCGATCGCCTCGAGGTGGGCGTAGGGCACGGCCCGGCACCCGGCCAGCGTGGCGCCCATGGCATAGGTGGGGTAGCTGATCGCGGGGTACAGCACCGTGTCGAGGTCGGGCCGGCGCAACCGGAGCCACTGCGGGACGCCCGCCACCAGCTCCTTGGTGCCGACACAGGCAGCCAGGTTCGCCGGGTCGACCGACACGCCGAGACGGCGGGCCATCCACGCCGCCGCGCCCTCCCGGTAGGCGGCCGTGCCGATCGACGGTGGGTAGCCCCGCTCCGCTCCCGAGTGGGCGAGCGCCTCGAGCACGACGTCGGGAGGCGGGTCGCACGGGGTGCCGATCGAGAGGTCGACCAGACCGCCCGGCAGGGCCTCGCCGAGGGCCTTCAGCTCCTCCAGGCGGTCATAGGGGTACGGGGGCGGGACGAACGGCTCGGGCACGTCAGGCCACCACGTAGTCGACGAACTGGCCGAGCGAGGCCTCGTCCAGCCGCACGCGGAGGCGCATGGCGTCGTCCCCGGCCTGCTCGCTGAGCACCTCGCCCTCCCGGTGGATGGCGGCGAGCACGTCGCCTCGGTCGTAGGGGACGGCCAGCTCCACCACGTTCGTGAGGGCCCGGAGCCGCGCTGCGATGGTGAGCAGGAGCTCCGCCACGCCCTCGCCGGTCATGGCGCTGAAGGCCGCCGAGCCCTCGTGCACCTTCGCCAGCCGGCTGGCGTCGCTGGGCGCGAGGTCGCTCTTGTTGAAGGCGTAGAGCACCGGCACCTCGTCCGCGTCGATCTCGCGCAGGACGGTGCGGACGGCGTCGATGTTCCCCTCCGGGTCCAGCGCCGACGAGTCGACCACGTGCACGAGCAGGTCGGCGTCCGCCGCCACGGACAGGGTGGACTTGAACGCCTCGACGAGCTGGTGGGGCAGCTTGCGGATGAAGCCCACGGTGTCGGTGAGGAGCACCTTCTCGCCGCCGGGCAGGTCGAGCCGGCGGGTGGTGGCGTCGAGCGTCGCGAACAGGCGGTCCTCCACGAGCACCCCGGCATCGGTCAGGCGGTTCAGGAGCGTCGACTTCCCGGCGTTCGTGTACCCGACGATGGCGACGCGATGCGTGCGGGCACGGTGCTGGGCCTTGCGCTGTGTGGCGCGGTGCTTGTCGATCTCGCGCAGCTCGGCCTCGAGCTTGTGGATCCGTCGCTGGATCCGGCGACGGTCGACCTCGAGCTGCGTCTCGCCGGGGCCGCGGGTGCCGATCCGGGCCCCGCCGGCCGAGGCGCCGCCGCCCTGCTGCGAGAGGCTCGTGCCCTTGCCGCGGATGCGGGGCAACCGGTAGCGCAGCAGGGCCAGCTCCACCTGGGCCTTGCCCTGCTGGCTGTGGGCGTTCTGGGCGAAGATGTCGAGGATCACTGCGGTTCGATCGATCGCCGTGCGCCCCAAGAGCTTCTCGAGGTTGCGCTGCTGGGCCGGCGTGAGCTCGTTGTCGAAGACCACGGTGTCGCAGTCGGTCTCCAGCGCGATCTCGCGCAGCTCCTCGACCTTGCCCTTGCCGATGTAGGTGGGCGGGTCGGGCGCGGCCCGGCGCTGGATGAGGCGCGCGACCTCGTCCGCGCCCGCCGTGTCGACGAGGGCCGAGAGCTCGTCGAGGCCGGCCTCGGTGTCCTCGAGAGTGTTCGGGGGAAGGGTGACGCCGACCAGGACGATCTTCTCCCGGAAGGCGCGCTCGATCAGCGACACGCGGGCGCCCGTCCCCTCATGGCCATGCAGTGTCGATGGCGGCGACCGACGTGACGTCGCCGGTGAGCAGCACGGGGTCGCTCAGGGCGATCTCGACCGGCCCGCCGGGCATGTGCACGGTCGTCGTGGGCTCGCACAGCGCCCACTCGTGGGCCGCCGCGGCCGCCGCACAGGCCCCGGTGCCGCAGGCCTGGGTGGGGCCCACCCCCCGCTCGTACACGACCATGTCGATCCCCCCGGCGCCGGCGTTCGGGAGGATCACCTCGACGTTCGTGCCGCCGGGGGTCGCGCCGTCGATCCTCTCGCCCAGGGCGACGAGCTCATCGACGCCAGGGAGCTCGGCGCGACCCCACTGCAGCACCACGTGGGGGTTGCCGACCTCGACCCGGGCGGCACGCAGCACGTCGCCGCCCGTCCACTCGGGTTCGGGGCTCACGACCTTGGCCGGGCCCATCTCGACGCTCATCCGAGCCGTGGTCGGGCCGGACGTGCTCAGCACGCGGACCGTGCGCCGCCCGGCCGCGGTCGCGATCTCGAGCGCGGGCGGCTGGGCGAGGCCCGCCTGGAACACGGCCTGCGCCAGGCAGCGGATCCCGTTGCCGCTCATCTCGGCGACCGAGCCGTCAGCGTTGAACAGCTCCATCGTCACGTCCGCTCCGCCCGTGCCGGCGGTGGCACGGAGCAGCCCGTCGGCCCCGATCCCCGTGCGACGGTCGCAGAGCGCGACGGCGTCCTCCGGCCGCACCGGGTGGGTGCCGTCGAGGTCGAGCAGGACGAGGAAGTCGTTGCCCAAGCCGTGGTGCTTCGTGAGATGCATGCGCGGCTCAGCCTACGGTCCGACCGAGAGCATCTACGAGGCGGTTGCCCTCCTCACCGGGCTCCAGGTCGAGCCAGGCGATCCTCGGATCGCGGCGGAACCACGCCATCTGGCGTCGGGCGAACCGGCTCGTCCGCTGGATCGCGAGCGTGATGGCCTCGTCGAGGCTGAGCGTCCCGGTGAGGTGGTCCGCCAGCTCCCTGTACCCGAGGGCCTGGGCGGCCGTGCGGGAGACGCCCTGGGGCTGGGCGTGGAGTCGACGTACCTCGTCGACGAAGCCCGCCTCGACCTGGTGGGCGAAGCGGGCCGCGATGCGCGCGCGCGGAGGTCGTCTGCCGTCCGTCGCAGGCCCACGATCGTGAAGGTCGTCGGGGGGTGGACGTCGAGCCCGGGCCCGAAGCTCGAGAAGGGCCGACCGCTGCCCAGCGTCACCTCCAGCGCCCGCACGACCCGGCGGCGGTTGGTGGCCTCCATCCGGCCGGCGGCGACCGGATCCAGCTGGTCGAGCCGAGCGTGCAGTCGGCCCGTGTCGGGATCGGCCTCCAGCTCGGCTCGGACGTCGGGGTACCGGCTGGGGATGTCCAGCTCGTCGACGATCGCCTGCAGGTACAGCGCCGTGCCGCCCACGAGGAGCGCGCGACGTCCCCGGGCCTCGATCTCGGCGATGGCGGAGCCAGCACGCCGCTGGAACCACGCCACGGTGCCGTCCTCCCACGGGTCGAGGAGGTCGAGCAGGTGGTGGGGCACCTCGGCACGCTCCGCCGGCGTGGGCTTGGCCGTCCCGATGTCCATCCCGCGGTAGACCTGCATCGAGTCGACCGACACCAGCTCCCAGCTGGGGTCCCGGCGGGCGAGCTCCATCGCCAGCGCCGACTTGCCCGATGCAGTGGCGCCCAGGAGCACTGCGTGCCGTCCGGTCACGGCGACGACGGGAGGTCCTTGGCGAAGCACACCGACTCCGGCGAGTGCTGGTAGCGGCCGTAGGGCGTGATGCGATGCCAGCCGTGCGACTCGTAGAGGGCCAGCGCCTCGGGTTGGGCGGTCCCCGTCTCGAGCTGGGCGCGGCGGTACCCGAGACGGATCGCGGCGACCTCGAGGTGCTCCAGCAGCGCGCGGCTGACGCCTCGGCGTCGGGCCTGCGGGGCGGTGTACATGCGCTTGATCTCGGCGACGGACGGGTCGCGATCGAGGGGCTTGAGCGCCCCGCACCCGGCGGGCTCACCGTCGAGCCAGGCCACGAGGAACGTCCCGAGCGGGGCGCGCACCACGCCCGGTGTCACCTCGGCGAGGTACTCGTCGTCGTCCGCGTCGCCGGGCTCGTCGATCGCCGCGTAGCGCTCGTTGAGGTCGGCCATCAGCGCTTCCACCAGGGCGACGGCGACCGCGCCGTCGTAGGGCTCCTCGGTGATCGTGATCAACCGACGAGGAGCGGCAGCCGCGTCTTGTGGGCGGCGCCGCGGATCACGTCGAGGAGCTCACCACGCAGGTGATGGGGCGCCGCGCCGGTCACTCGAACCGTGGCATAGCTGCCGGGGCGGATCGGTTCGGCGGCGAAGTGCACGAGCTTGTTCTGCCGGGTGCGTCCGGAGAGCATGGCCGGGTCCTTGCGCGAGGGGCCTTCCACCACCACCTCCTCGACGCGTCCGACCCGCGCCTCGTGGCGGGCGAGACCGGATCGCTCGACGACGACCTGCAGTCGCTCGAACCGCTCCGCCACCACATCGGCGGGCACCTGCTCGTCGACCAGCTCCGCGGCCTCGGTGCCCGGCCGGGGGCTGTAGATGAAGGTGTAGGCGCTGTCGTAGGCGGCCTCGGCCGTCACCGCGAGGGTGTGCTCGAAGTCGTCGTCGGTCTCGCCCGGGAACCCGACGATGATGTCGGTCGTGACCGCGAGATCGTCGATGGCGGCCCGGGCCGCCGCGAGGCGCTGGAGGTAGCGCTCGGCCGTGTAGCCACGGTGCATGGCAGCCAGCACCCGGTCGCTGCCCGACTGCAAGGGCAGGTGCAGGTGCTCGCACACCGCCGGGGTCTCGGCCATGGCGGCGATCGTCTCGGGTCGCAGGTCCTTGGGGTGCGGGCTCGTGTACCGGACCCGGTGGATGCCGTCCACGGCGCCCACCGCTCGCAGCAGCTGGTCGAACAGCGGGCGCACGCGCTCGTCGCCACCTGCCTGGCGGGCGGCGAGGGCCAGGTCGCGCCCGTAGCTGTTGACGTTCTGCCCGAGCAGCGTCACCTCGGTGACGCCGTCGTCCGCGGCTCGGCGGACCTCGTCGACGATGTCGTCGAAGCGACGACTGATCTCCTTGCCACGCACGGCGGGCACGATGCAGAACGCGCAGCCGTTGTCACAGCCGATCTGGATGGTGACCCAACCCGCCCACGGCACCTCGCGGCGCACCGGGAGCGCGGACGGGAACGCGTCGTGGTCCTCGGCGACCGTCTCCTCCAGGATCTCGACGATGGAGTGACCGGCCTCCCGCGCCTCGTGGAGCAGGTCGGCGGCGCGGTGCACGTTGTGCGTGCCGAGCACGACGTCGACGTAGGGCGCCCGGTCGGTGACCGTCTCCCGGTCCTTCTGGGCGAGGCACCCACCGACCATGATCTGCATCCCGGGCTTGCGGTCCTTGACGGACTTGAGGTGGCCCAGCGTGCCGTAGAGCTTGTTGTCGGCGTTCTCGCGGATGCAGCACGTGTTGAGGACGACGACGTCGGCGTCCTCGGCGCGGTCGGTCTCGACCAGCCCGTCGGCCTGCAGCAGGCCCGCGATCCGCTCCGAGTCGTGCTCGTTCATCTGGCACCCGAAGGTGCGCAGGAAGAAGCGGCGGGGCTCGGTCACGGCCGACAGGCTACTGACGGCCGTGACCGGGGACCTCAGTCGTCGAGCGAGATCGGCTGATCGTCGGGATCGAGCTCGACCACGTCGGCACCGAGGGCCGTGAGGTCGTCGAGGCTGTCGCCGATGCCCATCTGGGTGCGGATCCGCTCCGAGATCTCGATCATGATCTCCGGGTTGTCCTGGAGGAACTGCTTGGCGTTCTCCCGACCCTGGCCGAGCTGCTCGCCCTCGTACGTGTACCAGGCGCCCGACTTCTTCACGATGTCGTTGTCGACCCCGATGTCGAGCACGCCACCCTCACGGCTGACGCCCTTGCCGTACATGATGTCGAACTCGGCCTGCCGGAAGGGCGGGGCGCACTTGTTCTTCACGACCTTCACCCGGGTGCGGTTGCCGACCACCTCGACGCCGTCCTTGATGGACTCGATGCGCCGGATGTCGAGCCGGACCGAGCTGTAGAACTTCAGCGCCCGGCCACCGGGGGTCGTCTCCGGCGAGTTGTGGACCATCACCCCGTCGACGAAGTAGTTGTGCGTGCCCTCGACCTGGATGTCGAAGCGGTGCGTGGAGCCCTTCGGCACCATCGAGCCGATCTTCGTGATCGGAAGCGGGACGAGCTCGACGCACGGCTCAGCGAACACCGGCTCGACCCCAAAGCGTCCCTGGAACTCAGGCAGGAGCTTGTAGGCCATCGAGGGGTGCACGAACGGTGCGACCAGGGCGTGGAGCTTCCTGGTCTCGGGGGTCGGGAACTGCAGGATCGCCTTCTTTGTGCTCCCGGACACGATCAGCTTCGCCTCGATGCCCCAGGTGTCGGCGAGGTAGCTCCGCAACCGGATCCGGGAGCCGGGCTCCATCGCCTCGACGCAGATCTCGCTGCGTCCGCTTCCGCCCTTGGTGCGCTCCTGGAGCCCCTTCGAACGGAGGGTGAAGCCACCGTCGTCCATGTACCAGACGGCCAGGGCCAGCGGGGTGAGCGCCTTGAGGTACTCCTCGCTGAGCACCTTCTTCCCGCCGATGTAGACGGCCTGTCGGAGCTCGCTCAGCTCGGGCAGCGGCGCGAGGTCGTGGAAGACAGCCCCCTTGGCATTGGTGGACCGACTGGTGCCGATGTTGGCGAACAGCGATGCCTTCCAGTCGGCGTAGGCCACCTGCTTGGCCCCGTGCCCGAACCGGTAGCGAGCCCCGTGCCCGCTCTTGGTGGGCGAGAGGGCTCCATCGCCCATGAGGCCACCGAGCAGCACCTCCCACTGGAAGTCGGACAGCCGCCGGGTGACGGACTGCATCACCCGATCACCGACCTGCAGCTCCTGGGCCTCGCGCCAGCCGCCGGGCGTCATGATCTGATGGACGGGGGTGCAAGCGAACTGAGCCCGGCCGTTGCCGGAGGGCTTGGCGATCGTGAAGGTCATGAAGGCATCGGTGCGGCCGTTGTCGTACCAACCGATCACCCTCCGAGGCACGATCTGCCCCCGCTCGGCGTCGTAGCTCAGCACCTCGACCGGCAGCTTCTGGTTGACGATCTTGCCGATCTTCTCCTGCGTGCCATCGGCGAGCGTCACCCGGGTGCCATAGGACATGCACCCGAACATGACGCCGATCTTCTCCCGCAGCTGGTTGATGAAGATGCAGATCGTGTCCGTCTTGTTCAGGTTGGCGGTGAGCTTGCGCAACGCCTGGGACATGAGGCGGGCCTGCAGACCGACGTGGCTGTCACCCATGTCGCCCTCGATCTCGGCGCGGGGCGTGAGGGCGGCGACCGAGTCGATCACGACGACGTCGATGGCACCGGAGCGCACGAGCATGTCGGTGATCTCGAGGGCCTGCTCGCCCGTGTCGGGCTGGGAGATGAGCAGCTCGTCGACGTCGACGCCGATGGCCCGGGCGTAGATCGGGTCCATGGCGTGCTCGGCGTCGACGTAGGCGCAGATGCCGCCCAGGCGCTGGGCCTCGGCCACGACGTGCATGGCGAGCGTCGACTTGCCGGAGGACTCCGGGCCGTAGATCTCCGTGACCCGGCCACGGGGCAGGCCGCCGATGCCGAGGGCGAGGTCGAGGGCGAGAGCACCGGTGGGCACCGTGCCGATCGCCATCGAGCCCTTCTCGCCCATCTTCATGACGGCGCCCTTGCCGTACTGCTTCTCGATGCCGGCGAGGCTCAGCTCCAGCGCCTTCTGCTTGTCCTTGTTCTGTTCCACCTGGCGTCTCCTCTGCGTGCGTTTCGTCTCGATCCGGGGGATGCCGTCGAACCTACGCAGGGGGTGTGACGCTCCTGCCAAGTGCGAACGACACGACTGTAGTTACGAACAGCCGTTCGATCAAGCACCCCCCGGCGGCGAGCCGATCGCGTGCAGCGATCGCCGCAGGTGACAACATGCTCGGCGATCGAGGCTTCGAGCGCGAGGAGATCAGATGAAGCGGTGGTGGCCACTGGTTGCGCTTGCCTCGGCCCAGTTCCTGATGGTCCTCGACCAGTCGGTCATGAACGTCTCGATCAGCCAGCTGGTCGAGGACTTCGACACGTCGGTCACGACGATCCAGGCCGTCATCACCCTCTACTGCCTGGTGATGGCGATGTTCATGCTCACGGGCGGCAAGATCGGCGACATCATCGGCCGGCGCCGGGCCTTCACCATCGGCCTGATCATCTACGGATGCGGATCAGGCCTCACCGCGGTGGCCCCCACGGTTGAGGTCCTCACGCTGGGGTGGTCGATCCTCGAGGGCCTCGGCGCCGCGCTGGTGCTCCCGGCGATGGCGGCGCTGATCGCCGGTAACTACGAGGGCAGCGAGCGCAAGGCGGCGTACGCGGTGATCGGCGGCGTCGCCGGAGCCGGCATCGCCATCGGCCCCATCCTCGGCGGGTGGGCGACCACCGAGCTGACCTGGCGGGTCGTCTTCCTCGGTGAGGTCGCCGTCGTCCTCTTCATCCTCGCGATGACGCCCCGCGTCCACGACGCGCTCCGCTCCGGTCCCAAGCCGAACCTGGACGGGGTGGGCACGGCGCTCTCGGCGTCCGGTCTCGGGCTCTTCGTCCTCGGCGTCCTCCAGTCGACCACGTGGGGTTGGGTCGAGCCCAAGGACTCCCCCATCGAGCCCCTCGGCTTCTCCTTGACCTTGTTCGTGATCGCGGCGGGTGCCGCGCTGCTGTGGGGGTTCGTGCGCTGGCAACGGCACCGCGAGGCGACCGGGCGCGACCCGCTGGTGCACCTCGACCTGTTGCAGATCCGACCCCTGCGCTCAGGGCTCATCGGCATGGTCTCGCAGAACCTGATCCTGATGGGGGTGTTCTTCGCCCTTCCGCTGTACCTGCAGCTGGTCCTCGGGCTCGACGCGCTGGAGACCGGGATCAAGATGCTGCCCATCTCGATCGCGATGTTCATCACGTCGGCGGTCGGCTCGCGCCTGTCCGCCCGGTTCGCGGTGCGCGGGATCGTCAGGGGCGGCCTGCTCACGACCCTCCTCGCGATCATCGCCCTGCTCTCCACCATCGAACCCGAGCTGGACGACGTCCCCTTCGCCATCTCGATGACGTTGCTCGGCATCGGGATGGGGCTCATCGTGTCCCAGCTCGGCAACGTCGTTCAGTCGTCCGTCGACGCGTCGGGCCGCGGGGAGGCCGGCGGCCTGCAGTTCACGGGGCAGCAGCTCGGCTCCTCGCTCGGCATCGCGCTCATCGGCGCGATCGTCCTGACCGGCCTGGCCAGCGCCTTCGTGTCGAACGTCGAGGACGACGCGCGGATCGCCGACGAGGTCGCCGCGCCGCTCAACGCGGCCATCGAGGACTCGGGCATCGACTTCGTGGCCTCCGAGCAGGTGGAGACGGCCGCGCGAGAGGCTGGTCTGGACGACGCCACCAGCCGGGCGATCGTCGAGGACTACGAGCAGGCCCAGCTCCAGGCGCTCAAGGCCGGCCTGTTGGTCGCTGGGTTCCTCGCGCTCGTGTCCCTCGCGTTCACCGGAGATCTGCCCCACGAGCCGCCGACCTCCCGGCGGGACACGCCGGTGAGCGATGCCGCGGTGACCTAGGGGGCACCAGCAAGGAGCCGGCGGCGCAGGAGGTCCATGAGGGAGATGACGCTGAGCTGGCGAACGCGGTCGCGGTCGCCGGGCAGACGGACGTGGACTGCCGATACGTCGTCGCCCAGCGCCATGCCGAGCCAGACCGCACCAGGGAGCTGGCCCTCCTGCTCGGCTGGTCCCGCCACGCCGGTGGTGGCCACGCCGACGTCGGCCCCGAGGAGGCGCCGCACACCGTCGGCCATCGCCATCGCGGCGGTCTCGCTCACCACGGGTCCCCGGGGCACGCCCAGGAGGTCGAACTTGACCTGGCTGTCGTAGGCCACCACACCGCCCTTGAACCAGTCGCTCGCCCCGGGGATGGCGACCACCCGCGCAGCAACCAGCCCGCCGGTGAGCGACTCGGCCACGGCCAGCGTCCGTCCTGTGGCCACCAGCAGGCGGCCGACCTCCGCCTCCATGGGGAGGTCCTCGTTGCTGAACACGATGGGGCCGAGAGCGGCCCGCACCTCGGCCTCCTCGGCGTCGAGCAGCGCCGCCGCCGCGGCCTCCGTCTCGGCTCGGGCGGTGAGGCGGACCTTGATGCCCTCGATGCCGCTGGCGAGGAACGCGATCGTGGCGCCGCCCGCCTCGTCGAGCACGGCGATGCGCGGGTCCAGCAGCTCCGCCACGCGCGACTCGCTCTCCCCCCATGTGCGCAGCACCCGGCTCACGATCACCTGGCGCGTGCCCGCGCGGGCCGTCAGATCGGGCAGCACCGCGCGTTCGAGCATCTCCTTCATCTCGTACGGCACGCCGGGCACCGCGTAGACCACCTTCTCCCCCACCGGGCAGATCAGCCCCGGCGCCGTCCCGGTCCGCTGCTCGATCACGGTGGCGCCGACCGGCACATCGGCCTGACGGAGGTTGTTGTCCGCCATCACGCGGCCGCGGGAGCCGAACAGCTGGCGGATGGCGTCCTCGATGGCCGGGTCACGGACGAGCTCCACGCCCATCACCTGGGCGATCGCCTCACGGGTGATGTCGTCCTGGGTGGGCCCGAGGCCGCCACACACGACGACCGCGTCGGCCCGCTCGAGCGCTTCGGTGAGCACCTCGACGATGCGCCCGAGGTTGTCGCCGACCTTCGTCTGGCGGAGGTGTTCGACCCCGATGATCGCGAGCTGCTCCCCGATCCACGACGAGTTGGTGTCGACGATCTGGCCGAGCAGCAGCTCGGTCCCGACGGCCACCACCTCACAGCGCATGGCAGGCATCCTGCCCGATCGTCGGCGCTACTCCAGGGAGCCGGCGGTGGTGGCCGCGCGGCTGCCGGCGACGATGTACTGCACACCGGTGACGACGGTGAGGACCACGGCGCCCGCGAGCGCCGTGTTGGCGATCCACCGGTGGTCGACCGCCGTGAAGGGCAGCAGTCCGAAGCCGACCGCGACCTCCTGCACCACCGTCTTGACCTTGGCCAGGCCGGTCGCCGGCACGGCCAGACCGCGGCGACCCCAGAAGGAGCGGAACGCCTGGATGCCGAGCTCGCGCACGGCGATGATCGCGACGGGCAGCCACCAGAACGTGTCGTTGGCGACCAGCGCCGCCATGGCGCCGAGGACGAGCACCTTGTCGGCCAGCGGGTCGAGGAAGGCGCCGCTCCGAGTCGCTCCCTGGCGCCGGGCGAAGTAGCCGTCGATGCCATCGGTGACGCAGAGCGCGATCCAGAGGATGAGGGCCGGCCACGACGCGCCCGAGTCGAGGATCATCCCGATGAGCGGCAACGTGAGCACGAGCCGGCCGATGGTGATCAGGTTGGCCGGGGTGGCCAGCGCCGACGGACCGAAGTGGGCGGTCATCGCCTTGCCAGCAGGAGCGGCTCGGCGAAGGAGTCAGGACCCTCGGCACCCGTGATGCGCACACGGTGGAACGTGCCGACCTCGAGGTGGCGGGGCACCGTGATGATGCCGTCGATCTCCGGAGCTTCGCGGTGGCTGCGCGCGACCCCGGGCTCGTCGACCAGCACGTCCACGACGGAGCCCACGAGGTCGTCACCGCGGGTCGCGGTGATGCGGTCCTGCCGCTCGCGCAGCTCGGCGAGCCGCTCGTCGACCAGCGCCCGAGGCACCGTGCCGTCGAGCGCGACCGCGTACGTGCCCTCCTCCTGCGAGTAGGCGAAGAACCCGCACCAGTCGAGCTGCGCGGCCTCCACGAAGGCGAGGAGCTGGTCGTGATCGGCCTCCGTCTCGCCCGGGTAGCCGACGATGAAGTTCGACCGGAAGGCAGCCTCCGGCGCCCGGGCGCGGATGGCGTCGATGCGGCCGAGGAACCGGTCGCCATCACCCCAACGGCGCATGCGCCGCAGCAGCGCTGCGGACACGTGCTGCAGCGAGAGGTCGAAGTAGGGCACCCCCGTGGCGAGGACCGCGTCGACGAGGCGCTCCGTCAGCTCGGAGGGATAGAGGTAGAGCAGCCGAACCCAGGGGACGCGGCTCGCGACCGCCTCCACGAGCGGGACGATGTCCTTCGTGCCGACACCCTGGTCGCGGCCGTAGCTCGCGAGGTCCTGGGCGACCAGAACGACCTCCTGCGCACCTCCGGCGGTCAGCTGGTCGACCTCGTCGAGGACCTGCTCGATCGACCGCGATCGCTGCGGTCCGCGGAAGCTCGGGATCGCGCAGAACCCGCAGGCCTTGTCGCAGCCCTCGGCCACCTTGACGTACGCCCACGGCGCCCGGGCCGGGGGACGGGGCAGGTTGAGCAGGTCGAAGCTGGGCAGTGGCGCTGCGCCCGGCTTCTGGCCCAGGGTGACCGGAACCCCGAAGCCGACCACGGCATCGACCTCCGGGAGGGCCTGGGCCAGCTCCTCGCCGTAGCGCTCGGCCATGCAGCCCGTGACGACGATCTCGGCGCCGTCCGCCCGCCGCGCCGCGAGCCCGAGGACGACGTCGATCGACTCGTGGCGAGCCTCCTCGATGAAGGCGCAGGTGTTGACGACCACCAGGTCGGCCTCCTCCGCGGCCCCGGCGGCGGTCATCCCGTCGGCGAGGAAGGTGCCGACGAGCTTGTCCGAGTCGACCTGGTTCTTCGGGCAGCCGAGCGTCTCGACGTAGAACGTGCGGCGGCGCGCGGACATGGCCAAAGGGTACCGGTGGGGCCGTTCCGGACCCGAACCCTTGCGCGTTGCGAGCTGAGCCGTCATCGTGACGCACGCCACACGGGCGACGGGGGTGACGAAGATGGTGGATGTCCCGGAGACGACGCTGGACGCAGATGCCGTGTGGGTGACCGCGGCCCTGCACTCGTCCGGCACCATCGGCACGGGGACGACCGTCGCCGAGGTGGAGCACGACACGATCGGCGAAGGCGTCGGCATCGTCGGCCAGCTGGCCCGGCTGCAGCTCCGCTACGACGGCCAGGCGGCGGGCGCGCCGGGCACGGTGATCCTCAAGATCCCGTCGCAGTACCCGGAGAACCGGGCCGTCGGCGACCACTTCAACTTCTACGAGCGCGAGGGTCGCTTCTACCAGCAGCTCGCCGACAAGGTCCCCGTCCGCACGGCGGTCTGCTACTGGAACCACATCGATCCGGGCGCGCGCTGCTTCGGGATGCTCCTCGAGGATCTCGGTGACCGCACGATGATCAGCCAGATCGCAGGTGTCCCCGGCACCCGCGCCGCCGAGGCGCTCCGCACCCTCGCCCGGCTGCACGGCACGTGGTGGAACGCGCCGCTGCTCGAGGAGCTCGACTGGATGCCTCGCCTCGACGAGCCGATCAACCTGGCCGCCGGGCAGCAGTACCGCGACGCCTGGCCGGTGTTCCTCGAGCGCATCGGCGACGAGGTCGGCCCCGATGCCCTCGAGCTGGGCGAGCGCACGCAGCGCGTGTTCGAGGACCTGCTCCTCGACGGCATCGCCGAGGCGCCCGTCACGGTCTGCCACGGCGACTTCCGCGCCGACAACCTGATGTTCGACGACCGGGCCGACCCGGCCGAGGAGGTCGCGGTGCTCGACTGGCAGATCAGCTACCGCGGTCCCGCCATCACCGACGTCGCCTACTTCCTGTGCCAGTCCCTCACCGTCGACGAGCGCCGCGCGCACGAGGCCGACCTGGTCCGCGGCTGGTACGACGAGCTGGCGACCACGGTCCTCCGGGAGCAGGGGGCGACCCTGGACGACTACCCGTTCGACCTCGCGTGGGAGCAGTACCGGCGATCGTCGCTCGGCACCACGGTCTACGCCGTCAGCGCAATGGGGGCGATGGACGTCGCCAACGAGCGCGGGCGCGAGCTGGTCACGTCCATGGCGGTGCGGTCCTTCACCGCCGCCCTGGACCTGGAGGCCGGCGACCTGCTCCCCTGACGGCTACCGGGCGTGGTGGAGACGGAGGCCCGGCCGGGGCCAGTCGAGCGCCACCAGCGCGCCCGTGCCGGAGAGCGTGACGTAGGCGGTGCGGAGATCAGGGCCGCCGAAGCAGATGTTGGTGACGAGCGGGTCGGGCAGCGGCGTGTGCTCGATCGTCTGGCCATCGGGGCTGATGGCGGTGATGCCGCCGTTGACGAGCGTGCCCACGCACACCCATCCCTCGCCATCGACAGCGAGGCTGTCGAGCAGCTGCAGCCCGGGCAGCCCGGCCAGCAGGTGGCCGCCGTTGCCGATCGGGTTGTCGCGCTCGACCTCGCCGGGTCCCGACAGGCTCCACCAGAACACGCGCCCCGTGTGGGTCTCCGCGGCGTACAGCCGGGTGCCGTCGGGTGAGAGGCCGACGCCGTTGGGGCTGTCGAGCGGGAAGATGACCTCCTCGCAGCTGGAGCCATCCGCCTTCGCGTAGTGGATCCCGGTGCGATCGCTCGTGCGGTCGAGGCGCACGCCGTGGTCGGTGAACCAGAAGCCACCGTGTCCGTCGAAGACGAGGTCGTTCGGCGCCCGCAGCGGACCGCTCGACGACTCGGTGTAGAGCGTGGACACGGCACCGGTGCTGAGGTCGACCCGCTGGATCGAGCCACCCCGCCAGCTCGGCGGCACCGCGCCGGGCATGGTGAGCCCCATCGCTTCGTCCCAGCTGAAGCACCCACCGTTGTTGGTGACGTAGACGGCGCCATCGGGACCGAGCGCGGCCCCGTTCGGTCCGCCGCCGAGGTTGGCGATGACCTCGAGGCGACCGTCGGGCCCGACGCGGGTGAGGGTGCCCCGCGCGATCTCCACGAGGATCACGTCGCCGTCGTCGAGGGCGACGGGCCCCTCGGGGAACTTCAGACCGCTGGCCAGCTCTCGGGGCTCCATGGGGGACTTGCTAGCAGGAGTCGGGAAGGGATGGGGCACCGGGGTGGTTGGATGTGCGATGTGAGCGATGCCGGGATCGTCGACCTCGTCGGGGAGGCGGGCGCGCCCGACGGGCGGATGGTGACCGGGCGGTTCCTGATCGTCACGCTGGCGACGTTCGCGTACTTCCTCGCGCTGGGTTCACTGCTGCCGACCCTTCCTCGCTACGTCGAGGACGAGCTCGGAGGGAACGGCTTCGAGGTCGGTCTCGTCGTCGGTGCGTTCGCGGTGTCGGCGGCGCTCATACGGCCGTGGGCGGGCCGCTTCGGCGACCGGCACGGCCGACGCATCCTGCTCAGCGGCGGCGCCCTCCTCGTCGGGCTCGCCACCCTCGCCTACACCCAGGTGGACGCCATCCCCGCGCTGGTCGCGCTCCGGCTCGTCACCGGCATCGGTGAGGCAGCCGTGTTCGTGGGCGCGGCCACCGCGACGCAGGACATGGCGCCATCGCACCGGCGGGGCGAGGCGGCGTCGTACTTCAGCGTGGCGCTCTACAGCGGTCTGGCGCTCGGGCCGGCACTCGGCGAACACCTCGCGGACACGGCCGGCTACCACCGCGTGTGGATCGTGGCCGGTGGCGCCTGCCTGCTCGCGGCGCTGCTGGGCCTGGGCACGCCGCGCGTCGCGGCGCCCGACGCACCCCGACCGACGTCGCTGCTCCACCGCGCGGCGCTCGGCCCGGGTCTCGTCCTCATGCTGGGGCTCATCCCGTTCACGGCGTTCGCGGCGTTCCTCGCCATCTACGGCCCCGACATCGGCCTCGCGGACACCGGCCCCGTCTTCTTCGCCTACGCCGCGATGGTGCTGGCCGTGCGCCTGTTCGGCGCCAAGCTGCCCGACCGCCTCGGCTGGCAGCTCGCGTCGACGATCGCCCTCGCGTCGGTCGGCCTCGGCGCGCTCATCATCGCCCTGTGGGCGTCGGTGGCCGCCGTGTGGCTCGCCGCCGCGCTGCTCGGCATCGGGATGTCGCTCCTCTACCCCGCCCTGTTCTCCGCGGCGCTCGAGGACGTCCCCGACCATGAGCGCAGCCAGGCGGTGGGTACCTTCTCGCTCTTCTTCGACCTCTCCCAGGGCGTGGGCGCGCCGCTGCTCGGCGTCGTCGTGGCCCTCTCGTCAGAGCGCGGCGCGTTCGCCGTGGCCGCCCTGGCCGCGGCAGGTGGCTTCTGGGCCCAGCACCGGCTCCGCCGACAGGTGGCGGCGGAGGCTCAGCCCGTGTAGTCAGGGGCCGCCGCCACGGGCGCCGCGCCCGTGGCGCCGACCGCGGCCGCGACGACCACCACCGTGACGGAGGCCTCTGTCGTGGCCTCGTCGAGCGTGAGCGGGCCTTCGACGATCGGGTAGTCGATGGCGGCCGCGCCGACGGTGCCCTGCGGAAGCACCTCCAGGGGCAGCTCGTCGCCTGCCATCTCCTCGAAGATCCACTCGAGATCGACGTCGAAGGTCTGGTAGGTGCAGACGCCGGTGATCTCGTGAGCCCCGAGCTCGGTCAGTGCCAAGGGGACGTCGAGGGTGCCCGCCGGGTAGCGCTCGTCACCGGCGATCGTCTCGACGAGCTCGCCGTCGAGGTAGACGTCGAGGTCGGGGAAGTCGAGCTCGGGATCATCCGTGTCGACGGCGGTGGGATCGACCTCCTCCGCCAGCACGTCGAGCAGCCCGAAGTCGTTCTCGTCCTGGCAGCGGCTGAAGGTGGCCGTCACCTCATCGCCGGGGTTCACCTCGTCGTCGTCGACGACGACCGACAGCGGCGGCTGGGTGACCCGCACCGTGTCGACGATGATCCCGTCCTCGTCGACGGGATCATCCACGGCGGCCACGCGCAGCTCCTCCATCACCTCCGGAACGCCGCCGCACACGGCCACCAGCAGGTGCGGCCCCGGTCGTTCGGGCGCCTCGATGGTCGTCGTGAAGAGGCCGGCCGCGTTGGTCATCGTCGACGCCACGAGGTCGAACTCGCCTGCCTCCTCGAAGGCCACGGCGTCGGTGATCAAGACGATGTCGACGAGGATGCCGTCCTCGCCCTCCTCGACGATGCAATGCGGTCCATCGCCGTTGGACACCGTGACGAGGTCGCCGGGATCCGCCGGCTCGGGGTCGATGACGAGACCGAAGTCGCAGGCCGTCAAGGCCAGCGCACCGACCGCGAACAGGCCGATGCGCTTGAGGAGAGGTGAGATCACGAGTTCCGCCGTTCCCGATCGATTGCTGGTGGAGGCGTGATGGTGCCACACGGCCCCACCGAGTCGACTACCCCTGCGCGCCCCCGGTGAACGCCCAGGAGCGGAGCCGGAGGCTGGGAACGTGGACGATGCCACCCTCGTTACTGACGAGCTGCGCGTCGTCACCGATCCCGAGGACGTGGCCCGGGGCCAGCGCGCCCACCACCGACTGGGTGTAGCGGAGGTTCTGCACCGGCCCGGCGATCTCGCCGCCCTCGATGAGGAACAGCCCGTTGCGGGTGAGCCCGGTGACGACCTGCGTCTTGGGGTCGAGGATGCGGTTGTACCAGAAGTCCGTGACGAGCAGGCCCCGCCTCACACCCGCGATGAGCTGCTCGAGGCTCTCGTCGCCGCCCTCGAGGAACAGGTCGCCGGGGTAGCCGCCGAAGGACTCCTGACCGATCGAGCTGCCCGTGCTCTCCACGCCCGCGAGGGCCGCCGACCGGCGATCGTGCGCGAGCCCCACGGTGGCGCCGTTCGCCACGAGGTCGACGCGGCGCTTCGGTGTTCCCTCGGCGTCGTAGGGCCGGCCGAGCGCCCGGGGATCCGTGCCGTCGTCCCAGATGCTGATCCGCTCGTCGAACTGCCGCTCGCCGAGGTGGGCGAAGCTCGTGCCCTCGGCGTACGCCTTGCCGTTGAAGCCGAGCCAGGCCGGGAACAGCAGCACCGCGGCCACCGCCTTGGCCTCGAGCACCACCTCGTAGCTCCCCGGCTCCAGCTCGACGGGGTGGGCACCACCCACGGCCTTGGCGGCCGCGACGTCACCGACGCGGCGGCCGTCGAGGTCAGCGACGCGCTGCGAGGTGACCTGGCCGTACCCGTCCGTGGGCGGCCCGTCGACGGCGGCGGCACGGTGGATCGCGTCGAGCTGGGCCATCGTGGAGCGGCTCGCGTACCGGAGTCCCGTCGTGGAGCACAGGACGTGGGTGTCGGCGTCGGTCGAGCAGTAGCCGGCCGACTCGAGGTCCGGACCGGCGCCGACGAAGTCGGCCACGATCTCTGCCCGGGCGTCGGGGGAGGCAGCCGCGGTGACCGGATCGAAGTGGTCGACCTCCGCGACGGTTCCCGGCTGGGCCAGGCCCGGGTACTCGGGATCCGGCGGGCACAGCCGAGCGGCGGCGATCGTGGCCTCGACCAAGCGCTCGAGGCCGTCGGGATCGATCCTCGTGGTGGTGGCCTGGGCGATGCGACCGTCGTCGACGACGACCCGGAGGCGCACCTGGTCCTCGTCGCTCGCCATGTTCTGGTGGATGCGGCTGTTGGCGAAGCGCGTGAGGGCGTTGGTGCCCTGGCCGCACGTGACGAGCGCGTCGGCCCGGTCGTCCACGAGCTCCAGCACGCGGTCGCAGGTGGCGAAGCCACGCTGCGCGATCGGGTCGGCGCTCGCGTCCCACGCCATCAGCGGACGCCCACCCGAACGTTCGCGAAGCGCGCCGGCACCGAGGGGTGGCCGGTGTGCCCGACCTGGATGGGCTGGCCCTTGCCGCAGTTCGCCGTGCCCCAGAACACCCACTCGTCGGGGCCGCCGACCATGTCCATCGACGCCCAGAACCGCGGGCCGATGCCCGTGTAGGTGGGGTTGCGGAGCATCTGCCCGAGCTGCCCGTCCTTGATCTCCCAGGCGATCTCGCAGCCGAACTGGAAGTTGAGGCGCTTGTCGTCGATCGACCACGACCGGTTCGTGTCCATGTAGATCCCGTCGTCGGTCGCGGCGATCATCTCCTCGAGGCTGCTGCTGCCGGGCAGCAGGCCGACGTTGGTCATCCGCACCATCGGCAGGCGAGCCGCGCCGTCGGCGCGCACCATGCCGCCGGAGGTCAGCCCGACGAGCGGCGCCGAGTCGCGGCCCGAGAGCACCCCGACCCAGGTGCCGTCCTTGACGATGTCGACGGCCTGCGCGGGCACGCCCTCGTCGTCGTACCCGAAGCTCCCGAGCGCACCCGGGAGGGTCGCGTCGGCGGTG
Source organism: uncultured Microthrixaceae bacterium (assembly GCA_963750645.1). GTDB lineage: Bacteria > Actinomycetota > Acidimicrobiia > Acidimicrobiales > VFJN01 > VFJN01. Next base: position 23,513 of record CAVVRO010000007.1, on the reverse strand, counting down.
ATGTTCATGAGGTCGGAGCCGTATCGCATCGAGCCGAGCTGCGCGGGGTCGAGCCAGGAGGTGCCCGCGAAGGCCGCCTCCCAGCCGAGGATCCGGTCCAGCTCGATCGCGTGACCGACGGACTCGTGGATCTGCAGCGCCATCTGCTCGCTGCCCAGGATCAGGTCGTCGTCTTCTCCGGGCACTGCGGGGCGCTCAGCAGCGCCCGCGCCTCGTCGGCGATGCGAGGTGCGTTCCCGACCAGGTCGAGCTCGCGCACCAGCTCCCAGCCGCGTGTGCCGAACTGGCCGCGCACGCCGGGGTAGCTGCGGCGCTGCGTCTCACCGTCGCCGATCGCGGTGGCGTCGATGACGGCCCCGCACTCCACGATGTGCTGATCGATGCGGCTGCCCTCGCTGGAGGCGAACCACTTCTCGGTGTCCCAGATCTGGTGGCTCGCCTGGGCCAGCGGGATGCCACCGTCGGCGATGGTCCCGGTGACCTCCACCAGCAGGTCGGCTCGCTCGCCGATGCCGACGTCGTCGAGGGGGTGGACGTCGTAGGGGTTGGCCCAGCTCGCCTCGACGACGGGGGCGGGCGCGAGCTCCACCGGCATGCCGGTGACGCGAGCGCTGGCCCGGGCCACGTCGGCAGCCCGCTCGCCCGCGCGGCGCGCAGCGGCCGCCGTGAGCTCGGGGGTGGCCTGGAAGCCCCAGGACGACCCGATCAGGGCCCGGACACCGATCCCCGCCGTCTCGGACTGCGCCAGGCCTTCGACGACGCGGTTCTTCGCGCTCATCGACTCGTAGCGCACGATCATGACGCGAGCGTCCGCATACCTCGCTCCGGCGGCGAGGGCGGCTTCGACGGCGACGGTGGCGAGGTCGTACATCGGGCGGCACCGTACCGGGGCCCGGAGGATCGTGCCCCGGGCCCTATGGTGCGGGGTCGTGGACGGGCACGAAGGCGGTCGCACGAGGGTGCTGTACCTCGCGCTCGACGCCTGCGATCCCGGGCTGATGGTCGACCTCGCCCGAGCGGGCCGCTGCCCGAACATCGCCCGGCTGCTGGCCGACGGCGCCAGCGTCGAGACCGTCGCGCCCTACGGCACGTTCGTGGGCTCCACGTGGATGACCATCGCCACCGGGCTCGAGGTCGGCCACCACCACTACTACACCTGGGTGCGGGTGGCCGAGGGACGATACGACCTGCGCCACACCAGCCCGCGCGAGGCGCACGGGACGCCGTTCTGGCAGACGCTGTCGGATCGCGGGCGTCGATTGGCCGTGCTCGACGTCCCCCACTCCGAGGCGCCGGCCTCGCTCAATGGTGCCTTCCTGAAGGAGTGGGGCTGCCACGACCGCCACCACGGGACCGCGTCCTTCCCCGCCGACCTGGTCGACCACCTCGACGGCCTCATCGGCGGGCACCCGTACGGGACGGCACCACCCCCGCGCGGCGACGACCAGTTCGCCCCCTGCGACTACGTGGTGCGAGCGGGGCCGCAGCGAACGCTGGACGAGGAGCGACAGGTCTACGACCTCATCCTGCGGGGGCTGGACGCCAAGCGGCAGGCGTCGCTCCACCTCCTCGAGGAGGGTGCCTGGGACCTGTTCGTGAGCGTGGTCGGCGAGTCGCACTGCGTCGGACACCAGCTCTGGCACGTCCACGATGTCGACCACCCGCGGCACGACCCGGCGGCCCGGCGGCTGCTGGGTGACCCGTTGGTGGAGGTCTACGCTCGACTGGATGCCGTCGTCGGCGAGCACCTCGCGGCCGCGGGGGCCGACGCGACCTGCTACGTGCACCTGTCCCACGGCATGGGCCCGCACTACGACGGCGACCACCTGCTCGACGAGGTCCTCCGGCGCATCGACGCGGCCGACCGGAGGACCCTGCCCACGGGGTGGCGCACGCGGCTCGCCCACGCCGCGCTCAGGCGGATGCCCGAGTCCTTGCAGCAACGCGCTCGCCCGCTCGCGGCCGCGGCACTGCGGCACCGGATCAGCAGCGCGCCACCGGTACCGGCGATCGCGCCTGGTCCCCGGCCCGACCGGCGCTGGTACCAGATCCCGAACAACACGGTCGTCGGAGCCATCCGGTTCAACATCGTCGATCGAGAGCCATCAGGCCTCGTCCCGGGAGGCCGTGAGGTCGACCGGCTCACGGCGGTGATCACCAGGGGGCTCCTCGAGCTCATCAACGTCGACACCGGCCGGCCCGTCGTCCAGCGCGTGGTCCCCGCCGACGAGGTCCTCGAGCGGTCGGACGGCGACATCTTCCCGGACGTGTTCGTGGAGTGGGACCGCAGCGCACCGATCGAGCGGGTGTGGTCCCCCACCATCGGCACCGTGTACGCGCCGTACGAGCACTGGCGCACCGGCGACCACCACGACCGGGGCCTCCTCCTCGCCACCGGCCCGGGGATCGCACCAGGGCGCAGGGCCGACTCGATGGGCCTCACCGAGATCGCCCCCACCCTCGCCGCCGCCGTCGGCGAGGAGCTCGACGAGGTCGACGGGCGGCCCCGGCTCGACCTCGTCGGGCCCGGGTCCCCGGCGACGCACGCGCCGCTCGCCGTCGAAGACCCGGCGCCTCCCGGCGAGCACCGTCGCCGGCGCCCGTGGCGGCTGCCGCCCGCCTCACCGGCGTCGAATCGACGTCGAATCGACGCCGACCGCCGGATGGCGGAGGGAGCGCTGGATATCGCCCGGGCCGCGATGGTCCGGGCCGAGGCGGCCCAGGCCGACCTCGACCGTGAGGCGGCCGCCCTGCGCCAGCGGGTCCACCACCTCGACCGGGCGAACCTGGTCTGGACCACGATGCGCTGGCTCGACGCCATCACAGTGGAGGAGGACCGCCTCATCACGGTGATCACCCCGACCCATGAGCGGCCCAGGATGCTGGCGGCCGCCATCGAGTCGGTGCAGGCGCAGACGTACTCCCGTTGGGAGATGATCGTCGTCGACGACGGCGGCGACGATGCCAAGTCGGTCGTCGCCGAGATCGGCGACGACCGCGTGCAGGCGCTGGAGATCGAGCACCGCGGGGCGACCGCCGCCCGCAACGTCGCCCTTGCGGCCGCCACGGGCAGCGTCATCACCTACCTCGACGACGACAACCGGCTCGACCCTGGCTGGCTCAAGGCCGTCGCATGGGCGTTCCAGACCCACACCGAGACCGAAGTGCTCTACGGCGCCCGCCTGATCGACGACCACGACCGGGTGCACCGGCAGGGCGATGGCGGCTGGCCCTGGCTGCAGTTCAACGAGTTCGACCGCCACCGCCTCGAGCAGGGGAACCTGGCCGACATGGGTGTGCTGGCGCACCTCGCGGACCTGCCCGAGGCGCGCTTCGACGAGCGCCTGTTCGAGTTCGGCGACTGGGACCTCTTCCTCGCCCTGACCGAGCACCGGACGCCGCTGGAGCTCCCCGCGATCGCGCTCCACTACCACACCGATGGCGACGGCCAGGGGCCTCGCCTCACGGGCGCCCACCCGGCCGACGTGGCGCTGGTGCTGGAGAAGTGGGCGGCCCGCCGAGCCGCCCGGGAGGCCGGGCAGCCGCCGACGGATGACTAGACCTGGCCCTGCTCCATCGCGTTCTCGAGCTCCTCGACCGACATGAGCACGGCACGGGCCTTCGACCCCTCGGACGGTCCCACGACACCACGCTGCTCGAGGAGGTCCATCAGCCGCCCTGCTCGGGCGAAGCCGACCTTGAGCTTGCGCTGCAGCATCGACGTCGAGCCGAGCTGCGACCGTACGATGAGCTCCATGGCCTGGAGGACGAGGTCGTCGTCGTCGTCGCTGCCGCTGCTGCCGCTCCCCATGCCCATCGCGGCGCCGCTGCCGTCGTCGGCGCCCTGCACCTCGGTGTCGTAGGTGATCTCGGGCGCCTGGCGCTTCCACACCGAGGCCACCTTGCGCACCTCCTCCTCGCTCACCCAGGAGCCCTGGATGCGCGACGGGGCGGACGAGGCAGGACCCAGGAGCAGCATGTCGCCCTTGCCGATGAGCCGCTCGGCCCCCTGCTGGTCGAGGATGACGCGGCTGTCGGTGGCGCTCGACACCGCGAACGCGAGCCGAGCTGGCACGTTGGCCTTGATCACCCCGGTGATGACGTTGACGGACGGGCGCTGCGTGGCGATCACGAGGTGGATGCCGACCGCACGCGCCATCTGGGCGATGCGGCAGATCGAGTCCTCGACGTCGCGAGCGGCGACCATCATCAGGTCGGCCAGCTCGTCGATGACGATGAGGATGAACGGCAGGCGAGGGAACTGGCGCGTGACCTCGCCGCTGGGCGACACCTCGTCGGGCAGGTCGCCACGGTCGTGGGCGGCGTTGTACCCCGTGATGTCGCGGAAGCCGACCTCGGCGAGCAGGTCGTAGCGGCGCTCCATCTCGCGCACGGCCCACGCCAGCGCGTTGGCGGCCTTCTTCGGGTTGGTGACCACCTGGGTGAGGAGGTGCGGGAGCCGGTCGTACTGCCCCATCTCCACGCGCTTCGGGTCGACCAGGATCATGCGCACCTGGTCCGGCGTCGAGCGCATGAGGATCGAGGTGATGAGCGAGTTCAGGCAGCTCGACTTGCCTGCGCCGGTGGCACCGGCGATCAGGAGGTGCGGCATCGTCGCCAGGTTCATGAGCACGGCCTTGCCGTTGATGTCGCGGCCCACCGCGACCTCGAGCGGGTGGGTGGCGCGCTTGGCCTCGGGCGAGGCGAGGATGTCGCCGAGGGCGACGATCTGCCGGTCCGTGTTCGGCACCTCGACGCCGATGGCCTGCCGACCGGGGATCGGCGCCAGGATGCGCACGTCAGGGGAGGCCATCGCGTAGGCGATGTCCTTGTGGAGGCTCGTCACTCGGGCGACCTTCACACCAGGGCCGAGCTCGAGCTCGTAGCGGGTGACGGACGGGCCCACCACCATGCCGACGAGCTTCGTCTCCACGCCGTGCTGGGCGAGCGCCTGCTCGAGGACGTGCCCGGAGGCCTCGACGGCCGCCTTGTCGATCTCGTGCGCGTTGGCGCGCTGCAGCAGCGCCGACGGCGGCAGCTTCCACGGCGAGCCCTTGACGGCGGGGCCGAGCTCGATCTCGAGCTGTGTGACCTCGACGGGCTCGTCGGGCTCGGGCACGAGCACCTTCGGCTTGCGGGGCCCGGGCTTGCGGCGGGGCGGCGCCGCATCCGGGTCGTCGAGGTCGATGCGGTCGTCGACGTCCTGGTCGAAGAGGTGCACCCCGGGCTCGGCGTCCTGGTCGGCGCTGGTGCCGAGGGAGAAGAGGTGCGCGCCGACTCGCTTGAGGGTGTCGGCGATGGCAGCGCCCGCCGGCCGGGTGGCGGCGGCGGTCGTCTCGGCGGCGACCCGCACCGGCACCCGCGTGAGCACGACGAGGCCCCCGATGCCCACGGCCGTGAGGATGAGGCCGGCGCCCCATGGCGCGAGACCGGAGGCCAGCGGACCGGCGGCCGCCAGGCCGAGCAGGCCGCCCGCGGCGACGAGGTCGTCGGTGGGGGCGTCCAGGCCGGGACGTCCCCCGGCGAGGTGGAGCAGCCCACAGCCGGCGATGGCGATCATCAGCCCGCCGACCCAGAGGTAGGAACGGGGGCCCGCGTCGACCTCGTCGTCCTCCAGGTCGGGAAGGCCCCGCACGAGCACGACACCGAAGGCCACGAGGGCGACGGGTACGACGAGGCGGGCCGACCCGACGATCGTGCCGATGGCGCTGTCGAGGCCCCGGCCGACGGGTCCGGCGACGTCCGCGTACACGCCCATGCCGGCGACGATGCCGACCGTGATGCACAGCAGACCCAGCAGGTCGCCCGAGTGACCGCCGAGCGCAGCGGCCAACCCGCTGACGATCCGGTCCACGAACGTGGGCGGCGGGGGCGCGGCGTTCCGCCGCTTCACCGGCGCGCGCTTGGTCCCCCGGCTGCGGGGACGTTGGGTCGTAGCCACAGTGCCCACAACCGTATCAGCAGCCACTTGTGCAACAGGGGCAACAGCGTCTGCGGTCGATTTCGTCCGGTCTGCGGACGAGATCGACCGCAGACCTAGCGGCTCGGCTGGCAGGTGGGGCAGTGGGTGGTGCTCCGGGCGTCGATGACGCTTCGCATGAGCTCGGTGCCGCAGCGGTCGCACGGCTCGCCCGCCCGGCCGTAGCACCCGAGCTCGAGCTGGTTGCGACCGGGTTCACCCTCCACGGTGCGGTAGTCACGCAACGTGGTTCCGCCGTTGGCGATGCCCTGCTCGAGGACGGCCCGCAGCTCGACGAGGAGCGCGTCGGCCTGCCGCCTCGTGACGGTGCGGCGCGCGGGATGGATCCCCGCGCGCCAGAGACCCTCGTCGGCGTAGATGTTGCCGACGCCGGCGAGCGGCCGCTGCGAGAGGAGCTGGGTCTTGATGCGCACGCGGCTGCGCTTCAGGTTGCGCCACAGGCCGCCGTCCTCGAGCACGGGATCCCACGGCTCCGGACCCTGCGCGGCAAGCGTGGGCAGCGAGCTGTACTCCCCCGCCGGCACCACGCCGATCCGGCCGAACCGGCGCACATCGCGGAGCTCCAGCACGCGGCCGTCGTCGAGCGACCACCAGGCGCGCACGTACGGGTCGAGGGCACCGGGGCGAAGCCGAAGCTGACCGGTCATGCCGAGGTGCACGATCAGCTCGCGCGCATCGTCCAGCCCTAGCAGGAGGTACTTCCCGCGGCGGCCGACGGTCTCGATCGTGGCGCCTGCCGCGTGCGGGGCTGATGAGAACTTCGCGGACGGGTGACCCCACCCCTCCGTGATCCGTCGCCTGACCACCAGCGGCTCGAGCTGCCGCCGCACGGTCTCGACCTCGGGCAGCTCTGGCATGCCGAGCAGCATGCCAGCGCGTCACGCTCGTGCGTCAGCCGGTCGTGGCGACGGCCGTCGCCGTTGCGGTCACGTTCGTGCCGTCGGACGCCCCAGGGATCGCTCGGGCGAAGACGTAGTCCACCCGGACCACGACGCGCACCGTCACCTCGTCCGGCCCGATCACCTGTACCTCGACGTCCTGGATCAGCTCCTGCAGGTCGCTGGCGCCGACGAGCTCGACACCGAGCTCTGTCGCCCGACCCGGATCGAGGACGAACTCCCCGTCGCGCCGGAAAGCCTCCTCGTCCAGCGCCGCCGTGGCCACGTCGTTGGCGACGTCGACAGCGAGCGAGCTGGCCTGACGTTGGCGCAGGAACACGAGCGACAGGTCGAACGCGATCGCGCCGAGCATGAGCACGAGGAGCAGGCCAGCCGGCATCAGCATGAGGACGCTGCCCCGATCGACGCGGTGGGTCGTGGTCACAGGCAGGCCTCGGCCTCACCCGGGACGCCGCTGCGGAACGGGTCGACGAGCTCGCTGTGCGTCGAGCGGACTCGGAAGGGCGCCCGGCCGTACCCACCGATGAACGGCAGCGACAGGGCGGGCACCTCGTACGTGACCTCGAAGCTGACGCGAGCGCAACGCTCCAGCGACACCTCGCCCACGGGCGCGACGACCGCGCGCGTGCGATCGCGACCGTGAGCCTCGACCGCGTCCAGCCCGGCGACGCGCGCGGCCTCGAGGGCGAGGTCGGCATCGCGACCCTCGACGTAGGTTCGCACCGCCTGGCGCGCAGCCGCGTCGGTCGCGAACTTGGCGTCGACGACCGCCCACGCGTTGGCGATCAGCAGAGACCCGACGACGAAGATCAGCAAGCCGAACGGCAGGGCTTCGATGCCACCAACCTGTCCGGCGTCACCCCGGCAGCGGCGGCTCACGGCTGCACCGCCTCCAGTCGGACCCGCACCGTCCGGCGGATCTCGTCGAGGCCGAGGGCGCCACCGATCGACGGCGGGACGAACCGAGGTGGACGGGCGACCACCTCCAGCACGATCGTGTCCGACGTGCCGTCCCGGTCGGCATCGTCGGCCCGCCACGTGAAGGTCGCCCCCGACCCGACCTCGCCGAGGCTGGCCCTCGCCTGGGCCTCGATCACGGCCAGCGGCGGCGCGTCGGCGGCTCCCGCACGCACGGCGGCATCGTTCGCGACCGCGTTCACGGCGGAGGAGGCGTAGAGGCCGAACAGCAGCTGCACGGCGAAGAGCAGGAAGACCAGGAACACGACCACGCCCGCCGCGGTCGAGAGCACACCTGCTCCTCGATCCGCGGGCGTCGCGACGCCCGCCACGTCACTCCCCGATCTCGGTCACCTTGTCGCGGGTGTTGTCCTCGGTGTCCTCCCAGATGGCCTTGAAGCCGACCCACATGAGGGCACCGATGCCGGCCATGATCAACACGGCGATGGCCGCCGAGATCACGCCCTCACCCCTGTCTCCCCGTGCCCGGGCCCGCGGTGCACCCCACCACACCGCGAACCTGACGTAGCCATCTCTCAGGATGTGGTGCATGGAGGCTTCCTTTCCGAGGCTGTCCGAGCAACCCTCATGTGGTCGAGAAGAGGCGGAGCGCCTCGATGAACGGGACCGCCAACAGCACCGCCCCCGGAACGAGGGTTGCGACGGTGACGGGGATCCAGACCTGCTGGGCACGACGCTCGATCTGCTCGATGAGCTCGCGCTGCACGTCGCGACGGATCGACCGGGCTTCATCGGCGATGAGGCGCCCCAGGTCGCCAGCCTCCCGGTTGAGCGCCAGCACCGCGACGAGGCGGTCCAGCGCGGCGACGTCCGCGATCGACGACCACTCGCGCAGCGCCTCGACCTCCGTGAGGCCCTGGCGGATGCGCCCACACACGCCCGCCAGGTCGGTCGCACAGGCACCGGACCCGCGAGCCGCGAGGCGATTGAGGCTGGCTCCCAGCGAGTAGCCCGCGCCCATCAGCATGCCGAGCTGCTCGCTGACCACGGGGAGCTCGAGGAAGATGCGCCGCTGCCAATGGTCCGACTGGGCGGCGAGCTGCTGCTCGACCACCAGGAACGCCAGCAGCGGACCACCCAGCACGAACAGCAGAGCGACCGCGAGCGGCGGTCGGGTCGCAGCGGCCAGCCCCGCTCCGGCGGCGAACCCCGCCCCGGCCCAGCCGAGCTGTCGGACGCGGAACGCGGTCACATCCAGCGCGGAGTGCGTGCGCCGCAAGCGCACGCCGAGGTCCTCGCTCACGCCGAGCAACCCGGCCAGGCGCTCCCCGACCTGCCGGGCCAAGGGCCCGACGACCTCACGGAACGAGGTCACCGAGAGGATCCCACCCCTCGACGCCGACTCGCTGAGGCCGCCGGGGCTGTAGGGCCGCAAGCGCTCGGCGAGGGGCTGCCGGCGGAACCAGCGGAGCTCGGACAGGACGAGGGTCGCACCGACCACCAGGAGCACCGCAGATGCCGCGAGCAACCTAGGCATCGAAGACCCGCTCCTCCTCCGGGAGGAGCATGATCCGCCCGGCCCACACCCAGCAGACGATCACGAGGCCGATGGCGACCACGACGAGGAGCTGGCCCATCGGGGTCTGGTACGCGGCGCGGCCGGTGCCGACCGACATGCCGGCCAGCGCCATCCCCGCGGGACGATCAGCACGAACCGGCGAGCGAACCGGACCCCGGCCTGCCGGGCCCTCGCGTCCTTCCGACCCTGGGTGTCCTGGACGCGGTCGTCGATGAGCGCCTCGAGCCGGCGATCGAGGTCCGTGCCGCCGACCTCGTGCGCGACGAGCAACGTCTCGCAGACGGCGTCCGCAGTCGGGTCAGCGAGCTGCGCCTTCAGCACCTGCAGCGTGCGGGCGAAGTCGGTGGAGAGCAGCCACTCCCGGTGGGCGGCCACGAACGCGGGCCGAAGCTCCTCGGGCGCCCGTCGGCCGACGTCGAAGAGCGCCTGCGGGATGGATCGGCCGAGAGAGGACGTCAGGATGCGGAGCTCCTCGATCAGGCGCGGCCACGCGTCCATGGCCGCGGCACGCCGCGCCGTCCGTCGCCGACGATAGGAGGCGAGGGGGAACGAAGCCGCGAACACCCCTGTTGCGATCGCCGGCAGCCATCCGCCGAACACCGCGTACGCGGCCAGGGCACCGAGCACCGCCAGCGCCGCGATGACCGCCAGCACCTCCCGCACCGGGAGGTCCGCGAGCCCGGCCTGCACGAGCCAGTCGCGACGCCGTGACCCGCGCCGAGCTCGGCCGGCAGCACCCGGCACCTGCAGGCCACGCCATCCGAGCGCTACCGCGGTGAAGATGAGGTAGGCGCCCGCGCCCGCGGCCAGCGCCAGCGCGAGCCCGGTCATCGCGAGGCCCCCACCTCAGGACCTGTGGCATGACCGTCGTGGCCCAGCAGATCCGCCATCGACAGCCCGTGCTCGGACAGCGAGCGGTGGAGCCTGACGGGCACGTTGCCGGTCCACACGAGCTGGTCGTGGGGCGAGGGGCGGTGGAACAGCTCCGTGACGGTGAACTGCGCGGCATCGGGGCCGGAGGCCAGGTCCTCGACCGCCACGATCTCGGTGACGCGTGGACCGTTGCGCCCGCGGGCGCAGTGCACGACGACGTCGATGCTCTCGCTCACCAGCGTGTTGAGCGCTCCGAGCGGGAGCTCGCTCGAGGAGTCGGACAGCTGGCAGATGAACCGCAGCCGCGTGAGGGCCTGGCGAGCCGACCCGGCGTGGATCGTGGTGAAGCCCTTGACCCCCGACGACAGCGTGAGCAGCAGGGGCAGCGCCTCCCGGTCGCGCACCTCACCGACGATGGCCACGTCGGGCGCCATGCGCAGGAAGCCGGCGACCAGGCGGCGCAGGTCGACCGCAGGTCGGTCGGGGCGCGCCGCACGGGTCTGCATGCTCGCCACGTTCGGCAACGGGACGTCCGCCTCGAAGACCTCCTCGGCGATGACGACCCGCAGTGCAGGGTCGAGCTCCGCGGCGCAGCACGAGAGGAGCGTCGTCTTGCCCGAGCCGGGTGCGCCGGCGAACACGATCGTCTGCCGTCCGTGGACGCAGCCCGCCAGGAAGGCTGCCGCCTGGGAGGGGAGCATGTCCCGCTCGACGAGCTGGTCGAGGTGACGGAACGCAACCCCGGTGAACTTGCGGATGTTGACCATGACGTGGCCGCCGCGGCTGATGTCGCCGTGCACGATGTGGAGTCGGGCGCCGTCGTCGAGCTGCGCGTCCTGCAGGCCCTCGGAGGCGTCGAGCTTGCGGTGCGACGAGGCCGAGTCGTCGAGGATCTTGGTGAGCGTGCGGATGACGTGATCGTCGTCGTGGAACACCTCGTCGTGGTAGCCGGAGCGCCCCAGGTGCCGCTTACGAAGATCGAATCCGGTCCGTTGATCATCATCTCCCAGACGTCGTCATCCTCGAGGAGGGGATCGAGCGGGCCGTAGCCGGCCAGGTTGCGGAAGGCCCGCTCGGCGACGAGGTCGGGGTCGCTGAGGTCGTAGGGTCGCAGGCCGCGGCGATGGTCGAGCGACCACCGGGCGACCTCGTCGGCGATGAGCGCGCGGAGCTTCTCCTTGCCCGCTCCGGTCATCTCCAACGAGATGTCCTTGGCGCGCTCCTGCACCGAGCGCTCGATCTCCTCGAGGGGGCCCAGGTCTGGCTCCACGTCCCTCCCTCCACACCCGGGCGCCGCGGCGCACCGTGGCCCGATGCAAGCACGGCCCACCACCCCGCGCAAGGGGTGCGGCGGTCGTCCCGACGTGACCCACCGCGATCTGACAATGTGCTGCCCGAACGAGCGGGAGGGCACGTGGACGGCGAGCTGGCGGAGCGACTGAGGGAGTCGAAGTCGGCCCTCGCGGAGGTCTTCCGCAACCAGGGTCTCCGACGGATCAACCTCGCGCTGGCCGGGTCGATCATGGGCGACTGGGCGTATGCCGTCGGCGTGTCCGTGTACGCGTACCGCCAGGGTGGCGCCACCGCGGTGGGCGTCTTCGGGGTGGTGCGCTACGTGTCGATGGCAGTGGTGGGGCCCTTCACCGCGATGCTGGCGGACCACCACGACAGGCGGCGCGTGATGGTGATCGCCGACCTCCTCCGCTTCGCGCTGGTCGCCGTTGCGGCCCTGGTCATCGCCGAGGACGGCCCGGCGCTGGTCGTGTACGGACTCGGGGTGCTGACCGCGCTCACTGCAACCGCCTTCCGCCCCGCCCAGATGGCGCTCCTCCCGCGCCTCGCGAACCACCCCGGCGAGCTCACCGCGGCGAACGTGGCGGCCAGCACCATCGAGTCCGTCGGCTTCTTTGCCGGCCCGGCGGTGGCCGGCGTGCTCCTGGCGGTCGCGGACGTCCCCGTCGTCTTCGGCTTCAACGCGCTCACCTTCCTGTGGTCGGGCGCGCTGGTGGCCCTGGTCCGAGTCCCGGAGGCAGCGGTCGACGAGGTGCCTGATGAGGATGGGGCGGGTGACGACGAGCCGCCCAAGAGCCTGCTCTCGGGGGCCGGCGCCGGCTTCAGGGAGATCTTCGCCAGCCGCGACCTCACCGTGCTGATGGGCCTCTACTGCGCCCAGACGGTGGTGGCGGGCGCGTCGCTCGTGTTCGGGGTGGCCATCGCCCTCGACCTGCTCGGCATGGACGAGTCCACGGTGGGTGTGCTCGACGCCATGGTCGGGGTGGGGGGCCTGGTCGGGGGCTTCATCGCGCTGGTGCTGGCCACGCGGGGAAGGCTGGCGGTGGATTTCGGCGTCGGCGTGCTGCTGTGGTCGGCGCCCCTGCTGCTGATCGTGGCCTGGCCCGACCTCGGTCCCGTGCTCCTCGTCATGGCGATCCTCGGGTTGGGCAACTCACTCGTGGACATCAACGCCTTCACGATCATGCAGCGCCTCGTGTCGGACGAGGTGATGGGCCGGGTGTTCGGAGCGGTCGACAGCGCCCTCATCGCGGGCATGGCCCTCGGTTCGCTCGCCATGCCCCTGCTCATCAACACGGTCGGCCTCCGCACGGGGCTGCTCGTCCTCGGAGCGTCGGTGAGCGTCGTGGCGATCGCATCGCTGGCCGCGCTGCGGCGCATCGACACCGTCGCGCTCGCGCCCGAGGGGCTCGAGCTGATCCGATCGGTGGCGCTGTTCGCCCCTCTACCCGAACGTGGCATCGAGCGGCTCGCCCGCTGCGCGGCGGTCGTGACCGTCACCGCCGGCGAGGAGGTCTTCCACGCTGGCGACCGTGGCGACCGGTTCTACGTCATCGAGACGGGTCAAGCAGAGGTGATCATCACCGACGAGCTCAGCACTCAGCTCGAAGCAGGCGGGAGCTTCGGGGAGATCGCGCTGCTTCGAGACGTGCCGCGCCAGGCCACGGTGATGGCCACCACCGATCTCGTCCTCCGCGCCATCGACCGTCGCGTGTTCCTCCAGGTCGTGACCGGGCACAGCGAGACCGAGGCCCAGGCCGACCGGATGATCACGCGACTGCTCGTCGGCGACTGACGGCGCTCAGACCGCCAGGCGGAGGGCGACCTCGTTGGCGAGGAGCCGTCCGTCGACCGTGAGCACGAGGCGGGTGGCGTCGTCAGGGTGGACCTCGACGAGGCCGGGCAGCCCGTCGACGTCGAGGGTCGCCGACGGGACGCCGTGGCGCGTGCGCAGCGAGAGCTGGAGGGCCTCGAGGGCCCGAGCGTCGTCCTCGAGGCGCTCGTCAGCCGCCTCGACCGTCGATCCACTCGCGACCGCCTCGACGTAGCGATCCGGTGTGCGCAGGTTCCAGAACCGACGACCGTCACGATGCGAGTGGGATGCGCAGCCGAGGCCTTGGTACTCCCCCATGGTCCAGTAGAGGAGGTTGTGCCGGCACTCGTGGCCCGGTCGACTCCAGTTCGAGATCTCGTACCACTCGAGGCCGGCTGCGCCGAGGCGCTCCGTGGCGGCGAGGTACTTGTCGGCCTGGTCGTCGTCGTCAGGGTGCCGCCCAGGGTCCAGTGCGAGCGGTGTGCCCGCCTCGACCGTGAGCGCGTAGGCGGACACGTGCGGCGGATCGAGGGCGACCGCATCGTCGAGCGTGCGGCACCAGTCATCCAGGGTCTCCCCTGCACCTCCGTAGATCAGATCGAGGTTGAAGGTCTCGAACCCGGCGGTTCGTGCGTGCTCGACCGCGCGCTCGACGTTGGCGCGATCGTGCGTGCGGCCGAGGGCGGCGAGCACGTGCGCGGAGGTGGACTGCACGCCGAACGAGAGCCGGTTCACGCCTCCCGCCCGATAGGTGTCGACCAGCTCCCGGGTGACGTCGTCCGGGTTGCACTCGACCGTGACCTCGGCACCGGCGGTCCTGGGTATTCGATCCAGCACGGCGACGAGCTCGGCCGCGGGGACCATCGACGGCGTTCCGCCGCCGACGAAGATCGAGGTGGCCACGGGAAGGCCAAGGGCAACGAGACGGTCGGCATCGGCGCGACATGCCACGAGGTAGGCGTCGGTGAGGTGGTGCCGATCCGTCCATGTGGCGAACGCGCAGTAGTCGCAGCGCGCCGCGCAGAACGGCACGTGGAGGTAGACGCCGAAGGGCGAGGGCTCGCTCACCCTCTCATCGTGCCCGGAGACGAGCGGGTTTCAGCCCTGCGTCGGGGTCGGAGCCGACGTGAACATCACGCCGAGTCCGTCGAGGCGGTCGATCGCGAGGTCGGGGGTGACGTCGAGGATGCAGGCGATGGCACGAAGGTCGTCCTTGCGCACGGTGAGCACCCGGCCGTTGAAGTCGCCGCGCTGCACCTGGATCATCCGCAGGTAGCGCGTCAGCATCTCGGCGTCCGTGCCCTCCAGGCCCTCCATCGACGCGAGGTCGATCTTCACCGATCGCTCCTCGCTGCGCACCGACGGCCCTTGCGTCAGATCGATGACGAGATCGGCGTCGCCGGGCCGCGGGCCGAAGTCGGGGCCGTCGTCGCCGGGGAGGAGCTGGTCGACCGGGACTCGGTAGAAGCGCGCCAGGCGCTGCAGCCGAGGCACGGAGATGGCCCGCTCGCCGCGCTCGTACGCGCCGAGGACAGAGGCCTTGAACTCCTGACCGGACGACGCCTCGACGTCCTGCAGGGACAGCCGCTTCTGGCGCCGGATCGCCCGCAGCCGGGTGCCGACCCTGCTGGCATAGGCACCGTTGCCGTCGGTGTCGTCGGTATCGGTCATCGTGTCGTCGTCCCTCCCAGGACGCCCCCCGGCGGCGTTCTCACCACGCTGGGCGTTGCCACGCCGCACGCACAATGTACGCGCGATGCGTGGTCAGGTTCAATCACCCTGCGTGACCCTTCGTCGGCGAGGTTCACGACCCCGGCCCGACGAGGCCTGATCGAAGCCCGGTGAGCAGCGCGGCGGCCGTGAGGCACGCCGTCTCCGCTCGCAGCACATGACCGCCAAGGGTTACCCGAGGTAGCCCCCCACGCGCTGCGGCGTCGAGCTCGTGGGGTGCCCAGCCGCCCTCCGGACCGATCAGCACCAGCGAGTGCTCGAGCTGGGGCGGGTCACCCCGGCGGTCGGCCAGCGCCGCACCCTCGCGTCCGAGGAGGTCGCGCAGATCGGTGACGTCCTCGACGACGGGAAGCCATGGGCGATGGCTCTGCATCGTCGCGGCACGAGCCACCGCCCGCCACCGGGCCGCGGCCTTCCGTGCCTTCGCGTCGTCCCAGTGAACGACCGAGCGCTCGGCTCGGAACGGGACGATCCGATCGACGCCGAGCTCCGTCAGCTTCTGCACCACCAGCTCCGGCTTGCTGCCCTTGACGAGCGCGAACGCCACGCCGATCGGGAGCACCTCGGGTGCGGCGCGCTCGATCGCACCGCGCGGCTCGAGGGTGGGACCAAAGCCCGCAGGTCGCCACCCGCCACGACCATCCCCGAGGACCAGCGGATCGCCTTCCCGCAACCGCAGCACGCGCTCGAGGTGGTGGGCGTCGTCCGGGAGCAGGACGGGCCCCTCGAGGTCGTCGACGAGCGCGAACGGCCCGGGGTGGTCAGCGGGATGCGCCATGCGGGCTAGCGGAAGGCGGAGCGGATGCGCGTGAGGAAGCCGGCGTCGGCCGGCGCGACCACCTCGCCTCGCTGTTCGGCGAGCTGCCGCAACAGGTCCTCTTCCTCGGGGGAGAGGTCGGTGGGCACGTCGACCAGCACGCGCACGATGAGATCGCCGCGATGTCGGCGCTCGAGGTGCGGAACGCCACGGCCCTTGAGCCGGAACTCCTTCCCGGACGGCGTGCCGCGCGGGACGACGAGGTCCTCCTCGCCGTCGAGCGTGGCAAGCTCGATGTGGGTGCCGAGCGCCGCCTGGGCGAAGGACACCGGCAGATCGCAGTGGAGGTCGACGCCCTGGCGTGTGAACCGGTCGTGCGGCCGCACCCGCACGTGCACGTACAGGTCGCCGCTCGGCCCGCCGCGCGGTCCGGCCGCGCCACGGCCGGTGAGGCGGAGGGTCGACCCCGTGTCGACGCCCGCCGGGATGTCGACCGTGTACGTGCGCTCCTCGATGGTCCGACCCTCACCCCCACAGCTGGCACAAGGATCACCGATCACGCGGCCCTGCCCGTTGCAGCGAGGACAGATCGAGTTGGTGACCATCTGTCCGAGGAAGCTCTGGCGCACGCGCTGCACCTGGCCGACCCCGGCACACTCGAGGCAGGTCACGGGTTCCGTGCCCGGCTTCGCGCCGGTGGCCCCGCAGGGCTCGCACGGGACGGCCGTCCGCACGTCGACCGGGTGGCGGGCGCCGAAGACCGCCTCCTCGAACGAGAGGTCGGCCACCGCCTCGAGGTCCGACCCGCGCGGCGGTCCTGCGGGGCCGCGGCGGCCCCCGCCTCCAAACGGGCTGTTCCCGCCGAAGAAGGCGTCGAAGATGTCGTTGATGCCGCCCCCGCCGAACGGGTCGCTCGCCGCCACCCCATCCGGGCCGAAGCGGTCGTAGCGCTGGCGCTTGTCGGGGTCGGAAAGCACCTCGTAGGCCAGGGCGACCTCCTTGAACCGCGCCTCGGCCTCCGGATCGTCGTTCGTGTCCGGGTGCAGCCGACGCGCCATCTGGCGGTACGCGCGCTTGATGTCCTCGGCGCTGGCGTCGCGGGGCACCTCGAGCAGGTCGTAGTAGTCGGCGGGCACGTCAGCCCTCGGTGAGGCGCTGCGACAGCCGGTGGCTCACCACAGCCACGGCTGCCATCGCCTGGGGGTAGTCCATCCGACTTGGGCCCAGCACGCCGATCGTTCCGGCCGGCTCGCCGTCCGCCTGGTAGGGCGCCACGATCAGGGCGCACTCCGCGAGCGGCGCCATGCCCGTCTCCGTGCCGATGGCGACCTGGAGGCCGCGGTCGAGCACGTCACGGAGCAGCGTGACCACGACGTACTGCTGCTCGAGGACGCCGAGCACCTCGCGCACCGTCTCGATGGCGTCGAAGGCCCGCGCCACCTGCGAGGTGCCTCCCACGAAGACGTGGTCTGGGCCGTCGCCGTCGTCACGCCGCAGCGACGCCGCCGCCTGCGCGCACACCCCGTCGGTGACCGCATCGCCGGTGAGCGGGAGCGACCCGAGCGCACCCCGAGGGGACCCGGTGAGGTGCGTCGCGAGGTGCACGGTGGCCGCGCCGATGCGCTCGTCCCCCACGGGCTCGGCAAGCTCGATCGTGTGCTTCTCGACGGCCCCGTTCGAGAGCACCATGACCACCAGCGCGCTCGTCGGCGTGATGCTCACGACCTGCACCGACCTGATGGTCGCCTCGGACGGTGTCGGCCCGACGACCACACCGGCGTACCTCGTGAGGTCGCCGAGCAGCCGCGAGGTGTCCTGCAGCATCTCCTCGAGCTCGCCATGCGCCTGCTCGAAGAAGGACCGCACCTGCACGGCATCGTCTCGCCGAAGGTTCGCGGGCTGTCCGAGGTTGTCGACGAAGAAGCGGTAGCCCTTCTCCGTGGGGATCCGACCCGCGCTCGTGTGCGGCTGCCGGAGGTACCCCTCCTGCTCCAGGGTGGCCATGTCGTTGCGCACGGTGGCCGAGGACACGTGCACCCCGGAGGACCGCACGACGTGCGCGGACCCCACCGGCTGAGCGGTGTCGATGTACTCCTCCACGACGGCCCGGAGGATGGCGGCCTTGCGTTCGTCGAGCATCACGAGTCCTGGCACTCGATGCTACCGAGTGCCAGCCCAGGACAGCAGGTTCCCCACCTGACAGGGTTGGGGGTATGCGGTTCGTCGTGCTGGGTGCGGGGGCGGTGGGTGGTGTCGTCGGCGGGCGGCTGGCCCAGCACGGCCACCACGTCGTGCTGGTCGCCCGACGTGCGCACGGCGTCGCGATCGCGTCCGACGGGCTCCTCCTCCGCTCTCCCGACGACGAGGTGCGGGTGCCCATCGAGGTCGTCTCCCATCCGGACGAGCTCGCCCTCGACGGCGACGACGTGGTGCTGCTCGCGGTGAAGGGACAGGACACGCACAGCGCGCTCCGTGCCCTCGCCGGAGGACCGCCCGACCTCGCCGTCGCCTGCCTCCAGAACGGCGTCGACAACGAGCGCCAGGTCCTGCGACGCACGCCGAACACGTACGCCGTGCCGGTCATGCTGCCCGCCACCTACCTCCGCCCGGGTGTCGTCGACGCCTCCTCGGCGCCCATCACCGGGATCCTCGACGTCGGCCGCTACCCCACCGGCGTCGACGATCGGGCCGAGGCGATCTCGGCGGCGTTCGCGTCGTCGAGCTTCAGCTCGGTCACGAACCCGACGGTGATGCGGTTCAAGTGGTCGAAGCTCCTGATGAACCTCGGCAACGCCCTCGAAGCCGCGATCGGCCCGATCGGCCGCAGCAGCGACCTGTACACGGCGGCCCAAGCGGAGGCCGAGGCGGTGATCGCCGCCGCCGGGATCGACTGTGCCTCGCCCGCCGAAGACTCCGAACGACGCGGCGACCTGATCTCCCTCCGTCGGGTGGCCGGGGAACGCCGAGGCGGTGGCTCCTCCTGGCAGAGCCTCGCCCGGGGGACGGGGAGCATCGAGGTGGACCTCCTCAACGGCGAGATCGTGCTCCTCGGCCGGCTCCACGGCCTGCCGACGCCGGTCAACGAGCTGCTCCAGGTGGTCGCGCACGAGCTGGCGCGCGCGAAGGCGCCGCCCGGGTCGCTCAGCGAGGCCGACCTGCTGGCCCGCCTGGAGTGACGAGAGCCGTCAGCGGCCGCGCACGGCGGCAAATCGCCGCAGCGCCTCCTCGCGCTCCTCGGCGTGGTCGACGATCGGGCCGGGGTACCCCGGCGGCAGCCCGGCCGGGTCATCCCAGGGACGGTGGAGGTACCGGTCGCTCACCGTCGCCAGCTCGGGCACCCAGCGCCGGACGTAGATACCGCCCGGATCGAAGCGCTCGCCCTGGGTGACGGGGTTGAAGATGCGGAAGTACGGCGCCGCATCGGTGCCGGTGCCGGCCACCCACTGCCAGCCGTGCTGGTTCGACGCCACGTCACCGTCGACGAGGTGCTCCATGAAGAAGCGGGCGCCGCGCGTCCAGTCGAGGTGGAGGTCCTTCACCAGGAAGCTGGCGACGAGCATGCGCACCCGGTTGTGCATCCACCCCTCACCGAGGAGCTGGCGCATGCCGGCGTCGATGATGGGGTAGCCGGTGCGACCCTCACACCACGCCGCGAACTGCGCCGCCGTACCCTGGCTGTCGACATCGATCAGCGCCATCTTCTCGTTGAACGCGTGGTGCGCCGTCTCGGGCCGGTGGTGCAGCACGTCGGCGTAGAACTCCCGCCAGCACAGCTCAGCTCGGAACGTGCGCTCCGCCGGCGTGGTGCCCAGCGCGTGGAGCAGCTGCCTCGGATGGATGCACCCCCACTTGAGGTAGGGCGACAGGCGCGACGTGGCATCCGCGCCGGGATCGTTGCGCTGCTCGTCGTAGGCGTCGAGATGGGTGTCCCAGAACCGTCGGGCGGCTCGCTTGGCCGCCGCCTCGCCGGGCTCCGGCAGGGCGGCGGCGACCAGCGGCCCCTCGGGGATGCCGTCGGTGGGCAGGCCGGTCGCCCACGGGATGCTCGCCGGCGCTCGGCTCGGCACCGGCCAGCCATGAGCCGCCCATGCCCTCGAGAACGGGGTGAACACCTTGTACGGATCGCCGGACCCGTTGCGGACCGCCCCGGGGTCGACGGCGTAGGCCGATCCCACCCGACGCAGCACTCGGTCCGCGCTGGACAGCGCCTGCTCCACCGCGTCGTCACGCCGGCGGCCGTACGGCGCGAAGTCCGACGTCACGAACACCTCTGCCGCGCCGACCTCGGCCGCCAGCGCGGGGAGCACGACCACGGGGTCACCGTGGCGCACCACCAGGTGCCCGCCGATCACGTCGTGGAGCGAGCGGAGGCACCCGACGAGGAAGGCTCGGCGGTTGTCACCGGATGGACCCCAGAGCCGAGGGTCCACGCAGAAGGCGGCCACCACGTGGCCCCCGCCGCGTGCGGCCTGCACGGCCTCGATCAGCGCGGGGTGGTCGGCGAGCCGGAGGTCACGTCGGAACCACATGATCGATGTCGGCACCCGGTGTTCCTACCGCACCGTCGGCCGCTCGGCTCCTAGCCTCGGACCATGAACCGCCTGCGCGAGGCCGTGGAGACGGCACTCGGGAGCGCGGTGCGATCGTCGTGGGTCGTGCGGGGCGGCGACGTCGCGCAGTCGTATGGCTTCGACCTCGCCGACGACCGGCGGGTGTTCGCCAAGACCCACCCGAGCCCACCGCCCGGGTTCTTCACCACCGAGGCCAACGGGCTCCGTTGGCTCGGCGCCGCGGAGGCCGTGCGAGTGCCTGCGGTCCTGGCGGTGTCCGACGGCGGACGAGGCGCGCCACCGTTCCTCGTGCTCGAGTGGATCGACGCGGGCTCGCCCGCCCCGTCGGCCGAGGCCGACCTCGGTCGGGCGCTGGCGGCCCTGCACCAGGCCACCCCGCCGTGCTTCGGACGGGAGGACCGGCGCACCACCGGGAGCCGAGGACTCCCGAACGAGCCGTCGTCGACCTGGGCGGAGTTCTACGGAGCGCAGCGGCTCCTCCCCCTCGCCCACCTGGCCCACGACAGCGAGGCCCTCCGCAACGGGGCGATCGCCGACCTGGAGCGGCTCGCCGATCCCACCCGCCTCACCCGGTTCGGCGCGACCGACGAGCCCCCAGCCCGGCTGCACGGCGACCTCTGGGCCGGCAACCGACTCGTGGACCAGCGAGGTCGGAGCTGGCTCATCGATCCCGCGGCGCATGGCGGCCATCGGGAGTTCGAC
Organism: uncultured Microthrixaceae bacterium; assembly: GCA_963750645.1. GTDB lineage: Bacteria > Actinomycetota > Acidimicrobiia > Acidimicrobiales > VFJN01 > VFJN01. Next base: position 2,397 of record CAVVRO010000007.1, on the reverse strand, counting down.
CTGGCCATGATGCGGCTCTTCGGTGGGTTCGGCGACGACTGCTTCGCCGCCTACGCCGAGGTCCACCCGCTCGCCGAGGGCTGGGGCAACCGGGTGCCGCTCCACCAGATCGCGCCGCTGGTGGTGCACGCCATCAAGTTCGGGGGCGGCTACGTCGGCGCGGCCGAGGCGGCCATCGCGCGCTGCACCCGAGCGAGCGCATGACCTCGCAGGTAATCGTCGAGCGGCGCTCGTTCCCGCACAGTGACGGCATCCGCGATCCAGGAGGCCTCACCGTGACCATGACCGACGTCGACGCCACTCCCACCGTCCCCCGTACCGCCACCACCCTCGGTCAGGCTGGTCGAGCCGCTCAGCACCTGCGCGACCTCGTGCGCGTCGACGCCGCCGCCGCCGCGATCAGCGGCCTGGCGCTCCTCGCCGCCGCCGGGCCGCTCACCGATCTGACCGGCCTGACCACCGCGGGACCGGGTCGAGTCGTGGGCGCCTTCCTCCTGCTGCTCGCCCTCGACCTGGCGTGGCTGGGCGCCGCGAGCGATCAGGCGCGGCAGCGCTGGGTCCCGATCAGCGCCGCCGGCGACATCCTGTGGTCCGTGGCCTCGTTCGCAGTCGCGGCCGGCGCTGATCTCACCGGCCCCGGTCGGGCGTTGATCGTCATGCAGGGCCTCCTCGTGCTGGGCGTCGGCGAGGCCAAGCTCGTGCTCCACCGGCGCGCGCGATCCGAGGTCTGAACGGCCGCCAGACACCAGCTCGGTGTGCGTCACCCGCCGCCGTGCGGTGCTGGGCCCACAGAAGCAGTCAGCGCAGGGCCGCGACGGCCCGCACGGGGAACGTCCCCATCCCCACCACCGCGGGTGGGAGGGCCGTGAAGGTGAACGACCGGCCCAGGAGCTCCCCCAACCGGCACAGGTGCTCCACGATCGGGATGCCGGCTGCCAGCAGCGTGGTGTGGATCGGCCGCTCGCCTGTTCGGGTGTCGTCGATGTTCACCGAGTCGATGCCCACGACGCTCACCCCCGCGTCGACGAGGCGCTCGGCTGTTGCGGCCGCGACGTACGGGTGGCCGGCCTCGCCGTACCGATCAGTGCCCCAGTGCACGTCCCAACCGGTGCGGAACAGGACGGCCGTGCCCGCGAGGTCGAGGCCGTCGAGCAGCTCCGGAGCCGCCTCGCCAGCGCCCGTCGCGTCGACGAGCACGCCCGGCACCTCGAGCACGCGGGCCGGGTCGAGCCCGGCGAGGTCGTGGCCGTCGCGGAAGCGGTGGAAGGGCGTGTCGAGGTAGGTCCCGGTGTTGGCGACCATGTCGATCCGCCCGATCTGGAACTCGACGCCCGTCGCGTAGCGCTCCCGCGACGCCTCCCGGCTCAGGTGGTCCGAGATCGCCGGCCCCGGCAGGCCCGGATAGGTGATGGTCCCGTCCTCGATGGGGTGGCTCAGGTCGATGATGTCCCGCACGCACCCTGTCTACGCGTGGAAACCCGCTGGCAGCGACGTGACCGCGCCGACGAGGCTCGTCCGATGCCGATGGTGATGCTGGTGGTGCGCCTTCGTGGCCGGGGGACGTCCTCCGGCCTGGGGCTGGTACCGACTCGACCGTTCGTGGGCTGAACGACTCGTCGCCGAGTCGGGCATCGCCCGTGGCGACCTGGTGCTCGACGTCGGCGCCGGCGATGGCGCGCTCACCGCGCCGCTCCTCGAGCGTGGGGCACGGGTGATCGCGATCGAGCTGCACCCTGGCCGCGCCGCAGCGCTGCGCCGGCGCTTCGGCAACGACGTGCGGGTCGTGCAGGCAGACGCCGCCGACCTCCGCTTGCCGCGCCGTACGTTCCGTGTCGTCGCCAACCCGCCCTGGGCCATCACCGACCCGTTGCTGCGGCGCCTCCTCCATCCCGCCAGCCGTCTCATCCGCGCCGACCTGCTCCTCAAGCGCAGCGCCGCCCGCCGCTGGGCGGAGGACGGTGCGACGAGCGGCCACCACCTGCGCACCGGCACCGCGGTGCCCCGCAGCGCCTTCCGCCCCGCCCCCCCGACGGACGGCCGCATCCTGGTCATCGAGCGCAGCCCGCGCGGGCCGGTCTCGGCATCCCATCGACCCCCCAGAGGGCGGTAGCCGCCGCCGAGCATCCCAGCAGCGTCAGCTCAGCTGGCCACGACCGTCGCCGTGAGCGCCATCCGATGGTCCTTTGTCCAGGGCGGCCCCAACGTCGCCCGCGGACCGCGGAGGACCTCGTCGGCCCGCTCGGCCAGCTCGCCGACCGCCCGCGCCTCCACGTCCTTGGCGTCGTAGAGGTGGACCTCCCAGCCGTGTGCGTGTGCCTGTTCGGCCAGCACCTGGCGGTACATGACGGAGTCGGCGCGGGCCTCGTACGGCACGCGACGTTGGACGGCGATGTCTTG
>CAVVRO010000006.1:0-5013 GCA_963750645.1 uncultured Microthrixaceae bacterium | reverse complement strand
TCGCCACCGCGCCCCTGAGCTGACGCCGGCGCGCCCCGTCGACGGGGATGTATGCTGATCTGCATGCAGAGCACGAGCGTTCGCATCGACGCCTCGACGCACAAGGAGCTCAAGCGCCTTGCGGCGGAGCTGAACACCACCGTCGGAGACACCGTGACGCTCGCGGTCCGAGCACTCCGCCAGGACCGTGTCGGCACCGACCTCACGGCCCCGCTGCGAGAGGACGAGGTCGCCTGGCTCGATGCCGACCTCGGGTGATGTCGTCGACCTCGAGCTCGGCGCGCCCGAGGGCCGGGAGGCGGGCTTTCGTCATCCCGCGGTCGTGGTCACGGCCCAGCGGATCCTCGACGCGTCACCGTCGGTGATCCAGGTGGTGCCGCTCACGAGCACGATCCGCTCCTTCCACTCCGAGGTGGTCATCGAGCCCGACCCCGCGAACGGCCTCGATGTGGCCTCGGCCGCGCAGTGCCAGCACATCCGGGCCATCGCGCCGAGTCGGATCACCAGCACCCGAGGCAACGTGGGCGTGACGGTCCTCGCCCAGATCCGCGAGACCATCGCCGTGATCTTGGACGTTCCCTGAACCACGCGAGGTCGCGGAAGGCCTGCGCGGCCTGCAGAACGCTGTCACACGGCACCGCTACGGTGCAGCCAATCGGCTTCACGCCGCCTCGCGCCCGGCGCCCACCGACCCAGCGTCGGTTCACCGATCGACACGAGGAGATGACGATGGCCGCCAAGAAGCGCGGCAGGCACGCCAAGAAGGGCGGCCGCACCACCCCCAAGGGCACCCGCCCCCTCCAGCTCGTGCACGCCGACCGGGGCCCGCGGGAGCCGGGGATGATGGAGATGGTCGCCGCGGCCCTGCGCCAGCCCCATCCCGTCGATCTGGTGGGCTTGGTGAGCTCGATGGTGTGGCTGGCCTCGCCGAGCAACCTGGGCCGGCCGCCCGACCTGCCCACCGTCGACTTCCTCGTCGACACGTGGGCCGACGTCGAGCGCCGCGAGACCACCGCGCTGCTGCGCGCCGTCGCCGCCCTCGGCGAGCGCGCCGAGCTGCGGACCGCCGCGGCCGCCGCCAGCGCCCGCCGATCGCACTCCCTGCCCGCCTGGGTCGACGGCCTGGGGGAGGCCCGCGTCACCCGGGTGGTCGAGGTGGGCCACGTGCTGGGCGACGGGGAGGTCCTGCTGCTCGAGGTAGAGATCCCCGGCTCCACGGGCGTCACCGTCGACGTGTACGTCGACCACAACATCGGCACGTTCGTGAAGGACGCCTTCGTGGTGCCCGAGCCGCTCGATGCCGTGCTGCACCGCATGACGGACCTCCTTCGCGAGCCCGGCACCGCCACGACGGACGTCTCCCTCGCAGACGCCAGGGCCAAGCTCACCGACGCGCTGGCCAACCCGCTGAGCAACGGGTTCCTGCTCGATGCCGACGACGACCGCACCTGGCCGCGCTCCCGGCCGGCGGTCGAGTGGATCCTTCGCGGCCTGCCGACCGGGGGCACGGGCTACGTCCGCCACACGTGGACGACCGCCGAGCTCCGCGAGCTGGTGGAGGCGTTCTTCGCGTCGCCGTGGGGTCGCGCCCTACGGGACCGCGACCGGCGGCGCCTGCTGGAGCGCGTCGTGGAGGTCGCGGCCGAGGAAGACGACCCGATGCGCTGGAGCCCGGTGCGGGTCGAGGTGCTGACGGCCGAGGGACTGGTGGACGACGACGACGTGCCGACCGAGGTGCTGGCCCTGGCTCCCGACCTGCTCCGGGCCTTCATCGGCTACTGCCACGGTGAGCGCGGCGTGCCCGACTCGCTCACCGATGAGACGATGGCCGCCGTCGATCGCTGGGGGCCGGAGCTGCAGCGGGCCATCGACGAGCGCGACGAGCTCTACGGGGACACCGACGACCCGATGTGGTCGTGGGGCGCCGAGATGCTGGTGGAGCTGGTCGGCGCGACGGGGTCCGTGGCCGCGCTGCGCCACCTCAGCGTCGAGCCGCTCCCGGACGAGCCGTTCGACTGGACCGCTGTCGCGCCCGACGCGGTCGAGGCGATCGAACCGGTGGTGGCGCTCGTCGACGACGTCTGCGAACGCCTCTTCGACCTCGAGCTGCGCACCGCCGCCCGCCGCACCATCGCCCGACTGGCCACCGCCGACCCGTCGCTGTTCACGCGCCGCAGCCGTCTCGAGAACACCGCCGCCGCCCTCGTGTGGGTGGTGGCCACCGCCAACGACGCCTTCGCCACCCACGGCCTGCTCGTCAAGGACCTCGCCGCTGACCTCGGCATCAGCGGCACCCCCTCACAGCGCGCCGACACGTTCCTGCGGGCGCTGCCCGGCGCGCACCGCGGCTACGGCGGCGTGGGCCTCGGGAGCACGGAGCTGCTCTCGGCCGCTGGCCGGGCCAGCGTCATCGCCCGCCGCGACCCGCGGCTTGAGCCTCCTGGCCCGCGAGGTGCTGCTCGGGCCCGAGGCGTGGGGACGCGGTGCACCCGCGGAGGTCCGCATCCACGACCCCGACCTCCTCTGGGAGATCGTCGAGGCGCGCACCCGTCTTCCCGACCGATAGTCCGGCGCCACACGGAACCCGGCGCCCAGGGGCTCCACAGCCACGGCTGGACACCCGAGCAGGCCGAGGTGTTCGCCGACGCCTGCCGCGCCCACGGGTTCGTCGACGTCCGCGTGGAGGAGCACCACATGGACCGCCACGGCGTCCTCGCCGTGCTCGCCAACGCGCGGTAGCCGGCGACGGCGCTCACCGCACGAGCGGTGTCAGGCGGCCGCGTCGCGCGGTTCGAACACGACGACAGGGGCCTCGGTCGCCCGCCCGCCGGCAAAGCCGTCGAGGTCCGGATTGACCTCGGCCCACAGCTTCCACAGTCGCTCGCGCTCCTCGCCCGCCGCCGCGAACGTGTGCACGGGTCGCTCCGTCTCGCCCGACAGGCGAACGACGGCATCGGGGTGCGCCTCGAGGTTGAGCCACCACGCGGGATGGCCCTCGTCCCAACCGTTCATGGCGATCACGACGAGGTTCGGGCCGTCCTCGATGTAGCCGAGGATGACGCTGCGCTCCTGCCCGGACTTCCGCCCGATGACCGTGAGGCGCAGCGCTCCCCAGCCCCGCTTGTTCGCCGTGGTCCACAGAAAGCGGCCGCCGCTGAGCTTGTACAGCGCGCGGTGCACGCGCCACGCCACGTGCACGAACCACGCCGGCGGCTTCTTCGGAGGTGGGGTTGCCTCGGTGTCCATGGACGGCTCCTCCGGGGGTTGGCGCCTCCCTACCCTACGACTCGTCCGCAGCGCAGCGCCGGCGTGCGTCACACGGCGTCGGTAGCCTGTAGGCGCGAACCGTGCGGTTCGCCTCGGTGCCTTCGGGCGCCCTTCGCGGCAGCCACACCACGGAGGTCGACCAGGGCGGTCACCGAGCGTCAACGTCACGAGCTGTTCAAGTGGTTCGAGGAGCAGATGGGCGAGGAGCGTGCATCCACGATGATCGAGCTGATGCCACCCACGGGGTTCGCCGAGCTGGCGACCAAGCAGGATCTCGCCGAGCTCGAAGCACGGCTCACCGGATCGCTGACGAGCAGCTTCATCACGTGGCTCCTCGCCAGCCAGGCCACCGTGGTCGCCGCGATGGCCGCCATGTTCGTCGCCTTCCGCTGAGCGCGGCACCACCGGCCACCGCGCCCTCGAGCTGACGTCGGGATCGGCGGGCTCGGCCTGGGCCGTCCGGCCGCTGCCGCGGGAGCGGTCGCTCGAGCTCGCCTTCTCAGCCGCCCCTGATCCCGGCCAGCCGTCCCAGCGCACCGGCCACCGTCCGGGGCCGTCGCGCGGCGTCGAACAGGCCCACCTCGGTGACCTCGCCGACCGGCTTGGTGAGCGCGGTGTGCCAGTCGTACTGGTCGCCGCGGCTGTACCAGCAGATGCCGCGCACGGGGCGGCCGGCGGCGGCGAGGTGGTCGAGGCCGGCGACGAGGGCGTCGAGCCAGGCGGGGCCGTCGTCCACCGGGAGGCCGAGGTTGGAGGTCTCGGCCACCCAGAACGGCACCTGGTAGCGGTCGTGCCAGGCGGCCGCGGTCGCCTCGTAGGCGGCGACCCGGTCGGCGATCGTGAGCGGTCGCTTGGCCCGGCTGCCGTGGGCGGTGACGCTCACCGGGTAGAGGTCGTGGCCGGCGACGATCCGGTCGGTCGGGACGACTCGGGCGAGCTCGGCGAGGCGCGCCTGCACGTCGTCGGTCAGCACGTCGGTGAGCCGGGCCGCGATGCCACGAGGGTCGACGCCGAGGTGGAGGTCCCACACCGCCCACTGCAGGTCCCGGGCGTCGAGCGCCGCCTGCTGGCCCGGCTCGTCGTCGGGGTCGGCCAGCTCGCAGCCGAAGCCCTCGGCGCCGATCCACCAGCCGTCGCGGTCGGCCCGGATCCGGGCGAGGGCCTCGAGGTTGGCCAGCGTGACGTGGCCGAGGGCGGTGAAGTAGTCGTCCTCGCTGGCCCGCCGGTCGTTCCACATGCCCAGGCGGGCCGAGAACAGCGCCGTGATGCCGGGCTCGTTCACCGGCGTGAACCACATGAGGGTGCGGTACCGGGCGAGGAAGGCGTCGACGTAGCGGCCGAACCCCTCGACCCAGGCGGGATCGCAGAACCCGGGGTAGTGGTCGGGCAGACCGAAGTGGCACAGGTCGACCACCGGGGTGAGGTCGTGGCGGTCGCAGGCCGCCAGCGCCCGGTCCCACAGCGTCCAGTCGTACACGCCCGGCTCGGGCTCGGTGAGCCGCCACGGCATCCCGTAGCGCCACACCCGCACGCCGAGGGCGGCGACGTCGGCCAGGTCGCCGTCGAGCCGCTCGAGGTGCCCGCTGGCGGCGAGCTGGTCGACGCGCACCATCCGCCCCTCATGGCGCACGAGCGGATCCGACCCCTCCTCACCACACGCGACCGCGAACGCCGGGAAGTCGTTGGGCATGGCGTGATGTTGGTCGACCAGCAACGCCGCCGACGTCGATCACCCCTTGCGGACCG